>CAYVQZ010000026.1:0-64712 GCA_964453435.1 uncultured bacterium
TCGTCACCCTGGCATTTCGCTTCGACGAAGTGCCGGCTGGTCGTCCGGTCGTCGACGGATGGAAAGGACTGGCGCATCCTTTCGGAAATCCGCCTGCCAAAAATCAATGAATTGCCAGCGGGCAGGGAAATGTAACTGGCCAACCGATTTTGGGGGTTTTCGGGGTCTGTCTCCCGAAACGAAAGAAGCTTTATCCTTGACTAGAGTGCCTCCCTCGGATACCCTCTAACGGTGGGAGTCTTGTTTTCCATTCCAATCCCGTTTGAAAGCATGTCATGATGAGGAGAGAACGTCTTGATGGTTCGTAACGATTTTCAACCACTTTTCAATCCCAGGTCGATAGCCGTGATAGGCGCGTCCAATGATCCGACAAAGTTCGGGGGTCGCACCTATTTTGCTCTGAAGGACAGATGCTACGACGGGCGCCTCTTTGCTGTGAACCGGAACGCGACCGAAATTGACGGCGAGCAGGCGTACTCGCGTGTCCAAGACATTTCGGAAGATGTCGAGATGGCAATTATTGCGGTCGCCGCTCCCTATGTGGTGGAAACGGTTGCCGATTGCGCGCAGAAGGGGGTGCGCACCGTACAGATTCTTACCGCCGGCTTCACCGAGTCGGGTTCCGCCGACGGCGCGGCATGGGAGCAGCAGATAGCCGAGATCGCCCGCGAGAACGGTATGCGGATTGTCGGCCCGAATTGTTTCGGAATCTACAGCCCGGAGAGCGCCCTGACCGTTTTGCCCGGTCCCGATTTCCCGAAGGAGAGCGGACCCGTCGGCATCCTTTCTCAAAGCGGCGGGTTCACGTCGTTCCTGGTGCGGAAAGCCTTGGGGTTGGGGATACGGTTCAGCAAAGCGGTCAGCTACGGTAACGCCTGCGATCTGAATGAGTGCGATTACCTTTCGTATTTCGCAACAGATGAACAGACCCGGATGGTGGGCGCGTATGTCGAGGGCGTGAGGGACGGCCGCCGGTTCCTCGATGTCGCCAAACAAACGGTCCTCAAGAAACCCGTTTTCATCTGGAAGGGCGGCCTCACTGGCTTGGGCGGTCGCGCAGTCGAGAGCCACACGGCGTCCCTCGGAGGCAGCAGGGAGATATGGAGGGGATTCTTCCGTCAGACGGGAGCGATTCCGGTCGTGGGAATCGACGAGATGATCGACCTTATCGTGGCCTCGCTTTGCCTCGGGAGGTTCCGGGGCAAACGTATGTCCGTGGTCAGTGGGGGAGGAGCGATAACCGTCGCCGCGTCGGACGCGCTGGACCCGGCGGGCCTGTTGGTTCCGGAATTCGAAGAAAACGTGCAACAGGCGATTCGCGCATGCTTGCCCGCAAGCGGAAACAGCGTGCGAAATCCTCTCGACACGGGTCCTCCCATATTTCTGCTTCCCACGGTCACGTCCATACTCGAAGCGGTGGCGTCGAGCAACCGCATTGACGCGGTCATCGTTCAGCACGAAGTGAGCGCGTACCTGCCGGCGTTTGTGGAGGAGACCGCCGAGGTCATCCCATCGGTCCGCGACGCCAGCGGGAAACAATTCATCGTTACCATGCCCGAGCCAACCACCGACAGCGCCACGATGGATATCGAAGAAACAAGAAGAAGATATCGGGAGTGGTACATCCGGCGAGGTATTGCCGTCTTTGATACGCTCGAGCGCGCCATCAGCGCGATGGGAAAGCTGATTCGTTACAACGAGTTTGTTGCGGCACAAACATCTTCATAGTTCCTGCCAATGAGCCTGAAAAAACGAGCCCGGCCGTTTCATCCGGACCGGGCTCGCAATTTTCTTTCTTTTGTTTCGGCGGCGACTCCTGCGCATCTGCCTCACGCCTTCGTTATGCACGTTATTGGGGGACACCATGCGGCATGCTGTTTCCCAAAAACCCACGATTGTCATCTTGCCGAGAAGCCAGCGCAGGGGACTGTCCCGGATTTACGGACCGCGCTTGTCGAGGTCGTAGAATCGGGACTGTGAAACTGTCTCACGTTGCACATTTTGCCGAACAACAAGCTTTGGGGGCTGTACCCAATTACGGAATCCCCTCTATTTCATCGGTGAGCGGAGTGAAGTCCCGCCAAAGGCGGGATAGATTGGCGGACTGCCCCCAAAGCAGGGTATCCCGAATCGTGAGACACACTCACTGTCCCCGAAGCGAACAGCCTTCACCATGAATCGAGAGGCACACTCAAAGCCCCCTTCGGAGACTGTACCATGATTGCCAGGCGAAGGGGTCTGTACCAGATTTACGGGCGCGAAGCGCCGTAGAATCGGGACTGTCCCAGAAGCAAACAACCTTCGCCATGAATCACGGGACAGACCCTTCGCTCCGTTCTCGCCGATATGTGCAAGCGTGGGACAGAGTCCCTGTCCGATCTCCCACCTCACAAGTCTTCCGGAAACGGCGGGCACTGGATGGAAGCATAGGGATAAACGGCCACCCTCGCGCCGGCCCCGTACTCACCCTTCAGTTGCTCCACCGCGGCTTCCCAGGTTTTGAACACGAGAGATCGGTCCATCGGACCGAAATATTCCGTATCCATCTTTGCGTGGTACGGGTTGACAATGAATGTGCGATTGTACGCCGATTGGGGCAACTTTCGGGCCATCGCGAACTGCGCGCCACCGTAATCGCTCCCGAAACGCGTATTCCCATAGTGGTGAATCTGGCCGTCGGGCGTGTAGCTGAGCATCACCACGTCGCCGCCTTCCCTTGTCGACAGGTAACACGGCCACAGCCCCTTGCCCGCTTCATCCTCAATCGGATACGTGTTCGATACCGTGATGTCCGCCCCCAGAAACGGGTTCGTGGCGTAGAATTTCTTTCCGAATTTCACCCCTTCATAGAACGACTCGAATCCATCACCCGCATAAATCTTCACGGTTTCCCGCACCTCGTTCACAATCACATCGACTTTGAAATCCAGCCCGACCTTCTTCACGATCTCATGGCAGTCCTCGCGGAGAGAGTTTCCGTAGACCTTGCCGAAGGTGAACTCGGATATCGAGCCATCGGGGTTGCGCGGTGTCGCCTTCATGTGATTGTAATTGATGGTCTCCATCCCCATCACACCGGGTAACACGATTTTCAAGCCGCCGCTGAAACCGGCGTCGACATGGGGAATGACGCATCCGATCCCGATCTTCAAGTCACAGGAGTGGTACTCGCGATTCACGAAGATGGGCGTCCCCTTGCTGGATTTGCCCAAGTCCACCAAATGCTCGTATGCGTTGTGGTTGTAAACCGGATAGTTCACCACGACATCGTCGCCCAGTTTGCACGCGCACTCGTTGCGGGTCATCGGCCGGTGCGTTCCCAGCGCTGAGATGAACCGAATCTGTTCCGGCCCGATCCCCGCTTTCGCAAGTATATCGAGCAATGGCGGAATAACATCGGCCGCCCGGGTCGGACGGGTGAAATCATCGAACAGGATGGCGACTCTCTTCTTCCCCTTTGCGATCTGCGAGAGCGGCGGTGTTCCTATGGGATTCTCCATGGCCGCCCGAATTTCATCGAACCCGATCGGCTTCGTCCCGTGTCCCTCCATCCGACAAACGTTAATTTCCCACCCCTGCGGAAACTGCAGTTCGAGCATCTCGTCTCCGAACCACGCCCGCGTTGGGATACTCACGCGATTGTTTTCCATGATCTGTCTCCTGTTGATACATCAATGAAACCGCCTAAATGAATCCGTCCCACGATTGCTCATGTTGCCGAAAAATGAGTGAAGCGGCAGTGTGAGACTGTCCGATAATTACGTTTCCCGTCGAAACGCCAGCGTAGGGGACTGTCACTGTTTACGGAATACCCGGTTTTTTGGGGATTCGTAGAATAGGGACTGTCCCCGAAGCGAACCAACTTCCACCATGAATCATGGGACACCTTCACCGCCCCCAACCGCGGAACCGAACCGCGGGACAGATTCAAATCCGTACCATTATTTTAATGTCGTTCTTGCGCCGGGTCAAATCCTCCATGGTTTCCGGCAAGTCCACCAGCGCCACGGTACGCGTGATGAAAACCGAGGGGTCGAGCTTCCGGTCCGCCACCCAGCCGATCGTCGCCGCAAAGTCGCCGCTTGATGTGCCCTGTGAAGCCTTTATGGTTATCTCTTTCAATATCCATGTGATCGGATGAAGCGTTATTTCTTCGAGACAGTTGCCCACAACCACAACTTCGCCGCCTCGGTCCACGACGTCCAGGGATTGGTGAATCGTTTCGGGTCTGCCGACGCACTCAAATACAACGCGCGGCGCAGAACCGAACAAGGATTCCGCCCGCGCAGGCAAGTCTTCCTCTGTGGGGTCGACGACGGCCGAGGCGCCCAGCTTCGTCGCCGCTCCTCTGCTGATCGGATTCATGTCCGAAACGACCACCTCGCGCACTCCCGCTATCTTGAGAGCCGCAAGCGCTGCCAGGCCGACCGGCCCCGCCCCAATCACAAGAGTCGGCGTGTCGGCATTCACGGATGCTCTTCGAAAAACGTGATGCCCAACCGCAAGCGTCGGGACCAGCGCGCCGTGTTCCGTAGAAACTTCCTCCGGAAGTTTGAACAGGGAGCGTTGCGGGACTTTCGTATACTCCGCAAATGCGCCTGGCCAATGGATGCCGAGGTTGGCGAAGTTCGCGCATATGCTTTCAAGACCGCGACTGCAGTATCCGCATTGGCCGCACGAGAAAAGGTCGTTCACCGTCACCCGCTCGCCGACGGCCCATCCGGTGACGCCGGGACCAATCTCTTCGATGACGCCGCTGCATTCGTGGCCGAGAATCTGTTTCGGATTGAATGCTCCCGTTTCGTAGAACTCGACATCGGTTCCGCAAATGCCGCACCTGTGAACTTTCAAAACAACCTCGCCGTCGCCAGCCTTCGGCTCCGGCGCGTCCTCTACGACCATATTATGCGCATCAACAAGCACTGCCGCTTTCATGATTGGCGAATCCTCCTGTCGGGTTTATGAAATAAAACGTGTTCGTACGCGGACTGCACGATTATATCAGGCGCCCGCTCAAAAGAAACGTCGAAACGATTGCTGCACGTGAAAAAAACAGGTTTGCATCGATGTGACCGAAAGACAAAATGAGAAAATCTTGATGACGGGCTTGTTTTTTGAAGGCCCGCGCGGACACAGCGCTCTTTTCGCCGCCGCGCTACTCAGTCCCTCTGTCCACCGTCCTGCGTTGACACATTTCCACCTATGTTGATATACTCGTTTTCGAAGCCATGGCTCATAAATGACAGTAATTTGCTGAATGAGCCTCATTCCTTGGGCTCCGGTCGGACTCTCGCTCCATCCCAGAGAAGAAGAGCGCATGTTGAGCGGCCGGCGCGACTCCAGCGAAGCAACGAATTGTGCGAAAAAATTCAATTTCGGGCGGGACAATTTCCGATGGGAATGTGTGGCGCATGTTCGCGCACGCCCGCCGAGAGTTTGGAGGCGCTGTAGATGACATCGGAAGCAAATCGTGAGCTGGACCGGTTGTTTTACCCGAAAACAATCGCGGTCGTCGGCGCATCGCCCGACGGCGACCCGTTTCGATGGGGAGGAAAAACATTTATCGAAGGCCTCGTCCGCCAAAATTATCGGGGTAAGGTCTATCCCGTGCACCCGAAGGCGGAAACGGTTCTCGGCCTGAAGGCATGCAAAAGCGTTTGCGATATTCCCGATGATGTTGACCTGGCGATTTTCAGCATTCCCGCCTCGGCCGCGTTGAAGGTGATGGAAGACTGCATCAAAAAGCGTGTCAAGTTCGTGCACATCTTCACCGCCGGGTTCACGGAAACCGGGTTAGACGAGCGAGCGCGACTGGAGCAGGAAATCGCGAGGATTGCGAAGGAGGGGAATGTCCGCATCGTAGGCCCCAACTGCATGGGTGTCTATTGCCCCGAGGCCGGTATCGCATGGGTCAAGGACTTCCCCGCCGAGACCGGACCCGTCGGCTTTGTGTCGCAGAGCGGCCAACTTGCGGGACATTTCATTGAAGTCGGAAACCCGAGGGGGATCACATTCAGCAAAGTGATCAGCTACGGAAACGCCAGCGACCTCCAGTGTCATGATTTCCTGAAATATCTGGCCGAAGACGAAAGCACCCGCATCATAGGCTCATACATTGAAGGCTTGCGAGACGGGCGCGCGTTTTTCGAAATCGCGAAGGAACTCACTCTCAAAAAGCCGTTCGTCGTCTGGAAGGGCGGACAAACCGAAGGCGGCTCGCGCGCCGTCAGTTCGCACACCGCCGCGATAGCCGGTTCCCGGGAACTCTGGCGCGCCCTATGCAAGCAAACGGGAATAATTTCCGTTCATTCCCTGGAAGAACTCGCCGCCACCGTTGTCGCTTTGCTTCATCTCAAGCCGCCCCGCGGCGCCAACGTCGCAATCGTCGGCGGGGCCGGCGGGGGAAGCGTGACGATGACCGACGCCGCCGAACGAGCCGGCTTGAAAGTGCCCCAACTCTCGGAAGAGACCATACGGGGACTTGGCGAGTTTGTTCCGGTGCATGGCCAAAGTGTGAAGAATCCTCTTGACATATTCAGCGTGCTCATCAATCCCGACCACTTCAAACGCATGATCGAGCTTCTCCGCGACGACCCGAACATCGATGCGCTCATCTACCTGCAGCGGGTCGAGTGGGCGCTCAGGCGCGAAAGAATCTTTCTGGATATGATTATGCGGATGACCGTCGAGGGGGCGAGAGAACTGAAGAAACCGTTGTTCCTGGTTCTCGGAGATGCGGTCTCCGTGGAAGGCGAGTTGATAAGACGGGAAGCGCAGAGAAAATACGCAGACGAGGGACTTGCAACATTCCCTACGTTCGACGAAGCGGCCAAGGCGATTTACAACCTGAGCGAGTACCGAAAATATCTCTCTGCGCGGAGTTGAAACGCTCGAGGGCGCACACTGAAGTTTGTTTGGAGAAAAGACGGACCCGTTGGTTTACCCGAGAAATGAGCGTACGCACGCTCCCTGAAAAGAGGGCAACGAGAGTGTCCCACGATTCATGGTGAAGGTTGTTCGCTTCGGGGACAGTCCCGATTCTACGGCACTTCGTGCCCGTAAATCGGGGACAATCCCCGCCCTTGGTAATCGTGAGACAGTCTCCATCCGCCTGTGCGCGGGGCTCCAGGGTTGGCTTTTCAGCCAATCCCTTTCAACGAAGTTCTCGCAGGCCTGGCAAAAAATATCGTGAGCGCGGCGCCGAACTGGAGGAGCGCGATGATCAAATAGCCGCCCTTGTACGAACCGCTGATATCAAACACGTGGCCGACGAACGGCGGGCCGAGCACGCTGCCCATCATCATAATCGGCGCCATCGAGCCCTGAATCTTGCCGAATGCGGCGCGGCCAAAATACTCACCGCGAATAGCCGGATTCAGCGGAATGGTTCCCCCGAAGCCGATCCCGAAAAGAACCGCGAAGAGATAGAGCGAGACCATATCATTCGCGTTCATCAAAACGAGCACTCCGCAGGCCTCTATCGAGTACGTTATCATGAACAAATAGCGCTTGGTGAAAAAATCGCCGAGATACCCGAACGCCAGCCGTCCGATAATACTGAAAAGAGTCGCGAGCCCGATGCTGAACGCGGCTTTTTCTGCCATTATCCCCGCATCCGTGAATGTGGGAACCGCGTGAACGGTGACTGTCGCGTGAGTCATCGCCGCCAGAAAAAACGCAAAAGCCAGTATCCAATAGGTCCTCGACGCCATTGCCTGCCTGAGTGTCCAGTCTGTTTCGGACGGGGCGGGCGCCTTTGATTCTTTCTTCTTATCCGCTGCCGCTGTTGTCCGGTCTCCGCTGGCGTTATCCTCGGCCGGTTCTCCGTCGGGCTTGAGACCAATGTCTTCCGGTCTCCTCTTTAGCAACAGCGAGAGCGGCAGAACAACAATCCAGATGGTCACCCCGATGATGACAAATGATGCGCGCCATCCGAACCGCGTGATAAGCACTGCCGCAATGGGCGCACACACAAACCCGCCGATGCCCGCTCCGACCGCCAGCAGCGAAAGAGCACGCGAACGCATGCGGACGAACCAGTTCGCTATCGCGGTCATCGCCGGAACGTACAGCATCGCGCTCATTCCGACCGAAAGCAGAATCCCGTAGATCAGATAGAACCCCCAAAGCGAGCGGATGGTGCACATGAGAACAAAGCCCAAACCGGAAATTACTCCTCCGACGAAGACGACGTTCCTCGGGCCGTATTTATCCACCGCCCACCCCACTATCGGCGCGGCAAAGCCTCCCTGAATTCCTCGAAACGAATACGCGAGAGCGGTCATCGCCCGGGTCCAACCGAATTCGCTCATCATCGGCTTAAAGAACACGCCGAAGCAATAAAGCCACGTCCCGAACCCGAGCATGCAGATGATGTTGGTGGCCGCTACTATCCACCATCCGTAATAAATCCTCTTCATGCCGAAAATATCTCCGCATCGCCTGATATTTGCACGAGGTTAAAACGCTGGAAGAGGGCGGGTAATGGAAACATTCATCCTTCTATCACACCCCTACCCCGATTGCAAGTAGAAAAAATAGGGACAGACCCTATTTTTTCTACTCCCTTTCACCTTTGCCTGGCACGTCGTGCTCCAAAGTAAGCCATTTTGTAGGCGGACCGCAATAAAGCCTGTATTATCAAAGGATTGAAGCAAATTCGCTCCGTCGCTGATTGCCCCTTAAGGAGCGGTCGAGCTACCCAGTGAAAGCTCGGGAAAAAAATGGGGTCTGTCCCTATTTTTTTAGCAATCCTTGATTGCGTGTATAATATGTAAGCGCGTGTGAGTCGGATGACTTCAATGGGGGGCAATCACAATGGACGAAATCAGAGTGTTTTCGCCGACCGCAATCCTGGGGTACGGCTATCCGCAGGCTTCTCTGGAAGAGGGAATGAAAGGAAACCCCGACGTAATCGCTGTCGACGGCGGCTCGACCGATGGCGGCCCATACTACCTCGGTATCGAGCCTGGCACGGGAGCCGGGAGCGGCGAGTCGGCGTTTTTCGAGATGCTCTCGAGCGATGTCGGTCCGCTTCTGGAGGCTGCCTGCTCGGCGCATATACCTCTCGTTATTGGTTCGGCCGGCTTTGCCGGGGCGGAGCTGCACCTTCAAGCCACGTTAATGGTAATTCGGAACATGGCCGAAAAGTTGGGGTTGCATTTTCGCATGGCCGTGATCCATGCCGAGATAGAGAAAGAAACTATCAAGAAAAAAATTCGCGAGGGGAAAGTCTCTCCGTTGGGGCCGGTCCCCGAGCTCACCGAGACCGAGGTTGACGCGAGCGTTCGCATCGTGGGTCAGATGGGCGTGGAGCCTTTTATTAAGGCGTTGGAGGCTGACGCACAAGTGGTTGTTGCAGGACGGTCTAACGACCCCAGCATGTTTGCCGCTATCCCTTTCATGAACGGCTTTGACAAGGGGCTCTCGCTTCACATGGCGAAAATTCTCGAATGCGCGGCTATTGCGGCGGAGCCCGGCAGCGGAAGCGATTCCATGATGGGCACATTGAGAAGGGACCATTTTCTCGTGGAGCCCCTCAATCCTGATAGAATATGCACAACCACATCCGTTGCGGCGCACAGCCTGTATGAAAAATCCGATCCCCTGCGACTGTATGGTCCGGGGGGACATGTGGATCTCTCCGCCGTGAAGTTCGAACAGCATAACGAGCGCGCGGTCAAAGTATCCGGCAGCCGATATGTCCCGGAGAACGCCTATAGAATCAAGCTCGAGGGGTCGAAACGGGTGGGGTATCGCACCATCTGCATCGCCGGCGTCCGTGACCCCGGGACCGTTCAGCGCGTCGAGGAACTCGTCGCCGAGGCGAAGATGCAGGTGGCACGAAAATTCAAGGAGCAAGACGATTCCTACAAACTGTTTTTTCACGTCTATGGTCGAGACGGCGTCATGCGCGACCTGGAGGTCCGCGCCGACTCCGGCTCGCACGAGCTGGGCGTCGTCATTGAAGCAATTGCTCGGACCCAGGGACTGGCGACAGGGGTGTGCGGTTTCGCGCATACTATTATGCTCCACTACGGATTCCCGGGACGGGTTTCAACCGCCGGAAACCTCGCGTTTCCCTTCTCGCCGCTCGATATTCCGGCAGGTCCTGTTTATGAGTTCAATGTTTATCACCTTCTTGAGGAAGAGGACCCCTGTCGGTTGTTTCCAATGGAGATAGTGGAAGTCTAAAAATCAGGGCCGCGTCTCGGGCTTTGGCTGAAGTGAAAAAGAGTGAGGGATTGAAGGAACCACACCACGTCAACACACGGCTGCACAGAGGAATGATATGAGCAAAACCAAAAAGATATCTGAACTGGCCCGCGTTATCAGAAGCAAGAACGCCGGTCCTTTCGAACTCACCTTCGACATTATTTTCAAGGACGAGCAAATATATGAACGGGTGAAAAACAGTGGCGTGTTCTCGCGGGAGCTTTTCGCCGAACTGTATCGTATCCCCGTTGAGAAAGTGTTGAACTTCTGCTTATTTGACCAGGCGCGCGCAATAAAGGCGACGATCGCCCGGTCGGTTAGCTCGGGCACAGCGGGCGACAGCGACGTCTTCGGCGCGCAACAACATGCTCCGCTCCTGGAGATCGAGATTCCGTGGCAGGAGTGAATGAATCTGTCCGACAATTCGGCGCTCCGAGCTTCGGAGACGGTTCGCCAATCCGAGCAGATGGACGTCCGCTTCGGAGACAGTGAATGTGTCCCACGATTGCTCATGCAGCCAAAACGCGAGCGCAGGAAGCTGTGAGTGTGTCCGATAATTTAATATGGCGGTCCCATACTGTCCGGCTGAAATTCTGTATGCTTTATGAATGGCAGAATTCAAAGATTATCGACCACCTCTTCGAATCAAATTATGGCTTGGGCATCGATTATCATTATCAAATCAAAAAGTGCCAATTGATGCATAAGATATTGATGCGGTAGAATTTGTACGGACTCTACAACATCTTAGCCGGACAGTACTGATGGCGGTCCTCTGCTCAGGGGACGGTCCCGAATCTATCCCGCGAGGCGCGGGACTTCGTGTCCGTAATTCTTGGGACAGCCCCCTTCGCACGCCATGATCGGACAGTCACGCTGTATCCAATTACGGAATCGCCCGTATTTTGGCGTTTCATAGGTCGGTGGACCTCCAGCACGGATGACTTAACCGTGGAACAGGTTCACAGTGCCGGGGGGCTGTGTCCAAGAAATTGTGTGTCTCATTCCAGTATCTCATTGACTGAAATTTCATAGACATATGAGTGATACCGGGGTTTCCCGAACAGCGCATCCCACATGCTTGCTTTCCAAAGGTCCGTGAATACAATCGTGTCCGGCCCGCTGAAGACGAGCGAGGCGGGTGCGCACTGGCCTTCCCTTCCGGTGAGACAGGCCTCTCCCTTTGACTGTCCCGAGAGACCGATCGCAACAATTTTCCCCCCCTTGTTGTCACAGGCGAAGAACAAACGCCGCTGCGGGTCGAAGGCCAGCCCGTCCATCCAACCGCCGGGTTTCGCGAACCGCTCTTTTTGTTTCGTAGCAAGGTTTACCTTTGTTATCTGTCCCTTCGTCGTCTCCGCGACGTACAGCCACTTCTTCTCGGGACCCAGCGCCAGCCCGTTCGCGTATCGAAACCTGCCGAGGAGCTCCTTTTCCGGGTCAGCGGCTGTTCCGATCAGCGTCTTATCCCTCATGTCGAACCTGAACACGCTGCCGGAAAACATGCTGGAATTGGAGACGTACATGATTCCGTTTTCGTCATCGATCAAAATAAAGTTCGCCATGCCGATTCCTCGGCGATACAAACTGACCTTGCCCGCTTCGGGCTTCTCCGGTCCGACGACCTTCAGCACGGAGCCGCCGTTGAAATCCAGAGTCGCAACATAAATGTCGCCAGCTCCGTCGACCGCGATTCCGATTGCGCTGATCGTCTCATCCCGTTCTCCGGGCAAATCGTTCAAATCGGCAAAAAGCTCGGCGGTTCCGTCGGGATTCAATCGGCGTATCTTGCCGTTATGCTCTCCGCAATAGAGGTTTCCGTCAGGCGCCAGCGCGATGCCTTCGGGCCCATACAACGGTTGCGCATTGAGTGCCCGGCCTGATACGTCGATTCGAGTAACCTCTGCCGAGACGGCGCCCGCCGAGAAGAATATGAGCAGAGCCAAAGCCATCGGCAAAAGCCACGCGCGCTTGTTCATGTGTTTGTCCTCCGTTGGCAATTTTCGCCGGAAATTTGAAAATTGATTTGATTCATAATAATCTCATGTTTCGGGATTTGGCAAGTTTGTTCCGTTGCAATACCCGAAGACACACCGTATAATGAGATTCCTGTTGAGGAAACAACAAATGCATACAGCCGAAATTGAAAGGAGACAACCTTCATGACGAATCAATCCAGCGGAGCCGGTCCTCCCCTCTTCGACCACATCGATCAGATAGGGGTAGTTGTCCGGGATGTCGGCGAGAGCATCGGGTACTATGAGAACTTTTTTGGGAAAGGCGCGTTCACAGTCATCGAGGGCGAGGCGCCGGCAACCCTGGCCGACGGAACGGAAGAAAAGATAAAAGGGAAACTCGCCTTCCTTCAGCTGGGACCGATACAGCTCGAACTGATTGAAATCAAGGAGGGCCGCTCCGCACACGTGGACTTTTTGGAGCAGAATGGCGAGGGCATTCACCACCTCGGCATTTACGTCTCAGACTTCGACGAAAGGATGGAACACTTCCGGAAACGGGGAATCGATGTGATTCAAAGCGGACAAGGCCTTCGGCGGTATGCGTACCTTGACACCAGGCCGATAATACTCGAACTGATCGACAAGGGATGATGTCAAAGAGAGAAGCAAGCCATTTCAAAGTCAATGAGACTTCCGGACAAGACCATGGACTACCTCTAACAGTCTTTCCTTGGCGAATGGTTTCACCAAAAGGGCATCGGGCTTGAATTCGCTGTTTTTATGCGGATAACCCGTGATGAACACTACGGGAATCTTCGGATAATTCGTGCGGACGTAGCTCAGCACCCAATCACCATCCATCCAAGGCATCTTTCTGTCGGTAAGCACAAGAGAGACCGGTTGGCTCTCCAGTATCCGAATGATCTCATGCCCCGTTGAAGCTTGGACGACGGCATAATGTTCTTCCTCCAGGGCGCGGACAATTAGTTTTCTCACTACGGCATCGTCTTCTACTACCAATATGATTCCTTCAGACATGAGACTTCCTCGCTGCTCCAAAAACGGTTCCGGATTTTTTCACGAATTCCTGCAAACTGTTTATCAAGCTATTCTGCAGGGTTTTAGCAATGGCTGGAAGGGCAAATATCTGCTTTAGTATGTCAAAATGTGTCAGAAAGTGTAAACGGGCGTGTTGAATTTTTCGCACAATTATTGGTGACCGGTCCAAATGTCGGGCTGTTGGGCTGTTAATGTATGCGATAATTTCATGTGGCGGTTCCCCGCTCAGGGGACAGTGAATGTGCGCGATAATTCGCCGAGGTCTGATTCGGGGGCAGTCCGCCAATCTGCGAGTCCCTAAAAAACGGGGGTTCCGTAATTGGGGAAAGCCCCTCCGCTCGCGTTTCGACAGAAAACGTGACGATCGGACAGTCTTCCAGTCCCGAACCTACGACGTTTCGCGTCCGTAATTCTTGGGACAGCCCCTTTCGCCGGCAATTAATCGGAAAGACGCACAGCCTCCCTACGCCGAGTTTTTCCCATAATGTGCAATTGCGGGAAGGTTCTCCTGTTCGCGCAGCACAATCGAAGAACTGTCGGGAAGTGTCGGTAACATTAACGGTTATCGCAGCTCAGGGATGGACAGGCCGGCAGGATTTGAAGGCTCTTGCGCTGCGGGAACGGTGAAAAAATCTCTTCGCCCCCGGTTTGACTTAGAGGTTCGCCTGTGTTAGATTATCGCCGTTTTTCGTGCTATTCTGATAGTAGACATTTACCACCATAAGCCTTCAGTTCCCAACGAGAAAAGGTTAGAGATAAAAAATGGAAAAGTTTGATGTCGGTATTATTGGGGGTGGTCCCGGCGGCTACGTTGCCGCGATCAGGGCCGCCCAACTGGGCGCGCGTGTTGCGCTCGTGGAGAGAGACGAGGTCGGGGGGACTTGCCTCCTGAGGGGATGCATTCCCACAAAGGCCCTTCTGTCAACGGCAGAATTGCTGTCCAGAATCCGGGAGGCGCAGCAGTTCGGGATAGAGGTGAGCGGCGTAAAGCTCAACTATGCCAAGACCTTTGAACGGAAAGGCGCAATCGTCCAGAGGCTGGTTTCGGGAGTTCATAGCCTCTTGAAGGCTCACAAGATAGAATTTGTTCGCGGTGAAGGCAAATTGCTTGGTGCCGGCCGGGTGGGCGTGACTCTTCCGCAAGGCCAGGCGCGGGGGGAATGCGAGAAAATAATCATTGCGACCGGCTCGCAGGTTATGAAACCCGAGATGTTCAAGGTAGACGGGGTAAACGTCATCACGAGTGACGAAGCGCTCGAACTGACCGAAATTCCCAAATCGATCCTCATAATCGGGGCGGGCTACGTAGGTTGCGAATTCGCGAGCATGTTTCGGGACTTTGGGGCTGAGGTGACGATCGTGGAGTTCCTGCCCCAATTGCTTCCGAATGCCGAGAAAGAGGTTTCCCTCGTGCTGAAAAGTCAATTCAAGCGCCGAGGCATAAACATCATGACCAACACAAAGATAACGGAAATGGATGTTTCCGACGGCAAGGTCACAGCCAAAATCGAGTCGGGCGAGTCTGTCGACGCCGAAAAAGCATTGGTCGCCGTGGGTCGTTCGGTCGTGTCGCAGGGGATTGGGCTCGAAGACGTCGGCGTCGAATGCGCCGAAAAGGGCGCGATAAGGGTCAATGAGAAAATGGAAACGAATATCCCGGGCGTCTATGCGGTTGGCGACGTACTCGGAACGGTGATGCTTGCACACGTTGCCAGTGCGCAGGGGACGGTGGCCGTCGCCAATGCGCTCGGCGAATCGCAGAAGTTTTCCTACCAGGCCGTGCCCGGCTGTGTGTACACGCGTCCTGAAGTCGCGAGCGTCGGCCTAAAAGAGGACGAGGCCAAAGAGGCCGGTCACGAGGTGGCTACCAGCAAGTTTCAGTTCACCGCCCTCGGGAAAGCGATGATAATGGGAGAAACCACAGGATTCGTAAAAGTCGTCGCGGACAAGAAAACTGAAGAGGTGCTCGGTGTCAGCATAGTAGGTCCCGAGGCGACTGACATCATTCACGAACTGGTGCTGGCGGTGCACGCAGGCGTCACAGTCGACCAAATCGGAAAGATGATCCACGCTCATCCCACCCTTTCCGAAAGTATCCATGAGGCTGTGGAAGGACTGCACAAAAGAGCGATCCACATGGTCAGCAGATAAGGAGCGGCCTTTTCGTTGACGCATCTCGTTCGTATGTGCTAACATATCTGGGCTAATCCGCACCAGTATTATGAGAGGAGCGCGCGGGCGGGGGAGTTAAACTCCGCGGCCGGACCGTGATGAGAACCGGAGACAGTTCATGCAGGTTTCACAAAACTTGGGCCTTTCCAATATTTACCGACCTATCTCAAATGAGTTGAAATCGGTTAAGGAAGGCCTGTTAAAACAACTCCGTGACGCCTTCGACCTTATTAGAGGAATCGGATTTGAGAAGACTGTCGTCGAGGGAAAGCAAATCCGGCCCGCCCTTGCATTGCTGGCGGGCATGTCCGTGGACCAAGAGAAAGGTTCGGAGCTCATTGATGTTGCCGTTGCGAGCGAAATGACACATTTTGCCAGCCTCATCCATGATGACGTTGTAGACGGGGCTACCGTGCGACGAGGGGTCGCGTCCGTCAACGCCCGCTGGCACGATAAGGTCGCCGTACTTCTCGGAGACTATATTATCGCTCAGGCATTGCATATTCTCAGTGAATACCGCAACACAGATGTGATGCAGACAATGATGAGCGCCATTAAGGACATGTCCGAAGGTGAACTCCACCAAATTACGACACGGTCCGAGGGTGTGATAAGCGAGGACGACTACTACAGCGTGATCCGTCGTAAAACGAGTTCGCTGATGGGGGCTGTATGCGCGATGCCGGTCCAAATCATATCGGGATCCCGTGAAGCGGTGAAGGCGATGCGGGGATTCGGCTACAATTTCGGCATGGCCTTTCAAATTGTGGACGACTTGCTGGATTTCATCGCCGACCAAGAAAAGCTCGGCAAACCCATACTTTGCGATATTGGCGACGGAAAAGCGACGCTGCCTACGATATGCTTGTTAAAGAGGACAGACAAGAGCGACAATGAGCGGGTCAGGCGAATACTCCGGGAACGCAACCTCGACGAGGACGACAAAAAATGGTTGTGCGAGAGCATCCGTTCCAACGGGGCGGATGAATACTGTCTCGACGCAGCCCGCGATTTCAGTTCACGGGCAAAACGGGCGCTGGAGGTTTTTCCCGATTCGGAGCACAAGAACTCGATGACCGCTCTGTGTGATTACATCGTAACAAGAGAGAGATAGCAACCTTTCCGGCTGTGAGAGGAAGTCCCCCCTGTTGTTTTCGTATCTTTCCCTTATGTTCCGCCGGTCACGGTCCATAAGTTGGTCACGGGTGAGATCACAGGTTGTGCTTGCGGTTGCAGGGTTTCGGTTGCAATATTATTGTTGTGCTGAGCGTCGGGAGGAAGAGAGACGCGCCGGCAAAAAATTCGAATGGGTTGTCGCGGAGCCTTCGGGGGAAGGCTTTTCGATGATCCGGCGCGATGTTCCGGCTGGCGGGCAGACTCTCTAACTTTCCCCCTGCCAACTCAATGTGCTATAATAAAATGGTTGCATTAATGAGCGAACTTATAAGGAAAATCTGGAAATTTTTTACTTCCGTCAAATTGACGGTCGTCCTTTTCGTCCTTCTCCTCATCCCGTCCATTATCGGCACCGTCATTCAACAAAATGCCCCGGACCCGAATCAGTATGTCCAAATCTATGGCCCAACGTGGGACCGGATATTCCGCTTTCTCGGATTCTACGACATTTACCATGATTCCCGCTTCATTCTCCTGCTCATTCTCCTTGGCCTCAATACCTTTGCCTGCACAGTCAGCCGGTTCAAACTTCGGTGGAATCGTATCGGGGCGATAGCCACCCACCTCGGTCTGCTGCTCATACTTATCGGGGCCCTTACAGGCGCCTTTTTCGGCATGAAAGGGTTCATGAGAATTGCAGAGGGACAGACGACCGACGAAATACTCGTTAACCGGGCGGACCGCAAGACCGACCGCCTGCATTTCCACGTCCGTCTCGAAGATTTCATTTTTGAAGTGTATGAAGAGCGCGCCGGCAGCCTCATCGTGTTCGATGCGAAGTCCGGCAAACAACAAAGACACAAGATTGAGGAGGGAACCAGTGTTCCCCTGTCCACTCGGAAATGGTTTAAACCCCTGTCTTTATTAGGCTTAAAGCCAAGGGCCGTCGACCTGGCGCATGTCGGCCGAATTTATTCCGACGCCGCTCTCGAGACCGCGCTCACCGAGGGGCCGGAGCAAACCGGAATCCGCGCCGCCGAATTCCGAATCGTCGGGCCGGCGACAGAAAAAAGAGGTTTTGCGCTGTCTCAAATGGCCCGCCCGTTCGTGTTTGAAGATGAAGGGATCGCCGTAGGATATTCCGAGTTGCAAGGGGAAACATCTCTCGAAGAAATTTTGAACAGGGCGCGCTCACTTTCAAAGGTCCTCAATCGATTAGAAGTACGGATTCCGGAGAAGAACATTCGACAGGTCTATGAAGCTGAAGTGGGCGCAAGTTTCCGGATCGAAGGCGCCGACTACACCGTGGAGGTTCTCCGGTACGTTCCCGACTTCGTCATCGATGTGGCAACCCGCGATATCGCTTCGAGGTCCGACGTTCCCCGAAATCCGGCGCTGCAAATCAGGCTGACCGGTCCGACCGGGTCGAAGGAGCGCTGGCTTTTCTCAAAGTTTCCGGAAGTCCATACAGCCTCCAGCGAGCCGTTTTCTATACGATTTCTGAGGGACGACCGCCTCGGAGATGCGAGAGATTATGTCCTCGCTGTCAAACCTTCTGAAGGAAATCCCGTTGTCGCCCACTTCCGCGATGGAGTACTTGTCGAGACGGTTCAGGCGAAAATTGCAGAGCCAATCAAAATTGCTGGAATCCCGCACCGGCTCGTGATCGACAGGTTCTTTGAAAACGCCAATATGGAGAACAAGCTGGTGAACCGGCCCGAGGGAGTCGGTCGTCCGGCGGTCGAAATCTCGATTGACGAGGACGGCTCAGAGAGGAATCTCGTCCTCTGGGAGAGGACCCCAGTCGATATCGAGGGCTATCGGATGGTTTACGTCCGGGAAGAACGGCCAAAAGGTTACTACAGCGTGCTTCAGGTCGTCAAAAATGGAATCGTCGTTGCCCAAAAAAAGATCGGGGTGAATGATCCTCTGCGATACGACGGCTACACCTTTTACCAATCTTCGTATGATTCGGAGAATCTCGCATGGAGCGGACTGCAGGTGAAAAAGGACCCGGGCGTGCCTCTTGTGTATGCGGGGTTTTCGATGCAGATTCTTGGCATGGTCATTATATTTTATATAAATCCGTTGTTAAGAAAAAGGGGGAAGCCTCGAGCGTCGGCGGAGGTCTCCCCTACTCTCGCGGCACGGTAGAACACGGGAGAACAGCCAGATGAGCGGAACACTTGTAAACTTTTCGTTCCTCACCTTTCTTTGCGCGTCGTTCGTATACGCTGCCAACAACCTGGCAAAAAGAGAACGGTTGAGCAACATACTGGGCCGCATCGCATCCGCCATTCTTTTTATCGGCTTGGCGTTGATCACAACAGCAATTCTGATCCGCTGGAGAGACGCCCAAAGGCCCCCGTTCAGCAACATGTACGAATCGCTCATCCTGTTCGCATGGGCTATAGCGTTTGTCTACCTGATGCTCGAACTCATATACAAGGTTCGCATCGTTGGCATTTTCGCGGCCATTCTGGCAGTGACGGCTCTTGCCGCCGCATCGTTCTTCGACAGCACGATCGAAGGTCTGGTGCCGGCTTTGCAAAGCAATTGGCTGTTTTATCATGTGCTCACCTGTTTCGTGGGGTACGCCGCATTTGCAATCTCCGCCGGCGTGAGCGTCGTGTATCTCATATTGAAGGCGCGTGGCCATGCCGACGTGTCGAGGGAAGGGACGCCGGGAGAATTCATTCGCATTCTGCAGTCGTTCAATTACGAGGCTGTCCGCTTCGGCTTCCTCTTTCTCGGAGTCGGAATCATTACCGGCGCAGTGTGGGCAAACGAGGCATGGGGCACCTACTGGAGTTGGGACCCGAAGGAGACATGGTCGCTCATCACTTGGATCATATATGCGATAATGATCCATTTCAAATACGTCTCGGGCAGGTTCGGCATAAAGGACATCAACACCTTCAACGCTTTCTGTTCGCTTGTCGGCTTTGTCGCCGTGATATTCACGTATTTCGGCGTAAATTTCATCATCAGCGGATTGCATTCCTACGCATAGTCGCGGCCATTCGGCCCTCATACGGTTCCTGCGCTCCAAAGCGGTTGCTTTTTCCTGACAAATCGCCGCTTTTCCGCTTCGTGGGCTGTCGGTCGCAAGACACACTCATAACCCCGTGCGCCAGCGCTTCAGCAAAATGCGCGCCTTGAAGACAGGTACAATCTCCCCGCAGCGGACAAACCGCATGACGAGTCGCGGGACAGATAGACTATCCCGTGTTCCCGGCCGTTCGGCACGCGAATTGGGGGATAGTCCAAACACTTTGGACATCTTTCGATAGAGTTGAATCTTTGCGAAAAGATGTTATAATGGCATCGTTGGTTCGGCGTTCCCGCGTTGTTCGCCTTCGGAGAGGTGGCTGAGCCTGGTTGAAAGCGGCCGACTCGAAATCGGCTAGGCGGGCTAAAACCCGCCTCGGGGGTTCAAATCCCTCCCTCTCCGCAAAAGATACATCCCTGCTCCGATAGCGCAATCGCTGAGAAGGTTTCTTGAAAAGGGGATTTCCGTCATTGGGCACAGTGAGCGTGTCCGATAATCTCATATGGCGGTTCACTGCTCGGGGGGGGGAGCAACCCCTTTGCAAGCGATTATCGGACCGTCTCACAATCCCGCTTTTGTCACTTTTCGGGCAACATGAGCAATCGTGGGACGGATTCGCTGCACCCTGTGGCGGCATCGTGGCAGCAGGTGTAATCCCGGGAGAAGGTCTTCTCCCTTTTTAGAAATGCTTTTGGCTCGTGCTAGACGGGGAGTTAGCGGTGCCCTGTACTCGCAACCCGCTTTAGCGAGGTCGAATTCCCGTTTGAGGTTTCACGGAACAGGGGCCAGCCCCGAATTTTGTCGGCGTTGATGGTCGGGCCCTCCGCAACCGGATATTGCCCAACTCCGTCAGGCCCGGAAGGGAGCAGCGGTAAGCAACAATCCGGTGTGCCGGAGCGATACCTGGTCTGAGCCGGCGGTTCGGCAAGCGCTCTGTGAAGGAGATCGAGGGCGGGTGCACGAGCCTATCCAAATTCGGTTTTTCACCACGCGGAGCACGGGGCGGAGAAGACGACAGTGTCCTACATCGTACTGGCCCGAAAGTGGCGGCCGAAAAGATTCAAAGACGTCGCCGGGCAGGACCACATAACGACGACGCTTCTCAACTCGATTCGGGCGGGCAGAATCGCACACGCCTACCTTTTTGTGGGCCCGCGAGGCATCGGGAAAACAACGACTGCCCGTATTTTCTCCATGGCGCTCACCTGCCCGAAATCGACAGACGCCGAACCCTGCGGGAATTGTGACGTGTGTCAGGAAATATCGCAGGGTCGTTCGATCGACGTGATCGAGATCGACGGCGCTTCGAACAACACCGTCGACGACATCCGGTCGATCCGGGAAAATGTCAAGATCGCCCCGGCTTACCTGCCATACAAGGTTTACATCATTGACGAAGTCCACATGCTTTCAGCCGCCGCCTTCAACGCGTTTTTGAAGACGCTCGAAGAGCCGCCGGCGCATGTGAAATTTGTCCTTGCGACGACCGAGGCTCACAAGATTCCGACTACGGTGCTTTCACGGTGCCAGCGTTTCGATTTCCGCCGGCTCACATCCCGGCAGATCGCCGGCCGCCTGAAGGAGATTGTGGAAACGGAAGAGATTCGCATCGATGAGCCGGCACTGTTTGCGATTGCACGCTCAACGGACGGCAGCATGCGGGACGCGCTTAGCATACTTGACCAGTTGGTTTCGTTCAGCGACAAGGAAATAGCGCTCGGCGACGTGCATGCAATGCTCGGAACCGTAGGGTTTGACGTATATCGCACGGTCGCCTCGGCGATTTGCGACGGAGATTCTTTGCTCATATTGAAGACAATTGATGAGGTCGTCGAGAGAGGAAAGGACATAGCACAGTTCCTCAAAGAGCTTACCTCCTACTTCCGAAATCTCTTTATGGCGGGCATCGATGGAGGCGAGGGCCTCATCGACCTCGCCGATGAAGAGATTGCGGCGCTCAGAGAACTAAGCGCCCGATTCCAACAAGCCGACCTTATCAAAATCATCCGCGACCTCTCTGAGCTTGAAAGCCGGTTCCGCCAGATGCCTTCTCCCCGCATCGCGCTGGAAATGCTTCTGCTGAGAATATCACGGGTCGGAACCGAAATCTCAATAGAAAGCGTATTGTCCAAGCTCGGCGCAATCGAGAAGAGATTGGGACACTCCCCGAAGAAGCCGCAGACGAAATCGGAACCAAGTCGAAACGAGATTGGCGGTGACCCAACGGTGGCCGAACCCCTGGTGGACGATTATAACCAAGAAGAACCGCCACCCGACATCGAAAACGGGCCGTTCGCAGCCGGCGGGGATGAGGATGAGCAGCAGTTGAGGCTCTGGCGCGAGCTGCTTCGCGAAATCCGCGAGCAAAGGATGTCAACCTATTCCTTTCTCAGCCGCGGCCGTTTTGTGGGAATTGAAAACGGCGAAATGCTCGTGGCTTTCGATGCCCAAAGCAAATACAATAAGACCCATCTGGAGCAAAAGGAAATGAGGATGCTCTTGGAGGAGACCCTGAAGGCCGTTGCAAACAAACCGCTGAAAATAAATTTTATTCTTGAGGAGAATGCTGCCGACCAGTCAGTCCGAAAACAGGCCTCCACCGAGGAAAAAGAGCTTATCAAGGCCGAGGAAGCCAAAGAGGCGCGGATGCAAAAGGTTCTGGAAAATCCTGTCATTCAAAGAACTCTCGAACTTTTTCAAGGTCGCATCGTTGCTGTGAGTGACCAGCGGACTTGAACGCGGGAAGGAGCGATTGCCAATATGGTTGATATGGGACGCATACTGAAGCAAGCTCGGCAGTTACAGGACAAAATGGCCAAGCTTCAGGAGGAACTGGCCAAGCAAACCGTTGAGGCTTCTACGGGCGGTGGAATGGTGAAGGTTGTCGCAAACGGGAAACGCGAGATTCAATCGATTGAAATATCTCCGGACGTCATCGACCCAAACGATATCGAAATGTTGCAGGACCTGACGCTTGCCGCCGTCAACGAGGCGCTGCGAAAGGCAGAGGAGCTTGCATCGTCGGAAATGTCCAAGATAGCCGGAGGCCTGAACCTCAAAATTCCCGGCCTGATGTAGCGAGGCGGCTGTGAGAGTGCTATTCTTGGGAACTCCGGTCTTCGCAGTGCCTTCCCTCAGGGCTCTCTTTCACTCCCGTCATCAGATTCTGGCCGTGCTCACACAGCCCGACCGGCCGCGGGGCAGGAGAATGCGACGTTCTCCCCCGCCTGTCAAACCTCTTGCGAACGAGATGGGACTTTGCGTAATGCAGCCTGAAAAACCGAACTCTCCTTCGGCGCTGCAGGATATCCGTCACCTTTCGCCCGACGCAGCCGTCGTTGTGGCATACGGACAAATCTTGAAAACGGAGTTCCTTGGTCTCCCGCGGTTCGGCTGCGTCAACGTGCACCCGTCGCTGTTGCCCAGATATCGGGGGCCCACGCCGATCCAATCCGCCATCATGGCAGGCGAGAGGCAGACCGGCGTCACGACGATGCTGCTCGATGAAGGAGTGGACAGCGGCGACATCCTTCTGCAGGAATCGGTCGAAATCTCGATGGACGACACTACGGGCTCGCTGCATGACAAGCTCGCTGAAAAAGGGGCGGAGCTCGTTGTTCGTACGCTCGACGAATTGGAATCGGGAGAGCTTATTCCCAGCCCGCAAGATGAGGCCGACGCCACCTTCACAAAAAAAATCGAAAAACAGGATACGCGTATAGACTGGTCTCGGGAGCCACGGGAAATACATAATCACGTGCGGGCGATGGACCCGGCTCCAGGCTGCCGAACTTTCCTGCGCGGAGAATTGTTGAAGATATGGAAGGTAAAACCGTGCGGCACCCCTCCGGGGGCGGGACAGCCCGGCGAAATCCTCAGCACTGCGAATGAACGCTTGCTCGTGCGGGCGGGCAGCGGTGTAATTGAGATTCAGGAGATGCAGCTTTCGGGTGGGAAAAAAATGAGCGCCTCGGAATTTTTGCGCGGCCACAGGCTCGGAGCGGGCGACCGGTTCGGGGCGAAGGACCGGGGCGGGAACCTTCACGCTTGATTCCATAATCGCCCGTTGATAATCCATGTCGCGACAGAAGGTTGATCAGGCGCGAGAACAAGCGCTGAAAATATTGAGGCGCACCGAGAAATATTTTTCTTTTCCGAAACTGTTGCTTGACCAAACGGTCGCAACGTCTCCGTCTCTTGAACGCGAAAGAGCGTTCGTCTATCAGCTTGTCGCGGGCACGCTCAGATACCGGGGAACAATTGACTGGGCGCTGGAGCGACTCAGCGCCACCTCCCTCGATAACTTCACTGCATGGATACGAAACATTCTCCGCCTCGGGTTGTTCCAAATTCTGTTCCTTGACAAGGTCCCGAAATCCGCAGCCGTTGATGAGTCTGTGAAGCTGGCGAAGAAATACGGGCATGCGGGGACCGCCGGTCTCGTTAATGCGGTTCTCAGGAACGCACGGAAACAAGCCATTTTCGAGGCTTTAAGTAAACTCGATACCGAAACCATTCCGAATATGGCGGTCAAATATTCTCATCCGCCGTGGCTCGTCGAGCTGCTCGTGCAAGAATGGGGGAAGGAGCATGCAATCGAAATAATGGCGCAAAACAACCTCATTCCCCCGCTTACTGCGCGGGTGAACACGTTGCGAACATCGAGAGAAATGCTGCTCGAACGGCTGTACAACGAGGGGGCGAGCGCCCGACCGCTCGATCATACGGATGAGGGGATCGAGTTTCAAAATGTCTCCGCTCCCTGGAAACTCGAAAGCCATAAGGAAGGTCTCTTCTATCTCCAGGATGCCAGTTCCATGCTTGCGGTTCATTGCTTGGAGGCGATGCCGGGCCAGCAAATACTCGATGTCTGCGCCGGACCCGGGGGGAAGGCCACCCATTTGGCCGCGTTAATGAACAACACCGGTAAGATTTATGCGCTCGACATACATGACCACAAACTGGCGCTTATCCAAGAAAACACACGACGATTGGGAGTTGCGATAATCGAGGCGCGCAAGGAAGATGCGACAGCGTGCATCGCCGAGATATATCCGGATATGGACAGAGTGATTGTGGACGCTCCCTGTTCCGGACTCGGGGTGACGCGCAGACGCATCGATTTGAAATGGCGCTTGCGCGCCGGTCAAATCGAAGAGCTCTCGCGCCTCCAGGCTCAAATACTGCATCAGGCCGCCAAGTGCGTCAGAGCCAGCGGTATCTTGCTCTACTGCACCTGTACGATCACAAAGCGGGAGAACGACGCCGTGGTCAGACGGTTTCTCCATGACCACGACGATTTCAGACAAGACACGACTGTGCCATACCGGCTGAAGCGATATCTTACAGACGAGGGTTTCATCCGGATTATGCCGGGCGATGAGAACATGGACGGATTTTTCATTGCGAGGCTAAAACGAATTTAATATAATGATGACAATGCAAGACACCTTGAGACCACGCCCAATCAGGCGGTTCCTGGAATCTCCGCTGCCCCGGCTCATTGCCGGAATTTCCGTGTTCCTGGCCTCGGCCGCACTGTTCGGATTGGCGTCTCTCAATGTCGTCATCAAGCGGGGCGATAAAGTCACCGTCCCCAACATCGTGAACAAGAGCGTTGTGGAGGCGCTCGATCTTTTGAGCGAACGCGGTTTGGAACTTCGAAAAGCCGCCTCGAGGAACAGTTCGGTCATACCCGAAAACAACATTCTCTCACAGGACCCGCTTCCGGGAACTGTCGTGAAAGAAGGAAGTCCCGTCTCCGTGGTCATAAGCCTTGGCAGCAGGGTCTCGGTGGTTCCAAACCTTGTCGGCACGTCGCTGCGCGCAGCGCGGGTCGAGTTGAACAGAGCAGGCCTGCGGGTGGGCCGAATTTCAAAAATGCATCATCCGGGCGAAGAGAATCTCATCCTGGCTCAGTCGCCCGGTCCCGATCGGCAGGTTGACCGGGAAACCTCCGTGGATATGCTTCTGAGCCTTGGCCCTCGTCCGAGAGAATACAGAATGCCGGAACTTGTGGGGACCTCCCTCGAAAAGGCGGAGAAGCTTCTCGACAGGATGGGAATCGGGGTGGGAGATGTCGCTACCACGGTCGATCTCAAGCGCTTGCCGGGTATGGTCCTGGATCAGGCTCCGGCGCCGGGTTCGCCGATAGCGGAAGGGGCGACCGTTTCGCTCGTGACGAGCGTACTTCACGGAGAAGGGAGTCATTTAGAGCGGAAATTCGCGGTTTTTCTTTACCAGGTTCCCTATGGATTCTGGTCGAAATCCGTGAAGATCGAGGTCGCCGATCCTGAAGGCGCGCGGACTATCTATAACGAAGTGGATGAGCCGGGCGCCAGTATCAGGGTTGTTTTCGGTTATACGGTTCAGTGTACGGTGAGGGTGTATCTTGATGGCAGGTTGGAGACAGAAAGGATAATCCAGTGAAGGCGCTTGTTGCCCCGTCAATTCTCTCCGCAGATTTCACTCGCCTCGGCGAGGAGGTGGACGCCGTCCAGAAGGCCGGCGCCGACATGCTGCATCTCGACATCATGGACGGCCACTTCGTGCCGAACATAACGTTCGGTCCGATCGTCGTCAAGGCAATAAAGGCGGTTGCAAAAATACCGTTGGATGTGCATCTCATGATCATGAACCCCGAGGAATACATTGAAGATTTCGTTGCGGCCGGCGCGGATATTCTGACGGTGCATGTCGAGACGTGCCCGCATCTTCATAAGATCATTCATCAAACGAAAGATGCCGGCGTGAAGGCGGGGGCTTCCCTGAACCCATCGACCCCTGTCGATAACGTGATGTATCTGGTCGATGACCTCGATATGCTCCTCGTCATGTCAGTGAATCCCGGATTCAGCGGACAGAAATTCATTCCCCAGATGCTCAAGAAAATCGTTCACGCACGCGAGCTTGTGGGCAACGATGTCGATATTCAGGTTGATGGCGGAATCACTCGAGAAAACGCGTCCCGGGTGGTCGATGCGGGAGCCAACATTCTTGTGGCCGGTTCGTCCGTTTTCTCCGCTCCCGATTATGCGGAGGCGATCCGGGCGCTCAAGGGTGAATCCCGGCAGTAAACCGCGGGACCTGGTCTCAGACCGATGGAAATATTGACGCTTACAATTCCGGCGGCGCCCAGACTGCTGAAAGTCATTCGGTGCATGATCGCCGAGATTTGTCAATTGGCGGGTTTTTCGCTGAAAGAGCGAGACAAGGTGTGTCTCGCCGTCGACGAAGCCTGTTCGAACATCATTCGCCACAGTTACAAGGGGAATCCGGAAGGACAGGTGCAAATAACCTGCAGGCTGGAAGCTGATAAGATTACCATCAGCATCCGGGACTTCGGAGAGAAAATAGACCTCGCCCGAGTTCGGCAGCCCGACCCTGATACCGTGAAACCGGGAGGCTTGGGCGTTCATATGATTCGCAGCATAATGGACGAAGTGGAATATGATTGCTCCCACGAGGTGGGAACAGAAATTCACATGACAAAGTATATTCAACCCCGGGAGAAACAGGATGGAAGTTAATACCCGACAATCCAAGAACGGGGTGGTAATTGAGGCGAGCGGCGACGTAGACCTTTATTCTTCGCCAAAGCTGCGCGAGGCGATTCTCGACGCCATCAAGAGAGGACTCTCTCCTATAGTCATGAATCTTTCCGGTGTCACATACATCGACAGTTCCGGTGTTGCCACCCTGGTGGAAGGACTACAACGCAGCAGGAAATTCGGGGGTAAATTCAGGCTCGTCGGGTTGAACGACCGCGTGTACGAAGTCTTCCATCTCGCGCGACTTCAACAGGTTTTTGAAATATTCCCGACCGAGTCCGAAGCGCTGAAGGGCTAAACCGTATGATAACGTCGTTTCTCGGCCATGTCGGCAGCCGCACACTCGATGCCGCCCGGCGGGCAAGGCGGTTCGGCTATCTGACCGCCCAAGCCCTGGATTGGACCTTCGTGGCGCCGTTCTCCGGCAGGGGCATCAGATGGAAAAGTGTCGTCCGCCACATGGTCATTGTCGGGTTCGACTCCATACCGATTATCTGTTTCATTTGCGCTCTCGTGGGCGCCATCATAGCTATGCAGTCCGCGTATCAGCTCGAGAATTTCGGCGCCGTTCGATATGTGCCTCCCCTGGTGGGAGTCGGCATGACCCGGGAGTTGGGCCCGCTCATTGCCGCGGTCATCATGGCCGGCAGGAGCGGGTCGGCCTTCACTGCCGAAATAGGCACAATGGTGGTGTCGGAGGAAGTCGACGCTCTCGAAACGATGGCCCTCAATCCAATAAAATTCCTCGTTGTCCCAAAGTTTCTCGCTATGATGTTGATGCAACCGTGCCTGACGATGATTGCCGATATCGTGGGAATTCTCGGCGGATTCCTGGCCTCGACCTTGAACCTTGGGCTGAATGCCCACCAATATTACACGTACACCGTCGATTTCCTGGTGATGAAGGATATCTTAACCGGACTCATCAAGAGTGTCGCTTTTGGGATAATCATCGCGTTGGTGGGATGCCATTATGGCTTTTCGGTTACCGGCGGGGCAGAAGGGGTCGGAAAGGCGACTACCACGGCGGTTGTCCGCTCGGTAACGTTTATCATCATCGCGGACCTTGCGTTCACGCTCTTTTTTTACTTCGCCCTCTGATTGGAGGACCATGCGGCAAACGGAATCAGGAGCATCGACCGGCCCCGCAACGGAGAACGGGAACCGCAACCCCAAAATCTGCGTGCGAGACCTGGCCGCTCATTATGGCGACAAAGTGGTTCTGGACCATATATCGCTCGATGTCTTCCCGCAAGAAACCATGGTCGTTCTGGGCGGGAGCGGATGCGGCAAAAGCACCTTTCTGCGATGTCTGATCGGATTGCATCGGCCTACGGCGGGTGAGATATTTGTCGATGACCTCGATGTCGCGAAAGCGCATCCCGAAGACCTCGGCAGGCTTCGCAAGAAGTTCGGGGTCCTGTTCCAGGGCGCAGCCCTGTTCAACTCGATGACCGTCGCCGACAACGTCGCGCTTCCTCTTCGTGAGCACACACAACTGGACGAGTCGGTAATTAATATTATGGTGAGAATCAAGCTCGAGTTGGTCGGACTCTCCGGCTCGGAACATCTCCTCCCGTCCCAGCTCAGCGGCGGCATGAAAAAGAGGGCGGGCCTGGCTCGCGCGATGGCGATGGACCCGGAGATTCTTTTCTTCGACGAGCCGTCGGCGGGTCTCGACCCGCGGGTATCGGCCGACATCGACGAGTTGATCCTGAAGCTGAAGCGCGCTTTCGATATCACCATGGTGGTCGTAACACACGAAATCAAAAGCGCTTTTCGGATCGCCGACCGTATTACCATGTTTGACCAGGGAAAAATCCTCTTTATCGGCGCCCCCGACGAGATGCGAGAATGCGCCGATGAACGCGTGAAACAATTTCTCGAGGGAGCGCCGCACGGCGACGGAGGGGGCGCGAGGGATTATCTCGACGGGATTCTGGCCTGAAGGAGAGAGACAAGATGGCGTACAGGGCCGACGAGGTGAAGGTTGGACTCGTAATTGTCGTGAGTCTGCTGATTTTGGGCGGATTCATCATTGCAATCCTCGGGCTGAAAATCGGTCAGCCAACACAAACATACACGACCTCGCTCCGATTCGCAGGCGGTATCAATCCGGGGACAGTCGTCAGGTATGGGGGTATGCAGGTCGGCAAGGTGCGGGAGGTGAGCGTTGCGCCGATGGACAGTTCCCGAATTCAGTTTACCGTGGACATTCAAGCGGAAACCCCAATCAAGACCGATTCCGAGGTTTTCATCAACACCATCGGTTTCCTCGGAGAATACTATCTCGAAATATCGACCGGTTCCCGGGATGCTCCGCTGCTCCCGCCGGGCACCGAAATACCTGCTCGCGAAATCGCCACGCTCAACGATATCCTCGCACGAACGCAATCGGCGGTCGAACGGGTGGACGCGGCGCTGGTCATCATCAATGAAAAAATCCTGACGGAAGACCTGGTGGAATTGCGGGAACGAATCGACATAATCGGAAATAGCATGGAGAAGCTTCTGACCGATGTCGATCAGATTTTCGCGGAGGAGAACCGGGAAAACATACGGCAAACGCTCGCCCATCTCAGGTCGCTGGTACAGGAAAACCGGGAGGATATTCGGCGCAGCGTCGAGAGCTTCCGCTCGGCCTCGGAACGACTCGATTCGCTTGCCGCCTCTCTTGACGCGCTTGTCGTTGAAAACCGCGATGATGTCGACGCCCTCATAAAAGATGTTCGTGCGGCGGCGGTTCAGGCGCGTGAGGCAGCCGAACGAGTGGAAAAGGTTATCGCCGAGAACACGGGCGATATCGCCATCACAATCGATAATCTCAAAGCGACAAGCGCGAACACGCGGGATTTCAGCGAAACCATCGCGGACGAGCCATGGCGGCTCCTCTATAGAACGCGGCAACCCGAAAAGCAGGTCATCAGTCCACAGGAGGCCGGCGCCGGTGCCCACTAGTTCGCGACAAAACCTTATCGCCGCTTTCATGGTGTTTCTCGCCATGGCGCCCGCGTCATGCGCGAGCATACCTCCCACGAACTACTATGTCCTCGGGTTTTCGGACGCCTCCCAAATCGCTGACAGGGACCATGTCTTTCCTCACACCCTCGCCGTTGCGAATTTCGACTCGAAACCGCTCTATATCAGGAAGAAAATTATCTGGCGTTCCGAAAGCAATCAGGTCGGATACTACTCCTACGAGAAATGGGCCGCGCTGCCCGCCGAGATGCTTTCATACCGCCTCTTCGCGCGAGCGAACGAATCCCGACTGTTCAACCGCGTTATTATGGGAGCGGCGGCAATCGATGCGGATTTCGTGCTGACGGGCACAATCCTTTCATTCGAAGAACTCGCCGCGCCGGAGGGGCTGTTCGGGAAGGTGGAGGTAAAGGCAGAGCTTCTTCGGAGGGACGGAACCGTCCTGTGGACCGACATCGCAGGGCACGCCGAACCGGTTACCGGTCAAAAGATGGAAGATACGGTCGGAGCAATCGCGACTGCAGCCGAAAAGACGATAACCGAAATCCTTTCTTCAGTCGAGCAAATCGTCCGGAATCTGCACTCCGGACATTTACCGCCCCACACACCCGCAGCCGCGTCGCGTTGACAATCAGTTGCTGTAATATTCTTTCAGCGCGCTTACGAACGCTGCCGCATATTTTTCCCTGAAACCCGGGTCGCAAAGAAGTTTGCAGTCCTCCGGATTGTTCATGTTTGCGACCTCGATAAGTATCTTTGTCGGAACTATATTATGCCGGATTGCCGCCGGGACCCAGGCGCGCCTGTGCCGAACAACGTGATTCCGGACCGGTTTCTCGGAATGAACCTCTATGCTGCGTCTCTTCAGTGATTTGATTAAATGACCCGCGAGGTCGCCCGAGAGCCCTTCTGACCGTGCCCTGTCTTTGTACGATATCTCCACGTATTGTTTCTCCCTCACTTCCGAAACCGTGGTGTAGACCGACCCGGATTTGCCACCGTTGCCCCTGCAGTAGTAGGCGCCCGGTATGTAAATCATTGTTCCCCTCGCAGAGGGATGAAGCATGTCCGCATGCAGGCTGACGAAGACAACTTTGTCGGGGTCGGCGCCTTCGGCTACAACCCTTCGGTAGATCGAGTTCGCGAGATACCACCGAAGATTCGCCGACACCCTTGCATCATGGTTCCGATACTCGGGATTGGTGAGCAGGTATTCGTCCGAATCATCCGGAAAGTACTGCAAATCTCTGGGTTCGTACCCATTGCTCTTGTCGATAAGGGTCGGAATAACCATCGCCAAAGTGGTCGACTCGAGGCGCCGCTTGATTCGACACATGATGTCGTACACGACCTCGTCCTCATATACGATCCCCTTCCCCAGTTTCTTTACTGCGCCCGGGTCGTTCCCGCCATGGCCCGGGTCGAGAATCACAATGACTCCCATGAGGTCCGCTGTCTGAATCGGATTGGAATACTTCCCGGCTTCCTCCTGAAACCGTTCGTACTCCTGCCGGCGGGGATGCGTGGGCGGCAGATACATCGGTGACAGCAAATCGAGTGGAATCTTAACCTCGTCCCCAGCTTTCAGCTTTCGCGGATTGCTGATTGCGCTTCGTTCACAAATCAGCTTCGCCGCATCCAGCACGTCATCCGCCGTCACACGGTCCGTGTACTTCATGACAACTTTCGAGTATATCGTGTCACCCCTTTTCATGCGATATGATGCGTAGTATCCGCGCGAATCGGACTTGAGAATCAAGTCCGCATTCAAGCGCCTGGACTGGGCAGCGAACGATTGCAAAGCTCTGCGCGCCGCGAGCTCCGCCACGATTGGCTCCTTGAACGCAGGAGACAGCAAGTCGACGGGAATCTTGACAACCGTTCCCTTGTACAGATTCGCGCGTCGAGACATCTGATTATATTTCTCGATTTTCGTATAGTTGCGCGGGTCTCCGGTGAACCATTTGCTGATACTCCACAGCGTCTCACCGCCCTCCCTCTTCGACGAGATGTAGGTAACCGTGTGTATCCAGGCATACTCGTTGTACGAATCGTTTTCGAATAACGCCCGGATAGCCTCGAGCTGGTATTCCTCAACCAATTCCGGAAACGGCAGCCGGAGACAACCGCCAGTCATGAAATGATACTGCTTGTCAGGGTCCGCCAGGAGTCTGGTCGCCCACTCCGACGCGTCGCACTCCCTTGTAGGACATGCGGTCACATAAATCTCCCTCTTCTCGTCCAATTCAACGGTGACACCAGGCTCTATCGCCTTTTTGACCGAACAATAACCCCGGGAGGGAGATTGAATCAGGAGCGTAAGGATAAGCAAAAAGAAACCGAACCTGCCTGCCATCTGCACAAAGTCCACCATTCTCCCCGTTCGCAGGAACGTCTCCGCTTCTGATAAAAGGGCCTTCCAACATTATACCATATATATGGTTTTTTGCAAGAAAAACATAGCAAAAACTCTATATATTGTGTCTTTTTTATCAGAAGGCCCCGCCGAGGTCTGTGCGGTTTTGCAGCAGGCGGTGACGCGCTTGAATCGTTCTGTCAAAACATGTAAACTTATGCTTGGCTCACGCAAGGACCAGGATGTTCAAGAAGAGAGCCACGAGAACTCCTCTCTTCCGCCACCGGTTCCTCCGAAACCAACATCGAACACTTGAAGTGGAGAAACAGCTTGTCATGGAGCGAACAACGTTGAACTTTCTGATAGACGTGATTATGTTTGTGATAATTTTCGCGATTGGCATTATTGGCTTTCTGCTCGGATTCATAATTCCCACAGGCGGAGTCCCGCCGCACGAAAAGTACCTTTGGGGTCTGCACCGGCATGACTGGGCAAATATTCACTTGTATCTTTCCCTCTTCCTGCTGGCGCTGCTGGTCCTGCACCTCATACTTCACTGGTCGTGGATTAAGGCGACGTCGAAGAGATACTTCGGCTCGGTGGCGGCTCTGTGGGCGCTGGCCCTCGTTCCTTTTATAATAGTGTTTCTCCTGTGGATGCTGTATCCGGACGGGCTCAAACATGATGACCAGCGTGCGGAGGAGCGACGCGGCGCAGAAGAACTGAATCAGGCGTTCGCACCCGATTCGCAAGAAACATCTGAAAGAAGGCGGCGCAACAGTTGGTAGCCACGGCTCGTTATTAGCAAGAACGAGCGGCGACGCCCCGCAAAGTCCTCCTGTTGCCGACGGGGGAATCTGTCCCAGGTTATTGGGGGACAGCATGCCGCATGGTGTCCCCCAATAGAGTGTGTCCCACGGTCGGTAATCCGGGCTTCGGGGGCAGTCCGTTAATCTATCCCGCCTTTGGCGGGACTTCACTCCGCTCAGCGATGAAATAGAGGGGATTCCGTAATTGGGTACAGCCCCCTACGCCAACTTCTCGGCAGCATGAGCAATCGTGGGACGGATTCACTGTCCCCGAAGCGCAGGACATCGAATTATCGGACAGACTCACAGTCCCCTTCGCCGGGCGACCGCGTGGGACAGATTCAATAACCCGTGTCAGCAACTGTGAGACACATTCGCAGCAGCCTGCGCTTGCGTTTCGGCAACATGAGCAGCCGTGGGACCGACTCACAGGATGGCGCATGGCCAACGATGGTCTGCCAACCGAACGGAACCGGAACAAATGCTAAACAGTAAACCGCTCAAGCAATTGATTGGCTGGAACCACCCGCGGGTTGACAAGGTCGGAATCGCGATTCTGTACGAGAAGCCCGACGCGTTGTCGCAAATCGGTCGCCGATCCACGCATTGCAACATGGTCGCAAAAGCGCGGGAAGGAAATATCTTTTATGCGGAAGACGTCAATTATTCCTGCGGTCTGGCGGCCTACACGCTCGGCCTCGGACAAAACGCTCCCGCCTTTCGCCGCGAAATCGCCAAAGGCCTGAGAATCAGGAATGCGGAAAAAAAGGAGATATCGGGAAAGCTTCTGGATACCACTCCGCGATTGCCCGAAAAGAAAAAGTTCATCGTCTTTTTCCCGCTTGACCGCATGTCCCTGAAACCGGATGTCGTCGTCCTAATCGGTTCCGCCCGCGAAATCATGAAGGTCGTGTGGCATATTACCAGCCTGACCGGAGAACGCTTGGAGGCGACGCTCGGGGCGATAGGAGCCACATGCATCGAGATGACCGTTCAGCCGCTGCTGACGGGAAAGCCGAACCTTTCCGTCGGCTGCGGCGGAAGCAGGAAGTGGGGAAAGCTCGGAAACGACGAGGTCATGTTCTCGTTGCCGTGGGAGCTCTATCAGAAATTTTTCGAGCCGAAGAAATAGGCACAAATCAAGCGGAGCCTGCGCGTTCCCAAAACGGAGGATACGGTACATGGGATTCATTCTTACAAACGCCACCATCGTCACGATGGATGAAAACAACACGCGCGCTTCGGCTCTCTCGGTTCAATGGGATAAATTTCTGGCTGTCGGCCAAAACGCCGAAATTCTTGCGGGCGCTCATCCACACGACCGGACTATCGATGTGGGCGGCAAAACGGTCCTGCCCGGTTTCATCGACACTCACAATCACCTTTCTTTCTATGGATATCTCGTCAGTTCGGTCGATTGCCGCGCCGCATCAGGCGCCGGAAGCATTGACGATATCATCGACAGGCTGCGAGCGGAAGCAGACAAAAAGCCGCCCGGCGAGTGGGTGATGGGATGGGGGTATGCGCACTATCATCTCGCGGAAAATCGGCCCATCACCCGCGAAGACCTCGACAAGGTCAGCGCGAAACACCCGGTTCTAATCATTCAGGTCTCGGGACACGCCGGGGTGGCGAACTCCGCGGCCCTTCAACGCTTCGATTACACAAAGGATACGCCCGATCCCGTGGGTGGCTCTATTCGACGCGACCCGCGCTCCGGAGAGCCGAACGGAATATTGGAAGAGTCCGCGCTCATGAATCAGGTGCAGGCGATTTTCTTCCAGCATTTCAGCGCCTGGTCCCTCGAACAGAAAATGCAGACCATCCAGACCGCTGTCACCCATTACAACCGCGCGGGAATCACAAGTCTCCACGAAGCCTACGTACTGCCGCAAACGCTTCACCTGTACCAGGAGATGGACCGGCGGGACCGATTGAACGTGCGCGTGTATGCCATGGTCATCGACTTTTCCGCGCCCGCTCTCCTGGAGGCGGGCGTCACGTGCGGATACGGAACACCCATGGTAAGAGTGGGCCCGGTGAAGATGTTCATGGACGGCGGCATGAGCAACCGGACCGCGGCGGTCTCCCGCCCGTATGCCAACAGCGACGAAACCGGCATCTTCCTCTCGACACGGGAAGACACATTCGCGAAAATCGAGCGGTTCCACAATGCCGGGTACCAGATTGCCATACACGCTCAGGGCGACGCCGCCATTCAAATCGTCCTGGATGCGTTTGAACATGTTCTCGGTCCGACGAGCGAGAATCCGCTTCGGCACCGCATCGAACATTGCGGCAACATTACGGATGACCAGATTCTGCGCGCGGCGAACATGAATATTCTCGTGTCCAGCCAGCCAATGTTCTTCTCCCATGTCGGCGACGGCTTCCTCGAAGCCTTCGGCGCCGACCGGGGCCACCGCCTTTACCCATATCGCTCACTCATGAACCACGGAATCCGGGTGGCTGGCGCTTCCGATTCCCCCGTGGCGCCGGCGGCGCCGCTCGTCGGAATACGTGACGCGGTGTTGCGCCTCACGGGTTCGGGAAAAGAATTCGGTCCCGAGGAAAGACTCTCCCTCGACGAGGCTGTCAGGCTGTACACGTCAGAGGCTTCCTATTTCTCGTTCGACGAAAAACGCCTCGGAACTATCGAGCCGGGGAAATACGCCGACTTTGTCATTCTCGACCGGGATATCACAACGCTCCCGGCGGCGGAAGTGGTGGACGCAGAGGTCCTGATGACGGTTGTCGGCGGCCGGACCGTGTACGAAAAATAACGGCCCCCTCGTTTCGCGCGCTCAGCGCTCAAAGGCCGTACTTCAGGTCGGGCACATTCGTAAACACCTCGTGGCGGGCTATCGTTGAGAATCCCAGCTTGGCATACAACCGTTCCGGCGCGCCGCCCCATCGGGTCTCGAGACTCAACAGCCGCACCCCCAAGCTCCGCGCGTCCGCAACTGCGCGTGCGACCATCGCGGTCGCCAGGCCTTTTCCACGCACATCTGCCCTGGTGGACACCATATTCACGCCCCCTTCTTCCCCCTCAAAGAAGAGATACAACGTAGAGACGGGTTCCCCTCGGAAGCGCCCGAGATAAAGCCGTGAATTTTCCGGCCCGCAGTTCTCCGAAACCAAAGCTCGAAACATCTCCACGGCCAGAGGAATGATGTGCCCGGGCGTATCGAAACCCTTCAGGAAAAGGTCGAGAAAAATATTTAGCGTGGCATTGCTAACCAGCTCTATCTCCAGTGCGTTCGTCTCCCTCCCGATGTCTGTTTCGTCCATCAACAACATGCTCGCTCTCGACTCTCCCGTGAAATTGAAGCCGTTCTGAACGAGCAAATCGAATACGCTGGCCGGAACCGGATGAGGAACGTCTATGAACACGGGCGTTCCCTCTTCCATCTGGCTTGTGCACTCTTTGATCAGCGCGCCATCGACACTCTCTGTCTTCAGGAAAGAAATGCGGTTGAAGTGAGGGTCGGGGACGGATGCGCTGCCTCCAAGCACCGCCGCCGGCATCTCTCGATAGAAGCCCCCGCAGAATACCGATTTCGACTTTATTTCCATCCGACGCGCGGAGCGCAACACATCAATACCCGAAAAGTCTCCTGCCATAGCAACCCTCACGAAGACATGTTTGTCAGTCGAACAAAAGGCGTCGGGCGAAGAAATCACCGGCCCCCGAGAGTCTGTCCCAATAGTTGCGGGCGCACGGGGCGGTCTCAATAATTGCGAGTTCCCGATTTTTTGGGACTCATAGCTCGGTAGGTCTCCCCACGGCGCCTTTCACCAGGATTCGATCCCTCTCGCCGTCCCGGACCGGAACTTCGCAACCCGAATTATGGGACATCTTCACTGTGCCCGTGATTATACATGAATCCGAAGCATGTCTCCACAGGCTCATGAGTTGTCCCCACCAGAAGAATTGTGAGCAGCGCGGCGCGTGACAAAATGAACGAATTAATGGTACTATAAAATCCGTCTCACGATTACCATGTTCCAGAAAACCGGCACAAGCGACCGGCTGATTATGAGTGTGTCCGATAATTCGCCGAGGCGTGCTTCGGGGGCAGTCCTCCAATCCGCGAATCTCCAAAATACGTGGAATTCCGTAATTGAGTATAGCCCCTCCGCTCGCGTTTCGGCAGAAAATTTGATTATCGGACAGGTTCGACTACCCCAATGACGGAATCGCCCGTATTCCTGGTCCCGCCAAGGCGGGATAGATTGGCGGACTACTCCTAAAGCAGGCGACAACGAATCGGGAGACGCGCTCACAGTTCCCTGTGCAGCGCATTGTATTGTTGCTGCCGTTGGGATTCGGATATGAGAGGCGGGCATACGAAATGAGCGGCAATTGGAGCGGGCAGGTCGCCATTGTCGGCATCGGCGAGAGCAACCTCGGAAGCGTGCCGGATAAGAATCCGATGCAACTGCACGCGCAGGCCGCGAGGCGAGCGCTCGAAGACTGTGGTCTGACAAACGCCGATGTGGACGGGGTGCTCACCGCCGGAACCGCGAACCGCACCATCTTGATGCACAGCGTAATGTTCGCCGAGTACATGGGCATGCAGCCCCGCTTCACGACGTCGATGCAAATCGGCGGCGCAACGCACATCCAGATGGTCATCAGCGCGGCCAACGCGATACAATGCGGCATGGCCGATGTTGTCGTCATCGCGGCGGCCGATTCGATGCGGTCCTTCGTCGGATACGATGAACTCCTGGCTGCTATGGGCGAGGGCGTGACCGACCTGTATTCCAGGATCGGGCATTCGCAGTTCGAATGCCCTTACGGTCCCACCCTCATCAGCACGTACGCCCTCGCGGCGGCCCGATACATGCACGAATACGGCGCCACGATGGAGCAGTTGGCGCAGGTTGCCGTATCCATCCGGAAACACGCCTCCATGCATCCCGGCGCTCAAAAGCGCGAGCCCCTCACCATCGGGGACGTGCTCTCCTCGAAGATGATTTCATGGCCGCTGACCAAAGACATGTGCTCGGTCATCTCCGACGGCGGCGGCGCACTGGCGCTCACATCTGCCGAACGAGCGCGCGACCTCCGCAAGAAACCCGTGCTCCTGCTCGGCGCCGGCGCCCGGACCACGCACGAGCACGTGACGATGGCGGAAAGCCTCACGCACACCGGCAGCGCCGACGCCGGACGTCAGGCATACGAAATGTCGGGACTCGGTCCGAACAACATGGATTTCGCCCAACTCTACGACTGCTTTTCGATAACGCCGATTCTGTTTCTCGAAGATTTCGGTTTCTGCGAAAAGGGTGATGGCGGCCGTTTCGTCGAAGGCGGAAACCGAATCGAGATCGGCGGCGAGATACCCATAGTGACACACGGCGGCTGCCACGCGCATTGCCATCCCGGCCTGCCGTCGGGTTTGTTCCACATCATAGAGGCCGTAAAACAGTTACGCGGCGAGGCAGAACAGCCGAGACAAGTTCACCAGGCCCGGGCAGGGTTGGTGACGGGACTCGGCGGACACCTTTCGTCTCACACGGCCCTGATTCTCGGGGCGGACTGAGGTCTTGCAATGGAACAATATAGAAAGCCGACACCGATGCCCGATCGGGTGACGGAGAAGTTCTGGGAAGCCGCCCGGCGCCATACACTCCTGATACAGCGATGCCGCGATTGCCAAGCGAAGCTGTTCTTTCCGCAATCGGTCTGCCGGCGCTGTCTCTCGGAGGATATCGAGTGGCTGGAAGCGAAAGGAACGGGCGAAATTTACTCGTTCACAGTCATTCACCGTCCGCCAAGCATGGTTTTCGAGGACGACGCGCCGTATGTCGTCGCCATCGTCGAGCTTGATGAGGGCGTGCGCATGATGACCAACATAATCGGAATCGAACCCGAAGCCGCACGAATAGGAATGAAAGTCGAAGTGGTGTTCGACGATATCAGTCCCACCATCTCGTTGCCGAAATTCCGGCCGGCGCACACGGAGCCAAAACGCAATATGCGGCACTCGAGTTAAACGATGAGGAGAGAGCAATGACCATTGAATACGTGAAGAAAGATAAGATCGCCTACATCACGATGAATCGGCCGGAGGCGCGCAATGCGCTCGACCCGGAAACGCTCGAGGCACTCGGCAAAACCTGGGTCGATTTTCGCGACGACCCGTCCGTGCTCGTCGCCCTGATCACTGGCGTGGGCAATTCTTTTTGCGCGGGCGCCGACCTGGCGACCCTCATCCCACGCATCACCAGCGCGCCCGAGGGACTATCCGGCCTCGTCAAGGGCGAGATGGCGCAAGTGTTCCAGTCCGCCATGCTGCGCGACATCGACATCTGGAAACCGATAGTCGCAGCCGTCAACGGCTATTGTATTGCGGGCGGACTCGAGATGTTGTTGGGCATGGACATACGAATCGCCTCCGAGAAAGCCTTCTTCGCCATCCAGGAACCGCGCTGGGGGCTTTTTCCGGCGGGCGGGTCGACCGTGCGGCTTCCGCGCCAGATTCCGTTCTGCAAGGCCATGGAGGTTCTTTTAACCGGCGAGAAGATCGATGCAAGGGAAGCGCATCGAATAGGATTGGTCAATTATGTGACGCCGCACGAAGAGTTGATGCCGGCGGCCGAAAAGATCGCCCGACGAATCGCCGATAACGGCCCGCTCGCCGTGAGCGCGATCAAGAAGTCCGCAATCGAGTGCCTCAGCATGCCGCTGTCACAGGCGTATGAACACGAGATAGAACTCGCCACGCCCGTGTTCAAATCGGAAGATGCAATCGAGGGGCCGATGGCGTTCATGCAGAAGAGGCCGCCCGAATTCAAGGGAAAATAGTTACCCGCACGGGTGGGCGCCGCGGCCGGTGATGCGTGCTTCGGGACAGTGAATCTGCCCGCGATTCGAGAGCGCCCGCTTCGGCAACATGAAGAGACGTGGGACAGGCTCACAGTTCCCTGTGGGCGGTGTGCCCGCGCCGGCAGTTCGGCCGCCTGTGTGACTGTGGTACAATACAGGCATACGGGCGCATGCTCGTCACGAGCACGAGGGACGAGGCCATGAATTGGCGGGATGAAATCGGCAAGTATGTGCGACGGCGCGAGCGGCTCGACGCCACCGAGCGTCGCTCGTATGTCGACGTCAAAGGAATGATGGGAAACCCCGACCTGCTGTACGCCGTGGTCATGGACATCGGGAACCTCATTCTCCAGCGGCATCCGGAAATAAAGGCAATCGGCTCGCACGGCGTCGGTGGAAGCTTCCTTATCGGTCCCACCATTTTGTATGTGTACGACCACTGGTTCAACGTGAACGGGTTCTTTGTCCGCCTCGACGCCCGTGAAAACCACGAACACAGCCCCATCGAGGGACGCCTCGAGCGCGGCTGGCGCGTCTGTATCGTTGACGACGTGATCGAATCCGGCGCCTCATGCATGAAGGCCTGCAACATTTTGCAGGATTACGGATGCCAGATCGACGGAATTATTGTTGTGGTCGACCTGAGCAACGGTGACAACGCATGTGCGCGGGCCGGACTAAAGGTGGAGCCTCTGATGAAGTTGCAAAGGTGATTGACGAGCTTCGGCGTCCTTTTGCGGGTGGGCGCAGTCATTTGTCGTTTGCACACGATTAACAGATGGACAGCGCTCAGGAGATCTCTTCCAGCCCATCGCGATCGAGAATGGTCAGGCGTCTGCCCTTCAAGCGTATCAAACCCAATTCCTGGAACTTCCGGAAGTTTCGGGAAACGATTTCGCGCACCGTTCCGATATTTGCGGCGATCTCCTGTTGATTCATGTCCAGGGTGACAACGACCCCGTCGGGCGTCCGCTTCCCCCGCTCCGCCGCCTGCCTCAGCAAGTATCCGGCAAGCCTTGCGCTCACGTCCTTGAGCGAGAGTTCTTCGAGTTGAATCGTGAACCGGCGGAGCCAGCGCGCGAAATGGTGAAGAAGCCCCAGCGCGACCTCCGGATACGCTCGTATGATTTTCTCAAAATCCCGCTTTCTGATGAGCAGCACTGTTGACCGCTCGAGCGCCTGGGCGTTGACCGGACAGAGCCCATCATCAAAGGTGGGCACCTCCGCAAATGTGTCGCCGGCCTTGAAGGTGTGGAATATCTGCTCGCGGCCGCTCGAGGATACCTTGTAGAGTTTTACCGTCCCGCTCCTCACATAATAGAAGCCGTCACAGACATCGTTCTCAAAGAAAAGCATCTGACCTTTTTCGAGATGTTTCTCCCGGCACGCCTTCGCTATTTCCCGGAGCGGTTCGTTCCCGAGCTCCCGAAAATACGGGACCAACTTCAGTTCCTCCACGATCTCCATTGTGTTCGCCATGAGTGATTGTGCCCCCTGCTGTGTCGAACGAATGCCGCCGCGCTTTGACGCCCGCACGCGGGTCCGCCCGGCCCGGCATTCAATCAAAAGCCGCGGTGCAAACCCTCGGCCGAGGCCATATCCAATGCCTCGAGATACTCCGTTCGCGTGATTCTCCGATTGAGCAACTCGTGGTCATATGCCTTGTACACCGGATGGTACTGCGCCATCACGTTCACATACGATTTCGTGGACAACTCTCTCGCGATGAATCTCATAATCTCGCGGGCGCCGGCCAGCCCGTTCGGCAGGACCAGGTGGCGTATAATCATCCCGCGAACCGCGATGCCGCGCTCGTCCACCTCGAGGTCGCCGACCTGCCGGTGCATCTCTCTCAGCGCCGCCTTCATTATCTCCGGATAATTGGGAGCGCGAGACAAGTTCCGGGCCACCTCCTCGTCCGCATATTTTGCGTCCGGCATATATATATCCACAATGCCGTCGAGCAACCGGAGCGTATCGAGCGAATCATAGCCGCCGCAGTTGTACACGAGAGGGACGCGCAAGCCATACTTGCATGCGACGGCAAGCGCCTCGAGTATTTGCGCAACCACGTGCGAAGGCGAAACAAAATTTATGTTGTGACAGCCGCGTTTCTGGAGGTCCAGCATGAACGAGGCAAGCTCCTCGGCGGTGACGGTATCTCCGTGCAGGAGATGGCTGATGTCGTAGTTCTGACAGAATATGCACCCCAGATTGCAGCCGGCAAAAAAGATGGTTCCGGAGCCCTTGGTTCCCACCAGCGGCGGCTCCTCGCCGAAGTGTGGTCCATAACTCGAAACGATCGCCTTTCTCCCCGTCCGACAGAACCCCGTTTCGTCTTCGAGCCGGTTCACGCCGCAGTTTCGGGGACACAGGTCGCAGCTTTCCAGCCGCGCCTTCGCGCGGGTGAGCCTGTCGTTCAACTCCTCAGGCGAAATTCTCATTGCTCTCCAACCGGTTCTTCGCTGATTGTCACTTTCTTCATGACAACCTTTTCAAGAGGTCGGGCATCGGCGTCGGCCCGAACCCTCCCTATCGCCTGCACAACATCCGTTCCGTCGATTACCTGTCCGAAAACCGTGTAGCTCCCATCGAGATGAGGCGCCGGCGCAAGACACACGTAGAACTGGCTGCCCGCGCTGTCCGGATGGGCCGACCGCGCCATGGCCACGGTTCCGGCCACGTGCTTCCGCCTATTGAATTCGGCTTTTATCGTGTAACCCGGGCCGCCCCTGCCCGTGCCGCTCGGATCGCCGCCCTGGATGACAAAGCCGGGAACGACCCGATGGAAAATGACGCCGTCATAGAAACCTTTTCGGGCGAGTTTCACGAAATTGGCGACCGTGCCGGGAGCATCATCCGGGAAGAGTTCAAATGAAAACGTTCCCAGGTTCGTCTCCACGGTCGCCACCAATCTGCTTCCCGGTTCGGCTTGTTTCATCGAATCCCGCGAGAATTCCCGGGGGGCGGCGGGAGCAGGCCCCTTGCCGTGCCGATAATATTTATTGAACGCGATCAGAAGCGCAACAACAACCAGTATGGCGCCGAGTGTTATTACTTTGTCTCTCATCTCTCCTCCGTCACGAAGACTCTTCTCGGTCTTTCGGCATGCGCTTCCCCATGTGTTCCCAGCCGTCTGTGCGGTTGCCCGTGTCCGCTCCGGCATTCCCTGGAAGAAATCTCATCGGCGTCTTCTTCCTCGCATGGACCGCGGAAGAAGAGAAACGATGCGTTGAACGACGAATTGCGCGTCGGCTGAATCCTCCAACTCGACCCAGTGGACATTCTCCTTCCGAAACCATGTCATCTGCCGCTTCGCGTAGCGGCGCGAGTTTTGTTTGGTCAGGCGGATCGCCTCCTCGAGGTCGGTCTCTCCTTCAAGATAATTCAAAACCTCGATGTACCCGAGGGGACGGAGATGCCTGAGGGCGTTCGCGTAACCTTGGTCGCATAGCCGTTTGACTTCGTCAATCAACCCCTTTTCAAACATCTCATCGACTCTTTGCTCGATACGGCGATAGAGGGCTTCGCGCGGACGCGTCAGGCCGACCATGAATGCGTCGCGCCGCCGGCGGTTCTGCCGGTGCTGTTCGTGCCATGATGAGAATGGAGAACCGGTGAGTTCGAACACTTCGAGAGCGCGAACGATTCGTCGAAGGTCCGTCGGCGCTGCGACACGCGCATACTCCGGGTCGACGGAGCACAGCCGGTCATAAAGCGCGTGAATGCCCTTCCCTTCGGCCTCTTCTTTCAGCCGCCTTCTCACCGCAGACGATGCCGGCGGCGCGGGAAATATTCCATTCAACAGAATCCTGATATACAGCCCGGAGCCGCCGACAAGAACAGGAAGCTTGTTTTTGGTGAGCAGTTCATCGATAATCCTGCCTGCCTCGCGCTCGTACCTCGCGGCGCTGTATCCTTCGGCCGGGTCGGCTATGTCCAACATGTGATGCGGCGCCCGCTTCCGGAGTTCGGCGGACGCCTTGTCGGTCCCGATGTCAAGACCGCGGTATATCTGCATGGAATCGGCGGAGACGACCTCTCCGTCGAGAGCGTCCGCCAGCAGCGCTCCCGCGAGCGATTTGCCTGCGGCGGTGGGACCACAAATCACCAGCAGCTCCGACATCGGAATCAACCCTTGCGTCCGAAGGCGCGTGCGATTTGCGATTCGCCGAGCCGCAGGACCAGGGGACGCCCATGAAGGCAGGTTGGCGGCTGTTCAAGCCTTTTCAAGCCTTCGATCAGCATTTCCGCCTCTTTGGCGCTCAAAGAGTCTCCCGCCTTGATCGAATTCTTGCAGGCGGAAATGGTCATCAGCCGGCGCAGAATTTCGCGCGGCGCTTTTATCTGCAGTCCCAGGTACAGTTCATCAACGCTCTCGCATATTATCTCGGTCACACGTCGCTCACTGTGGGCGCCCGTCAAAGCCGTCACCGCAAATGTGTTCGGACCAAACGGTTCCACCTCTATCCCTATTTGTGAAAACAGGTCCAAATGTGCGGCGAGGACTTCGGCCCTGTCCGGAGAGAATTCGATGGCGATGGGTATCAACATCTGTTGAGTGGCGACGCTCGAGCGACCACTCTGCGCGACGAGTTCGTCATAGAGGAGACGCTCATGGAGTGCGTGCTGGTCCACTATCAGGAGGTCGGACTCATCTACGCAGAGGAGATAGGAATTGAATATTTGTTTGGCAAATTGGATGGTGGGAGATACCGCAGAAAAATCGGGCGTCGGCCGCGTTACAGGCAACATCGGTCGGACCCGCGCCTCCGTCCCCTCTCGTTCCAGTTCGGGCAACACCGAGGGAAGAGCGTCTTCATCGATTGTGATGCGCTGGAACAGGCTTCCCTCGCCGGATACGGTTTTCCCCCTCGGTTCGCGCTGTCTGGCGCCGGCCGGTTCACTTTGTACTTGGCCGCGGCTCGTGCTTTCGAATGCCGAGCGGAACGCTTTCCCTAACTCGCTCATTACTTTGTCGGGGTCGGCAAAACGAACCTCGCGCTTGGCGGGATGTATGTTCACGTCGACGAAATGCGGGTCGATGTCAACAAAAATGAAGGCCACCGGGAACCGGTCGCTCATCACGATTCCGCGATACGAATCGCTCAGCGCCTTCAAGAGCAGGCGGTTGGTGATGGGTCGGCGATTCAGAAAAAGAAACTGGTGGGCGCGATTCGAACGAGTGAGCGCCGGCGAACCGAAATATCCCGTGACCGTTATCCCATCGCCTTCCGATGAGCCATACCGAAGCTGGTCTGCGAAAGCCTTCCCCCAAAGAAGAACAAGTCGGTCGAAAATGGAACCGGCCGGCGGAAGATTCAGCACCTCGCGCTCTCCATTCGACAAACGAAAATTAATGTGGGGGTGCGCCAGCGCCTGCCTTTGTACCATGTTCGTTACGTGACCCAGTTCGGTAGAGGTCGATTTCATGAATTTTAATCTGGCGGGCGTGTTGTAAAACAGGTTCCGCACCGTTATCCGGGTTCCGGCCGGCGCTCCCTTCTCATGAACGCTCCGCACGACACCTCCCTCCAACTCAACCTGGGTCGCGGAAATACTGTCCGATGTCCGAGTCACAATTTCCATTTTCGAAACCGATGCCATACTCGGAATCGCCTCGCCGCGAAAACCAAACGTCGTTATCGCATACAAGTCCGACGCCTTTGAAATCTTGCTCGTCGCATGACGCTCGAGACAAAGAAGCGCGTCATCATACGACATTCCGCTCCCGTCATCGGTCACGCGCACCATTCTTTTCCCCCCGGCCAAAAGCTCCATGAATATTTTTTGGGCGCCCGCGTCGATCGAGTTCTCGACAAGTTCCTTCACCGCCGACGACGGTCTCTCTATTACTTCGCCGGCAGCAATCCGGTTCGCTGTTTCCTCTGTGAGTATGTGAATTCTGGACATGTTTTTTTTCGTGTCGGAAATGGCATCCGTTTTTCAAAGCACATATTAGCACACGCACTGGAGCGGTTCAAGAAAGAGGTGAGGAAACCGGATTGAAGTGAACAACAACTGAAGGCGTACCCACTGGAAGGAATCTTTCATAGGCACTTGGGGCCAGTGGGTGAGGTTACTTCTTTTTCTTTGTGGCTTTCTTCTTCGCGGTTTTTTTCTTTGTTGTCTTCTTTGCCGCTTTTTTCTTTGCGGGTTTCTTTTTGGCGGCTTTCTTCTTTGCCGCCTTTTTTTTCACGGCCATATAGTTTCCTCCCCATGGCAGTTACGCTTTGAGCACTGACGGGATCATGGGTCAATGGATCTCACTGGCCCCAAGTGTCAACAAAAATTATACCACGATATATAGTAGCTGTCAAGAGTTTATGCCACATTATCTAGCAAAAATTTTTTCGAACGAAACGCTTTGCACGTTTTCGGGTTTTTCGGACGACAAAACTGGTTTTACCGCGCCACCTGATTCCTGTTTTGCAAACTGGGGCCGTCGTGGATATAATGATGTCGCTTTTTTTTCGTTGTCCGGTAACGTGTTGTGATGACGCTGGAGGTGAACATGATCGAATTGCTCCGGAAACCAATTGCTCGATTACAGGGCATATGCGCGCTGTTGTGGGTTGTTGCAGCGATGGCGGCCACGGCCGTCGCTGCCGAGGGCGCTGTGCCGTCCGGCCGCCCGGAACATCCGAGAGCAAAGCTTTATTCCAATCAATCGCTGGAGACACAACAATGCATTTCGTGTCATGAAGAGAAAGAGATTGCGCCGGCCATTGTTGGACAATGGGCGCAGAGCGCGCACGCGCGCAACAGTGTCGGCTGCTACGAATGTCATCATGCCGAAGAGAACGACGCGGATGCGTTGGAACATTATGACGCGACGATTTCAATCATCGTCTCGCCCCAGGATTGCTCCCTGTGTCATCCGGAGGAAGTCGCACAGTTTTCCGCGAGCCACCATGCGAAGGGCGGTGAAATACTCGGTTCTTTGGACAATGTTCTCGGCGAAGTGGTAGAAGGCGAACCCGCAGCAAATTCCGGCTGCAAACAATGTCATGGCTCGCAGGTGATCGTGCTCGAGGACGGGAGGCTCGAATCGACGACATGGCCCAACACGGGAATAGGCAGACTCAATCCGGACGGAAGCAAAGGGTCGTGCACCGCGTGTCACTCGCGTCATGCGTTTTCATCGATGCTGGCGCGCCAGCCCGAGAGCTGCGGCAAATGCCACCTCGGTCCCGATCATCCTCAATACGAAATATATACCGAATCCAAGCACGGCATCGCGTTCAGGGCATTCATCCACAAGATGAATCTATCGAGCGAGGACTGGGTGCTTGGAATCGATTACGATGCCGCCCCCACGTGCGCGACGTGCCACATGAGCGCGGCAAAAGGCCTTACGCTGTCTCACGATATCGGCGCCCGCATCAGTTGGACACTGCGGCCGGAGGTCTCCCAAAAACTCGACAATTGGGAGCAGCGCCGCGAGAATATGAAGACGGTCTGTCATCATTGTCACACGCCCTCTTACGTCAGCGGTTTCTACGCCCAATACGACGCCGTCATCGAGCTGTACAACGAGAAATTCGCGAAACCGGCCCAGGCCATCATGCAAAAGCTGAAAGATGCGGGCAAGATAAACACAACGCCCTTCGACGAAGAGATCGATTGGACGTATTTTTACCTCTGGCATCATGAAGGACGCCGGGCGCGCCACGGCGCATCCATGATGGGACCCGACTACACGCAGTGGCACGGATTCTACGACATTGCCCACAGGTTCTACATTGAGTTCATTCCCGAGGCGGAGCGCTTGATGCCGGGTGTCACCCAGGAATACATGGAAACCGATTTTCACAAATGGACGAAAGGTCTGACACCGGAGCAGCGGAACCAAATCAAGGAGTTTTACAAGAGCCGGTACGGCCAATAACCTTTTTGTACACCCACATCCGTTGAAAAGAGCGTCAACCTCAAGCCATTCGAGAGGGGAAGCGCAGCTCGGAAGGAGGAAGAATACCCATGAAGCTTGGCGAAGTGCAACATATTGCCATCAGTGTCAGTAATATGGAAGAGGCCCTCGAATTCTACTGCGGCGTACTCGGGCTCGATGTCATGATGGATATGGAACAGGAAGGCGACCCCGCCATCGAGGCGATTCTCGGCGTGAAAGACCTGAAAATGCGTTACGTGCTTCTATCGGGCGAGGGTGCAAAGCTCAATTTGCTCGAGTTCAAAAACCCGAGGGGCGAAAACGTCGCCGCGAAAATGCACCCGTATGACCACGCCATTCATCATTTCGCGTTTGTTGTGGACGATGTCGAAAAGGCGTATGAAGAACTCACGGCGAAAGGTGTCGAGTTCATATGCCCTCCACAGGATTCGGGTATCGTGAAGGCAAATGCCTTCCGCGGTCCTGACGGCGTGGTCATAGAGCTCATGCAATTCCTGACCCGCTGAGCAATGCCGCCAAGACGAAAAAGTGACGCAACCATCCTCGAAGATTCTTCTGTTGAACCCGAACCTCATGAAGCCGCCGGTGAGCCCGGTGGCAATCGACTTTTTGGCGGGAGCGCTCAAGACCAACGGGTTTGAAGTCGATTTTCTCGACTTGAGCTTTGAGAGCGATGTCGGCTCGGCGCTGCAGCGCGCTTTTGATCGGGAACCTCTCCTCGTGGGCGTTACCGTCCGGAATGTTGACGATTCCTTCTTTGCGACTCGCGATTTCTGCCTGGCGAGGATACGGCCGCTGATCAGGAAAATCAAGACTCTGACTGCGGCGCCGGTGGTATTGGGAGGCGTCGGATATTCCATTTTTGCCTCCGCGGCCCTCGAGTATTGCGAAGCGGACTTCGGTATACGGGGCGACGGGGAAGATGCGCTCGCGCGATTTGCAGAGGCGCTGAGAAAGAACCGCTCGTACAATTCTGTACCGGGACTCGTTTACAGGGATGAAGCCGGCCTGCAAAGAAACGAACCGGTTCCAGTGAACCTCGCGCGAATCGATCTGAGCGACCGGACGACGGTCGACAATCTGAGATATCTGAAAGAAGGCGCCATGGTTGGATTCGAGACCAAACGCGGCTGCGCCGCGTCGTGTTCCTATTGCGCCGACCCGTTGAGCAAAGGCCGGGTGTGTCGGCAGCGACCGCCGACGCAGGTTGCCCGCGAGATAGCCTCCCTTGCCGAACGGGGAATCGATTATTTTCATACGTGCGACAGCGAGTTCAATATTCCCCGCAATCATGCCGCCGAGGTCGCCCGTGAATTCATTCGGTTCGGGCTGGCAGAAAAAATTCGCTGGTACGCCTACATGGCGCCTTCATTTTTTGATGATGAACTGGCGGCGCTGCTCAGACGCAGCGGCTGCGTCGGTATCAACTTCGGCGCCGACCATTGCAACCCCGCTCTCCTTCAGACGCTCGGGCGAACGCACACTGCAGACTCGATCACGCAAGCAGCCCGACTGTGCCGGAAACACGACATTGCGGCGATGTTCGACCTCCTGCTGGGGGCGCCGGGCGAGACTCCGGAAACCGTGCGCGAGGCAATTGAATTCATGAAGCAAATCAATCCGGCGTGCGTCGGCGCAAGCATGGGGCTCCGGATATATCCGGGCACCGCCATGGCGGACTCCCTTGCCCCTCTGCTGCAAGCGGGCGGACCGCCGATATACGGTCCCTCTCGAGACAATCCTGCTTTGCTCGAGCCCGTTTACTTTCTTTCGCCCGACCTCGGCGACCACCCGCAACAGATGCTCTTCGATCTCGTGGCGGGAGACGAACGCTTCTTCGTGGCGTCGCCGGAACGAGGAGAAGGTGATTACAATTACAACGACAACTCGGTGCTCTCGGAAGCAATCCGACTCGGTGCGCGGGGAGCGTTTTGGGATATTCTCAGGAGGCGTGGATGAGGAACCGGCTTTACACCTATAGCCGGAGCACACACGAAGCCCATGTGAAACCCGACCCGAAAGAAGCCAGCATGACGATGTCGCCTTTTTTCACCCTTCCTTCCTGAATGGCCTCGTTCAATGCTATCGGAATCGAGCCGGCTGTCGTGTTTCCGTATCGCTGAATGTTATTGTAGATTTTCTCCGGCGGCAGATTGAGGGTCTTTCCCACAAGTTCGTTAATCCGCAAGTTCGCCTGGTGAGGCACGAGCAAGTCAATGTCGTCAACGGTAAGACCGTTCGCCGCGAGAGCTTCATGGATGACTTCCGGCAGCTTTTCGACCGCCTTCTTGAATACCTTCTTGCCGTTCATCTTGGGATAATGTCGGCCCTCCCGTATGAACTCTTCGTTTACGCGGGGCATCAAACGACTGGCGGGAATCTCGATCCACAAATCTCTGGCGTACGCGCCATCGGCGTGCAAATGGGTCGACATGATCCCCCGGTCAGCTTCAGTTGCCCCCAGAACAGCCGCGCCGGCGCCGTCGCCGAACAGAACCGTAACGTCGCGGCCTCTGTCCGAGAACTCCAACCCCGATGAATGCACTTCCGCTCCGACCAGCAGGATGCGGTCGTACATCCCTGTTTTTATGAACGCGTCCGCAACCGCCAATCCATAGATGAATCCGGAACATTGGTTTCGAACATCGAGCGCGCCGATGCCGCCGAGTCCCAACTTTTCCTGCAATACGCACCCTGAGCCCGGAAAGAAATAATCGGGACTCAAGGTGGCAAAGATGATGAACTCGATGTCGCTCATTTCCAGGCCGGCCGCTTTCACCGCCTGCTGCGCAGCGGGAACAGCGAGGTCGGACGGACCCACTCCATCCTCGGTAAATCGCCTCTCAACGATGCCGGTCCGCTGTTGAATCCACTCATCGTCGGTGTCGAACATCTTAGCCATGTCGTGGTTCGTGACTATTCGTTCCGGAAGGAACTGGCCGAGGCCGAGTATCTCGGATTTTCGCATTCCTGCTGTTCTCTCCTTTATTATGAGATGCCACCGGGACCACGTATCCGTCCCATGGATATTGGGGGACACCATACCACATGGTGTCCCCCCAATATCCTCCGGTTGCGGCTATCCCGGGTCGTGCTGTCCAATCGCGAGACAGATTCCTCTCGTTGTTCGACGGTCCGGACTGGCAAACATTCTAACAGAACATGGTTTATGAGTCAACCGCGCAGGAGCGCGAATTCTGCACTGTTTCGACAGCTCCGACAGCGCGATTTCCTCGAATCCATGGTCATTTTCGCGCATCGACCAAAGAGATGTTTCACACCTGCAATATTCGGCTCTGCAGAAGAGGAATACATTGGGTCCCTCTCACGATTGGAATAACAAAAAAAGGCACAAAAACGGCCTTTACAAATGTCCGAAGAGCGACGCTCTCGGTCCGACAATTGCTTGCAAGGGGGTCTGTCCCAAGACTCGCGGACGAGGTGAGTCGTAGCTTCGGGATCGCACCCCAAAAGCCGAAGCCTAATTCCGGAGACCTGGTTTCCTTGGTCCCGTGGCCCCGCAGTCAGCACCAAATCGAATTATCGGAGGCACTCAGACACACATCCCCCGTTTGACGGAAAAGAGGAATTCGTGATATATAAGATGCACAATTTCTTGCTGCTTTCCGCAGCAGAATCTAGTTTCTCCGAAGTCTCAGAGTATTCATGATGCCCTTGTTCTCCTTCATAGCGAAAGATTCGAATCGCACCGGGTTCAGACGGGCGTTGGTTCCACTCGCGGCGCTCGGCCTGATTCGAAATCTCATTCCGCGCTCGCCGGCCGCCCCGTCTTGCCCGTTCATTCTCCGGTCGGCGCGGCGCAGTTATGCAACCACGAGCTCTGGTCTCCGGGAAGCAACAACGCCCAACCGTTGTCTTCGCTCGTGGTGAACATCCCGAATCCCTTCATGCCGTTGAAAGCCAAGGGAGGGCTGAAACATTCCTCGATTCAACTGGGGCTCCGTGACGGACCCCGACACAGCAACGCCTCGCGCTCTTTGACAGGGGGGTTTCCGCTATGAACAGCGTGCAAGGTCATCTCGAGGTCGTCCGTGTTGAATCGAAACGCGACCTTTTGGAATTCGTCCGGTTTCCGTGGCATGTCTATCGGGGAGAACAGCATTGGGTACCGCCTATTATCAAAGAGCAAATGCAATTCTTGAGCCGTGCGAACCCATTCTTCGAGCATGCCTGGGCCGAGTACTATCTCGCGCGCAGGGGGCGCAAGACGTGCGGCCGGATATCGGTCAGTGTCGACCAGAATTATATCGACTTTCACAACGAGAAAATGGGCTGCTTCGGGTTCCTGGAGGCGCTCGATGATTATGAAGTCGCTTCTCGCCTTCTCGATGTCGCGAGCGACCGCCTGAAAGAAGAGGAAATTGATGTGATGCGGGGGCCGTTTAACTTCACGACCAATCATGAGTGCGGCCTGCTCGTCGACGGGTTCGATTCCGACCCGGTAATGCTGACGACATACAATCCCCCGTATTACGCCGGATTCCTCGAGCGATACGGCCTTCGGAAAGCCCGCGACCTGTATTCCTACCACATAACGGACCTCGATGTGGACACTACATATCTCCGCGAATTGGCGAAGAAAGCGGAACAGAATCATGTGGTGGCTCGCCCTGTCAACCTCGGAGACATGCGAAGCGAGATGAGGCGGGTGAAGGAAATTTATAATAACGCGTGGAGTAAAAACTGGGGCTTCGTTCCTCTGACCGAGGCGGAAATCGAGGATATGGCCCACCATTTCAAAGCCTTGGTCATCGACGACCTCACCTTCATCGGTGAGCTGGACGGAAAACCGATCGGATTCCTGATGTTTCTGCCCGACTACAATGTGTTTGCAAAGAAGGTAAACGGGAAAATGGGACCGATACAGATGATACAGTTCCTGTGGTATAAGAACAGGATCAAAAAGGGGCGCCTGTTCATGATGGGCGTGCACAGGGACTTTCGGGAAACGGGAGTGGCGGCCGCCATGGTCTACAACGTTCACCGAAACATCATCAAGCACGGATTCACGAGCGCCGAGTTCTCATGGATTCTCGAAGACAACATGCCCGTGCGCGCCATCTGTGAGATGATCGGCGGAAAAATCTATAAAACTCATCGAATTTACGAACTGCCCCTGACATCCGATTAATTGAATCCGTCCGATAATTATGTGTTTGATCGAAAGCGCAGGGGACTGTCAGAGTGTCCGATAATTCCATGTCCTGCGCTTCGGGGGCAGTCCGCCAATCTACGAATCCCCAAAAAACAGGGGATTCCATAATTGGGTACAGCCCCCTGCGCTTCGTTTTCGTTGACATTCATAATTGTCGGACGGATTCACAGTCACTATGTACGGAATCCCCCTGTCCTTCGTTGAGCGCAGCGAAATCCCGCGGACTCGCGGAGCGAAGTCCCGCGCATTCGCGGGATAGAATAGGGACTGTCCCCCGTAGCGACCACCAGTGAATTATCGGACACACTCGAATTCTGCGCGTCATACTGCCGCCTTCATCTCAGCCCCCGCTGCTCGCGCCGCAATACGCTCCCATGCTCTTTGCATCGGAGCGCGCGCCGCCACGACGAGATACGCCAGAACAGCTCCGGCGGCGATATCGACCACGTAGTGATATCGCAGATACACTGTCGAAACGACGAGGCCCGTTCCGATGGGAAGCATGGCCCAGAACAGCTTGCGCTCGAACCTGTAACAAATCGCGAGCGTAACGAGCGTGACCGCAACGTGGCCGCTCGGAAAGCAATCCCATCGGTACGGCTCCAAAACGAAGAGCCACTCCCGAATGAAATCGCCCACCCATTTGCCCTCGATTGGGTTCGAGTGAACCCCCACGAGCGTCTTCGATGGTCCGCTGACCGGAAACAGGATGTTCCCGACGAACGAAAGATAAAAGGTAAGACACGCGGCGCCGGTGAATGCCTCAAACTCCTCCATTTTGCCCCGGAAATACAGGACACCCCCGAGAATGAGGGGCAGAAAATAGAAGCTTGCGTAGCAAAGCTGCATCAAGTCCACGAGGTACGGATTGAGAAACCGCGACAGGAACACGGTCGGATGCGTCCCGAAGACGGCCTGGTCGATTGCGATCATTTGCCGGTCCACATCGTACCGCAACACGTGATGGACGATTTCGCCCAGGGTGAAAAAGACGACGACCACAAAGGCCAAGGGATACCATCTTCTCAGAAAGGCGCGGCTCGGCCCCGGGTTTCCGCGATAGCGCCAGACCAACAACGTGGCCGTCAGCAGCATCGACAGGTACACAAGGACAAGAGGCAACCACATCCGTATCCTGCCGGGAAAGAGAACGCAAAGAAGCAGGAGGAAAGAAACGAATGCGAAGTTAATCGCATCCGATAGCTGAATCGAACGCGCCATATGTGTGAGTAATTGCCTGTGGTTCGAGGACACGTGGCGTCAACTCCAAATTAGATGGTCTCAGCATCCGCCCGCCCCCCGCCCTGCGGGAGACCGGTGGAGCGGTCTCTGACTTCATTTCACGCCTGTCATACCGCCGGTATTCTCTCCCGAAACATGGGGACTGTTCGCAGCTCGTAGTTGGCCGCATGCCGCTTCTATATCGACACCCCGTGAGCGCCTGATAAAGGCCAGGACCCCGCCTTTTCTCAACTCCGACTGAAACGCGAGGACCTTCTCCTGCGATGGAGCCTGAAACGCCGCTGAGAGAACCGGGTTGCAGGGGATCAGATTGACCTTTGCCTGCAACGAACGGGCTATTTTTGCGAGTCTCCGTGCTTCTTGCAGCGAATCGTTCCGGTCTTTCATCAGTATATACTCAATCGTCAAAGGCGTCCGATGACGGCCGACCAGTTGCCTGCACGCCGCCAACACTTCCTCGATCGGGTACTTCTTGTTTATGGGCATAAGACGGTCCCGCATACTGTTCTCCGTCGCATGCAGGGAAAGAGACAGCTTGACCGGCAGGTCGTCGGCTGCCAGCCTGCGAATCCCCGGAACAAATCCCGCGGTCGAGACCGTGATGCGTCTTTTCCCGAGCGCGAATCCTCTCTCATGAAGAAATATTCTGACGGCCTTCGAAACCGCCTCGTAATTGGCGAGCGGTTCTCCCATGCCCATGAGCACAATGTTGCTCAACCGTCCGGCATCGGGGTCGAATTTTCCTTTCCGCGCTTGGTCGACCATCTCGCCAACGCTCAGATTTCTTTGGAGGCCTCCCGCACCGGTCGCACAAAATAAGCATCCAAACGCGCATCCGACCTGCGCAGACACACAAACAGTCCTGCGCTCTCCCTCGGGCAGCAGGACCGTCTCTATCAAGGCTCCGTCGCCGAGTTCGAAGAGAAATTTTTTCGTTCCGTCCTGTTTCGAAGTTTGAACTCTTCGCGCTTTCAAGTCGGTGACAAAAGAATCCTCTTCCAATCTCCTCCGAAGACCCTTCGACAGATTCGTCATTTGCTCAAAGGAGTTTGCGCCGTGGCGATAGAGCCAATCCAAGACCTGCGTCGAGCGATAGGATTCGAGGCCGCGAGCGGCGAACAATTCATCCATCTCGTCGGGCAGAAGACCCAGCAGGTCAATCCTTTCTCCCATGTCTTGCACTCTGACGCTAATCTTTCGAAGGGATTACCTGTACGAGAACCGAGCGTTGGCGCGGGCCGTCAAACTCACAGAAGAAGATTCCCTGCCATGTTCCGAGAGCGAGCTTCAAGTCGCTGATGGGAAGAAGATGTGAAAACCCGACAAGCGTTGACTTGATGTGGCTGTCGGCGTTTCCCTCCCTGTGGCGATAGGCCGGCTCGTTCGCCGGCACAAGGCGCGACAGCATGGCCAGTATGTCCCGGCTGACGCTGGGGTCGGCATTCTCATTCACCGTGATTCCTGCGGTGGTATGAGGGACGTAAACGACACACAACCCTTCCCGCACTCCCACCTTTTTCACTACCTGTTGCACCGAATCGGTTATGTCGATGAATTCCTCGCGTGTTTTGCTGGAAACCGATATCTTTTCAATCATTCGGGTCTTCTCCTCCGCATATCGACTTGCTCATGAGACCGCTCCCAACATGGGGTGGTCCCTCAAAACGTTCAGGGCCGCCCGTTCACCCGCTCTGATCAAACGGTCCGTCTCTTCAAAATCAAACATGCGGCGGGTGGGCATGGATGGCTCCACAAATATGACGGGATAATCGTAAAATTCGCGTATTTGAAGCTGTAATATCCTGCGCATCATGATTCCGCTGCTCTCCAATATCATATCGAGGATTCCCCGCGGGCGGGGCATTTCTTCGGCACGCCTTCCCGTCGGCAAACCGAGATTCACGGCGATGATAAGGTCTGCCCCGCGCTGGTAGGCAATCTGGACGGGCAGATTTGTCATGACGCCGCCGTCGATATAGTAAGAATCTCCGATTTTCAGAGGCGGAAAGATTGCGGGCAGCGCGCACGACGAATAGACGGCCTCGTGAACGGGTATATCGTCAAAACCGTCACTTCCCCAATACACTTCCTCGCCCCGGCTCAGTTCCACCGACGTGACAAGCAGGGGAATATCAAGCAGCTTGAAGCTGTCAATCGGCACTATTTTCTGAATATAGTTGTAGAGAGCTTCCCCGCGGTAAAGGCTGGTCGCGCGCAATCCCTTCCTGAGGAAATGCGACACGCTCAAGTCCAGGATATCGTCGCTTTTCAAATTTACCGCGAGCCGCTCCATTTCATCTATATCCATGCCGCCTGCAGCGAGTGCGCAAATGATCGAGCCCATGCTGGTTCCAATGTATTCGTGAATGGGCACGTGGAGAGCCCGGAGGGCCTTCAGCACACCCACATGGGCGAGTCCTCGAAGACCGCCGCCGCCAAGAACGAGCGTAGTTTTGCTCACTCCTAGCACCTCCGGGTGTCGAAACGCAGGTCGAGGAAGGAACTGCTGTAGTTAAAAGCAAGTATAACAACTCGCAAACCATAAAGTCAACAGCATGTTCCGCACGGCGGCGACGGGAAACAAAGGGATGCTCAATGAGCGGCTTCGTGCCGGAACCACCCTCGCCGGAGGTTGCCATTGCGGGGTTTTTCTGGTATATTAAAAGGCCGAATCAGAAAAACACAGGCTTCGCAGACCCCCGAGGTCGCCCGGTGGGACGGTGCCGGTTTGCCACTGTGCGGAAACCGGTTCCCGGCGGGGCGCAAGCCGAGGATTAACCGAAAAAAGTGGAGGATATTCAATGGCAATCGTTACCATGAAGCAACTGCTCGAGGCGGGAGTCCATTTCGGACACCAGGCCAGACGATGGAATCCAAAGATGGAGAGATTCATCTTTGGCGAACGCAACGGCGTGTATATCATCGACTTACAGAAGACCGTCCAGCAGGTGAATGCGGTCTACCATTTCATCCGCGAGACAGTCGAGATGGGCGGTAGCGTTCTGTTCGTCGGAACGAAAAGACAGGCGCAGGAGGTCGTGCGCGAGCAGGCCATGCGATGCGGAATGTTTTACGTGACCAACCGGTGGCTGGGCGGAACCCTGACCAATTTCGAGACAATACGCAAGAGCATTCGACGCCTCAAACGAATCGAAAAAATGGAGCAAGAAGGAGACTTCGGCGATCTGGTAAAGAAAGAGATCGGCAAACTCCTCAAAGAAAAAGTAAAGCTCGACAAGAACCTGGCAGGAATAAAGGACATGAGCGAACTGCCTCAATCCGTGTTCATCATCGACACCAAGAAGGAGGCCATTGCGGTTGCCGAAGTGAAGAAGCTCGGAATTTCGTCTGTAGGCATAGTCGACACAAACTGCGACCCCGACGACGTTACCCATCCGATCCCGGGTAACGACGATGCAATTCGATCGATACGACTTTTCTCGACGATCATCGCCGACGCCATTCTCGACGCCAAGGCCCGTGTCCTCGAGGGAAGGGAAGTGCCGGGAACCGAATTGGGCGTGAAGAAGGGCGAAGAAGAAGCCGTCGTTGCCGGTCGGACAGGCTCGGCGTCACACGGCGATCAAGAAGATGACGACCTGGACGTGGAATGAGCCGAGAGGCTTGCCATCCATCGGATCAAACTGCCCTGAACAAATAATTTTTCGGGATTGATTGAACATCCTCATGAGCGCGTTGGCCCCGAGGGCTTGAAGCCCGCGCTGATTCTACGTAACAAACGAAAACGGTTAGGAGAGATCCCTATGACAGTGACTGCCGAAATGGTAAAAGAACTGCGCCAGAAGACCGGCGCCGGAATGATGGACTGCAAAAAAGCGCTTATCGAGAAAGACGGTGATTTCGAGGCCGCAATACAATACTTGCGCGAGAAGGGAGTGGCTGACGCGGCGAAACGCGCCGGCCGGACTGCCAGTGAGGGAGCTGTCGGTGCCTATGTGCACACCGGCGGAAAGCTGGGAGTGCTCGTCGAGGTGAATTGTGAAACCGATTTCGTGGCCCGGACCGATGAATTCAGGGAACTCGTGAAAAATGTGGCAATGCAGGTCTGCTCCGAGAATCCGGCGTGTGTCAGCCGCGAAGAAGTGCCGCCGGAACTTCTTGAGAAGGAAAAGCAGATTGCGGAAAGCCAAGCCCGGCAAACGGGGAAACCCGAGAAGGTCATCGAAAAAATTGTTGCAGGAAAGCTCGAGAGTTTTTACGGCAGAGCCTGTTTGCTCGAGCAGGAGTACATCCGGGACCGCAACATGACCGTCCGGGATTATCTGAATTCCGTAATAGCGCGACTTGGAGAAAACATTCAAATCCGACGATTCGTTCGGTTCCAGTTGGGTGAGGAACTCTGAGGAAAACCATGGCGAAAACTCGCAAGCGGCCGGCCTACAAGCGGGTGCTTTTGAAACTCAGCGGCGAGGCCATGCAGGGTACGCAGCAGTATGGCATCGACACGAAAGTTATCGCTACGATCTCGGAGCAAATAAAGAACGTCGTCACGGGGTTGTCCGTCGAGGTCGCCATAGTTATCGGAGGCGGAAACATCTTCAGGGGAATCCAGGCGGCCGCGCAAGGCATGGACCGTTCCACCGCGGATTACATGGGCATGCTCGCCACGGTTCTCAATGCGCTCGCGCTCCAGGACGGCCTCGAGAAGGCCGGCGTTGTCACGCGCGTTATGTCGGCGATAGAAATGAAAGAACTGGCGGAACCCTACATACGCCGGCGAGCGATCAGACATTTGGAAAAAGGGCGGGTGGTAATCTTCGCGGGAGGCACCGGCAACCCCTATTTCTCCACCGATACCGCATCCGCCCTCCGCGCCATCGAGATAGACGCCGACGTGATAATCAAGGGAACGAAAGTGGACGGCGTTTACAGCGACGACCCCGTTTCGAACAAGCGGGCGCGGAAGTTCTCGCAACTCGGTTACTTGGAAGTTCTCAAGCGGCGTCTGAAGGTCATGGACAACTCCGCAATCACTTTGTGCATGGACAACAACCTGCCGATAATAGTATTCAATTTGAACACATACGGCAATATTAAGAAGGTGATCCTGGGAGAAGACGTTGGCACAACGATCAAGGGGGAGTAACGGGCATGCGCAAGGAAATCATTGCACGAGTGCGGGAAAAGATGGACAAAACAATTGACCACATAAAACACGAGTTCGCCACTATCCGGACAGGCAGGGCGTCGACCGCTTTGCTGGACGGCGTGAACGTCGATTACTATGGCTCCTCGGTTCCCCTCATTCAGTTGGCCAACGTTTCCGTTCCGGAAGCGAGGCTCCTGCTCGTGACGCCGTTCGATAAAGGAGCGCTCGGAAACATCGAAAAGGCAATTCTGAAGTCCGGTCTCGGTCTCACTCCCAACAACGATGGAAAAGTCATTAGAATCCCGATTCCGGAGCTCACCGAAGAACGCAGAAAGGACTTGGTGAAGGTCGTCAGGCGCCTTGCGGAAGACTCCCGCGTATCTCTCAGAAATACGCGGCGCGAGGCAAATGAGGAAGTGAAAAAGAACGAGAAGGACGGGAATTTGTCCGAGGACGACAGCCGCCGAATCCAGGATGAGATTCAGAAAGTGACCGCCGAGTACGTCAAAAAAATCGATGAATCATTGGAAGCAAAAGAGAAGGAGGTCATGGAGGTCTGAGAGGCTTTCCTGATTCGCAGTTCCCCTGCGCTGAGGTTTCGACAGTCTGTGCAAACGCGGAATGGTTGCTCCGAGGAGCCTCGCGCAGCGTCCGTCCTCCCGTTTTTCCTCTCCCCGAAGTTTGTTCTTAAATGGCCGAAGCCCTCCTCGGCGAATGCGAGTCTTCCCTCATGGCCGCGGCTGATGAACCTTTGCCCCGCTGCCCTCAATCGCGCGGACCCAAAAAAAATGGTCTTGGATGACCAACGGACACATTCGAAAACATGGCTGATCTGACAAGAAAACCGGGAACCGGCGCCTTTATCGACGCCCACATGCATCTGTATCCGTCCAAACGGCTTTCCGGATTAATCCGTTGGATGCGCGGTTTCTTCCCCGACCATCCCGTTCCCGAAGACGCCACGCTCGAGGATGTGCTGTGCGACCTAGAGCAACATGACTATAAGAGCTTCGTGGCGCTCGTGTTTCCCTTGAAGCCGGGCGAATCCGAACAACTGAATGATTTCATCGCCGACATGAGAGACACCGTGAAGGGCTTGATTCCGTTCGGGTGTGTCCATCGGGATGACCCGCACCCCGACGCAATCGTCGAGCGCGCAATACTGTCAAGAAGACTCGCCGGATTGAAGTTTCATCCGATGGTCCAGCGGTTCGACCCATGGGATCGCCGATTGGTTGCCGTGTACGAACGGATGAATGAATGGAAGAAGCCGATTTATGTCCACACCGGCTTTGACGAATGGTACGGATACTTCCTTCCCGACGAAAGCCTCGAAGCTCTTCTCCGCTCCTATCCCGGCATCCCATTCGTTTTTTGTCACATGATTTTTCCCCGGCTCGATTTCGCCTTCAAGCTCCTCGAACACTACCCGAATCTCTATCTCGATGCGACAAACGTTTTCGGAACGATAGCCATGTTCAAACGCATGCGGTCAGATGTTCCCGGACTAAACATTGAGTCAGCCCGCCAAGGATTCGAACGACACAGGGAAAGAATAATGTTCGGCACCGACCACCCCGCCGGGATGGGAACCATCGACCAGATATTGCAGGACCTCGATGACTTCGGGTTGAGCGACGAGACGCGGTCGGAAATTTTGTGCGGCACGGCGTCGCGCTTCCTCAAAACCCATTGCCCGGAACATTATTTATAAAGCATGGACACCCAACAGCCCGAAACGCCACCCGAGCGGCGCCGGATTACGTTTCTCGGCCATTCCTCGGCGCTCATCTCCATGAATGGGCTGAATGTCCTTACCGACCCCAACTTCAGCCGTCACATATTCTTTTTCATTCGGCGGCGGAGCGACGTTCCGCTGGAAATCCGTGAACTTCCGCCGCTCGACCTGATACTCATTTCGCATGCTCATTACGACCACCTCGACCTGCCCTCTCTTCGAAAGTTGCCGCGGGACATTACCGTCATCGCGGCTCCGGGCCTTGGAAAAATCTTGAAATGGGCGAAGAAAAGCTGCGTGGTCTCATTGAAAAATTGGGAATCGCGCCAGGTGGGAGCGTTGACGGTTACGGCGGTTCCCGCCAGGCATTTCGCCGGACGCCACCCCCTTTTCCCACTGACGGGGTACCAGGGATACGTTCTGGAGGGCGACGCCACCGTCTATTTTGCCGGCGATTCGGCCCTGTTTGGTGAGTTATACGACATCGGCCGAAATTGGGAAATCGATGTCGCGCTGCTTCCCATCGGCGCCTACGAGCCGCCTTCGTTCCGCAGGCATCACATGTCGCCCGAGGACGCGGTCGAGGCGTGCCGGAGGCTGCGCGCAAAAATCCTGGTCCCGATACACTGGGGGACGTTCAAGCTTTCGCTCGAGCCTTTTGATGAGCCGGTCGCTCGGCTCAAACGGGCCGCTCAAGAAGCGCGCCTTTCCTCGGCCGTAAAAGTTCTTCTTCCCGGCCAATCGCTCGTTATCCATGGAAAAGGGGCGAATGAATCGGTCGAAATCGTGTGAGACTCCGCGCCCCGAACGTTGGGGGCGCACACGTTCTTTGGTCTTTGCCCTCCGTATCATATTCTGATAGAATAATGCGCGAACATCCACCCGGCGGTCTGCAACAAGATTCGCAGAGCTTCAACCATGATGAAGAAGAACAGGGCAGAGCAAACAGGCCAAAAAGCGTCCCGGCGCAAGAAACGCGCTGAATCCGCGCGCGCGACCGGTGACAAGAACCGTTCCGCTTCCGATTCGGTTGGCTGCGTGCGGAGATGTGTCGAAGAAAGCATACGGGTGAAGAGAGGATTCTCGAATATCCTTATCAGAAACGTGGCGCGTGCGGCGGAGAAAATAATGGAAGCATACGCGAACGGCGGCAAGCTGATTCTGTTCGGGAACGGTGGAAGCGCCGCCGACGCCCAGCACATCGCCTGCGAGCTGGTCGGGAGATTCCTCGAGGAACGGCGTCCGTTGAATGCGTTGGCATTGAACACGAACCCATCCGTTCTCACTTCGTTGGGAAACGACTACGGCTATGAGCGCGTCTTCGAGCGCCAGGTCGAGGCCGTCGCGCAACCGGGCGACGTCGTCATTGGCATCACGACAAGCGGAAATTCTCCGAATGTGTTGCATGCCCTGGAACGGGCCAGGCAAATGGGGTGCGCGACCATCGGGATGACCGGGCAGTCCGGCGGAAAGCTCAAGAACGCAACCGACATCCTTCTGAACGTTCCCTCGAACGTCACCCCTCGCATCCAGGAATCTCACATTCTTATAGGACACATCATTTGTGAGCTTGTGGAACAGGCCGCCGTGAAAAGTCGAAAATGAGAGAACAAACCTCAGAACCGCAAACCTTCCCCGCCGCAATAGTCAACATCACGAACAAATGCACGCTCCGCTGCAAACACTGCTTCGTTTATCGCGACGGCAACCCGAACAGCCCGCGCGACGAAATGGATGCCGCGAAGATGATTGAGAAGCTTTCGGAACTGAAGCGTCGCCACGGCATACGGTTCATGCTGTGGATGGGCGGCGAGCCGCTCCTGCGGCCCGATGTGCTTCGAGAAGGCACGAAGCTCTTCGAGAAAAACACCGTCACAACCAATGGGACCCTCGACCTGATAGAACTGCCCAATTGCATCTATGTTGTCTCGGTGGACGGTCCTCCGGACCTCAACGATTCCATCCGGGGAAAAGGTTGCTTCGAGAAGGTGATGGATACGCTCGCTCACGTCCCGGCGCAATTCGGTCCGACGGTCATGTGTCAATGCGTGGCGACCAAGCTCAACGAGGACAGGCTCGAGGAACTCCTGCTTCTCCTGCAGCCGACCCGGGCCGAGGGCATGACCTTTTCCTTCTACGTCCCCCGGAAAAATGACGACTCCGAATTTACCTGGGGCTCACTGGAAAGACGCGATAAGGCGGTCAGAGAAGTCATGCGGCTGAAAGAGAAATATCCGGATTTCGTCTGGAACAGTCGCCGCAGCCTCGAGATGACGCTCTCGCAGAACGCCAAGACCGTTACCGACAACTGCCCGCCGCAGAAAGTTATCCTGCCGCTCTATCTGGACGGAGACGATTTCGTCAACCCATTCTGCTGCTATGGGAACGACGTCGACTGCGATCTCTGCGGCGCCTGGGTCGTATTCCACATCGCCGCAAAATTAGACCTCGACGTCTAACTTTTTGGGGTCAGGTCTTACATTATTACATTTTGCTCAGCTTCTGTCTTTACAATCGCGCGGCTTACCGTGACGTAGTGCACTCCAAGATGGTCCGCTATCTCCTTCAATGAATAGCCGTGCCTGACATGAGCCGTGTAGGCGGCCCGGTCTCTGGCCCTCTTGTCAACCACCTTCGCCGGTGGAAAAAGAGTCTCAAGAGATGGACGGCTTGCGTATCTCTGAGGACGCGGAATCTCCCGGACCTCTTCTTTGGCGTGCAGCAGTTTCTTGAATCTATCCACAAACCCCTCGGTCCCGAGAAAGACCTGTCCCTTCAGATCGCTCCAGATCGACTCGTTTCCCTTTCCTGCCCTGACAAATTTCTTGTAGCCCTCCCGCGCCGCCGCCCTGCGTGTCCCAAACTGGGAAAGCACCCACTCCACCTGGAGGAATCCCGGCCTCCTCTTTGTTCCCGCAGTGGCGCCGTAGCTGCTCCACTTCCATTGATGGGGCCCCTTCACCATACCTGCCCTCACCGGATTGAGCGCCACGTATCGGCACAATTCCAGCAAATGGCTGTCCTTCTCCACGAGAATCGCCTTGAACCTTCCCTGGAACAGATGCCCCACTGTTTCGTGTTTCCGGTTGAAGAACTGTGTGTACACACCGTTGATATGTCGCATGCCCTCCGACAGATTCCCGTCGGGCGTCTCGATAACAAGATGGTAGTGGTTGGTCATGAGGCAGTATGCGTGGCACAGCCAGTTATATCGTTTCACGGCGGATGATACGATATCGAGAAACGCACCCCTGTCTGCCTCATCGAGGTAAATACTCTGTTTCGCATTCCCCCTTGAGCTCACATGATAGACTGCGCCTTCGAATTCAATTCGCAACGGTCTCGCCATAATCGGATTATATCACAGACCAGCCAAAATGTAATAATGTAAGACCTGATAATCATATAAAGGCGCCTCCGAGCATATCGA
>CAYVQZ010000027.1:0-64681 GCA_964453435.1 uncultured bacterium
GGTTTTTAAAGATTTTTCGGCGAACTCCTCCTCAAACTGTCGAAAATGAGTCTGAGGTTCGAAACAATGTTCTTTCACGGACAGCGCGGAGAGAAAGGAGAAGCGGTTCCTTGCAAAGTTTGTGCCGGGGAATTCGAGTCTGTGCGCGACCATCCGGGCAATTCGGCTTCGTGTCAAGGCTTCGTTGACAAGCATCCGAGCGGGTGCTATAATCCGTTTTGATACGGAAAAGATTGAGGAGAAAGAGGTTAATGATTCAGGTCGGCGGCGGAATTATCTGCGAGACCGGATGGGAAGGCGCGAATGTGAGCGCGGTCGGCGCGGGAGATGGCGTTGTGTTGATAGACAGCCCTATGCTTCCGCGCGATGCGAGATCGTGGAAGAAGACCATTGAGGAGAGCTTCGACGAGCCGATCGCGTTTATGATAAACACCGACTACCATTTCGACCACATGATGACCGATTGCCTGCTGTGCGAGCGCGTGATCGCTCACACGCTGGCGGAGCCGGCGTTCGCGGCGCAGGACGGCGAGACCTTCGAGCAAATGATTAGCGTCTTCTTTCCCGACATCGAGGCCGGGCAGAGAGAAGAGGTGGCGCAGCTCCGCACCGTTCTTCCCTTTATTACGTTTCGCTCCGATATGGTCCTGAACCTGCTCTCCCGCCGGTTTGAACTGATACACGTGGGCGGACACACGCCGGCGACCACTGTCGTTTACCTGCCGGAAGAGCGCATACTATTTACGGGGGACGCCCATGTGCACGACAGGCATCCGTTTTCCGGCGACGCCGATTTGATGGAATGGATTCGGGCGCTCGACAGGATCGAGGAAATGGACGTGGAAACGATTGTTCCGGGCCACGGCGAACTGTGCGACCTTCGGTCGGTCGCCCGGCTGAGGGGGTTTTTCGAAGAGATGAAAAGTCGTGTTCTCGACTTGGTCGGCCAGGGTTGCGGCCGCGAAGAAGTCGAGGAACGCGTGGATTTGCTTTCCTTTTTTCCGGTGGAGAAGGGAAAAGAGATGCGGACGCAGAGTTTCATCAGGCTCGGAGTCGGCAGAATGTACGCGCAACTTACGGAATCGTATCCGGCGTGAAACCTCTTATGAAAGATGAAACGCCCATTCACATACTGTGGCTTCCCACAATCCTGGCGCTGGGCATCGCCTATGTCGTCAGTTGGGTCGATTTGCTGCCTGACGCTTTCCTCGGTGTGGGGTGGATTGACGACATCGTCGTCGTAATCGCGGTGGTATGGTTTTTCACGTCGTGGCTGCCAAAGAACAAGCACAGGATATACTGGTTCAGCCCACGGGGGAAAACAGGCGGGCAGGACCGTCGTGAAAGCGGGCAAGCGACGAGCCGCGAGGCCGGGACGAAGCTTGACCCGTTCGACGTGCTCGATGTTCGACGCGGGGCTTCGGCAAGCGAGATCAAACAGGCGTATCGGCAAAAACTTTCGAAGTATCATCCCGACAAGGTGAACCACCTGGGACACGAGTTTCAGGAGATTGCGCACCAGAAAGTCATCGAAATTCAGAAAGCATACGAGATGCTTTGCGGAAAGGGGTAACGGCGTGCCTTTTTGTCCCATGTGCAGAAGCGAATATACGCGGGAAATCGAGAAATGCACCGATTGTAACAGCTATCTCGTTGAGAGTCTTCCTCCCGAGAATGCCGAGGCCGAGCCTGAAGCCGTCCTCACAGAGGTTTACGCGGCGGCGGGAGATAAGGAGGCGCTGATTGTCAAGGGACTCCTTGAAAGCGAGGGCATCATGTGCTCGCTCAGCTCCGACATTCCGCATTCCGTGATACCGCTGAATATCGACGGACTCGGCGTGGTGCGCATTACGGTCGCCGAGGAAGACGCCGAGCGGGCGGCCGAAATCATTGCTTCTTACCAGGAGGAAGAAATCGAAGAATAGAATCCGTCTCAGGATTGCTCATGTTGCCGGGACGCCAGCGGAGGGGGCTGTACCCAATTACGGAATCCCCCGCCTTTTCTGCGCTGAGCGAAGCGAAGTCCCGCGCAATTCGCGGGATAGATTGGCGCACTACTCCCGAAGCACGGATTATCGACGGGGGGAAACACTCAACAAGGAGGATTTGCATCGCCACCGTGCGAATATATCGAGATGGAGGTTAATGCTGCCGCTCCACGGTCCGGAGTGCGGAAAAAGCCCGTCATCCTCATCGTGGACGATCACAGACTCACCAGGGAACTGCTCAAGGCCTACCTGGAAAACACCGGTTACGAGACGATTGAAGCGGATAACGGCAGGCGCGCGCTCGAACGGGTAACCGACGATTGTCCCGATCTGGTGCTGCTCGATATCATGATGCCCGGAGTGAACGGCCTCGAGGTGTGCGGCCTGATTAAGAGCGACCGGCTGACGGCGCTTTTGCCCGTCATCATGGTGACCGGCCTCGAGGATTTCGACGCCAAAATGAAGGCAATCGCCCAAGGGGCCGACGACTACATCAACAAGCCGATAAACGAGCAAGAGTTGCTGATGCGCGTGCAGAAACACCTGCGCATCAAACAACTGACAGATGAACTCGAAACCGCGGAAAACGTAATCATCGCCCTCGTGCGTGGCGTGGAGGCGAAGGACCCTTATACGAAAGGGCATTCGGAGCGGGTCGCCCGGTATGCCCTGAAGCTGGCCTCCGCCCTGGACATGAGCGACGAGGAAAAACGCGTGCTCGAACGCGCGGCCCTGCTCCACGACGTCGGCAAAATCGGTGTCGACGACTCCATCATCAGGTCGTCCGAAAAGCTCACGAGCGAGGAACTCCGCAAGGTGCACGACCATCCCGCCATCGGAATCGAGATAATCAGTCCCCTCTCATTTCTCTCCGATGCCCTCGGACCGATCCGGAGTCATCACGAGCGCTTTGACGGGACAGGGTATCCGGGAAAATTGGCCCGCGAGCAGATACCGGTAGCCGCGCGGATAATAGCGGTCGCCGACACCTATGACGCGCTGACAACGGACAGGCCGTATCGGAAAGCGGTCGCCAGCGAGAAGGCCTTCGAGGAAATGCGCGAGGGCGCGCACTCGGGGCAGCTCGACCCGAACCTCGTGGAGACATTCATCGAGGTGATGACCGCGCTGTCCCGCGACTGAAGAGGAATCGAGGCGACAGCGGCCTTGCAGAGGGGCGGTCAAATTTTTCTTGACAGAATTGTCAAATTTTGCTAACATCTTATTGCATCTTCCCTTCACCCCTATAAAAATGATGCGTTTGTTCAAATCCTGACGGGAGAAAAGAAGGAATTTCTATGAGTGTGCATATCCCTATCTTCGCTATGTTCATTATCGCGTTTCTCATCGGGCTGGGATTTCTCGCCGTTTCGGTTTTTCTCGGTCCGAAGCGGATTTCAAAAGAAAAGCTCGACCCGTTCGATTGCGGAAATCCGCCGCTCGGTTCGCCTCGCATTCCCGTCTCAATCAAGTATTATGTGGTGGCGATTCTTTTTATTCTGTTCGACGTGGAAGCCATTTTTTTGTTCGCATGGGCCATAATTTTCAAGGACCTAGGTCTGTTCGGACTGATCGAGATGATGATTTTCATCCTGATTCTGGTCGGCGGGCTTGCATACGTTTGGAGGAAGGGAGCGCTTGAATGGGAATAGAAAAGGCGTTCGGCGAAAGCATAATAACGACCAGGCTTGACAAGGTTATCAACTGGGGCCGGAAGTGGTCCTTTTTCTGTTACCCGTTTGTTACAGCGTGTTGCGGGATGGAATACATGTCGGTCGCCGCGTCGCACTATGATATTGCGCGATTCGGGGCGGAGTTCCCGCGGTTTTCACCGCGGCAGGCGGACCTGATGCTCGTGGTCGGCACCATCTGTCACAAGGTCGCGCCGGTCTTGAAGCTTGTGTACGAGCAGATGTGCGAGCCGAAATGGGTCATGGCGGTCGGCGCATGCGCATGCTCGGGAGGATTCTATCGCAACTACTCGGTGGTGCAGGGCGCCGACAGGGTTATCCCGGTCGATGTGTACGTCACCGGCTGCCCGCCGAGGCCCGAAGCGATTCTCGACGGCCTTATGAAAATGCAGGCGAAGGTCGACACCGAATCCGTGCTTCAGTACAACTGAATATCGTCGCGAGGTGCTCATGGCTGAACAAAGCGCAACCCTGAAGAAGTTGCAAGAGACATTCGGCGATCGCGTCGAGGTGGTTCCTTCTCCGTTCGACGGCATGGATACGGTGAAAGTCCCGCGTGAGAACATCGTGGAGCTTTGCACATTCTTGAGGGACGAGAAGGGTCTGGAATTCAACCTGATGCGCGACCTCACCTGTGTCGACTACATTCACGAGAAGCCCCGGTTCGAGGTGGTGTACCATTTGTATTCGGTCAGTCACGGCCACGAACTCAGGGTGAAGGCGCGCCTGGAAGAAGAGGACCCGGCAATCGATACCGTGACGGGGGTTTGGACCGGCGCCAACTGGTTCGAGCGTGAGGTCTACGACCTGTACGGTGTCACGTTCAACAATCATCCCGACTTGCGGCGAATACTGTTGTATCCCGAATTCGAGGGGCATCCGTTACGGAAAGATTATCCGATCGGCAAAGAGCAACCTCTCTTCGAGGAACGCGAGGAGACGAAGGGGGTGCGCTGAGCGGGGCGCGCCCAACGTGAGCGAACAATGGCAGACCTTACGCAAGAACTTCACACGCAATGCATGAAGCTTCAGATGGGACCGTCGCATCCGGCGATGCACGGGACCGTGAAGCTGCTGGTGGACGTTGACGGCGAGGAGATTCACACCGTCGACCCGGAGGTCGGCTACCTTCACCGCGGCTTCGAGAAAATGTGCGAGAACAGCACGTACCACCAGGTTATCCCGTATACCGACCGCCTGAACTACGTGTCGCCGTTCATCAACAACGTCGGCTACGTGATGGCTGTCGAGAAATTCTTCGGGATCGAGGTTCCCGAACGGTGCCAGTATCTGCGCGTCCTGGCCTGCGAGCTCTCCCGATTGACCGACCACCTGACCTGTCTCGGGGCAAGCGGAATGGAGCTGGCCGCGTTTTCGGTGCTGCTGTATTCCATCGAAGCCCGGGAATGGCTTTGGGAATTGGTGGAAGCGCTGTGCGGCGCCCGCCTGACGACAACGTGGACGCGAATCGGCGGCGTCGCGTATGACATGCCGGAAGGCTTCGAGCAAAAAGCGCGCGAGGAACTGGAAAAGGCGAGGCGGCTGCTCGAGGACGTGCGCGGGCTTCTCGAAAAGAACCGGATTTTCTACGACCGCATGCGGGGCACCGGCGTGCTGAAGGCCGAGGATTGCCTGGCCTACGGGGTAACGGGGCCGTGTCTGCGCGCGGCCGGCGTGTATTACGACGTACGCAAGGCGAAGCCTTACCTGGTATACGACCGGCTCGACTTCGAGGTTCCCTTGGGCGAACACGGCGACAACTATGACAAATTCATGGTTCGCGTGTTGGAAATGTACCAGAGCATTCGGATAATCGAGCAGTGTTTCGATAAGATGCCGGGTGGTCCGATCGCGGTGGACGACCCGAAAATCGTGCTTCCGCCAAAGGAGAAAGTGTACAACTCGATTGAAGCGCTGGTTCATCACTTCAATGTCATCGTGAAAGGAATCCGTCCTCCAAAAGGAGAGGTGTATTTTGCGGTGGAGGGCGGCAACGGCGAGCTTGGGTTCTACATTGTCTCCGACGGCTCGGACAAGCCGTGGAAATGCCGCTGCCGCGGACCATGTTTTCCGATTGTGCAGTCTGTGCCGAAGATGCTCGAGGGAGCTATGATTGCCGACGTCATTCCCACGTTTGGGATGGTCAACATGATCGGTGGCGAAATGGATAGGTGATATGGCAGAAGGCGTCATACTAGCAATCAAGATCGCGATAGCAATTCTGTTCGTTTTGAACCTGGCGGGACTGTTGACGTGGGCCGAACGGCGGCAGAGCGCATTTATCCAGGACCGGCTGGGCCCCAATCGCGCGAACGTGTTCGGGTTCCGGCTCATCGGACTCCTTCATCCTCTGGCTGACGGCATCAAGATGATGCTGAAGGAAGACTTTATTCCTGCGGGGGCGGACCGGGTTGTGCATACGCTCGCTCCGTTTATCGCGTTGTTTCCTGCGTTCGTGGCCTTCGCCGTTATTCCGTTCGGAGACCGTCTGGATATCTTCGGCTACGAGGTGAACCTCGTCGTGTCGGAGTTGAGCATCGGTCTGCTTTTTGTCATGGCCGTGCTCTCGCTGGCCATTTTCGGCGTGTTTCTGGGCGGGTGGGCGTCGAATAACAAGTGGTCGCTGCTCGGGGCCTTGCGCTCGGCGGCCCAGATGATTTCCTATGAGGTCACGCTGGGCTTGACGATTATCGGCGTGCTGATGGTGTTCCAGTCGCTCAGGCTGGACGAGATAGTTCGCGCGCAGGGCGACCTGATGCTCGGCTTCATTCCGAAGTGGGGAATCGTTGTCCAGCCGCTGGGGTTTCTGCTCTTCTTCACGGCGGCAATGGCGGAAACGAAGAGAACCCCGTTCGACCTGCCGGAGGGCGAGTCGGAAATCGTCGCCGGATACTTTCTCGAATACAGCGGTATGAAATTCGGCATGTTCTTCATGGGAGAGTTCGCCGAGATAGTCGTCGTCGCGGGAGTGATCGCCTCTCTTTTCCTCGGCGGATGGCAGATCCCGTGGATCACGACCGACATGATGCTGAACGTATTCCCGGGATGGGTGGTTGCGCTCATTCAGTTCGGTGTGTTCACCACTAAGGTCGTTGTGCTGTGCTGGCTTCAGCTCACCATCCGATGGACGCTGCCGCGGTTCAGATACGACCAACTGATGCGGCTCGGATGGAAAATGCTGCTGCCGCTTTCGCTGGCGAACATCTTTGTGACCGGAGTGGTGATTCTGCTGCTGCAGTAGGTCGAAACGGGTTTTATAGCAGCGCGAGGAATTCGGTGCGCATGATTACGGCCGGTCGAGAGGCCGGCATCGGCGGAGATTAATCGATGGCAATAAAAACGAAACTGAACTTCTGGGAACGGCTCTACTTCCCCGAAATCTTTCGGGGAATCTCGATTACCTCGCGGCATTTTTTCCGCAACATAATGAATCCGTTCAAGAACCCAGTCACCATCCGCTATCCGGACCAGCAAAGACAGATTCACCCGCGCTGGCGCGGACGCCATCGATTGATGCAGCGCGAGGACGGCTCGCCCCGGTGCGTGGCTTGCATGTGCTGCGCGACTGTCTGTCCCGCTCGGTGCATCACCATCATGCCCGGCGAGCATTCGGACCCGACCATTATGAAGTATCCGGTTTCGTTCGAGATTGACATGAGCCGATGCATTTTCTGCGGGTATTGCGTCGAGGCGTGTCCCGTGGACGCGATCCGGATGGATTCGGGTATCATCTCGGTCGCCGATTACGGTCGGCCGCAGCTCCAATTCAACAAAGAGACACTCCTGAAAGAAGGCCGCCCGTAAGGCCGACTGTCCTTTTGTTCATTCTTCCCTTCATCCGCGCAATTGCTGTTTCAATGGCACGACCGAGTCTGCGGCACAGGTATTGCCCACCCGTCCCACGATTGCCCGGGGCGGGCGCCACCGAACCGCGGCGCTGATTCACTTCCCCTGAAACTCGGGCGTGCGTTTTTGCATGAACGCCATCACGCCTTCCATGGCGTCCTGCGTCGCCGAAACGGCGACGATATTATTCGCCTCGATTTCGAGACCTTCATCGAGCGTCGTTTCGAGTCCGCGGTTGACCGAATCGATAATCGCTTTCATCGCGAGCGGAGCCTGTGTCGCCAGGCGGCCAGCCAGCTCCTTTGCTTCATCGGGAAGCGCCGCAAACTCGCAGACCTTGTTTACGAGGCCGATTTCGAGCGCGCGCTCGGCGGAAATCCTGTCGCCGAGAAAAAGCAATTCATATGCGCGGGTGCGGCCCACCAGCCGCGGGAGCCGCTGGGTTCCGCCGTATCCCGGAATGATTCCCAGATTTATCTCTGGTTGGCCTATGCTTGCCATGTCGGCCACCAAACGAAGATGGCACGCCATCGCCAACTCGGAACCGCCGCCGAGGGCATAGCCGTTTATCGCCGCAATCACGGGCTTCGGAAACCTCTCGACACGGTTAAACATTCGGTGGCGGGTCATCACGAGTTCCTTCAGGCTGCCCTCGCTGAAGGCCTGGCCGAACTCGGCCACGTCGGCGCCGGCCGAAAAGGCTTTCTCCCCCGCTCCGGTCAGGATTACCGCCCTGATTTCGGAGTCGTTTTCAATGTTGTCGAACGCTTCGTTCAGCTCGTGGATCATGGCGGTGCTGATGGGGTTCATGGGCGGGCGGTTGAGTGTGACGGTCGCGATTCGGTCCGCCTTTTCAACCAGTATGGTCTCGTAAGGCATAAATGTCTCCTCTCCCTCTCTTGAATCTGTTCCACGATTGCCCGGCGAAGGGGACTGTGAATCTGTCCGACAAGTATGAATGTCAGCGAAAACGAAGCGAAGGGGGCTGTACCCGATTACGGAATCCCCCCTCCTTCAGCGTAGGGGACTGTCCCGGATTTACGGGCACGAAGTGCCGTAGAATCGGGACTGTCCCCGAAGCGACCCGTTTCCCTTCGCTGAGCGGAGCGAAGTCCCGCGGATTGCGCGGGATAGAATCGGGACTGTCCCCGAGGCAAACAACTTGCGTCATGAATCGTGGGACGCGCTCTCTTCCTTTTGAAAAGGGGGATTTTCCCGAAACGCCTGGTCCGCTCCTCACGTTCTCTTGCGCAGCATGAGCCATTTATTCAAGGCGTTCAGGTACGCCTTCGCGCTTGCCTCGATGATGTCGGTGCTCAGCCCGTGACCCACCACCACCTCTTCCTGTTCCTGGAATCGCACCTTCACGAAAGCTTCTCCCATGGCGTCCTTTCCGATGGTCACGGCGTTAATCGAGTATTCCAGCAGGCGTCCGCTGATGCCGGTGATTCGCTCGATTGTTTTGTAGGTGGCGTCGACCGGGCCGTCTCCGACGGCGGAGTCGATGACAGAGGTTCCATTGGTGCGGATTTGCAGGGTGGCGGTCGCTTTCGTGTTGCTGCCGCTGGTGGTTTGCAGATATTCGAGGTGATAAACCTCTTCGACGAGATGGAGCGCCTCTTCGACGATAGCGGCGAGGTCTTCGTCGGTAACCTCTTTTTTCTTGTCGGCAAGGTCGATGAACCGCGTGTAGACTTTCTTCAGTTCCTCCTCGTTGAGCTGGAAGCCAATCTCCTCGCAACGGGCCAGCAGGCCGTGCTTGCCCGAATGTTTGCCCAGTATGATGGAGCTTTTCGGAACCCCGACAGAATCGGGCGTCATGATCTCGTATGTCAGGGTTTGCTTGATAACCCCGTCCTGATGTACGCCCGACTCATGGGCGAAAGCGTTTTTGCCGACAATCGGTTTATTCCGCGGGATAACCAATCCCGTGAGCGTGCTCAGCAGTTTCGAGGTCTTATATATCTGGTTGCTTTTGATTCCCGTGTAGAACGGCAACTGGTCTTCCCGGGTGCGAATAGCCATGACGATTTCCTCGAGGGCGGCGTTCCCCGCTCGCTCGCCGATGCCGTTGATGGTGCACTCGATCTGTCTGGCGCCCGCTCTGACCGCGGCGAGGCTGTTGGCCACGGCCATTCCGAGGTCGTTGTGGCAATGCGCGCTCAGGATGACGCCTTCCGTTTCCGGAACCCTCTCCCGGATTTTTCGGAAGAGAGCGGCTATTTCGGCCGGCGTCGAGTAGCCGACCGTGTCGGGCAGGTTCACAACCGCGGCCCCCGCCGCTATCACGGTCCTCGTGATGTCGCAGAGGTAATCGAGGTCGCTGCGTGTCGCGTCCTCTGCGGAGAACTCGACGTTGTCGGTGTATTGCCGGGCGTATTTGACTGCGCCCGCGGCGTCCTCGAGCACCTGCTCTCGGGTCTTTTTGAGCTTGTGCTTCAGATGGATGTCCGACGTGGCGATAAACAGGTGGATTCTCGGATTGCGAGCATGTTTAATCGCGTTCCACGCCGCGTCGATGTCGGCCTTGTTCGCGCGGGCGAGGCCGGCGACCGTTACGTTCTGAACCGAAGCCGCTATTTTCTGGACCGATTCGAATTCGCCCGGCGACGCTATCGGGAACCCCGCCTCGATCACGTCCACCGCCAGGTTCTCGAGCTGAACCGCCATCCTGATTTTCTCATCCAGTGTCATGCTTGCGCCGGGCGATTGTTCGCCGTCCCGGAGCGTCGTATCGAAAATATATACCTGGTCTTCCATTTTCATCAACACCTCACTTTTCGGAAGCTTGGACGCCGCCGCATCTGTCTGGTCGGCTGTTTTCTTGATTCGGTTAGCTGGATTTCGGGTATGGTTTTTTCATAGTTCGCGGGCGCAGCCCGCGAAGCAGCAGCAGGTTCAAAAGGAGGGAAAGAGTATTCGGGCCAATCCGGTCTGCTCCGCACCTCACGCTGTGAATTTGGGGCGACATATCAGTTCCGTGTTTTCCGTTCCGAATGCTCTTTCAAAAAACCAAGGATGACCCGGTTGCTTTCGTCGGGGTTTTTGAGATACGCTCCATGACTCCCTTTGTATTCAAAGAGAACGGCGTCGGGAATTCTCTCGCGCATGCGTTCCGCATATTCGAACGGGATAACCCTGTCTTCTCTCGATGCCAGTATCAGCGTAGGCGCCGAAATCTGCGGGAGTTCCGCCGTCAGGTTGACCGTGGAGACCTCGCGCAGCGTCTGTATGGCCACGTGAGGCTGGCCGCGAGCCACCAGGCGCTTGTTCCATTCCGTTATTTCCGGCTCGGAATCGTCGGCGAGCTGTCCCGAGAACATTTCTGCAAAAGCGGCCATTCCCTCCCGCTGGATGAACTCGGTCGCCGCATTTGCGTCGCGAGTCCCGATTGGCTCGCTTCTGGTTGCCCACAGCGCCAGAGACCGAACGCGTTCGGGATGTTCGATCGCAAGCCTTTGCGCGATAATACCCCCGAACGACTGGCCGAGCACGTGCGATTTTCCAATGCCCACCACGTCGAAAAGACCCACGATGTCGCGCACGTACTCATCGAGTCCGTATCCGCGAATGGGCTTCCCCGATTGCCCGAATCCGCGAAGGTCGGGAGCGAGGACAACAAAATCGCGGGCGAAAAGCGGAATCTGCCGCACCCAGGTCTCTTTGCATCCCATCCATCCGTGCAGAAGCGTCAGGTGCTCCTTCTCTGTTTTCCACGGGTCGGTGTAATCGGCCAGCAGATAATTCAACTCGATTCCGTTCACTGACGCGATTGGCATTCTCACGGTCCGGCCACGGAAACAGGGCCCCTCTTTCTTTTCCGCACGGCAAGCACAATTGTACTCCATCATTGCCGTATTTGCAAATTGTCATGATGTCGCGCCGACCTGCGGGAATCGAGCGGATTTCGTAGTATGCCTGATTGACCCTTTCGAAACGCCTGTGCTAGAATCTATTGTGCTTTTGAAGGTTTTCGAGGTATGGAGAAGCCCGTTCCGCTGACAAGGGAAGCTTAAGGCGCGTCACGAACGGAGATGTTCCGATTTTTCGCGCACTCTTCAAATAAATGGCCGCGAGCGATGCCTGCCGGTTAATTCCGCGTCTCCATGGCGTGATATGATAGAAGGACAGCTGTGGCATGTTGTAAAAGTGAAAAAGTGATTTACAATCCGTTTCACGATTGCTCATGGGCGCCGAACACCCGGCATAGGGGGACTGTGAGTGTGTCCCACAATTGCACGTTTGTCCGAATTGCCAGCGTAGGGGGGCTGTGCCCAATTACGGAATCCGCCGTCTTTTGCGCTGAGCGAATCACGCGCTTTGCGTGACCGCGAGACGCGGGATAGAGTGGCGAACCACTCCCGAAGCATGGAATAGCAGACCGGCGGGCTTACGCATTCGATTGCAGGCTGTTCTGATGGCAAGAGAAATCTCTGCCGAATGAGACGGAGAGGATAGGTTCAGAGGGTGATTACCATTTGGTTTTTTGAGAGCCTGAGGCGCCGCACGGCGCGAGTAGCATGGTTGTTGTCTTTTCCGCTGGTTCTCCTTTTTTATTCCTCCTGCCAGCCTGTTGCTGAACGTTGGGGCTCGATACCGGAGGGTATCGGCAGACCCATACGTGTTCCCATCTGCGGAAAGTCGAACGCCTATCAGGCATTTCAGGTGACGGACGCTCTGAAGGCAAAACGAATGAGGTTCGATGTCGACTGCTCAGGAGGTCACCTGATCGAGGTGGGCGTGCTCAGAACCGACAATACCGGGAACCTGTGGGCGTATCCCGGCGATTTCCGATTCCGGGTGTACCGTTCCGATTCGTTGCGGAACGAGGTTTTGTTTGAGAAGGTCGGAAATTTTGCCGTGAACGAGCGCGCAGGCTTTTCCATCGACGCCGATAAGTTTGCGAATCCCGACGGCGCGGCGGCAATTGTGTGCGAACTCGCGAAGGCGAGCCCGAAGAAGGCGAAAGGATATGAAGCTTACCATGATTTCGTATTTCTCGTTCCGAACGTTTTCACAAAACGTCGACCGGACGACCTCAATGTCATTATCATTTCATTTGACACGCTTCGGCCCGACCACCTCGGCTGTTACGGTTACGAACGCGAAACGAGTCCGAACATCGACAAGCTTGCGGAAAGCGGCGTCTTATTCACGCAGGCGGTGAGCACTTCTCCGTGGACGACTCCCGCTCACTACAGCCTGTTCACCGGCCTGTATCCCTCCGCCCATCAAAATAAACGAACATTTGCCGAGCCATTCTATTATGACGAAACGCTTGCAGCCGTCTTGAAGAGAAACGGATATTACACGGTGGCGTTTACGGGAGGGGGGTCGGTCAGCTCCGAATTCGGGTTTGGAAACGGATACAATATTTATGAGGAATTTTCGAGCTACAATGCCACATCCTCCCCTGCAGGGCTTTACAACCATGAAAACGATACCGAGAAAATTTTTCAAAGGGCAATGGGGTGGCTCGAAGAAAACTCGGAGCTGAAGTTCTACATGTTCCTGCATACGTTCGAATGTCACATCCCCTACGAAGGAACCTTCTTTCTGCCCGAGGTCGCCGGGGCAACCCTGATCGAGCAAAGAAAGGCTTTTTACGACGGGGACATCAGGGTAGCCGACTCCTACCTCGGAGAATTCATGAACAAGCTCGAAGCTTTAGGGCTCCTTTCGAATACCATCCTTGTTTTCCTCAGCGACCATGGCGATGAGTTCTACGAGCATTACCGCGAGAGTGATATTGTCCTGATTGCATCCAGAGAGGTTATTCCCATCCCGAAGAGCGAAGATGAAATCATTCCTCAGATTTCAGTGGTCGACCATGCCCATTCGTTGTATGAAGAGTTGATACGGATTCCCTTGATCCTCCGTATTCCCGATTTGGACCCTCCGAAACGTGTGCTGGATAACCAGGTGCGCATCATCGATATCATGCCGACGCTCCTTGACCTCTTGGACATCGAGTATTCCGCCCCGCTGCAGGGCGCCAGCCTTGTGGAATTAATAGAGACCGGGAGAAGAGACGAGGACCCGCCCGCCCTGAGCGAGTTCACCGATATTGGACCCGAACGGAAGTCGATCCGCAAGGACGGATACAAATACATCCGCATCGAAGAGACAGACAAAAGCCGATATTACACTTTTAAGAACTTGAATCGGCACGAATTGTTCGACCTCAATGCAGACCCCAATGAAAAAGCAAACATTTATGCGCGGAAGAGACAATTGGCTGAGGAATATCAAACAATTCTCGACCGCGAGTTGGAGGTTTCGGGCAAGATATATGATGTCTTGCAAACACATCGAAAAACCGGCGAGCGGGGGAACGGGGAAATCGCCGAAGACGTGCGCAAGAACCTGAAGGCGCTCGGATATTTGCAATAGCGGGCGCATCCGAACGGTGACATCCTGAGCAATAAAGCTGTCGATTCCTTAAAGCAAGAGAGGAAACGAAACATGAAACGGATTCTTGGCTTCAGTGCGGGCGGTGTGGGCCGCGAGGGGAACGTCGACCGAATGGTCAGAGCGATTATCGAACAGAGCGGCCACGAAAGCGAGTTCGTCAAGCTTTCCGACCTGAATTACTCGGGCTGCAAGGGTTGTGTGTATCTGTGCGCGCGACCGCAGGTCTGCAAACTCGAAGACGACCTGTTTCCGTATTATCAGAAAATCAAGGAGGCCGATGCGGTTGTCGTAGGGGCGCCGGTATATTTCGACGGCGCAAACGCCATGGTCTTGAGCTTCCTCGAACGCTTTTTCGGATACCGGCATGTCAGTATTCCGATTGCGGGAAAACCGTTCATCCTTGCCGTCAGCGGCGCAATGACGCTTGATTCCGCAACGGACCAGTTGAAAAAGATGCTCGGCCACTTCGATGTCGATATTCTTGACGTCGTGCAGTTCCAGTCCAGGGTGCCTCCGTGTTTCAAGTGCGGGCGCCACAGGGAATGCGAAATCGGGGGTCTTTACCAGATGCTTGGCGATGCCGCGCATGAACTGACGATCACTCCCGAGATGTTCAGCCAGTGGGAACATGACAGCGACACCGCCATGGCCGTGAAACGTGCAGCCGAGATGTTGAGAAATCTCTGACCCGCCGGCGCGCTCCGCCGCCGAACTCCGTCCTACCCCTTTCAGAAATTGAAAATGTTGGCGTAATTCGTGTTCCCGAATCCGCGTTTATCTCCGTGCATCTTCGGTTCCGACCCGAATTTCTTCACCATGGGACACGCCGGGATACACCTGCTCATCCGCATATTACTCAGATTTTGCAGATTTAAGGCCGACTGCCGAGCCTTTCGGAGGGGCGCACGGCGGTGTGCCAACCCTTATCCGGCCCATCAACGTGTGGGTGCGAATTCATTCGCACATCCTGCACCCGCCTCCATTCTCCCCCTTTCATAAAGGGAGAAAGAGAGACTGTCCGATAATTGCTTGCGAAGGGTTCCCGAAAAGCCGAAGCCTGATTCCGGGGACATGGATTCCTTGATTCCGTGTCGCCGGAATTAGCGCGCCATCGTTGTCATTATGAGCGCAGCGAAGAATCTCTCTTTTCCATTCATGCAATTCGTTGGCGTTCGCGCCATTCGTGTTCCAAAGGCTTGGTTGCGGCGGCGCTGCGCCTCGCTCCCCGCGGCTCGCGCTCTGTTTCGAGTCTCGATTCAGCCGAATCCGTGCCGTTTTTTGAAGTCATCGAAGATTGCCAGGCTCTCCTTCAGAAGGTCGGGAATCGGCAACTCGTAGGGACACTTCTCGACACATTCCTGACATTCGCCGCAGTTCTCGACGCTCTCCATGGCGGCGCCGGCCATCGCGATGGCGGCAGCCGGAGCGAGACGCTTCGATGTGGACTTGAATCCGAGCGCGCCGGGAATCATTACGCCTTTCTCGCACGGCATGCAGTATTCGCAGCGATGGCAGAACTTCGCGCCTAAATCGAGCCGGATTTGCTCGATCGCCTTTTTGTCGTCGTCGCTGAGCGGTCGCGGGGAACGATAGAGTTCGGTTATCTCATCGATTTCGGCCTTCGATTGGACGCCGGGAATCGGGAGCACGTTCGGGTATTGCTGAAGGAACCGGAAGCAGAGGTCGGCGCGTTCGAGCAGACCTCCGCCGAGCGGTTTCATCGCTATAATCCCCATGTTCATTTCCGCCGCGACTTTGAACAGTTCGTCGGCGGGGTCGCGCTCGATGAAGTTGAACGGAAACTGGAGCGTATCGAACTTTCCGGTGCGACATGCTTGAACGGCGGTCGGAATATGGTGTGAGCTCAAGCCGATAAAGCGTATCCTGCCTTTCTCGCGCGCCTTCGCCAACGCCTTATACGCGCCGCCCGGCGCCATGACATTGTTGAGGGTTTCGTCGTTCGCCACGTTGTGAAGCTGGTAGATTTCGATGCAGTCGGTCTTGAGATTTTCGAGGCTGTACTCGACGTGCTGCGCTGCGTTCTCGGCGTCGCGCATGAGTGTTTTCGTGGCAAAGACAACCTTATCTCTCACCGATTCGAGGGCGGCCCCAATCTTTTTTTCGCTGTCGCCGTATACGTTTGCGGTGTCGAAGAACGTGATTCCGCATTCGAAGCAGTGACGGACGACATTGACCGCTTCCTCGAAATCGAGCCGAATTATGGGAATGCCGCCGAAGCCGAGTTCGGCGACCTCGAGACCTGTTCTGCCAAGGGTTATGTTTCGCATGATGCTCCTCCGAATCCGCGTTCACAGCCTCAGGAAACAACTGCGCCTTCGGCCGCCGCCCTCGCCGCCGCCGCATAACGGGCCAGGTACCCCTTTGTGACGCGGGCCGGCGGTTGTTTCCATTCCTTCCTCCGAGCCGCCAGCTCCTCGTCACCGAGTTTCACTTCGAGCTTGCGCGCTTCCACATCAATAGAAATGATGTCGCCGTCGCGCACGAGGGCGATCGGGCCTCCCTCGGCGGCTTCGGGCGACAGGTAGCCGATACTCGAGCCCTCGCTGTAGCCGGAATACCTGCCGTCGGTAATCAGGTACACCTTCTCGCCGAGGCCGGCGAATTTCAGCATTGCCCGGAAGTGTGCCATCTCGCGCATGCCGGGGCCGCCTTTGGGGCCTTCGTACCTGATGACAATCACGTCGCCCGGCTTGAGCGCCTGCGAAAACAACGCCTCGGAAGCGTCCTCCTCGCAATCGAACACCTTGGCCGGTCCCTCGAACTTCCACAGCGATTCGTCAACCGCCACCTGCTTGATGACCGCTCCACCGGGCGCAAGATTGCCCTTGAGGACGGCGATGCCGCCGTAGGCGTGGACCGGCGATTCGAGGGGACGGATTACTTCGTCATTGAAGACCTCTGCGGACCTGAGATTTTCCCCGAGCGTAGAGCCCGTGACGGTGAGGACATCGAGGGAGAGCCTGTCCTCGAGCCGTTTCATGACGCCCGGAATACCGCCCGCCCTCTCGAGATCCGACAGGAAATACGGACCCGACGGCTCGATGTTGCACAGGTGGGGAATTTGGCGCGATACGGAATCGAACATATCCATGTCGATCTTCATTCCGAGTTCGTATGCGATGGCGGGAATGTGGAGCACCGTGTTGAGCGAGCCGCCGATCGCCATGTTCGTTTTCAGCATGTTCTCAAAAGCGGCGCTTGTCATAATCTTGGATGGGGTTAGACCCCTTTCAAGCAGTTTCATCACAGCGACGCCGGCCTCTCCGGCCAGGCGTTCCTTCTTGGCGGTCGTCGCGTGGCACGTCCCGTCGCCGGGCAGCGACATTCCCACGGCCTCGGTCAAGCAGGCCATCGTATTGGCGGTTCCCATGCCCCAGCACGCTCCCGCGCACGGATAGATGCATGCTGTCATCTCTTCGAGCTGCTCCTCGGAAAAGTCCCCCCGGCTCCAGCGCTCGGCCAGCTCCGGCATGCCGGTGACCGAGAAGTTTATATTATGGCGCGGCCAATGGCCGGGAAACATGGGACCGCCCGCAACCACAATCGCCGGAATGTCCACCCTGGCGGCAACCATGAGCAGCGCCGGAATAATCTTGTCGCACGAGCCGATCAGCACCATCGCATCGAACCGGTGCGCCTCGATGTTCAGTTCGATGGAATCGGCGATCACTTCACGGCTGGGCAAAATGTAGCGCATTCCCGCATGGCCGTTCGCCAGCCCGTCGCACAGGCTTATCGTGTTGAATTCCGCAGGCATGCCGCCCGCCATCAGCACGCCCTCTTTTACCTTGGCGGCAAGGCGGCGAAGATGAAAGTGACCCGGATGCAGTTCGTTCCACGTGTTCGCAATGGCGACCAGCGGCCTTTCAATCTGCTCGCCGGTGAAACCCACGGTGTACAGCAACGACCTGCGAAACCGGGTCAGCGGGTCCCCTCCCGTATAGACTTGGCTGCGCTTTTTCGTTTCGCTCATAGCTGGTTCCTTTCATTTTTTGAAACGAATTCGTTAGCACATCGATAATGCTATGTGTTGGTTCGCCGAAATGTCAACCACCGGCCAATGATTCGAAGCGCGGGCGCGCCCCGGGTTCTTGGGGACATCATGCGACATGGTGTCCCCAAGAACTCGCATCGCCGCTCCTGTGACAGAGACACAGTCCCAATGCTCTGCAGTCGTTGGCCGCAATCACCGGTTGGGCACGAAGTACTGAACCACCGCCACACCGACCATCACCAGCAGCATTCCGAGGGCCATCGCCGAGGATATGGCCTCTCCCAGAAAGATGGCGGAGAGAATCCCGATCTGAATGACCATGGAGTCCTGAAACGCGGCTATCTCGAACGCTCCGAGCGTCTTCATTATGTGATTGTACAGCACAAAGGCAAATGCCGTGTTCACCACAACGAGATAGGCCAGCGAGAGAGTTTCAACGAGGTTGGGGACGTACAGGCGGTCATGGGCGAGGGCAATCAAAAGGAGCAGGGAACTGCCCGTCACCATCGAAACGGCGGTCAGCTTGACGGAGGCTATTTTCATTCTGGCTGCAGCAATATGGGTCATTACGACCGCGACCGCCCACATGCAAGCCGAAAGGACGTTCAGGAGAATTCCCGAGAGTCGGGCCCCGCCAATGCCGTGGGGAAAGTAAATATAGATACCTGCAAGAATGATGGCAAGTCCCACCAGTTGGAACCGTGTCGGCGGGTTCCGCTCGATAATCGAGACGAGCACCGCCACCGCCAGGGGCATGCATGTCATGCTGACGAGACCGGAGTCCGAGGCGGTGATGAGCGACAACGCAGTGATGTGCACTCCCTGAGCCGTGTACATGAATAAGCCGATTCCCGCGAGCATCAACCATTGCGTGGCGCTTGTCCGTAATGCAGGCAGGCCGTCATTTGAACGGCGTCGCGACCTCCATCCCATCATCGCCAGGAGGATGAGTGATGCGGAAAAGTATCGGTACGCGGCAAGCGAGAGCGGTGGCATGCCCCCGCGAAGCAGGACCTTGTGGATTGGAAACGATGACGACCAGAGCAGCGTAACGAGTAACATCTGAGAGCAAGCAATCAGGTAGTTGCTCACATGGCGTGGCCTCGAAGTTCGAGCCGTATTTTTCCGGGCGCGCACCGTCTCGATTTCCCTCTGAGGTGGGACGCGAGAATTATAGCACAGATTCGGCATGAGCATTCGGAACTGCGCGCCGCAAGGGGGGTGAATTTTTTCTTCTTGACAGATGTTGGGTTTTCAGGGTACCCTGTCCCGTAATTCGGGGTAGAAATGAACTTCGTTCATAAAAAATATGGCACTCACTAAATCCATATGGTTAGCCGATTTGCGTCATTTTCAGACGGGGAAAAAGCCGAAAGGCGCTTGACAAAATCAATTGGTATGGTATAAGTTATGTGTAAGGTGGATAGTTGGACTGTTAACTTTTAACTATTCCGCAGATGAGCCGGCGGAACGGATTAAGCACCCAAATGAACTACTCGTTTACGAAAAGCAAATCTGACCCGCGCAGCAAGCTTCTCAAAATGCGCGAACTGTCCAAGCTCACCGGCGTGCCGCCGGGAACGATACGGTACTATATCAACGAGGGACTCCTGCCCAAGCCGCTCAAAACCCACCGCAACATGGCTTATTACGACGAGAGCTACGTCGGCCGAATAAAACTTATCAGGGAACTTCAGGAAAAGAGATTTCTTCCTCTCAGCGTGATCAAGGAGATGCTCGAGCAGAGCGAGAATCCGATGAACAGGGAAGAGATCAAGACCATCCTGGAACTCGAGGGCAAGCTTTTCAAGAACATCCATTCGCTTCCCAAATTTCAGCCTCCGACTGTTGAAGAACTGAGCGAGCGAGCCGACGTCGCAATCGAAACCATTGAGGACTTGGAGCGCAGCGGGGTCATCTCGCGCCAGGCCGACGGCCGATTCGATGAGGATTGTGTCAGAATCGTCGAAACGCTGAAGAAATTACGCGATGCCGGATACTCGGAAGAATCCGGATTCAATATGGATTTTCTCAAGATGTACACCGACCTGATTGAGGTATTGGCCAAGCAGGAGGTGACCGCGTTTTCAAAGAGCGTTACCGGCAGGTTGTCGTTCGAGGAGATGACAACCATGGCCGAGAGCGGTATCAATTTGCTGAACACATTGATCGGAATAATCCGCAAGCGGATGATACTGAAGATAAGCCGCGAATTGGACCGGGATGCCCTGAACGGGGCGGTGTCCGGAACGGAGGATGCAAATGCCGGAAGCGAAATCAAAGGCGACGCCAGAAGCCGAAGACGCCTTTCTTCCGGGGATTAGCCGGCGCGAACTTCTGCAGAAGGGCCTGTCGGTTGTCGGGTGGGGCAGCCTGTTTGCTCTGACAGCCGCGGGCGCGGTCGAAACAGTGCGTTTCTTCTCGCCGTCCGTCGTGTTTCATCCCCCCAGCACATACGAAATCGGGACGATCGACGATTTCTCAATCGGGTCTGACCCTGATTCGCATGGCGTGATATATGTCGAGTCGAAATGGAAGAATGAGCACCGGTTTTTCGTGATTCGAGAGAAATCGCGCATCTACGCTCTTTTCGCTCGGTGCACGCATCTCGGCTGCACCGTGAACTGGTTTTCCGGACTCGGCATTTACAAGTGTCCGTGCCACGGCAGCCAGTTCTATTCGAACGGTGTGAATTTCGCCGGGCCGGCTCCGCGACCGCTGGACCGGCTCAAGATATTTATGAACGCGCGCGGCAATCTTGTGGTTGACACAAGCGTCGTCTATGACATAAAGGAATTCGAGGCTCAGCGGGCATTCATCCGACTCGCATAGAGCCTTTTTGAGCATGGGAGCGCATGGCAAAGAAGCGCTTTGTCGCCTATATTGACGAAAGCTGTACGGGATGTGCAGGCATACCTGTTTGCAAGCTCTTTTGTCCCGCCGACGAAGCGCTCGAATACGTCAGCGACGAGAGCAGTTTTCTGTTCAAGCGCATGCGCGTGAATCCCGAGAAGTGCACCGGCTGCCGGAGTTGTGTGACACGCGGGTATCGTGGCTCTCGCATCGAGGGCTGTCCGTGGAATGCGATAACAATGGTCCCCTGCGACAAGGTGAGAGATGAAAGCGATAGTCTATCAAGACACCGACAAGGTGGCGGTATCTGAGATTCCGAAACCGCAACTGCAGCATCCCGAGGACGCCATAATCAAAGTCACGCTGGCGGCGATTTGCGGAACCGATATTCATATGATTCACGGCGCCGCCCCCATGATGCCCGGCGAGGTTCTCGGCCACGAATTCGTCGGGGTCATCGAGGAACTCGGCGAGCGGGTCGAGGGGTTCGAGGTCGGCGACCGCGTGGCGGTGACGTGCACCGCCCAATGTGGCAGATGCGACAACTGCAAAAAGGGGTTGCCCGCCAAATGCAGGAACGGCGGCATCTTCGGATGCGGACAAATGGCCGGCGGTCTCGCCGGAGCGCAGGCGGAATTCGTTCGTGTTCCCTATGCCAACAGCGCGCTCTACAAGATTCCCGACACGGTGACAGACCAACAAGCGTTGCTGGTGGGAGACATTCTTTCGACCGGCTACTTCGCGGTGACCGAAGGAAACGTGCAGCCCGGCGATGCGGTCGCCATATTCGGCGCCGGTCCGGTGGGCCTGGCCGCGACGGCGTGCGCCAAGCTGTTCAGCCCGTCAAGATTGATTATGGTGGGACGGAGAAAGAACAGGCTCGACGCGGCGAAAAAACTGGGCGCCACCCACGTTATCGACCCCACCGAAACCGACCCGGTCGCCGGAGTCCAGAACCTCACGGGCGGCGCGCCGACTGACCTGTTGGCGGCCTTCAGAAACCTGAGCGGAGCCGACGTGGTTATAGAGGCGGTTGGCACGAAATCGAGTTTCGACGCCTGTTTCCAAGCCGTGAGGCCGGGCGGCTCGGTCGCGATAGTGGGGGTGTACGAGGAGCCCCAGGATCTCCCGATGCCATCGCTGTGCGTCAAAAACATCAGGGTCTCGATGGGATTGGTCAATGTCGTCAACATGGCGAGACTCTTGAGAATCATTGAGGCGGGCATGTTGGATGCTACCGCAATGATCACCCACGAGCTCCCGTTGAAAGAGGGAGTACATGCGTACGACGTTGTCCAGCAGCGCCTGGACAACGCCATAAAGGTTGCATTGAGGCCATAGAGGCGGGCGCGGAAGCTCTGTGGCTTGCAGCACCAAGCACTAAGGAGGTGCGTTCATGTCAGATTTACGTTTTACGAGGCGTCAATTTCTGAAAATCACGGGCGCCGCCACGCTGGCGCTTTCGCTGGATTCGCTGGGATTCCTCGGCGGAACAGCGCACGCAACCGAGAAAGTATTCGAAAAATGGGTTTACAAAAATTGGGAAGACCTGCATCGGGACGAGTGGAAATGGGACACCGTCACCTACGGCACACATCTCGTGGACTGCTATCCCGGCAACTGCCTGTGGAGAGTTTACACGAGGGACGGAGTTGTATGGCGCGAGGAGCAGGCAGGCAAATACCCGGTCATCGACGCCACCGGCCCCGACTGGAATCCGCGCGGATGCCAGAAGGGCTGTTCCTACAGCAACATGATGTATAACCCCGACCGGGTCAAGTATCCCATGAAACGTGTTGGTGAGCGCGGCGAGGGCAAGTGGAAGCGGATATCGTGGGACGAGGCAATCGATGAGATTTGCGCGCACATGATGGACGCCATCCGAACAGAAGGCCCGGAGTCGATAATTTTCGAGCCGGGCCCGGGCAACGGCGGGTGGATACATCTGATATCGATGTTCCGCCTCTTCAGCGGCTTGGGCGCCACCGAGCTTGACCTGAACGCGACCATCGGGGACTTCAACAAGGGCGTCTATGAAACTTTCGGAAAGTTTCAGTTCTGTGATTCCTGTGACGGATGGTTCTTCGGAAAACTCATCCTCATCTGGCACATGAACCCGGTGTACACGAGAATCCCTTCATATCATTTTATTGCGGAAGCCCGATACAACGGCGCCGAAGTGATCACCATCGCTCCCGACTATTCGCCGTCGGCGATTCACGCCGACGAGTGGTTTCCGGTCGAGCCGGGAAGCGATGCTGCTCTCGCTCTCGGCATAGCCCAGGCTCTGGTTTCGCGGGGGAATTACGACAAGGCCTTCATGAAGGAGCAAACCGACCTTCCGCTTCTTGTTCGCACGGATAACAAGAAGTTCCTGCGGGAAACAGACCTTACGGGCCGCGGGCTCGAAGACCAGATGTATTTCTGGGATACGGCCACGAATTCACCCGTTAAGGCGCCCCGGGGCACGCTCGCGCTTTCCTGCGACCCCGCTCTCGAAGGGAAGTACACGGTCACATTGGCCGATGGCGTCCGGGTGGAGGTCCGGCCAGTATTCGATATGCTCAAGGAGATACTCAACCGGGAGTACACCCCCGAGCAGGCATCGGAGCTATGCGGAGTATCGCCCGAGAATATCCGGCGTCTTGCGGACAAAGCATGGAAAGCCAAGGGCCATATTCAGATACTCGTGGGATGGAACAGCTCGAAATATTACCACGGCGACCTGATGGAACGGGCCATGTCTCTGCTGCTGGCATTGACCGGCAGTATCGGCAACAAAGGCAGCGGCATCCGCGGGTGGAGCGAATCTCTGTTTGACGGCGCGACCGCATTAATGATCCGCGAGAGGAAGGGCCTCGATTCGATAGTCCAGTACGGAGAGGCCAGATTTGACAGATTCATGCTGAAGGCCAAGGACCCTGAGATAACGGATGAGATCATACAGCGCGAATTGGAAAGGGAGGCGAACAAGCAGCGGATGGGCATGGTGCCTCCCGCGTTCCTGTACTATTTCCACTCCGATTATCGAAAAACGTGGGACAACAAAGCATGGCACTGTCCGACGATGAAACGGCCCTTCGGCGAGTATATTCACGAGGCGATGGAGAAGGGCTGGTGGGAGCGACTCGTGCGGCCGGCTCCCGACCAGAAGCCCCAGGTTTACTGTTTTCTCGGGACGAGTCCGGCGCGCAAGAATCGGGGCTGGCTGAAAAACATTTATCCCACCCTGTGGAAGCAGTATAAATTCGTCTTCACCATAGAAACCCGCTGGAGCACGACCGCGCTCATGTCGGACATGGTGTTGCCGGGAGCCGGATTCTATGAAAAAACAGACACTCGCTTCCCCACACCGCATGTTCCGTGGCTGACGCTCACCGAACGGGCGGTCGCGCCGCCCGGAGAGGCAAAGGAAGAGTGGGAAGTGGGTCGGCTGCTGGCGGTCAGAATGCAACGCCTTGCCGAAGAAACCGGCCATAAAAAGTTCAAGGGTCGCAACAATACCGAGTACGACATGACGAAGCTTGTCGAGCGGCAAACGCTCACCCGAGCGTCCGGAGATGAGACGCTTGACGACGCGCTTCAGTTGAGCGCCAAGCTCGGAACGTTGCCCGCAGATACGACACTGGAGAAACTGCGCAAGGACGGGATTGTCAGGTTCACGAGTGTGTCCAAGCTGGATGTTATTGCAGTACACCTGATGACCGACATAAAGCCCGACGAGCCGATCGTTCCGCTCACGCATCACACGGGACCGAATAAAATCCCGTACCCGACGTATAACCGGCGAATCACGTTCTATATCGACCATGACTGGTTCCTCGAAGCCGGCGAGGCGCTGCCGGTTCACAAGGACAACCCGAAGATGGGCGGAGATTACCCGTTGCGGATGACGAGCGGTCACCAGAGGTGGAGCATCCACTCGATCTGGATAACCGACGATGTGCTCGCAAGGACCCACCAGGGCCGCCCGTTTATGTTCATGAACACCGACGATGCGAAGAGGCGCGGCATCGAGGACGGCGACCTTGTGCGAGTGTACAACGACTTCGACCATTTCGAGGTGCATGTGAAGCTGACCTCGGCGGCGAGGTCGGAAAAGGGACCTCGGCCCGGTCAGGTTATAATCTACCACGCATGGGAACCGTATCAGTTCAACGCCTGGAAGAGCTATGACACGGCGATACCCGGCATGATGAAATGGCTCGACCTCGCGGCGGGCTACGGTCACTTGGACTATTATCGATGGAATTGGTGCACGCAACCTATCGACCGCGCCGTATCGGTCGAGGTTGAGAAAGCGTGAGGCTGGCGGGAACTAAGAAGGGGGTAATAGGCTCATGGCTGAAAACGTAACGACCACGATGGAACAAATTGTGGCCAAAAGAGTCTCGGCGTCGAAGGAGGAACTGCTCAAGCTCGACTCGTCCCTGTGGGCTTCGACGGAAGAGTATACTCTCGATACGGCGACGACTCCTCTGGCGAACCAGCCTTCTCCATACATAAAGGCTACACGGGAGGAGAAGGAGCTGGGCAAAGTGGAAAAGGTCACGATAGCCGCTCTTCACAACGGCAAAGAGGTGTTTTTCCGGATCACGTGGAGAAGCCCGGAACCCAACTACAAAATCGGAGATTTAAACGTCTTTCCTGACGGGGTGTCGCTGTTGTTTCCCATGCGAGACGATATCGAATGTCCCATCAAGGAAATGGGGACGAAAGAGTCGCCCACAAACTCCTGGTACTGGCGAGCAGATTTCGACGACAAGCCGAAGAATCAGATTGCCGAGGGACTTTCGACGAGCCTGTATACGGACGACAGCTCGATATTCGCAAATTCCAAGTGGGAAAACGGAGTGTGGACAGTGGTAATGGGACGCGCTTTCGAGGCGCCGGAAGAAGCCATCAAGCTCGCGGCCGGCGGCAAGAAGGAGATCGGCATCGCCGCCTGGGAAGGCGCGGCCGGCGAACGAGGCGGCGTGAAGGCCTTTTCAAAAGAGTGGCGCGACTTCATGTTGGCATAAACGAGACGATATCCCGAACCCGGCAAACGGGGAATGAGTAGGAGGAAAAGGTTATGGCAGTGCTCGAGCCGACTGCGGAAGACAAACAGCGAGAAGAAGAATTAGCAATCGAGGTCCTCGCGATAAAGGATGAGCTGCGGAGAACGAACCGGCAGCTCGCCATGGTGATGGACCTGAACAAATGTATCGGCTGCCAACTGTGCAGCATGGCGTGCAAGAACACGTGGACGAAGAAGGAAGGCCGGGAATACATGTGGTGGAACACGGTCAACACCATGCCCGGCAGAGGAACGCCCAAAGATTTCGAGAAAATGGGCGGCGGGTACAAGGTGCTGTTCGAGGGGCGCGTTCGCGAGCCGATACGCGGACAGTTGCCCACGAGAAAGGAATTCGGCGATCTTTGGAAATTCAACCATGAGGAAATCGTCAAAACCAAGTGGGGCACGGTAAAGCTCGAGGCAAAGAACCCGGACGGCACGACCCCGGACTGGTCGATGAACTGGGATGAAGACCAGGGAGCCCTCGGAATCGAATATCCGAACAGTTTCTATTTCTACCTCCCCAGGATTTGTAATCACTGCGCGAACCCTCCCTGCATCGACGCATGTCCCCGGCATGCAATTTACAAGCGGGAGGAAGACGGCATTGTTCTCATCGACCAGGACCGCTGCAAGGGATACCGGTTTTGTCTCGAGGCGTGCCCCTACAAGAAAATCTATTTCAACTTTGAGACGCTGACAAGCATGAAGTGCATCTTCTGCTACCCGAGAATCGAGAAAAATGTCGCGAACGCGTGCGCCCGGCAGTGCACCGGTCGGGTCAGATTCGTCGGCTACATGGACGACAAGAACAGTCCGGTTTACAAACTCGTGACAAAATGGAAAGTGGCCGTGCCGCTGTTCCCGCAGTTCGGAACCGAGCCCAACGTGTTTTACGTGCCGCCGCTCGCCCCGCCGCGGCTTGACGGTTCGGGCAAGCTCGACCTCACGAAGGACCGCATACCTCTCAAGTACCTGGTGCACCTGTTCGGTCCCGAAGTCGAGCAGTCTCTCAAAATGCTGAAGCAGGAAATGCAGCGCACCCGCGACGGAGAAAAATCCGAATTAATGGAAATCCTTATCGCAAAACGGTGGAACGAAATGTTCGAGCCGTTCAGCACAGACCCTGTGACAACAGGTTAATGCAAAGGGGACGTATGGACCCGATCGCAGAGTTGAATCATATCGAGGGGCCCGAGCAGTTGACCCGGGCGCGGCGGAGCCAGATGTACCGGTTTCTGGCCGAATCGTTTCGATATCCCGACACCGAGTTTCTCAAAATGGCGCGGGGCGGGAGCTATCTCGAGTCCGTTCTCGCCCTGCTGCATGAAATTCCGTTCGAGGTGTCGGTCGAAGAAGGGGCTCTGTCGGGCCAATTGCTGAAGGGTGTCTCCCAGGAGGATTTTGAAGCCGAGTTTGTGCGGGTCTTTGATGCGGGGCCCGGAGGGCCCCCGTGTCCCCTCTACGAGGGCAAATATGCGGCGGACAGGATGACGAACATGGAAGACCTCGTCCGGTTTTACAACCACTTCGGATTGAGCGTTGCCGAGGCGCCGGAACGAGAGATACCCGACCATATCACGACAGAACTTGAGTTCATGCACTATCTCTGTTTCAAAGAGGTCCTCGCGTTGCAGCGCGGCGAGGACCCGTCGCCATATTGCTTTGCGGAGATCGATTTCCTGGGCCGGCACCCGGCAAAATGGATTCCGGAACTCCACAAAAAGACCGAAAAAGTGTTTACGGCAAAAATCCCGAACCTCTGTGAAGCGGCGGTGTCTTTCTATTGCTCTCTCATTGGTCTGTCGGCAAGCTTTTGCGAAAATGATTTGAAATATCTGAAGGCTCTGTATCCCGACAGGAAATAGCGTCGAGCCCGGGACTACAGAGCCGGCAGGCCGAAACCCTTGTCCGGTGACGAATATGAAGGCGGAGACAAGACTGTCTTGACGAGCGCGCATTATCGAGACTTTTGCGGAGATGAAGAAGATTTCCCAGAAAATTACCGAGAGCCAGCTGTGGCGGTCAGTCTTCCGCCACAAGTTCACCGATACGGCCCGTAATCGGGTACTTACTGTCGTTTCCAACTTTTTCCTCCACCTGCATCCGCCAAAGGTGCACACGCGAGGCCTGAAATTCACTCATACCTTCTGTCTCGGCGGGCTCACCTTTTACATGTTTATTGTCGAAACGATAACCGGTGTGCTCCTGATGTTTTATTATCGCCCGACAACGGAATACGCGTATCTTGACATGCGCCTGTTGGAGCACACGGTCAAGTTCGGCATGATTATGCGCAACTTGCACCGGTGGGCCGCTCATGCGATGGTGATTTTGGTAATGATGCACATGCTGCGAGTGTTCCTCACCGGCTCGTACAAGCCGCCGCGCGAATTCAACTGGGTGATCGGCGTGTGCCTCCTGGTGCTCACGCTGCTGCTGAGCTTTACGGGCTATCTGCTGCCGTGGGACCAACTCGCGTTCTGGGCGATTACGGTCGGAACAAAAATGGGTGGAGCAACCCCGTTTCTGGGGGCCGAAGGGCCTTTCCATTCGGTTCTGGGAATCAAGCCTGACAACGATATCCGGTATCTTCTGCTCGGTGACACGGTTGTCGGGGCAAATGCGCTCCTGCGCTTTTATGTTCTTCATTGCATCCTGCTGCCCCTGGCGGCGACAGTGTTGATGTTTGTTCATTTCTGGCGAGTACGAAAGGACGGAGGGATTTCGCATCCCCTCTGAGAGGGATTGTCTCTCGATGGATGAAGAAAAAGAACGGCTCGAAAGACAATATGATTTCGTGCTTCCGAACCTTGTCATCAAGGAAGTCATAGCGTTGCTCATCGCATCGGTGGCGCTGCTTGTATGGTCCCTGACGGTGAATGCTCCGCTGCGGGCCATGGCCGACCCGAATAAAACGGAGAATCCGGCGAAGGCGCCGTGGTATTTCGTCGGCTTACAAGAGTTGCTTGTCTACTTTGACCCATGGATTGCCGGCGTGACCATTCCTGTTTTGATCATTGTCGGCCTGATGCTGATTCCCTACCTCGACATCAATCCCGCCGGCATCGGCAGATACGCCGTTCGCGAACGCAAGGCGGCGGTCGCGAATTTTCTGTTCGGTTTTGGAATGTGGTTCGTCCTTATTTTGATAGGGCAGTTTCTCCGTGGGCCGAATTGGGAGTTCTATTGGCTGTGGGAAGACTGGTCCGTCCCCAAGAGCGCGGAGGAGACGCTCGTGAACATGCCGCAGTGGGCCGGTGTCGGCTTTCTGGTCCTGTATTTCGGGCTTGGACTCACGCTCCCGGCTCTTCTCTCAAAAGACCTATTCAAAAAAATGGGCGCGCTCAGGTACGTGACCGCTTTTACGCTGGTGCTGATGATGTATGGGGTTATTGTGAAAATCATTCTGCGACTGGTGTTCAATGTGAGGTACATACTCGCAACACCCTGGTTCAACATTTAGATATGCTGGGCGGGTTCAGAAGCGAGCCCGCATGATTTCGACGGAACTATATGAGTTTGATTCGAGCGAAAACGGGTCAGCGCGCGTTGTTTGTCGCTTCAGTTGTTGCGCTTGCCGTTGTCAGCTACCTTGCGCTGCGGACCGAAAGCCAGCGCGAGTGGATAGACTACCAGAAGGAATTTCAGAAAAAATATGAGGAAAAACTGGCGCAAAAAATCGGCGCTCCGGAAACGAGCGGTGACCCCATGGAACTGGAGAAATGGGAAAAACAGCTCAGAGAGGCGCGCTCCACGCGGTCCCATCTGCGCCAGGTGTTTTTGCCTGACGCCGGCGTGCGGGACCTCTGCATGACGTGCCACTTGGGCATCGATAACCCTTTTTTCGCGGATGAACCGGAACCGTTCAGAACCCACCCGGGGAGCCTGCTCGAGACGCACCCGGTGGAAAAGTTCGGGTGCACGATTTGTCACAACGGGCAGGGGGTCGGCACGGCAGCCCATGCGGCCCACGGATATGAAGAAACGTGGTTGAAACCCCTGTACCCGGAGAAGTACCTGCAGGCCTCATGCATCGGGTGTCATGAGACTTCGTATGGGCTCGAGGGCGCCGAGGAACTCGAGAAAGGACGCCTGGTGTTCGCGAAATACGGCTGTTATGGCTGCCATAGCGCTCGCGGATTCGAAGATGTCCCGAAATATGGTCCGCCGTTCGAGGGGTTGCGGGACAAGATGGCAGACGAACGGTGGGTCTTGAGCTGGATCAGAGGACCCGAGAAGATGCGCCCCCGCACAACTATGCCAGCTTTCGAACTGACGGACGAGGAGGTCAGGGACATTGCGGCGTTCGCTCTTTCTCTCGAATCGGGAAAACACTATCCCCCCGTGGACTTGTCCACGACTTCGGCAGAGGAGGGTGAACGACACTTTACCGACCTCGGCTGCCGTGCCTGCCACTCCGCCAGCAGGGACGAGGAATCCGTCAGGCGCCGCGTGCCGAACCTTTCCGAAGCCGGGGTGAAATTCAAGCCCGATTGGGTTTTTGAATACTTGAAGGACCCCCGGGCATATAATCCGGAGACCAGGATGCCGACGCTTGACATCACCGAGCAAGACCGACGGCGCCTGACAGCGTACCTTATGACGTTGAAGGATAACAACGACATTGTGGAGTCCGAGAAACTGTTTATCGACGGAGCTTCTATCGAGAACGGCGAGAAGCTCGTTCAACTGCATGGCTGTTACGGCTGTCACCAAGTAAACTCCATGGAAAAGGCTCCGCTTCCCGGTGTTGAGGTCGCGGAGGTCGCGAAGAAGGCGCTTGACGAACTCCCGTTCGGAAATTCCGACGTCGAGCAAACCAAATGGGACTGGATTTATAACAAGACCGAGAGTCCCAAAATATATGAGACCTGGGACATGCCGCTGAAGATGCCGGTCTATCGTTTCGATGAAGGCGAGTTGACCGCCCTCACCACCTACTATTTGGACAACATGCGCCGTCATCTGCCGGAAAAATACATGCTGGCGGCGGCGGAACGGCAGTTACACGGGCAGGCCGGCGAATGGATAGTGACCGAAAGTAACTGCCGGGGTTGCCACATGTTCGAGGAAGATGTGAAACCGCGCATCGATGGGTTCATCGGGCTGAAGACGTACGTCCCTCCGAGACTGGTCGGCGAAGGCGAAAAGGTTCAACCTCAGTGGGCGTTCCAATACCTGAAAAGTCCCGTTCCGATGAGACCGTGGCTGAAGATGCGAATGCCGAACTTCTCCTTCACTTACGAGCAGCTAACGGATGTCATTAATTACTTCTCGGCAGTAGCCGAATCGCCGGAAAACGCACGTGTGCCATATGTAACGCTTCCGCGGAAAGAGGACATCCCGCAGATCGAACTGGAAATGGGTGAGTACCGGGTGCAGGCCGATAAATGCATGCAGTGTCACCCTATTTCACTGGAGGGAGGGCTGCCCGAGGACGTGGAACTCGAGGACCTCTCCATAAATCTCATGCTCTCAAAAACAAGGCTGCGACCCGAATGGATACGCAATTTTCTCCGCGATCCCGACCAATATGCGGGAGCGGGGACAAAAATGCCGTACGTGTTTTATTCTCCCGACGGCGCGCCGCGAGTGTCCGATCCGGAGATGTGGATAGAATACATCACGAATTATTTGATGGTAATGGAAGAGGTCCCTCAACCTCTGCCCGAAGAAGAGAAGGCCGAAGAGGAAGAGGTTGACTGGACCCTGATGGATTACTAGCATTTGGCGTTCTGAAGAATAAGGGAACGAACGATGGGGGCTGACCATGAAAATTCCAAACATTAGAAGAGTGACGGGCCTGGTAATAGCGCTCGCTCTGGTTCTGAGCGCCGCGTCATTGTGCCCGGCCGCGACAACCGTCCAAAAAAACATTTCGGAAGATTCCGTGTGGTCGGAGGCAAGGAGCCCGTATGTAGTCTCGGACAGCGTTGTGCTGGAAGAGGGCGCCACCTTGAAAATCGAGCCGGGTGCAAGGGTCGAACTGGCTGGTGAGGTAACGTTCGAAATCCGGGGAAAGCTCATCGCCATTGGAACACCTGATAAACCGATTGTGTTTACCGCGCACAGCGACCAACCATGGGAACACATCTCCTTCACCGATTTCAGCGCTGACGCCACATATGCGGAAAACGGAGCTTACCTTGATGGATGTATCCTGAAGAACTGCGTCATTGAAAAGAGCCGCGGAATCTTTGTTCGCTTCGGGGCTCCGCTGATAACCGAGTGCGAGATACGGGACAATTATTCGAGCGGAATCCGGGTTGAATTCGGCGCCCCTCGAATAACAGGCAATTACATAACCGGAAATTCGACCAAATATGACCCCGCGTCCGGCAACGGAGGAGGCATCATCGCCTACACCGACAAGAATATGCTGATAGCGGATAATATCATCTGCAACAACATATCCGATGGCGGCCGCGACGGAGGAGGAGGAATTTACGCTTATGCAGCGGATGATGGTTCCATCATCATCATCAGGAATAACATCATATTCGGAAACACGAGCTCGAGATTCGGCGGCGGGGTGTACGCATACAAGTCGGTTCTCACCAGGAACACTATTATCGGGAATACGGCAACGGAGCGAGGCGGCGGGGCGTGCGCCGTCGAATCGTCGCTGGTTGAGAACCTGATTCAATCCAACACTGCTCGGCGCGGCGGAGGAATTTATGCGCAGGACTGCGAGATAGTCTCAAACAGCGTTATCCGAAATGCGGCCTCAGGTCCGGAAGGCGGCGCCATAAATTATTTCGGCTCCGGAAATATCCGCGATAACTCCATCGTCTCCAACCGCGGCGCCGGCAAGAACGCGTGCGGAGGCGTGTACGTCTCGGGCAACCCCGTCCTTCGGGGAAACAATTTGCTCAATAACTCCGGGTACGCCATCTACGTCAGCAACCTTATGGACGCTCCGGAGGTATCCGCCTCGGACAATTATTGGGGCGTGACGGAGGGACAGGCGATCCAGCAGATTATATACGACTGGCTGGACAACGAAACCCTTGGACTTGCAAGTTGCATGCCCGCTCTGGAGGAAATGTCGCCGAACGCGCCTGGCCCCCCTCCGTTCAATCTGACGGCGACTACAGAGCCGAAGGGGGTTCGCCTCGCGTGGGACGAAGCCCCCGGAACCCGGTTCGATGGACATCGGGTCTATTTTGGAACGCGCAGCGGATACCCGCATGACCGTGCAATCGAGGCGGGAAGCGGAACAGATTTTCTGTTGACCGGCCTCGAGCAGGGAACCGAATATTGGCTCGCCGTGGCCGGTTACCGGCGCGCCGAGGGCGGCAAGGAAATCGAGTCCGGTTTTTCCGAAGAAATCAAGTTCCGCTTCACGGGAACGGCCGAACCGCTCCGGCCTCCGACCATTGTTTCGCCTCCCGACAACGCAACCGGCGTATCAAAGGCCCCCGCATTTGAAATAAAAAAACCAGCGGCTGCAGCTGTGACTGCGGCCCGATGGCAGGTTTCCGCCTTTCCCGATGATTTCACCGCGCTTGTTGTCGACGCCATTACCTCGGGGGAGAGGCTGTGGAGATTTTCGCCGGAGACCGATACCTTGCAGCGCGGCTGCCAGTATTACTGGCGTGTCGCTTTCAGAACAAGCGACGGAAACTGGTCCGAATGGAGCAAGCCCGCCGCATTTCGTACAAAGCAGGAGAGTCCCTCGGTTCTCTTCGGACCAGTAATCGGAAAAACAACGCTTGAGAAAACAACCAGCCCGTACCATGCGGTCGGCAATATCGTGGTCATGCCGGGGGCTGCCCTCGAAATCGAGCCGGGGGTGGAACTGCGCATTGGACCCGGCAGGAGCATCCTGGTCCGCGGAACCCTGGCCGCGCGCGGGAGAGAGAAAGCTCCGATTGTTTTCACTCGCGAGGGCGATGAGAACTGGGGCCATGTCATATTTGACGATGACAGCGAGGACGCCATTATGGAGGCCGGGCAATATGCCGGGGGCTGCGTGCTGGAACAGTGCCTGATCACGCACGGAGGCGGAATCATCGTGAAGTCCGCGTCTCCCCTGATTAAAGATTCTGAAATCTCGCATAATAAAGGAAGCGGAGTCGCGGTCCGACAGGGAGCCCCTCTCATAACCGGCAACGACATCCACCACAACGCGGCCCTTACGAATGGAGGCGGCCTGTACGCATATACGAATGACATCATATATGTCTCCTCCAACAGGATTCACGACAATAGCGCAAATGGCGACGGCGGCGGGGTGTATGCCTACGGATACATGAACAATTCAACCGTCCACGTGGAAAATAACGAAGTTTTCTCGAATGAGGCGGCAGGCGATGGCGGAGGGATTTTCCTTTCCAGGTCATCGGCCGAACGGAACAAGATTCATTCGAACCGGGCGGCAGGCGATGGCGGAGGGGTGTATGCCACGTTCGGCCTCGTGAATGCCAATCACATTCGGAACAATCACGCAGAAAACGGCGGCGGCATTTACGCCGAGCGGAATTGCAGCATCACCCGGAATTACGTGGCCTCCAACACGTCGCTGTCCGGACTGGGCGGGGGAGTGTACATAAACTTCTGGGGCGTCTCCGTTGATAACGAAGTTTTCACCAAGAACACCGTCACACAGAACGTCGCTCCTTCCAACGAGCAAAATGGCGGTGTGTTCATCGTGGGCTACCTCGTCTTCGAGAACAACAATATTTTCGGGAACGAGGGAAGCCAACTTTACAATGGAAACGATTCCAAAGGAGTTGCCCTGCTCGCATTGGATTGCTACTGGGGCGTTGATGAAAAAACGAAAGTGTCCGATGAAATCGTCGATGGAGAGGATGACCCCGGGCTGGGAAAAGTAAAGTTCGAGCCATTCTCGCCGATACCGCTCAAGTTTGACTGACGAAACGTCCACTGGACAATCGACGGGGCCGATTTGCGCATGCATGCGCAGACCGGCCCCGTTTTTCCACACAATACGGCTCTTATATGATATAATTACTGCCGCTCGCCGAGAAATCCTCTCACAGGCCGGAGCGCCTGTAACCAAGGTGAATAACCATGGTAAAATATGTGATCGTTGGCGGAGGAGTGGCCGGCCTCATGGCGGCCGAAACCATCCGCCGACATGATCCATCCGGCAGCATCGTCATACTCTCCGCCGAAAATGAACTGCCTTACACCCGCCATCTGCTGCCCGAACTCTTAAGCGGCGAGAAGAAAGAACGGTCCCTGTTCCTCAATCCTAAAAGTTTTTTCGCGAAGAGCCGTATTCTCTTTCGCGGTGGAGAGCGAGTGGAAGACATAGAGTTAGAACGGTCAACCATCAGCACACGCTCCGCAAAATATCATTTCGACAGGCTTCTGATAGCTACCGGAAGTCGCCCCCTTCTTCCCCGCCTGAGCCTGCTCAACGTTTACGGAGTGTTCGTTCTCCGCTCGCTTGCCGATTACCGCTCGATGGAGGCCTACTTTCGACAAGAGCGCGTTCGCAGCGCTGCGGTGGTCGGAAGCGGCGTTACAGGGCTGAAACTGGCCCACGCGCTTCACAAACGCGGTGTCGCTGTCACGATTGTCGAGAAAGAATCCCGCCTGTTACCTCATGTGCTCGACCAGGATTCGCTCGCGCCTCTCTCGAAGCAGTGCTGGAAGAACGGATTGAAAATACTGGTTCAGGAACGGTTCAGAGAGTTTCTGACCACGGGCAGGAATAAGAGAGTGTCGCACCTCGTCACGTACTCGGGCCGCTCGTTCTCATGTGACGCCGCCATCATGTGTCCGGGCGTCTCGCCGAACATGGCGCTCGCCAAATCGGTCGGCCTCGAAACGCGCCGCGGTGTGGTCGTCGACAACTTCCTCAGAACAAGCGCAGAGAACGTCTTTGCCGCGGGCGACGTAATCGAAACCAGAAACGCCGCCACCGGTAGAAACGAGGTCATGCCGCTGTGGCAAAACGCATTGGACCAGGGACGGCTCGCCGGCGCAAACATGGCAGGCGGACACATCAGGTATGATGGCGCCATCTGGCAGTATTCCATGGAATTATTCGGCCTGAAGCTCATGACCCTCGGACAGAGCCATCTCGCCGATAATCCGCCCCACACAAAGGTGGTTTCAACCCCGGGATTGAAAGACGGAACGGGAATCAGGCTGGTTTTCTCCGGGGACCGTCTCATCGGCGTCTCCCTGTTCGGAGAAACGAAAAATGGAAACGCATACAGAAAGGTCATCATGGAGCGGCTACCCGTGTGGCTCCTCAGAGAACAACTTCTGAGCCGGGAATTCGATCTCTCCCGCCTCTATCTTCGCTTTCATTCCACGCCAGAAGAAGGGTTGCTTCAATATCCGGGCGCAGATTCCGGCCACCACACTACTCCGGGTTCTTGACCCGCTGCATTTTCACCACCCATCGAGAATCCCCAATCCACTGAGGAACACGTCTTGAAGCGATGGTGTGACTTGGGTCACAGAGGTCTTCGGCCACAAAACGTAAGATAATATATCGGGCGCCTGATTGGGGTACGACCCAATTTCGGGGCCACAGGACCAGAGAGTTTGGCCGGGCGCACAATCAGTCAACTTGGCCGAAAAGGAGGAATTAAAATGACACCGGTTGAGATTCTTGTCGAAGAACATGCGCTGATTCGCCAAGGACTGGATAATCTGTCTCTGGCAATCGAGAAACTGGAGGAAGGGGAGAGGCCGCCGGCCGAGTTTTTCGCGGCGGCCATCCGGTTTGCCCGGACTTTTTCGGACAAATTTCATCACTTCAAAGAAGAGTATCTGATGTTCACCCGGTTGGCCGAGAAGAACAATGGCGCCATTGATGCGCAGATAGATGCCTTGCGGTATCAACACGACCGAGGACGAAACCTGATAACAGCGGTTACGAATGCGCTGGATGGATATTCGGCGGGAGAGGACGCGCAGACTGCGATTCTTATCGAGAACCTCGCGGCCTACACCTCGCTGCTGCGGCATCACATTCATATCGAGGACCACACATTCTATCCGATGGTCGAGGAAGCTCTGTCAAAGGCAGAGCAAGAGAAACTGATTCACGAATTCAACAAGGAGGAGGCGAAGCTCAGCGAGACATTGTTCGAGGACAGTCGAAGCCTGGTAGTGAAAATGGGATCGCTGCTCTCCTCTCCATTGGCGGCTTGAGCGCCGTGTTCGCGCGCCGGCCCAAGAAATCTTTCAGGTTCCCTTTCCGGAATGAAACGCATGGAAAAACGGGAATACCTCGAATGCGTGACATGGCCGGAAAGATGGTGTTTGCGCGGAGTGCCCCCGAAAAACAGAAAGAGTGATGGCGAAACCTCAAGGTTATGTTCGGCGGCATTGGTCGCAAAATCGTTGAATTGCTCCACATGACGCACATGGGAATGGAAGTGCTCGATAAAAAGCGCGCGACCTTGAAGCTGAAGCCTATGATGTATCCTCCCGTGGACGCGGAGCGAGCAAAAAGCGCCGTCCGGAGAGAAATGGCTGAAGTGCGGTAATGGGTCAAGTCGTCAATCCCTTGTAAAGAGAGTGTTCCACTATCGACAATTCGTGCGTAGGGGGCAGTTCGCCAATCTATCCCGCGAGTCCGCGGGATTTCGCTGCGCTCAACGCAAAAGACGGGGATTCCGTAATTGGGGACAGCCGCCTGCGCTTCGTTTTCGCTGATATTCACAATTGTCGGACACATTCACAGTCTCCAAAGGCGTCTTCTGCGGATGGCTTACGTCGGGGTGGCGGCGCGGACGTGAATGTTGGCGCGTTTTGCGAAAGAATTGGGGATGAGCTCTTGACAGGAAGTCTTTGTGGCGTCATAATGTGAATAAGCATTCACATAGGAGGCCCACCGTGAGCGCAGAAAAACTGAGCACCGAAATCAGGCAGGAACAGATCGCCGGCGCCGCGCTGACAGTGATAGCGCGCCACGGAATGAAAGGACTGAGCATCGCGCGAGTTGCCAGGCAGATCGGAATTGTTCCATCCGGGATTTACCGCCATTTCGAAAGCAAAGACGACGTGCTGGACGCCGTTCTTGCCCATATAGAGGAAAGGCTGATGGATAATATCAGCGCCGTCTGTAAAGAGACGACGAATCCGGTCGAACGGCTCCACCGCCTGTTAATGCGCCATATCGGGCTGATTCGTGAGAGCGGCGCGATACCACGAGTGGTCTTTTCCGAGGATGTCTTCGAGGGCCACCCCGCAAGAAAAGCCAGGGTCTATGGCATTATCATGGCGTATCTGTCGAAGGTGGCCGACATCGTCTCGCAGGGCCAGCGGGAAGGAAAAATACGGACGGACGTCGCTCCCGATACCGTTTCCGTGATGTTCCTCGGACTCATTCAGCCGGGCGCAGTTCTCTGGCACCTGAGCGATGGCGAATTCGACGTTACAAAACAGGGCGAAAGAGCCTGGCGCCTTTTCCGGTCTGTCTTGGAGGAGAAGCCCGGAAAGAAAGCCTCCGCCGTTGACGCCTTCGGTGATAAAAATGGCAGCGTTAAAAAGGAGGGGAAAAATGAATAATGCGATTATCGTTGTGATTATTTGGACTTTTATTCTTTTTTCTGGTTCGCGCAAGGCCGTCGCTCATTGCGACACAATGGATGGCCCAGTTGTATCCGAAGCGAAGGCGGCCCTCGAAAAGGGTGATGTGACACCCGTCCTGAAGTGGATAAAACCCGGGCATGAGGGAGAAATCCGCGCGACTTTCGAAAAAACGCTGGCGGTCAGGACCAAAGGGCCGGAGGCCAGGGAATTGGCTGACATGTACTTCTTCGAGACGCTTGTGAGAATTCATCGGGCAGGCGAGGGCGCTCCCTACACCGGCCTCAAGCCTGCAGGAGCCGATTTTGGGCCCGCCATTGCCGGAGCCGATAAGGCGCTTGCAACGGGAGAAATCGACGACCTCGTGAAGCTGGTGGCAGCCGAGGTAACCTCGGGCATTCACCATCGTTTCCACCATGCCTTCGAGAAGAAGAAACGCGCCGACGAAAGCATCGAGGCGGGGCGCGAGTTTGTCGAGGCTTACGTCGAATTCGTTCATTACGTCGAACGATTGTACGAGAATGCGACCACCTCTGCGGTACACCATGGCGGCCCGGAGGAAAACTTGACTGAACTCGGGCACGATCATTAAACGCCCGGCGGCCGCTCCTGGCCTGAGTTATTGGAAGGCCTTGACAGCCCCCTCCGCCGCGCACTATGTTGCCAACGTTGAAATCAGCGGCACGGTCACATGAAAATCGCCGCCCGCGGTCAATACGCAGACAGGAAGTGACAGGAGACACGTGAAACTGTCTGAGGGTTGCACATTTTGCCGAACAAGAAGCTTTGGGGGCTGTACCCAATTACGGAATCCCCGTCTTTTGCGTTGAGCGCAGCGAAATCCCGCGGACTCGCGGGATAGCTTGGCGGACTGCGCCCAAATCAGGGTATCCCGAATCGTGAGATACACTCACGTGGCGCATGAGAGAAGGTCTCTTTCGATGGAGTCCGAATATCGTCCTTGGCGTGCGGCAATTTTTTGGATACCGGATTTTCTTTAGCGTGAATGTGAATCAATAATCACATAAGGGAGGTGTCGCGATGAAACCGAATAAAAAGAGACTGCTTGTCGCTGTCCCAATCGCCATTGTCGCCGCAGCGCTGCTGGTAACCTACATCAAAAACAAGTCGCGCGATGAGTCCAATATCATCCGCGTCTCGGGCAATATCGAGGTCACCGATGCCGAGGCGAGCTTCAGGATTCCGGGCCGCGTCGAAAAACGCCTGGTCTCGGAAGGCGAGACGGTCGACGCAGGACAAGTAATCGCTCGCCTGGACAGTGTCGAACTCGAGAAAGAAGCCGCACTGCGCAAAGCGGAAGTTGCCGCGTCGGCCGCCGCGTTGGCCGAACTCGAGGCGGGTTCGCGTCCGGAAGAAATAGCGCGAGCCGCGGCCTCCGTCGAAAGGGCGCAAGCTCGCCTTGAAGAGCTGCTGGCAGGGTCGAGACCGCAAGAGGTCGCCGCCGCGCAGGCGACAGTCCATCAGGCAGTGGCCGAGGCGAATCGTCTCAAGATGGAGTTCGAGCGACAGGCATATCTGTACGAAAACGGCATCATCGCCGCTCAGCAATATGACCTTGTTCTCGCTTCGTATGAGACGGCGACGGCCCGGCTGCAGGAGAGCAGCGAGCGCCTTGACCTTGTCAAAGAAGGCCCCAGAAAAGAAGAAATAGAGCAGGCCCGCGCAGCGCTGAAGGAGGCGCAGGAGCAGTATGCTCTTGTAAAGAAAGGCCCCCGCGAGGAGACCATCGAGCAAGCGCGCGCCAGGCTCGAGCAGGCAAAAGAGGCTTTTGGGCTCGCTGAAACCCGTCTGGGCTACGCGACCCTTTTCTCGCCCATCTCCGGGATAGTGCTTTCCGAAAACATAGAGGCGGGCGAATATGTCGCCTCCGGAACGCCGGTGGTCACTGTGGGAGACCTGGAGAACGTATGGCTGCGCGCATACATCAGCGAAACAGACCTCGGACGGGTAAAAGTGGGTCAGCCCGTGCGCTTGACCACGGATACCTTTTCCGGAAAGGTTTATGAAGGACACGTGTCCTTCATCGCGTCGGAGGCCGAATTCACACCGAAGAACGTTCAGACCGAAAAGGAACGAGTGAAGCTGGTATATCGGGTGAAAATAGAGGTTCCGAATCCCGACATGGAGCTGAAGCCCGGAATGCCCGCAGACGCCGAAATCATCCTGAATGAGGGGGATGTGTGATGGAGGCTATCCGGACCGAATCCCTGGTCAAATCATTCGGAGTCGTGGGGGCCGTTGACGGCCTGACAATCGAGGTCGCCGAAGGCGAGATTTTCGGACTTGTCGGACCCGACGGCGCGGGTAAAACCACTACGATGCGGATGCTGACCGCCATCATGGAACCCACCTCGGGGGAGGCATGGGTCGCCGGCCACCATATTGTGAAACAGGCCGAGGCGATCAAGGAGAAAATCGGCTACATGAGCCAGAAATTCGGCCTGTATCCCGACCTCAGCGTAAGAGAAAACATCGATTTCTATGCGGACATCTATGGTGTTCCCCGGCGCGGCCGCGAAGAAAAGATCGATGAGCTTTTGTCATTCAGCAATCTGACTCCGTTCAAAAAGCGCCTGGCAGGCAATCTCTCGGGCGGCATGAAGCAAAAGCTCGGGCTTGCCTGCGCACTCATACACACGCCCAGGGTGCTTTTCCTCGACGAGCCGACCAACGGCGTCGACCCCGTATCCAGGAGGGATTTCTGGCGTATCTTGTACCATCTCGTGCGAGAGAAAGTGACCATATTTGTTTCCACCGCATATCTCGATGAGGCGGAACGCTGTAATCGGGTGGGTCTCATCCACAAAGGAAAACTGCTCGCATGCGACACTCCCGACGAGGTTAAGAAACTGATGGAGGGGGTCATTCTCGAGGTGCGCTCCTCCGACCCTCGCAGGGCGACGGCGCTTTTGCGCAAGCGTCTCCACCGGGAATCCGTCGGACTCTTCGGCGACCGTGTCCACATTGTCACGCGGAAGCCCGACGAGATTGCGGAACAGTCGCGCTCCATTCTCCTGGCGGAGGGCTTCGATGTGCTCGGGATTCGGCGAATCGAGGCCTCGCTCGAAGACGTGTTTGTGTCTGTGCTCGCTGAAGAGAGAGATGGTGACGAGGATGAGCGGTAATGATTACGAAAAAGCGGTCACTGTCCAAGGCCTGGAAAAGCGGTTCGGCAACTTCGTGGCGGTGAACAAGGTAAGTTTCGAGGTCTCGAAGGGAGAGATTTTTGGTTTCTTGGGACCGAACGGAGCGGGAAAGTCGACGACCATCAGGATGCTTTGCGGAATTCTGTCGCCGAGCGCGGGCGCGGGTGCGGTTGGCGGATTCGACATTCTGACGGAGACCGAGAAAATCAAGGCTCATATCGGGTATATGAGCCAGAAGTTTTCGCTCTATGAAGACCTGACGGTCGAGGAAAACATAGATTTCTACAGCGGCATCTATCGCATCGACCCCGCCAGGAAGCGGGAGCGCAAAGAGTGGGTCATCGAGATGGCCGGTCTCAAGGAGCGTCGCCACTCGCGGACTTCGGTTCTTTCGGGGGGCTGGAAACAAAGGCTTGCGCTCGGGTGTGCTGTCCTGCACGAGCCCCCGATCATATTTCTGGATGAGCCCACGTCCGGCGTTGACCCGATCAGGCGCCGCCAGTTCTGGGATTTGATCTATGAGCTTTCGGGGAAGGGAGTCACCGTGTTCGTGACCACCCACTATATGGATGAAGCCGAGTATTGTGACCGAATGGGTCTTATCTACCGAGGAGAGTTAATCGCTTTGGGCTCTCCCGAGCAACTCAAAAACGAGCTCATGCAGGATGAGATTCTGGAGGTGCTGTGTGAACGCCCTCAGGACGCAATGGCGGAACTCGAGAAGCTCGAAAGCGTCAAGGAGGTTGCGCTGTTCGGGAGAGGACTGCATATCGTGACGCAGGAAAGCGACAAGGCGGCGGAGGAGGTCGAACAACTGTTGCGAAGCCTCGAATACACGATCACGAGGGTCGAACGAATCAGGCCGTCTCTCGAAGACGTGTTCGTCTCGCTGATCGAGGCCCGCGACCGAGCCGAGCAACCCCAGCAGGAGGTGAAGCGATGAAGCTGCGCCGAGTATGGGCGGTTGCCCGCAAAGAATTCATTCACATCGTCCGCGACCCCAGAAGCCTCGGCATGGCCATCGCAATCCCGATGCTTCTTCTGGTCCTGTTCGGCTATGCTCTCACGCTGGACGTCGATAACGTGCCGGCAATCATCTGGGACCAGAGCCGCTCCCGCGCAAGCCGGGAATTCGTCAGCGGATTCGAGGCGTCGCGTTACTTTTCCATTGCCGGATATGCTCGTAGCTATCCGGAGCTGGAGCGAGCCATTGATTCGAGTAGAGCGCTCATGGCGCTGGTAATTCCGACCGATTTCGCGCGGCGTGTCGACTCGGGACGGGTTGCCTCCGTCCAGGTTATTGTCGATGGAAGCGATTCCAACACCGCCACCATCGCAATCGGTTACGCCGATGCGGTTGCGCGCGCCTATTCCGAGCAAGTCGCCCTTCGCGGAATTCAACGGGTCGGCGGCCGGATGTTGCACGCGCCCATCGACTTTCGTCCGCGGGCATGGTTCAACGCCGACATGGAATCGAAAAATTACATTATCCCCGGGCTCATCGCAGTTATCATGATGGTGATCGCGGCGCTGCTGACGTCGCTCACGGTGGCGCGCGAATGGGAGCGCGGCACGATGGAGCAACTGATCTCCACGCCGGTCAAAGGGCGCGAGTTGATTCTCGGAAAACTGCTCCCCTATTTCGCCATCGGCATGCTTGACGTGCTTCTGGCGGTCCTCATGGGCGAGTTCCTCTTTCGGGTTCCGCTACGGGGAAGCGCGGCATTGCTTTTCGCAATGGCCGCAATATTTCTGGCTGGCGCGCTCTCACTGGGCATGGTCATCAGCATTATGACGAAAAGCCAGTTGCTCGCCAGCCAACTGGCGATGGTGCTCACCTTCCTGCCGTCGTTCTTGCTCTCGGGCTTCATGTATGCCATCGGCAATATGCCAAAGCCGATTCAGCTTCTCACTCTCCTGATACCCGCGCGATACTTCGTGACACTGCTCAAGGGCATTTACCTGAAGGGAGTCGGTCTCGAGATTCTGGCGGTTGAGGCGGCCCTTTTGACAGTGTTCGGGGTCCTGATGGTGATTCTGGCGAACGTTAAATTCAAGAAAAAGCTGGTGTGAGCATGTTCGAACGCATCAAACATATGCTGATAAAGGAATTCATCCAGGTCTTCCGCGACCCGAAGATGAAGGGTGTCATCTTCATGATGCCCATCATCCAGGTTCTCGTGTTCGGATACGCCGTCACCACTGATGTCAAACATGTGGCCACTGCGGTCTATGACCTCGACAACAGTGTCGCCAGTCGCGAACTCGTCGCGCGGTTTGTCGAATCCGGATATTTCGATGTCGTCGAATATGTCATTCAGGAAGACCGGGCCCGCGAGCTCGTTGACCGGGGAAAGGTCGGAGCCGTCATTCGAATGAATAAGGGTTTCGAGGACGAGCTCCGAGCCGGACGAACAGCCCGGCTCCAGCTCATCGTGGACGGGTCCGACTCGAACACGGCGGGGATTGTGCTCGATTACAGCGCTAAAATTACGGGGCGGCTTTCACAGGATATCCTGTCTGCGCGCTTTAGCCGACTGAAAGGAGGAGCGCAAGAGCCGGGCCGGGTCAGTCTCGAAACACGCGCCTGGTTCAACGAGAACCTCGAAAGCCGCAATTTCTATGTCCCCGGCGTCATTGCCATCATCGTGATGCTGATCACGCTGATGCTGACCAGCATGGCCGTTGTCCGAGAGAAGGAAATCGGAACAATGGAACAAATCATGGTCACTCCGATAACATCGGGCGAATTCATCCTGGGCAAGACGGTTCCGTTTGCGCTCATCGGGTTCGCCGATGTTATTCTTATCACGCTTATCGGAGTTTTCTGGTTCGACATCCCGATTCGCGGAAACCTGCTGCTGCTCTTTGTCGCAACGGCTCTCTATTTGATGACGACCCTCGGCGTGGGGCTTCTCATTTCCACCGTGAGCGAAACGCAGCAGCAGGCCATGATGAGCACATTCTTCTTTTACTTCCCGGCGGTCCTGCTTTCGGGGTTCATGTTTCCGATTGCCAATATGCCCGTGGCCATTCAGTGGCTGACCTTCCTGAACCCGCTCCGCTATTTCCTCGTCATCATCCGCGGAATCTTCCTGAAGGGCGTGGGGCCGGGTATCCTCTGGCCCCAGTTCCTCGCGCTCGCCGTTATGGGCGTGTCCGTATTGTCGCTGGCCGCAAGGAGATTCCGGAAAACCACTGCCTGAACCGGTTGTTTATCAACCGGCACGGGAGTTCTCGCATACACTCTCCCCGCCGGTATGGAAGGCGCGCCTTGCGAACTCAGGCCAATCCAGTACGCTGATTGAGGTGAAGAAAACCGTGTTCCGGGAGAAATTGACAAGAAATAATCGTTGTGATAGTCTCCATCACGGCTGCGGCATAACGGTGTTTTTGAAGAGTCGGACTGATTTCGCCGAGGAGGCAAGATAGCGAATGCGACACGGAGCAGTGTTGATCTGAGCGATTTTTGCGTCTGCCAAATCAGTTGCCGTGTCCTTGGGAAAATCATTCAGCCGCAATGTGTGTGCGAACCAGTTCCGCGCCGTTTGGGTCCGGGCAAAACGAGTGGCGCATCCAATATTCGGACAACCGCGACCTCAGCCGACAGGGATCGGAGACCTTCGCTCTCTTTCTTCTGAACGGAAAATCTTTTGGTCCGCCCGGGACCTCATTTTTGCAGACTGTCACGAATGAAAAAGACCGGGGATCACAGAGCTGTCATATTAATAGTGGTGCTGGCTTTCGTGATCATGGGCCTTGTTTATCGAATCCTGGGCTATGGCGATTCTTTTGAAAGTATACACCAGGGAGTCGGTTTCCCAAGCTACGACCTGAATATAAATGCCGAAATCGCGCGGTCCGTAATAAACGGGAAATTTGACGCCTATAAAAAGCAATGGCGCGGAATTCAGCTGACATCGACGGGCGGCCTGGTATACCCTCCCCTCACCGGCTATCTCATTGCGCCGGTTTATCTGACCGCCAAGAAGTTCGGATTCAGCTCAAAGGAAATTATTTTTAGCTTTTCTCCGATTCCCTTCATTATTCTTTCAGGCGCAGCCGTATTTTTGATTGTTTTATTGGGTGAGGGATATCCCACCAAAGGCAATCCGCGGGACTCTGTTCTCGTGGCGAGCATTTTGGTGTTTGGTGGTCTTCTGTTTCACGAGGGGGTGGTCAATGGCAAATTCGAAGGTGTAATGGCGTTTTTTCTCTTGCTTGGAATGCTCGCCGCGCGCCGCGGCCATGCGCTGTCCGCAATTTTTTTCGCGCTTGCCGCCTGCACAAAACAGACCGCTATCCTCGTTTTGCTCCCCACTGTTATCGTGTTGACGGCTAACGCCGCGAGGGACAAAAATCTCAAGGGGCTGGCCATATGGCTGTCATGCTTCGGCGCAACCATCCTGGCGGTTTTTCTGCCTTTCATAATAGGCAGCGGACCATATAATATTTACGGCGGGATTTTTCAGACTCTTCACATGGTCAAGATAATGGGCCGCAGCCCCGTTTGGTACCTCTGTCGGCTGATTGCGTTATTTGCGGGGTCTGAACAGAAGCTGCTTACGTTTGCCGCGAATTATGCGAACGGCTTCCTCCTTTTGGCCTGTATCGGGATAAGCTTGGCGGCTGTTCGGAAAAAATTTGACCTGGGGTCCGAGAAATACTTTGCCCTGATTACGATTACCTCGTTTTTCCAAATAATTTTAGGGAAATATTATGTCGTTGGCATTTATGATGTGTTACCCACCATGCTCTTGGCCCTGTGGTGTCTGCGCGCGTCGCGGGCGCAATTCGGAGCCGTGTTTCTCCTTTGGCAATCCTTCCTGATACTGTATATCCCCATACTATACAAGGTAGAGCTTTTATATATAACATATGCAATTGCTTGCTTTTACGTTTATTCCGTCTCTTTCGGGAAAGTTTCGACGGTCAATGGCGTCGAACCTCCGGATGAAATCCGGGGGCGTGCTGAAAGGACCGACGAATGATGAAATCACAGTGTCGCGGGCGAATCCGAAGAACGAACATTCCCGTCGCGATACGACACGCATACGGAAAGGAGAAAAGCATCCGGCGCGGGAACCGTGTGAAGGGCAAAAACATGGAGCGCGTTCATTATCGGAGCCGATTTTCCAAAGACCCCCCGCTTGCTCCCAGCGGACCTGCTCGCAACAGGAGTTCAAGGTTCGGCGCAACCGCAACCACAGCTTAGTGGCGGACAACATGCCGCATTGTGCGCCCCCAACAACCCTTTTTCCCACCAGACCTAATGCTCAAAGCGGCATGAAAATCACGGCGGAAATTCAAAAACTCGTCCCGCGCCCGATAGTTGCTTGTGGCGGGGGCTGTGAAAGTGTCCAACAATTCGTGCGCTTAACTTCACACGTGCAGGGAAAGCGGAAATGTTCTCTTTGGGCGCTAATTCATTCGCACACTTTGAATCGTCATGTGTAGCATAGTAACTGGCCGCAGTAAAAACGTCCGAAAATCGAATTACCCGATAATCTCGCAGGGAGCGGCTGCTTCATGCAAGCCCCAGTTTCAGATTCGAAAGGCTGATATGGTCGTTTTCCACCTCCACGAGCGCTTCAAAAAATTCTTTTACTCGCTTCTCCGTGGCCGACTCGGCGGCCGCCGTATAGAATCGTACCGCCTTTTCCTCTCGTTTCAGGGCTTCCTCGAGGTGTTCCTCGTGGGTTGTTGCGGAGCAAACCGCCGGATTGTCTTCGACTTCGATTTTCGGCCGGCCGAGCAGCTTGCAGACAGTCGACGCATGCTCGCGCTCGATTCTTTCGAGCGCCTTGAACATCGCATGGGCCATCGGGTCACGGGCCGCGTTCATCGCGCAACGGTAGAACTGAGCGTTATCGACTTCCAGCTTCAGCGACGCTTCCAGGTTCTTTCTTGAGACGTCGCTCAGTTCGGGAACTGTTTGCTCCTCCCAGTTTTCGGCGAGAATAATGAATTTGGCCGGCGCCCCGCAATGGGGACAGTTCGACGGTTTTGTGTTTCCCACGTACGGGTCTTCGCAGATTTTGCACATGTACACATTCATATGGCCCCCCCTTTCATTTCCTGCCGGGCTGATTTATCATTATATCATATCAATCAACCACACGAATCGCCATTGTTTCGTTGCGCCAAATTCACTCGCCCTGCTTGACCGAAGGATGCGGATTCTGATAAATAGTAGCAAAATCGTGTCGTGCTAGGGCAGTTAGGAACGGAACGGGAATATGAGAAATGAAAGCTCTTGTGTACAAAGACCAAAACAGACTCGAAGTGGAGGAGGCGCCGACGCCCGTCCCGCAGGCCGGACAATTACTCATCCGGTCGGAGCTCAGCGGGATATGCGGCTCCGACATAAGCATGGTCAAGTACGGAATGGCCACGCCGGGCAGCATTCTCGGCCATGAACTCGTCGGCGAAATCGCCGAGGCGGGAACGGGCGTCGAAGGCTGGAACGTTCATGACCGCGTGCTCGTGAAGACGCGGCGCATTTGCGAGAAGTGCGCATACTGCAGAATGGGTCAGCCCCATCTCTGCGACGAAAAGGCGGGCGAAATGGGTGGCGGATATGCCGAGTATATGGTGGCCACCCCGCAAATGTTGATGCGGCTGCCGGATGACCTGGAGTCGGAGGACGCGGTTCTGTGGAACCCGCTCGCGAACTCGCTCCATGCGTGGAAACTCGCCCGCTCCGGGCGGAACGGTATCGTGATGATACTGGGAGCCGGACCCATCGGGCTTTTTGTTATACGGGCGGCGAAACGGGCGGGCGCCTCAAGCGTGGTCGTCTCCGACCCCTCGCCGCGTCGCAGAGACATGGCGATGGCTTTTGGGGCCGATGCGACGCTGGACCCGACGTCCTCCGACGTGCTTTCCGAGCTAAAGAAACATTCCGAGATCGGACCCGACATTGTCTTCGATTGCGCAGGCAAAGAGTCCACCCTGCAGGAGGCGACAACCTATGTCAAGAGGGGCGGGCAGGTAGTCCTTTTCGGCATCTTCATGCAGCCCGTGACAGTCATACCCCTGTTCTGGATTTTGAAAGAAATCGACATCCAGACCGGATTCGGCTACGTCGATTCCGACATCGTCGACGCGATAGAGATGTTGAGGACGGATACGGTGTCCGCCCGCCGCATGGTCACGAGCACCATTCCGGTGAAAGACGCGCCGGCGATGTTCCAACGGCTTCAACAGGCCGATGAGGAGATCAAGGTCGTTATCTCGTTCAGAGAATGATTGTTCCCGGCCTTTCTCGATCTGCCACTGCGCGTTTGCAGGTTCAACCCTCTCGAGTGTGCGCGCAGGGAAAATGGGAATCTCGGGCAAAAGAATTTCTTACTCGCAGATTTTGGGAGACCACGACCCCTTTGAGCAAGACTCGGGTCATGTTCACACGGCTTTTCCCGTGTCATTTCCCGGTCTGACCGGGGAGTCCGGTCTCTCACTGAGATTTTGAACCTTGACCGTTTAGCGCCAAACCCCCATTGAGCTTGTGATTGTGCAGGCCCCGCGCTTCATGAATTTTCTCTCCATTTGGAAATTTTCACTTGACAAAACACCGGTTCGTCCGCATGAACAAGAGCCGAAAAAAACTGTGGTATAATGTCGGCGTTCTGGGGAATTGCGGGAAAACACAGGGGAGCCATCAATGAAGAACGTCATCTGGAAGCCGACCGGCGAATACAAAACAAAGAGCAACATCAAACGGTTCATGCGCAAGCACAAGGTAAAAACATATGATGAACTTATCAAGAGGTCGATTGAAAATATCGAATGGTTTTGGGATGCCGCCCTGAAAGACCTGAACGTGGAGTGGTACGAACCCTACACGAAGACACTGGATGCTTCACAGGGATTCCCGTGGGCCAAGTGGTTTATCGGCGGCAAGTTGAATATCGTTCACAACTGTCTGGACCGTCACGCGCTGAGCTGGCGGAGAAACAAGCTGGCCGTTATCTGGGAGGGTGACGACGGCGCGGTTCGCAACGTTTCCTACTGGCAGTTGCACAACGAGGTCAACCAGCTTGCGAACGCTCTGAAAAGCCTTGGAATACGGAAGGGCGATACGGTTGGCATCTACATGCCGATGGTTCCGGAGATCGTTACCGTACTGATGGCCTGCCTGAAACTCGGCGCAGTGGCGATTCCGGTATTCTCCGGTTTCGGCGCGACGGCGCTCGCCACCAGGCTCGCCGATGCGGAGGCCAAGCTTCTTTTTACCGCCGACGGCTCTTCCCGAAGGGGAAAGCGTGTGGAGATAAAGAAAGAGGCCGACAAGGCCGTGGAAATGGCGCCGACCGTCAAGAATGTGATCACGCTGCGGCGGACGGGTATCGATGTCTCGTGGACCGAGGGCCGCGACATCTGGTGGCATGACCTCGTGCCAAAGCAGTCGATACGATGCGAGACGGAAAAGCTCGACGCCGAGCATAACTCGATGATTATCTATACGTCGGGCACGACGGGAAAACCGAAGGGAACGGTCCACACGCACGCCGGCTGCATGGCCCAGATGACGAAAGAACTGGGTTACTATTTCGATGTGAAAGAGGAGGACACATTCTTCTGGGTGACCGATATCGGCTGGATGATGGGGCCGTGGGAGATAATCGGGGTTCAGAACTTCGGCGGCACATACGTGATTTTCGAGGGAGCGCCCGACTACCCGCAACCCGACCGCCTCTGGGATATGTGCGAGCGGCACGGCGTCACAATACTCGGAATCTCGCCGACGGCGATACGCCTGCTCATGCGGTCGGGCGTGGAATGGGTGAAAAAACACGACCTCTCGAAACTGAGAATCCTCGGCTCGACGGGCGAGCCGTGGGACCCCGAGTCGTACCAGTGGTTTTTCGAGCATGTCGGCGGCAAACGGTGCCCGATAATCAACATCTCGGGCGGCACCGAGATCGTCGGCTGTCTGCTTTCGCCGCTCCCGATTACGGCGCTGAAACCGTGCACCTTGCGCGGGCCGGGACTCGCGATGGACATCGACGTGTATGACGACGACGGCAACCCCATCCGCGGAGGAATCGGCCACCTCGTATGCAAGCAGCCGGCGCCCTCGATGACGAAAGGCTTCCTGAAGGACCCCGACCGGTATATCGCAACTTATTTCTCGACCTATTCCGACGTCTGGTACCACGGCGACTGGGCGCATGTGGACGAAGACGGGTTCTGGTTCCTTCATGGGCGAGCAGACGACACCATCAAGGTGTCGGGCAGGCGCACCGGCCCGGCTGAGATCGAGGCGGCGCTGATCGAGCATCCGGCGGTTTCGGAGGCGGCGGCAATCGGTGTCCCCCATGAGATAAAGGGCGAAAATGTTGTTTGTTTTGTTGTCCTGCATTCGTCCTATCAGCCGAGCGAAGAACTGCGCGCCGAATTGAAGGAACATGTTGTGAAGGTAATGGGTAAGACACTGCGGCCCGAGGATTTGCGCTTCGTGAAAGCGCTGCCCAAGACCCGGTCCGCCAAGATACTTCGGGGCGTGATACGAAAGAAATGGCTGGGCCAGGAAGTCGGGGACATCGCATCGGTGGAGAATCCCGACGCAATCGAGGAAATCGCCCACGCACTGTGAGCGCGCGCTCGTGCGCCTTTGCGCTCGGTGAGTGTGTCCCACGATTGATTCTGAGGGTTGTTCGCTTCGGGGACAGTCCCGATTCTACGGCCTCGACAAGCTCGGCCCGTAAATCTGGGACAGTCCCCTTCGCCGGGCGATCGCGAAACAGATTCACAGTCCGCCAATCTATCCCGCGAGTCCGCGGGATTTCGCTGCGCTCAAAGCAAAAGACGGGGGCATTCCGGAATTGGGCACAGTCCGTTTCGCTTGGTAATATCGGACACATTCACAGCCTCTGTGCCCGCGTTTCGGCGGAAAATGTAATTATTGGACAATTTCATAGTCCTTAATGTATCCCGCCGTGGGTTATTGGGGACACCATGCCGCATGGTGTCCCCCAATAACTCGCGTTTGGGAGGCTCGTTTCGGAATGAGACCAAATCGCCGGGCGGCTTTTTCGCAGCAGACGCGCAGGCGGACCTATTCGACCGTCACCCAGACGGGGCTCGACCAGGCCATGTTGCCGTCGTCCTGAAGGATGCGGGCGTAGTACCACGATCTGCCGGAAGGAGGGCCGGGGTCTCCGAGGAGGAACTGGACGAACACTCCGTCGCCGGGCTGAGCGAACACGACTTCGCCGTTGCGGATAATCTGGATGGCGGCGATATCGTCACAGCCGATGGCGCGAACCGCAATGGATAACGGTCCCTGCGAAGCCTTCCAAGCAACCTCCGACCCCATGGGAGAATCGGCTACCCTGAAGTTGAGGATAATTTTCGGCCCGCTGGTTCCGTAGACGTGTCTTCTCCGGAAGGCTTCCCATATCGCCTCGCGCGTGAGCTCGGCGCTGTAGACGGCGACCGTGCCGTTCACAATGGAACCCGCGCTGCGCTGACCGGGATGGCCGTCGTGAGTGTCGCCGGACGCGATGATTCCAAGCTTATAGCCTTTCGCGAGGGTGTCTCTCACGAAGGCGCCCTCTTGGGGATTGTATATTGCGGCCTCGCCGCCGTAATATTCGGACGAACCGTGGATGGAACATATTTCGACCAGCCATTCCCTGTCTCCGGGGGCGATACTCCAGTCGGTCGCAATCGGCCCCCCGCCGACATGATGCGCGACAGTCATCGCTTCATAAGGCCGGATAAGGTTCCAGATCTCTTGCGGCGTGTCGCTCTCGGGATCGATTGACCGAAAAACGGGTCCGGAGCCGTCCCGGTAATACACGTTTCGATGCCCGTAAACCCAGCTCGTCCACTCGAACGCCACATACGTGACAAAAGCTCCCGGGTCATATGCGTCGTTGGCGGCCTGCTTGATGCGCGCCCACGCTTCGCCCTTGATCGGGATGGTCCCGTAGTCGGCGTGGTCGGTCAACGCGGCGATATCGAGGCGCGAGACATCGCGGGCGTAGCGATAATAATCCTCGGGAGTGCCGGAACCGTCGGACATGCGCGAGTGGCCATGGATATCGCCGAAATAAAGGTTCAAACGCGGCGCGTCCTGCTGGCATAGGGTGACATTGCTCCTCCCCTCAAGCCCGGGACCTTGGACCGAAAAAAAGTATATCCCTTCATCATCAAGTGTGTGAGAAAAGGAGATCTTCTTTCTCCCTTCATCCACCGTCACAGACGCCGCTTCGACTGTCTGCTCCCCGTGAATTACCGCGAGCCTGTACTCTCCGCCAGGAAGCCAACTCCAGTTTCCGAGCGCATCGAGCGGAGCGACCGACACCCGTATGGTTTCTCCGACCGTGACCTGGGAGGGGGCGGAGACGTTCAGCCGTATGGCCTCCCTGGCAAGCGTTTGAATGGTGGGCGGATTCTCGATGCAGGCGGAATGGCCGTCACCGTCCGCATCGACGAATAGTTGGAACAGTTCCTCCTCCTCGGCGAATTTGTCAACCTGCGGGTTGTTCCCGTAGCGGAAGGTGACCTGCTCACCGGGCGCAAACGCTTCGGATTTCGAGAACACCAGTATCCGATTCATTTGGAGCGTTCGGACTTCGAGCGACGGTTTGGGCGCCGATGTCGTGACCGTTGTGAAACCCGGGCGTTGCGTGTCGAGAGTCTGCGGCGGAGTCCATCCCCACCACGGAGAGACTTGCAGCATCACGAAGCCGCCGGGGGCAATACCGTGTTCTCCGACCGTGAAAACGATTTCGAAGTTCGCGCGCGTTCCCACGGGCAAAGGGTTCGAAGGCCGCAGAACGGCGCTTCCCCCTCCGTCAACTTCCGATGGTTTCGTGTCGAGATACGGCACGACTTCCGGAATGCTTGCCTCCTCGTTCCGCGGTTGACCGTCACCGGCATCGGCGGAACCGCCGGACCCACCGGAACAGGAACACACAAGGAGAGCCAAGAGAACGAAAGCGAGGGATGCAGAGATGTTTGGGCGAAACGGGGTTTTCATAGTTTCACACTGTATGGCGCGGAAGAGGGAAAGTCTTCGGACGGGCTCCTTTCAGCGCGATTTCCGAACGATTGCCGCCACTTCCGATTTGTTGCCTGTGGTGAACGGCCAGATTTTCTTTGTCCAGTATACAGCATCGAGACTCCGATGACCAGCCTGTCTGCGTTGACAATCGCCGAACCATGCGACATGGGTTCATCGGGGAGTGTCAAGACGGCGGAGAAAGGTTCGCGGGAGATAATGTGAAATGGCTTTGCTAACCGTCCACAGAGGTTATGAGGAAGCTTGTAAGAAGTGGAGGCCGGAAGAAAGAAAACGGGAATATTACAAAACGTTGATTCCGGCCTCCCTTTGTTTGGCAATCAAAAAAACATCAACTGCAGGAAGGCGATCGGTTCAAACCGTCATAGCTGCGGGCGGGTTCGCCTTTTCTTCCAATACCGCGCGATCGGCGCCACAAGCAGTCCGCTGGCTAACAGGGCCACAGTCGAAGGCTCCGGCACCGGCGGGACGGTTGCGGCGTCGTGCGAGAACGGCGCGAAGCAGTCGATCTCTTCGTTTTCGTCGAGGGTGTAGAGGTCGAAATGTATCCCCGCCGACGCGTCTTCAATCATGAAATCGTAGGCGCCCGGATCGTCGATGGTGATTGTGATTTCGGTAAACGCTGTCGGGTAGATATCATGCGGGGGCATATCACCGCCGCCACCGTCTTCGTTCACCTCCGAGATGGGCGGCAGGCCATAAACAAAATCTTCCTCTGTCAATACTACGCCGTCAACCGTTATCGAGGTCCCCTCGTTGAAAACAACGTTTCCGTCTCCATCGAGCGTGTACAGGTCATCGGATAATGCAATGCAGAGCGTAAGCTCCACGGTTTCCTGGCCGTTGAAGCAGTCTTCGTCATCTACAATCGCCTGGAGCGTGAAATCGTCCGACGAGGTCACCCACGTTTCCGTCCCCGTATCATACCACCCACCGTCCTCTTCAGAGATGAATAACTGCAAATCCGGCGTAGCGAGAACCGGGGTTGAGAAAAATGCAATCCCCACAGCCACTGCACAAAGTAAAACTGTCCACTTCCACATATAATTTTCTCCGTCTTCGTAACTACACGATGATATTATGATTCGGTATCTGAAGAGCAGAGCAACTTCCGTGCCGCGTAAGATATTATTTCGAAAGGGTTGCTGAATATCTGTAACTAGTTGCTATTAAAAGACATACGTTTATAATGCAGCTCCAATGTCGAAACGGACCTCATGGCAAGGCAGCCACAATTGTTTATTTAAATGAACAAGCCGGAAAAAGATGGTTGGATAATCAAACAAATATTCGGTCCCGATATCGAGAAGGTTTGGGGCGATTCCTGGAACCCGCGGATGGACTGAATGAGGAGGGGAAGTCACAGTCGATTCTATCTATTCGCCCGTGAATCATCGAGAAGCAATGTCTCCGGCGTTCTTGGCGCCGCTTCTTCTGCGGGTCTTCCCCTGAACGCTTCTCTGGCGAGGGTAAAGATGAGCGCAACCGTTTCGAGAATGACTTTGAGGTCTAAAAGGAAGGATGCCTTGCTTATATATTCTCTGTCGTATTGCAGCTTCTTTTTGACATCATCGAGCGACTCGTCGCTTTTCTGTCTCACCTGAGCAAATCCCGTGATACCGCCGGGCACAAGCAGACGGTCATGATAATTTTCGACATGTCTGCTCAGTTCCTCTATGAAATCGGGTCTCTCCGGACGGGGTCCGACAAGACTCATGTCTCCCCTGACCACATTAAGGAGTTGAGGCAACTCATCGATATGTGTTTTTCGGATGATGTGGCCGACCCTTGTCACCCGTGGATCGTTATCTCCCGTCGACCAGGCGGCCCCCGTCTCCTTTTCGGCGTCGACGACCATCGAGCGGAGCTTGTAAATCGTGAAAGGCCTTCCCCCGAGGTCACGCTGGCGACGGTCGCCATTTCTCCGCTCTTCGGAGGCGGTGGTTTCTTCCCCCGAGCGTCGGGGCGCCCGTCTCCTGTTTCTGCCGATTCGCCCCTGCCGATATATTGCCGGACCGCGCGAGTCAAGCTTGATGAGAAGCATGGTTGCAAGGAGCAGGGGAAGCGAAAAGATGAGCGCCAGGAGCGCAACGAGCCTCTCCCACAGCGGTTTCATTCGCACATACGCCCCTCCCTTTGCGGTTACAAGGCGGAGGGTCACGCCCGCCACAGCTATAGCGAACAACGAGAGAGAAAGATAACGGAGCAGGTCATAATTCCCTTCTGCGAGCTCGAGCGCATCGACAATCAAATACGAGGGAGTGCCCGCCACTATGAACAGACCCACACCGACACTTATTTGCTTGACCGTCTTCATTTCGTTCCTTAATTCCTTGCTGCAACTTCTAAAGGGACAGGGCTAATTCTTCTTCGAATTGAACGGCGATTCCGTAGAACTGAGCGGGGGGAAGCTCCTTCCGGGGGCGCTCCACTCTCAAAACTTTGCCCTTACCTTCGAGTCGGGGAGGAACGCCCGGCTCTGTCCACTCCCGACCGGTGTATACCACGAAAACCGCTTTCTCTCCTTCTTTTGGTTTTTGGGAGGTGTAAAAGTACATGCCGGATCGCGAAATATCACGCGTATATCCCATCTCCGGCAACGATTCTTTTCCCTCTCTTGAAAGGCGTTTGAAAGCCAAAAACAAATTGGCCCTCGCCCGCATGCTCTTGCGCCTTTCTTGAGCGGTCACGTATCTCGAGGCCCTGCATTGGTCGCCTGAGTTCATCAGCAAAAATACACATGTCCTCCCCTTCCCGCTTTGCAAATTGCGGGCCGCCAATTATTTGAGTTTGGTCTTATGTTATAAATGGTTGTATTAAAAGCACTTGTGGGTGTTGACTCCGGATTTTTCCGGCGAAATCTCACACGGGAAAGTGTTTGGAAATCAAAACAAGCGGCCTTTAATATAGATAAGAAACAACAATTTTTCTGGATCTCTTGCAGTATAGAAAAAGGTTGTTATAGTTAAATCACGGAGGAATCGCATGTATCGGCAATCCATGGTATTGACACGAAGGGTGAAGTATAATATAATTTCTGGCGTATTTTATTCTTGCGTCTTTCAATTATTGTATCTCTCCGTGGCACGCGGGCAAACGGGCGGTTTTTAAAAAAGCAATTTATAGATTTTCGCTATGATAAAAGGAAAAGTATTGGCGCCTTTTCCGATAGAGGTTAGCCTCAAGATAAAATAGACAAAGCCTCTGTTCATCATTGCGAATCGACCTGGTCTTGAAAAATCTTTTATCCCGGATTATAGTTATGGGTCGAACATGCTTGCCTTCGGCAAATGTTTGTGTGTATATTCAAAGCGCGGAGGAACCAACCCATGAAGTCCTCAGCCAAAAAGAAAGACAAGGCGTCTTTCTCCGGTGGCTCGAGCAGCAACTCTTTTGACGCGAATGAAGCGTGTGAGGAATTGCTGCGCCGTTTTGTCTCCGAAATGGGCGCTCTCGCCGGCTCTGTTTTTCTCGTCGACATCGACAGTGGAAGGCTTCGTCTGGTCAACGCGATTGGTCCCCGTCGGAACCGGCACATCGGGGAAACTCTCGGAGTCGGAGAAGGGGTCTCCGGCTATGTCGCCGCCAGCAAGGAACCGCTGGTGATATCCGATATCTCGAAGAAGAAGGACCTCACGCGGCGGAGGCGCTTTAATCACATTGAATCCTTCATGTCATTTCCTCTCATAATGAACGCAGAGGTCTTGGGAGTGATGAATCTGTCCGGGCGCGAGAATGGGAATTCGTTTACGAGACGGGACCTGAGGAAAACCCAGGGCCTGTTAGATGAATGTGGAGACCTTCTCACACGGATGAGCGACAGCCGAGCTCGCGCCGCGGAGCGGGAACTCGCGGAGCAGGCCGAAACAGGCCAGGCGCGCCTCGAAAATATCGAGCGGGAATTGCAGAGAATCGGCATTTACAACGAATGTATTTTGCGCTCCCTTTCTGAATGTATCGTGGTTTTCGATGAGCGGTTCACAATCTCGTATTGCAGCAAAGACGAACAACTTTTGCGCCTGTTGGGGGCGCGAACGTGGGCGGAAACCGCGAGCAGAAGCTTGTTGGAGCTGCCCCTCGGCATCGAGCGTGCCGTCCTGAAGCAGAAACTTGACGAAATGATGAAGGAAGGGGCGCCGTTTTCCTTGAATAATGTAAAAACCGGAGGAGCGCAGGAAAGCTTCGTTGTCAATATGTTCTTCGCTCCCTTTTTTTCGTCCGAAGACGCGCTTTCCCGCGGCCTTCTGATTATTGATGACAATACGAAGAGCGCCGAGTTGCAGCAACGCCTTACCGAGGCGGAGAAATTGTCTTTTATCGGCAGCCTGACTTCAACGATCACGCATGAGGTTAACGGACCCCTCGATGGCGTGATACGCTTGGTCAATCTCTCTCTCGCGCGCCTCGATGAGGCCCACCCGGCGCGGGAATACCTGACCGAAGCTCAGAAGGGTTTGCGCCGCATAGCCTCACTTGTCGGCTCGCTGCTCGCATTTTCGCGGAAGAGCAGTTCTCTGGACGCCGATTTCACACTCTTAAACAAGATAATAGACCACGCCGTCAGGATGGCTCGGAACAGGGACCCGGGAAAGAATGTCTGCTTTCAATTAAATTTAGATTCGTTCAGCCCGAATGTCAGCACGAATGATTTCTACCAGGCTGTGAGCAATCTTTTGTCGAACTCGCTCGATGCGGTCGCGCCCAACACCGGAACAGTAAAGGTGGAGACACAAGTTGACGAGAAGAACCTGCACATTGTCGTGGAAGATAACGGGCACGGGATTCCCGAACACCTGCACCCGCAGGTGTTCAACGCGTTCTTCACCACAAAAGAATACGGGTGCGGAACCGGCCTGGGTTTGTCGATCGTGAAGAAGATAGTCGAAAAATATGATGGAGATGTCCGGATGAACAGTGAACAAAATGCGGGCACGAGAATACAGTTGAGTTTTCCGTTGGAGAAAATAGGCTCCCTGTTTCTCAACAAGTCTGAACCATGAATCTAAAACAAACCAAAAATAGTCGAGTTCTCATTGTGGACGATGACCCTCTCACGAGGTACTCCTTGCAGGAGTTCATGGCGCTGGAAGGGTACACTGTCGAAACCGCCGCCAACGGTGAGACGGCGTTGAACATCTTAGGGACGCATCCTTTCGATGTCATGCTCGCAGATGTCAGCATGCCGGGAATGAGCGGCTTCGACCTCTTGAAATCCGTCATGGAAAAGTACCCGGATGTCATCGTCATCTTGATAACTGCATACGGCACAATCGAGGATGCGGTCAACGGCATCAAGCTCGGAGCGTATGAATATATTACGAAACCTCTTAACGATGAAGAAGTGAAGCTGTCTATCGAGCGGGCACTCGAGCAAAAAAACCTGCGGCTCGAGAATGCGGAACTTAAAAAGAAGCTTGCGGAGAAATTCGAATTCGACAACCTGATTGGCGCGGACCAGAGAATGCAGAGAATTTTCGAATTGATCTCGGTCGTTGCCGACACCGAGGCGACTATCCTGATAAATGGTCCGAGCGGAACCGGAAAGTCGACAATCGCTCGGGCAATCCACTACCACTCGAGACGTAAAGAGCACCCCCTCGTCGAAATCAGTTGCGGCGCGCTCTCCGAGAATCTATTGGAAAGCGAACTTTTCGGGCATGTGAAGGGGTCTTTTACGAGCGCGCTGAACGATAAGACAGGAAAACTCGAACGCGCGAAGAACGGAACCGTCTTTCTCGACGAAGTCGACACACTGAGCCTGCGCCTGCAGGTGAAGCTGCTGCAATTTTTGCAGGACAAGAAATTCGAACGGGTAGGAAGCACCGAAACGATTCTTAGCAACGCCCGAGTGATTGCCGCCGCCAACCAGGACCTTGCGCAATGCGTCGCGCGCGGCGAATTCCGGCAGGACCTCTTCTATCGGCTGAATGTGGTTTCAATCGACCTCCCGCCCCTGAAAGAACGGCTGAGCGATTTGCCCTTGCTCCTCAATCACTTCATAGAAAAATATAACAAGCTCAACGGGCGACGGGTGAAATCCGTAAGCGACGAGGTCATGAAGCGACTCTTGTCCCATGGATGGCCCGGCAACATACGAGAGCTGGAAAACGCAATCGAACGAGCCGTCATTCTCTGCGATAAAGAGTATATAACGTTCAATCTTCTCCCCGATTACCTGCAAGACGGCGACCGCGCCGCCGACTCCAACAGCCTGGTTCCGCTTCACGTTGCCGTGGAAGCTGTCGAGAAAAACGCCATCTCGAAAACCCTCCGCCATTTTAAGGGAAATCGCAACAAAACCGCTGAATTTCTCGAAATAAACCGCACCACCCTCTATCAAAAAATGAAAAAGTACGGTCTGCTTGACGTAAACTTCAAAGAACGATAGGCCGCCGGAAACCACCTCTTCCTCGAAGAAGACACCGCTCGTTCCACGTGTGCGCTACTATCTGTGAGAACGACGAATCCCTGTCGTAATTTTCACTCCGCGTCTTTCGTAATATAGAGAATTGCAGTACGATGCGCAACAAAAGGGGCTGTCCTTGAAGCAGGATTCGGTTATTGGAGAACACCATGCCGCATAGTATTCCCCCCAATAGAGTCTGTCTCACGATTGCCGGGCGAAGGGGGCTGTGAATCTGTCCCGCGATTGTACATCTTGTCGAACAGCAAGCTTTGGTGGCTGTACCCAATTACGGAATCCCCCGTCTTTTGCGTTGAGCGCAGCGAAATCCCGCGGACTCGCGGGATAGGTTGGCGGACTGCCCCCAAAGCAGGGCATCCCGAACCGTGGGACACATCCAATAACCCGCCTCACCAACTACGGGACACCTTCAGAGTCTCCCGAGCGCCTTGGCGTGACGTGACAGATGCTCATAAAAAAGCCGTCGCGCGGGGGAACAGAAATAGCGTTGTCTCATCTTTGTTCATGGCGGCTCGCAGACGAGACAACGCTCTTCGCTTACTATATATGTTCGAGTGTTACAAAAGGCCGGCCGATTCGCCTCCTTGTCTCTTCGCCCTTTTCCTTGAAAGTACTCCGAAGAAGAGCGCACTTGCGAGCAGGAGACCGATACAGACAATGTGTCGCGACCGGTCGGGTGAAACCAGCGCGTAGTTGCAGGCGCGCGCCAATGGCGAAAGCGCAAGCCTTACCGCGGAACGCGCATTCGGATGACCGGAGATGAACTCGGCCATCGGCGGACTGCAGCGATAATATGCTCGCACGAAGAGTCTGCCCGGCAGGTTTGTCAAGAGGTAGCGGTCTCTGAATTCTCGCAATATTACGACATCCTCTGCATTCGCTGAGCCATAGGCGGCCGTCGCAATGAAGCAACTGAGGCTGCCGCCGCTCCCGCCGCCGCCATCGCCGGTGGGTTCCTCTTCGAGACCCAATACCGTGAAGTGTTTCAACCACAATTCGATCATCGGTGGGTCGGCTGTCTCGTGGTTCTCTCGATATTCCAGCCAGCCGTCGCCCACCGCGGCCTTTTTCCATCCAACCGTGGGTTCGAAATGGAAAATTTTGTATTTTGTCAGATTTTTTTCGCCCGGCAGCGGGATGAAAATTTTGACCGGGTCCGAGAATACCATCGTCGGCTGAAGATTCAGCATGATGCTTGTCGGATTGCTTGCGGCGTTTTCCGGTATTGCATCTTCAGAGCCGAAATAGAGGTCTACCGGAATGGTGTCCAAATATTCCATCCACGTTCCGGTTCTGTCGCCTTCGAGCAGTGTGACCGAAAGAATGTCGCCCGGCAGTGCGGGACGAGGGTCTCCGCTGTAACTCTGGGCGGGCAGCTCGGGAGCGGGGTCCTCGACCATGAACCGGTACCCGTACGTATCCATCGAATTGCCGGCCAGGTCGCACGCCCTAACCACCACAGCCACTTCGAGTCCCGCCGGCAAGCCCGACGTGTATGTCGTTTCGTAGTCGGGCACGAACATCATCCAGAGCAGCCCGGGGGTTGAGCCATCCTCGATAAATTCCATGCGGCCTGTTATTTCCTCGAACACTTCCTCTCCGCCGTTTTCTTCCACGGCGTAGGCGGTGATGAGAGTGTCGCACGCTTGCGAGGTGTCAATCCCGATATTGTCGATTAATCTGGCGCGCATGCAACTGAACGCCGAAGCGCCGATGTTTCCGTCAAGTCCCTGGTTCGGATAGGGGCCCAACTCTTCCGGTATGAGTTGCGGCGGGTCCACATCCACCCGGACCGTCACACTGTCGGTGTCCGTTGCCATCCCATCATACGCCGTCAACCGGAACGTCAGCGTGTCATTTGCGTTTGGCGAAGTGAATCTGGGGCTGCATGTGTTGGGCCCGATGAGAGTCACCGCATTCGCTCCGTCCGTTTGTTGCCACTGGTAGGTCAGGTCCGAGGGGCCGCCGTCCGGATCATAACTGTTGCACCCGTTCAGGTTCACCGTGACCGACCCGCGGACTATCTGCTCGTCTCCCGCGTCGGCGACGGGCTGCTCGTTCGCAAACGGACTCACCTGCTGCTGATAAGAGCCGCCGGCCCACTTGCCCTGCGAGCACGTAATAACAACGCTTATCTGATAGCTCTGAATCGTGTCCGAGGTGTTCACGGGCGCGTGCCATATCGGGTTCTGCGCCGTGCTGTTATTGAAACTTCCGCCGCTGGCGGTCCATTGATAGCTGAGTGTATGGCCGAACGTGTCCTCGGCTGTCACGCCGCATTGCACCGTTCCGCCCGAGTCAACAGGATTCGGCGTGCCGGCCGGACCGGCGGTAATGACCACTTCGTCTTCGAGAGAGCGAACCGATTGCACGAAGGACCCGCCGGCCCACTTGCCCTCTGAGCATGTGATGATGACGCTGATGTCATATACTTGCGTTGAACCCGAGGTATTCGCAGGGGCATACCATATCGGATTCTGCGCCGTGCTGTTATTGAAACTTCCGCCGCTGGCGCTCCATTGATAGGTGAGCGTATGGCCGAACGTGTCCTCGGCTGTCACGCCGCATTGTACCGTTCCGCCCGAGGCGACGGGGTTTGGCTCGCCGGCCGGACCGGCGGTGATGATTACCTCGTCAACTCCGGTCGAGATGATATACGTGCTTGTCATTATCGCGCTCTGATTGCCCGCGCAATCGACGGCGAAATATTTGAGCGTCGTGGTTTGGCTGATTGTGATGGGAGAGGTATATGTCGTAGATTGCAGGGTTGGCGTGCTGCCGTCGAGAGTGTAATGAATACTGCACGATTCGCTGGCGCTCAGACTAACCGTTTGGCTGCTCTGATACGTTCCACCGGCGGGGCTGGCCCCAACGGTCGGGCTGGTCAGGTCAATGACCACCTCTTCGGAGGGCGCCGAGAAATCGCTCACGTTCCCGCATAAATCCACCGCGCGAAGCTTATAGTAATAGGAGGGTCCCTCGCTCACATTGTAGTCGGTCCAGCTGGTTCCCGCAATAAGCCCCTGGTGAGCCTTGGAATAAGGTCCGTCCACATAATTAGACCTGTAGATTTCGTACCCATAAATATCCGGCTCGGGGTTTGGCTGCCAGGAAAGAGTCACCGATGCCTGGTCCAGACACAATGCAAGCGCTTGCGACGACCCAAAAAGACCTATAATTACGGCAAGAAGCAGCGCCTTAAAGACGATAGCAATCAATCTATCTCCCGATGACATTGCCCGATCTCCCTATCTCCCTAAGACTCATTCACCCCTGCAAGGGGTACAGTAAATTTCTCTTATAGGTGATGTAGGCAACCCCCGTGCCACTTGCCTTTTTGTGCCCTGTCAAAGATACCTAAAACCTTTCTTATCAAATACTTAATCATATATACACTTGCTATAAAAACTCGCCTTTGAATATAACCTCCGGATACATAGGCGTCATTTAGTTACGGAATCGTAATACTCGAGAAAGCTTTCCTTTCCCGCCATGCTGTAATCGCCACATCGCTAGCTCTCTCCGCCATCGCCCAGCGCAGACGACTTTGAATCCATTCCACGATTGCCCATATTGCCGAAGACCCAGTTTAGACTCTGTCTCACGATTCCCGAGCGAAGGGACTGTGCCAGAAACGACCCTGTTTTTGTAGGCGCCAATTCATTCGCACCTATTGGCTCGACCGGGGAATCCAGTTATTCCTTCGCTGAGCGGATCACGCCCTTGGCGTGACCGCGCATTCGGGGGATAGCATCGGGGCTGTCCCCGAAGCACGGATTCCCGACCCTGGGACACACTCACATGGACTCTTTGGGCCACATATTTGTTGATTCGACAGAAAAATCCATTTTCGACGCATTTCAAACAAATACAGGCTAATATGAACAAATAGACGAAGTTACACACGTTTTGAGAAATACGATTGTTTAAATGCAGTTGACTTCTTCGACCCAATCCAGTTTGGAACATTCCCTGCCCGCTGGTTTAGAGCCCCAGGAATGAATTGGCTTTTTCCGATTGAGTCATTCGGAGAGTATCGTCATTTATGAAGGCAATTGTTCTGCCAAGTGGCGGAAAAATTTTCCAAGCTGTCTATCCCGCTGTCGTTCATATGCTTAAGGCTATCAGTGCAATAAATTCCCGCCAACCTCAAAATCTCACGCATTCTCCACGGAAAGATATCTGATGAGTGATAGACCCGTTAGGGGCCTTTTTGCCTGCCTTGTGCCGACAACCCCGACCGATCTTCAAAAGCCGCCTCCACTGTTCGACTTCTCTTACTCAGCGGGCAAATATGAGCATGACACCATCTTCCTGTCGAAAACCGCCAGGTTATGGCCACAGGTCGGAATCTTCCACCGGCCTATTTGGACCGCAACGCCTCATATAAGGTATCGAAGGAAAGAAATCAGGGAAGGAGCACAATATGTGGGAAGGAAGGAGGAAATACTATGGCCACAATGCGAAGGAGACTGGGACTGCTGAATCCGGCTCACGCTTGCCCAGCGAAGGGGACTGTCCCAGATTTACGGGCACGAAAGTGCCGTAGAATCGGGACTGTTTCCGAAGCGAACAACCTTCACCATGAATCGTGAGACGGGCTCACTTGTCAGCGGTCACTTAAAACCCGCCACTTAGGGTCGAATCAAACCCCGCCATTTT
>CAYVQZ010000028.1:0-62236 GCA_964453435.1 uncultured bacterium
AGTGTCTTTGTAGGTGCGAATTCGTTCGCACAACAAGCTCTTATCTCGCGCGAAGGCGCAAAGCCGCCAAGAAAGAACTTTCAATCCCTCACCACGAATTACACGAATTACACGAAAAATTCAGGTCCTTTTCATCCGCGTTTATCCGCGTTCATCTGCGGTTGCAAGAATCTTCTTTCACCAGTTGTACCCGAATCCGCGCCAATCAGCGAAATCTGCGGATAAAAACTCTCTTTTCTCCAAATCAGTTTAGTTGCCCGATTCGCTGGCGTTTGCGTTATTCGTTATCCATGCTCATAGGATGTTTTCAACCGCAAAGGGTCAAAGAGCGCAAAGGAAAAAAATTCGTGTAATTCGTGGTCCCTATCTTGCGTTTATCAGCGTTCATCTGTGGTTGCAAACGTCTTTTCCGCGCGAAGCGCCCCAAAAATGCGTTGTCTTTCTTCGTGTCCTTCGTCCCATTTGTGTCATTCGTGTTCCGCTTTTATGAACCGCAAAGACGCAAAGAGCGCAAAGGAAAAAAATTCGTGTAATTCGTGGTCCCCATCTTGCATTTATCAGCGTTCATCTGCGCCAATCAGCGAAATCTGCGGATAAAAACTCTCTTTTCTCCAAATCAGTTTAGTTGCCCGATTCGCTGGCGTTTGCGTTATTCGTTATCCATGCTCATAGGATGTTTTCAACCGCAAAGGGTCAAAGAGCGCAAAGGAAAAAAATTCGTGTAATTCGTGTAATTCGTGGTCCCTGTCTTGCGTTCATCTGCGGTTGCAAGAATCTTCTTTCACCAGTTGTACCCGAATCCGCGCCAATCAGCTTGTGTTTGTAGGTGCGAATTCATTCGCACATTCCGGCTTACACTGTTCCTGAAGCGAAATTTGGTTGCGGCTCCGCCGCGCCGCGCGAATCTGCGCAAAGAAATATCATTCTATAGGACGGTTGACTCCCAGCTCGAACCTCATGCCGTCCTCGGCGACCACGACGTCTCCGTCATACGTCTCCCTGCATTCGGCGGCCAGGTCGTAATCGGCGCACACGGGATAGATGTGGGTCAGAACCAGCTTCCGGCAGCCGATCCGGTTCGCCATCTCGCCCGCCTTCCTCGGGGTGAGATGCCCCGGAACCTCGAGCTCGTTCGGGTACGAACATTCGAGCGCGAGCAATTCGCACGGCGCCGCAAGTTGGATTATCGACTCGCTGTAGTCCGTGTCGCCGGAATACACAAGGCTGACGCCGTCGGCCTCGAGCCGGTACGCATAGGCCGGCTGGCTGTGCTCGGCCGGACCGGTCTCCAATCTCCACGTGGGTCCCTCGAGGGGAATCCCCGCCAGCTCCTCCACATAAAGGTCGTACCTCTTGGGGACGAGCCAGTCCCCGTATGCCGAGACAAGATTCTGGTAGAGTTTCCTCATGCCCGGCGGGCCGCACAGGCGGAGCGGGTCGGTACGGTTCGCATCCGGGATATTGTACGCGAACAAGAGCGGCGCAATGTCCGCGATGTGGTCGGTGTGAAAGTGCGTTATTGCAACCATGTCGAGCTTATCCCATGCGACGCCCGCCGCTGCCATTCCCTTCAGCGCTCCCGGTCCGCAATCGAGCGCGAACAGTTCGCGCCCGACCGAGACCGCTATGCAGGGGGCGCCGCGTTTCGCGTTCGGTATTCCGCAGCCGGAACCAACGATTGTTACTTTCACGAGGGACCTCCTTTGGAATGAATTTGCGCGTCTTCCGGCATCGATTTCGCAGATGTTCCGCTCCTCGTTCCACAATGGTATCATGAAGCAAAGTATAACGCGAGAGAGACGGGCGTGTCCCGGTTGTGAAGAATGCCGGGTTCTTTCGGTGTTCTTTCGGTTGACACGCAAAAAGGTCTCTTGTACAATATTTTTGGATGTACAAGCGCCATTAGCTCAGCCCGGATAGAGCACAGGCCTCCGGAGCCTGGTTGTCGGGGGTTCAAATCCCTCATGGCGCGCCCGGATTCGTGAATCTGTCTCACGGTTTGGTATTCCGTGCTTCGCGGAGAGTTCCCAATCTGTCCCGCGTTTCGCGGGGCTTCGCTCAGCGAAGGAATAACTAGATTTCCCCGTCAAGTCGGGGGAATGACCGAGTGGGAATTTCGTAAGTGCGCTAACTCCGGGAACATTGATTTATGGGCCGAAGGTCACGCTCCGCATGATTCCGTGTCCCCGGAATTACGGCTTCGGCTTTTGGCGCCACGAGCAACCGTGGGACACACTCTTCGCACCGGCTTTCGAGCCTTCAGCCATCTCGCCGCTGCTGACGCGCGGCGGCCGGAGATGAAGAGATTATCGCGTTAACCACCCGGAATAGCATGCTTTCTTCTCGTCCCAATCGGGTCTGCGGCACGTTTCCTCCCTTTCGGTGCGACACATGAGCATTCGATTGATGCATTTGGCCGACCTTCACCTCGGCGCTTCTCTCGCATATTTGGGCGAGAGGGCGAGGGAGCGGTCACGGGATTTGGAGGACGCATTTGCTCGCGCCCTCGCGCTGGCGCCCGCCCGTAACGTTCACGCAATCGTCATAGCCGGCGACCTGTTCGACTCGTTTCGGCCACAGCCTGACCTCGTCGCCAGGGTAAAGAGCCTTCTCGAAAATGCCGCAAACGAGGGCATTCCGATAATTTTGATTTCGGGCACGCACGACAGCCACCGCTATTCCCGCAGCGTGTACAGGCGCGAGAAGTTTCCGGGTGTGGATATTTTGCTCGATAACGGGGCGACGATATGCAAACGGCTGAGCGGGCGCGACGTGTATTTTTACGGATTCACCGGCGGAACAGAGGCGGTCGACCGGTCGGGCGCCTTCCGTCGCAATGACAAGGAGGGTATCCACGTCGCTCTTGTCCACGGCTCGGTGACCGAGGCGGAACATTGGTCAAAGTCTTCGCGGGATTTCTCGCTCCGGCCGCGCGACCTGGAGCAATCGGGATTCGACTATGTGGCTCTTGGGCACCACCACAATTTCAAGGAGTTCCGGTGCGGCTCGGTGACTGCGGTGTATCCCGGCACTCTCGAAGGCCTGAAGTTCGGCGAGAACGGCGACCGGCACGCGACAATATCCGAGGTCGGGGAAACCACGGCGAACATCGAAAAGATAAGAATAAACCGGCGGACGCTGACCGAGGTTGCGGTGAATCTTTCGACGGACGGCATCGAGTCGAACGAGACCCTCGCGGAAGCGCTCCGAAAGTATTCCGACCCCTCCGTTCTCCTGAAGGCGACGCTGTCGGGAACGGCAAATTTCATTCCGGAAAAACAGCAGCTCGAAGACCGGCTCGCCAACCATTTCTTCCATTTGGAAATCGTCGATTGCGCCACTCTTTTCGAAAGCGACATGGTCGGCTCGATAATGCGGGAGAACACGGTGCGGGGTCTGTTTGTCCGCAAGCTGCTCGAGCGAATCGAGGACGTCTCCGGCGAGGACAAAGAGGCGGCGGAACTTGCGCTTCGCCTCGGAATAGAGGAATTTTCCCGGGTTCATGATGAGAATCGTCAAAATATCGATTGAGGGATTCGGCCTTTTTCGCGGGCGGTTCGATCTGAATCTTCCCCCGGCGATCGCGCTCATTGTGGGTGACAACGAGACGGGGAAATCCACCTTGCTCGAGGCTCTCGGAGCGATTCTTTTCGGTTTCAGGAACGAGCAGGAGAAGGCGCTGTTCGCGCCGGACAATGCAAGCATGCCGAAGTCGGGCGGCATCGAGGTTGAGAGCCGGGGACAAACGTATCGGTTCGAGCGGGAATTCGGTTCGAACCGAGTCAAGGTTGAGTCACTCGAGGAAGGCGGGAAGGTCCTCTTCGACGGAGTTGCGAAACCCGCCGGTCGGACCGATGAAAAGGAGTCATACGACAAACTGCTGGAGAACGTGTTCGGCCTTGACGGAAGGGATTTGTTTTATAACTCCGTATTCGTCGAGCAGGATTGCCTCTGCGCGGATATGGGCGGAGTCGTGCGGCGAATCGTGAGCGGAACGGCTTCGGCGGATTACGCGATCGCTCGCGAGAATCTCATGAAAAGCTACGAGACGCTTACCGTCGAGGTCCCGTGGGGCCGTTCCGCAGGTCGGAAACCACGGGCGATTGAACAGCTCGAGGCTCACATCCGGCAACAGCGGAACCGGCTGGCGGAGCTCAGAGAAGCGGGCGCTACAATCGAACAGTCCAGGGAGCGTCTGACCGAGATCGAATTGGAACTGTCGGCCATCGAAAAGACACAGGCCGAACTTGAAGCGCGGGAGAGAGATATTGCCTCGTTCGCAGAGGCTCGGGAAGAACAAAGCCGGGTCGAAAGAGAGCTCAACGAGTGTCGGGCCGAAATGCGGGCAATCGACAAGCTGCTCGATGAGATCGAGCGATGCGATGCGAGAATCGGCGCCGAGTTCGCGGAATACGAGTCGTTTCCCGCCAATGCCGACGGCGATATCCTCAATCTTCTGCGGCTGAGAGAAAGCGAGAAAGAAGTCGAGGAAAAGCTTCGGCGGGCGGAACAGAGCGTTCCGCGACTGGTCATTTCACTCTCTTCAATCGCATTGTTCGCAGCGGGCCTTTTTCTCGTTTTACTCGGGTTGCTGTTTGCCGACGGCATGCTCCTCGCAGTTCTGGCGCTGGCGGGCCTCGCAGCGTGCGCGTGGACGGTTCTCTCCGCGCTTTCGTCGCTGCGTTCGAGAAGGTCGGCCCATCAGGGAAGGATCAGCGAAATCGGAGAGACGCTGGAGGAGATGCGGCGTCGAGGTGCGGAAATCGAACGGAGGTTCCCCGGGTTGGCCGGAAAAGACCTGCATCGGGTTCTGCGGGAACTGGACGAGCGCGAACGCGTGGAAAGGGAGCGGGAGAAAAAGAACGAGGCGTTGAAACAGCACAAAGCCAGGGACATTGTCGAGGAAAGATACAATGCCTTGAGCAACAAACTGGTTCTCCTCGGCAGCAGGGTCAACGAGTTAAAGACGAAGCGTCCGTTTCTGGGCGACCTCGAACGCAGCGGAACCGGCAGCGCGCTTGAGGAAACGAGGGCGGAAATTATGCGAATCGGGGAACGGATTCGGGCGCTGTCCGCGGAACGCGACGACCTTCGGCCGAAGCTGGCGGCGGCCGAGGCGCAGGAGACGGTCTCGGAGGAGGCGTTGGAAGAAGAACTTGTCGAAAACGAAGCGGAACTCGAGCGGCTGAAACGAACCCGCATGGCATATCTGGTCGCCATCCGGACTCTGGAGGAGGCGACATCCGAGTTTCATTCCGCGCATCTCGAGCGAATCGAGCAGAGGACCTCCGAGTATCTGCAGCGAATTACCGGCGCGGCTTGCAGGGTTCAACTCGGACAGAACCTGGAGCCGATTCTTGTGGAGCGGGCGGGACAAAGCTTCACGCCGGAACAACTGAGTCGGGGAATGCAGGACCAGCTTCATTTTTCATTGAGGCTTGCTGCGATTGAGGAGGTCTGCAACAACGTTCGACTGCCTGTTTTTCTGGACGACCCCTTCGTCAGCTTCGACGAGAACCGGCTGAAGACGACGTTGGAGATGCTCGAAAAATTATCCGAGTCGCATCAGGTTGCGCTGCTCACGCACGATAGAAGATACTGCGACTGGCGGCCGCCCGCCCACGTGCTCGTGCGGCCCTCATCCGGTTCATCGGAGTGACCCGGCCAGCCACTCGACTTCCTTCCGCAACCCCTGCTCCGTATCGTACCTGGGCGCGAACCCGAGTTGGGAAGCGGCCCGTGTCGTATCGGCCCACGTGTGGCGAACGTCGCCCTTCTGCTCGACCGCGTGTTCCCGCTTCGCCTTTTTCCCGGTGATTTTTTCGAGAAGCTCGATTGCCCGATTCAGGGTGATTCGGCTGCCCCCGCCGATGTTGTAGACCATTCCGTCCGCTCCGTTCTCCACGGCGAGCATGTTCGCTTCCACGACATCCGCGACATAGGTGAAATCGCGGGTCTGTTCTCCGTTTCCGAACACGCGGAACGGCTCATCCCGGAGCATGGCCCGAATGAACTTGTGAAACGCCATGTCGGGACGCTGCCGGGGACCGTACACCGTAAAGTAGCGTAGCGCCACGGCGGGAACCCCGAAATTTTTGCAATAAAGCCTGCAGAGGTTCTCTGCGGCCAGCTTCGTGACGCCGTACGGCGACACCGGCCGCACGGGGTCGTCTTCCGCGACGGGAATCCTCTCGGCGTCGCCGTAAACGGAAGATGACGAAGCGAAGACGAACCGTTTGAGCGACAGGTCTTTCACCGCCTCGAGGAGGCGCTGGGTGGCGAGGATGTTGCTGTTCGTGTACACCTCGAAGCTTTTCCCCCAACTGGCGCGCACGCCGGCCTGGGCCGCCTGGTGGAAAACGACCTCGCACGAGCCCGCCACCGTTTCGAGGTCGAGCGTGAGAAGGTCTTCTTCGAGAAAAGTAAACCGCGGATTCCGGAGACAGGTTTCGATGTTCTTGCGCTTTATGGCGGGAGAATAATAGTCCGAGAGGCAGTCGATGCCGATGACGTGATGGCCGTGCGCGAGCAGCTTTTCGGAGAGCCACGAACCGATGAAGCCCGCGGCGCCGGTGACTAGTGCCCGCATCGCCTCCGTCCGTGCCTGTTACTGGCCAATCCCATAGTAGGTGAATCCTTTTTCTCGCATGAGTGTGGGCTCGTAAATGTTGCGTCCGTCAAAAACGACATGGGAGGCCATGAGCCGCTTCATGCGGTCGAAGTCCGGATTCCGGAATTCCGTCCATTCGGTCACGAGCACGAGCGCGTGCGCTCCTTCGAGGGCGTCGTAGGGAAGTTCACAATACTTCACCTTCCGGCCGAATAACTGGCGCGCGGCCTTGATGGCCACGGGGTCGTGAACCTGGACTGCGGCCCCTTCGGTCAGCAGATGATTGATTATGTCAATCGAGGGCGCCTCGCGCATGTCGTCCGTTCGCGGTTTGAACGCGAGCCCCCATATCGCGAAGGTTTTGTCGCTCAATTGCCCGTTGAAATGCTGCTTTATCTTCGGAATCAGAACGGCTTTCTGTTCTCTGTTAACGGCGTCGACGGCTTCGAGAATCTTAAATTCATACCCATATTCACGCGCTGTGGCTTCGAGCGCCTTCACATCCTTCGGGAAGCAGGAGCCGCCATATCCGGTTCCCGGAAAGAGGAATGGAAAGCCGATTCGCGAATCGCTCCCAATCCCTTCTCTCACGCTGTTGACATTCGCGCCTATCTTCTCGCACAGGTTTGCGATCTCGTTGATGAATGAAATGCGCGTGGCAAGCATCGCGTTGGCGGCATACTTGGTCAACTCGGCGCTGCGATTGTCCATCACCAGTATCGGTTTGCCGGTTCGAACGAAGGGCCGATACAGTTCCTTCATAATCTCCGCGACGCGCGGGTCTTCCGTCCCGATGATGACGCGGTCCGGCTTCATGAAGTCCTCGATCGCGGCGCCTTCCTTCAAGAACTCCGGATTCGACGCCACATCGAACTCGACCGTTGTGTTTGCGCGAATCGCTTCTCGCACCTTATCGGCGGTGCCCACCGGAACGGTGCTCTTCAGTACGATTATCTTGTATTCGGTCATAGCCTTTGTTATCTCGTGGGCAACAGAGAGCACGTGCGAGATGTCGCAGCCGCCATCGTCGCACGGGGGGGTGCCCACCGCGATAAAGATGAGCAGGGACCTGCGGACCGCGTCCGCCGTATCGGTGGAAAACGAGAGCCGGTTCTCATGAAGATTTCGCTTCACGAGCTCCTCCAGGCCTCTCTCGTAAATGGGAGTCCGCCCGCGCTTGAGCATCTCGATTTTCTTGTCGTCCACGTCGACACAGATGACGTCGTTTCCCATTTCTGCAAAGCATGTGCCGGTCACAAGACCGACATAACCGGTTCCGACAACACAGATATTCATTGTTCTCCCTCTCGATGATGATATTACGCCTTCATGATTTTCGATCTGCCGGTCTTGACGTTACGCGTGGCGTTGCGCGTATCGACGACCATCTTCGAGTGCCTCACGATCTCGTTATAATCGTAGCTGGAATGATTCGTGACTATGACGACGCAGTCCATCGACTTCAACAATTTCGGGGTAAGGTCGACTGATTTGAAATCAAAATCATACTTGCGAAGGCGCGGGAATTGCGGAATGTGCGGGTCGTTATACAGGACCGTGGCTTTTCTCTTCAAGAGCAGCTCGATAATCTTTATCGCGGGCGATTCGCGCATATCGTCCACGTCGGGTTTGTACGCCACCCCGAGTATCAGGATGCGAGAGCCGTTGATGCTCTTGTTTTTCGAATTCAACGCCTCGCCAATGACCTGGACAACATGGTACGGAATCGACGTGTTCACCTCGCCGGCGAGTTCGATGAAGCGCGTGTTGAAATCGTATTCTCTCGCCTTCCAGGAGAGATAGAAGGGGTCGATCGGGATACAATGTCCGCCGAGCCCGGGTCCGGGATAGAACGGCATGAATCCGAACGGCTTCGTCGAGGCCGCTTCGATAACTTCCCAGATATCCACATCCATGCGCTCCGAGATCAGCTTCATTTCGTTCACAAGCGCAATGTTGACGCAGCGGAAGATATTCTCCAAAAGCTTGGTCATCTCGGCGGCTCGCGGCGAGGACACCGTTACGACGCTCCGGAATATTTTCGAATACAGCTTTCCGGCGATGTCGGAGCAGACGGAGGTCGCGCCGCCCACGACCTTCGGGATTTTTTCGATCGGGAACCGCCGATTCCCCGGGTCTTCCCGCTCGGGCGAATATGCAACGAAGAAGTCGCGCCCGACGACCAGCTTGTTTCTGTTCAAAATCGGGAGGACCAGATCCTCGGTTGTGCCGGGATATGTTGTGCTTTCCAAAACGATTAGCTGTCCCTTTCGAAGATTCTGCGCAATGACTTCACTTGTCTGCGCCACGTATGTCAAATCGGGTTCCTTCTGCTGATTGAGCGGGGTCGGAACACATATGGTGATGCAGTCGGTTTCCGACAACTTCGAGAAATCCGACGTGGCCGCGAACAGTTTGGCGAGGCAGAACGATTTTATGTTTTCCGAGGGAATGTGGTTGATGTAGCTCTTTCCCCGGTTCAACGCCTCCACTTTCTTGTGGTCGGTGTCGAAGCCGAGCACCCGAAAGCCGCTCCGGCAGAATTCGAGCGCCAGCGGCAGCCCGACGTATCCCATGCCGATCACGCCGATGCGCGCCCGCTTTTCATCGATCAGCGCGCCAAGCTTGTGAGCGTGCGAGGAACTCCGGCCGCGCGGGGCGCTTCGGGGTTTACGCCTTTTGGAATTCTTTGATGGCATTCACCACCCCCGCCTGCTGCTCTTCCGTTAAATAAGGGAACATCGGCAACGCCAGCGACTCCGCCGCCGCGAGTTCCGATTCGGGAAAATCATTCTTCCGGTATCCGAGCTCCGCGAAACATTCCTGCAAATGGAGCGGCGCCGGATAGTAGATTTCCGTTCCGATTCCCCGGTCAACGAGATGATTTCTCAAAGCGTCCCGACGACCCGAGCGGATAACGTACTGGTTGAAGACATGATGTTGCCCGGGCAGTTCTTTCGGCAGAGTGACGCCGTCGGCGTCTTGCAAAAGCTCGGAATATGCTCGCGCGCGCCGACGTCTCATCGACGCCCACTCGTCGAGATACTTCAATCCGACACGAAGCACGGCAGCCTGAATCGAATCGAGCCGACTGTTCACGCCGACGGTGGAGTGATAATATTTCGGTTTGCTCCCATGAACACGAAGTACCCGACACCGCTCGGCCAGGTCGTCGTTCGACGTCAATATCATGCCGCCGTCGCCGAATCCGCCGAGATTCTTTGTCGGATAAAAGCTCAGGCAGCCGAGGTCGCCGACGGCGCCCGCAGGCGCGCCGTCGCATCGCGCGCCGAGCGCCTGGGCGGCGTCTTCGATGACCGACAGGTTATGCTCGCGCGCAAGAGGCGTCAGGCCGGTCATGTCCGCACACTGCCCGAAAAGATGCACCGGAATAATAGCCCGGACCACTCGTCCTGACCTTTTGTCGCGGGGTCGCCCGGTTGCCGGGTCGCCCGCGCACGCGGTCTTGAGGAATTCCGCCACCAACTCGACATCTATGTTGAATGAGTCCGGCCGGATATCAATGAAGAGCGGCAACGCGCCTGCCCTGCTGATTGCGCCAACGGTGGCGAAGAAAGTGTAGGGGGTGGTTATGACGGCATCCCCGTTTCCAATATGCAATGCCATGAGCGAGATCAGGAGCGCGTCGCTTCCCGAAGCCACGGCGATGGCATGTTTCGAGCCGGTGTAAGCCTCCATCGAGCGTTCCAGGGCGGTCACGTCGGGCCCAAGCACAAAGAGGGTGCTGTCGACGACCGAGGCGATCGCCTCCATAATCTCGTCGCGATGCTCCCGGATTTGGGGTTTCAAATCGAGAACCGGAACCTTCATTTCTTCTCCGCCGGCGCTGATTCGGCCAGCACAACAGGCTGCCCGTTCTTTTCCATGGATTTCTGTGCGGCTTCGAGAATTCGGACGGTTCTGGCGCCATCGGCGCCATCGGTCAACGGACGCATATCCCGGACAATGCAATCGACGAAATGCTGGCACTCGGCCCTGAGCGGCTCGGTCATCCTGATATGCGGTATATGAATGTCACCGAACCGAAGGGTTATCGAGTCGCCGTAGCTGTCGTAGCTGACTCCGGCCACACCCTTATCGAAGATTTTCAGTTTCTCGGTGCTCTCGACGTCATCGAAGACAACCATCTTCTTGCTTCCGACGATAGTTATCTTGCGAACTTTGTGGGGGTCGAGCCAGCTCACCTGTATTTGCGCCATCTTGTGGTCGGCGAACTTCATGTTGATGAATACCACGTCTTCGACGCCGTGCTGCAAGTACGACTCCCCTCGGGCGCTGATACTGACCGGCAATCGGCCGAGCAGATGCAGAATCACCGAGATGTCGTGCGGCGCGAAACTCCAAAGGGCATTCTCATCCTGTCGAATTTTCCCCAGGTTAACGCGCTGGGAATAGATGTAGTAGACATCGCCCAGCTCGCCCTCCTCAACGAGCTTTTTCAGGGAACCGACGGCCGGATGGTAGAGCAGCAAGTGACCGACCATCAACTTCAAGGACCTCACGTTGGCAAGCTCGACCAATTCGTCGGCATGCGCCGAGCTGAGCGCAAGGGGTTTTTCGACGTATACGTGCTTCTTCGCTTCGAGAGCCGCCTTGGCGAGCGGGTAATGCGAGACGGCAGACGATGAAACAATGATTGCATCCACATCGGGGGTTTCCAACATGTCCTCGAATCGTGACGTAAGGCGAAGGCCGGGATAAGCGCGGGAGATCGCGTCGCGCCGACCGGAATCGGCGTCGCAGCACCAGGCAAGTTCGACATCCCGGAGTTGACAAAAGACTCTCACGAGGTTCTTGCCCCAGTCGCCAACCCCGACGATTCCGGCCCTGATCATGAACCGTGCCCTTTCGTGGAATCAAGTCCAGTTGAATATTGCTTTTTGTAATAGTCGAGGTATTCGCCGGACTTGAGTTTTCGCCACCACCACTCATTTTCGACATACCAATCGACGGTCAGGCGCATACCTTCTTCAAAGGACTGGCCGGGTTTCCATCCCAGCCGGGCCAATTTCGAGCAATCGATTGAATATCGGCGGTCGTGGGCGGGCCTGTCGGCCACGCGCCTGATAAGAGATTTCGGTTTGTTCAAAAGATCGAGAATCAGGTGCGTCAGCTCGATGTTCGTTCGCTCGTTGCCCCCGCCGATATTATAAGCTTCGCCCGGCGCTCCTTCATGCAGAACCAGGTCGATCGCGCTGCAATGATCGGCCACGTACAGCCAGTCCCGCACATTCATTCCGTCGCCGTATAACGGCAGCGGAATGTCGTCGACTGCGTTCGTAACAAACAACGGGATAACCTTTTCCGGATACTGATTCGGTCCGTATGTATTCGAGCCGCGGGTGACGCAAACCGGCAGGCCGAAGGTCTTGTGACAAGCGAGCGCAAGTAATTCCCCGCCCGCCTTGCTCGCAGAGTACGGGCTGCTCGGATTCAGCCGGTCGTCCTCGATAAACGAACCGTGTTCGATACTTCCATAAACCTCGTCGGTCGAAACGAGCACGATTTTGTCGACCCCGTGTTTTCGGGACTCGTCGAGAATTACGTGTATGCCGACGATATCGGTCTGGATAAAGCCGCCCGGATCATGGATGCTCCTGTCCACGTGCGTCTCGGCGGCGAAGTTCACGACCGCATCGACGCGAGCAATAAGCGGGCCAATGGCGGACGCATCGGCGATATCGCCCTTCACAAACGAGTAGCGCGGACTGTTTTCCACGTCACGCAGGTTATCGAGGTTTCCGGCATAGGTAAGCTTGTCGAAATTGATAACCTCGTAATCACTGTACTTATCCAGCACATAATGTACAAAATTGGAGCCAATGAAGCCGGCTCCGCCGGTTACAAGGATTTTCATGCCTGCCCGTCCTCCGCCCGAACCAGGTTTTTCCCCCGTTTCTTGTACTTTTTGTTGCATGTCGAGCAGGTGACCGCCTTCCGGGCGCCGCCGACGCGTTCAAGCCCATTCCCGCATTCGCAGACCCAGCCGTGGGACCGGGCCGGATTCCCGAAATACATGGCATATGGCGGCACGTCCCTTGTCACGACGGAGCCGGCTCCGATGAAGGCGTGCTCGCCGATTGTCACGCCGGAAACAATTGTCGAATTCGCACCGATGGTCGCTCCCCTTCGGACGAGTATCATGTCGAATGAGCGGTCCTTTCTGGGAAACGCCGAACGCGGCCTGATGACGTTTGTGAACACGCAGGAGGGACCGCAGAACACATTGTCTTCGAGAAACACACCATCGTAAACCGAAACGTTATTCTGAATTTTCACATTGTTCCCGATTTCGGCCTTGGAGCCGATGAAGACGTTCTGCCCGAGGGTGCACCCCGAGCCCACTTTTGCCCCCGACATGATATGCGAAAAGTGCCATATCTTCGTGCCCTCCCCGATGGCAACCGGCTCGTCGATGACCGCCGTCTCGTGAGCAAAATATTTTCGCCGGGCCTTCTTCATGAGTTGTTCCGCTGTCTTTTCAGGAGCTCGAGGTCCGCTTCAACCATAAGTTTGATTAGTCCGTCAAAAGAGGTGCTCGGGTACCAGTCAAGCTCGCGGTGGGCCTTTTCCGAGTTTCCGAGCAGAAGGTCCACCTCGGCCGGCCTCACGAATCGGGGGTCGATTTTCACGTAATCCCGCCAATCGAGATCGAGACAGCCGAACGCCTTTTCCACCAACTCCCGCACAGAGTGGGTCTCCTCAGAGCTGATGACGTAGCTGTCAGGCCTGTCTTGTTGCAGCATAAGCCACATGGCTTTGACGTAATCTTCTGCGTAACCCCAGTCGCGCTTCGATTCCAGGTTGCCGAGGCGCAACTCGGATGCGAGCCCGAGCTTGATTTTTGCGGCGCCGTGCGTGATTTTTCGGGTCACGAACTCGAGGCCGCGGCGAGGAGACTCGTGGTTAAACAGGATTCCGGAACAGGCGAACAGATTGTAACTCTCGCGATAGTTTACGGTGATCCAATGTCCGTAGACCTTTGCCACGCCATACGGACTGCGGGGATAGAACGGCGTTTTTTCGTTCTGGGGCACCTCGATGACCTTTCCGAACATCTCGCTGCTCGAGGCTTGGTAAAACTTGATTGACCGGTCCACAACCTTTATGGCCTCGAGGATTCTCGTAACGCCGAGGCCGGTAACCTCACCGGTCAAAACCGGCTGGTCCCACGAAGTCGGCACAAACGACATGGCGGCCAGATTGTAAACCTCGCGGGGCCGAATCTCGTCGATCATTTTTATCATCGAGACCTGGTCGATAAGGTCGGCAAAGACCAGCTCCACACGGTCGCGGATATGCTCGATTCTGGTGAAATTCTCCGAACTCGAACGGCGGACCATGCCGTAGACTTCGTACCCTTTCTCCAGAAGAAAGTCAGCGAGATAAGAACCGTCCTGTCCCGTAATTCCCGTGATTAGCGCCCTCATCCCGCCTCCTTTTTGAAAGCACACTCCTCCACCGCAGTCTTGAGATTATTTATGACGAAATCTTGTTCTCGTTCGCTCATCGAGGGGTACAGCGGCAAGAAAAACGAATGTCTCGCCGCTCGAAGCGTTTCCGGCAAGCGGGTTTGGCCGTGTTCGGGCGCGTACAGCGGCTCCAGATGAATCGGCTGGATGCCGGGTCTGCACGCAATCCTCTTTCCTTCCATAAAAGCAACCAGCGCGTCTCTGTCCAGTGAAGCCTCCTCGACCTCTACCGCATAGCTCTGATAGTTGGGAACGGAATCCCGGGACCATCGAGGCAGACGCAGAGCCCGTATCTGTGAGACCGAATCATTGTATCGCTCGGCAAGAAGCCTCCTGAGGCGCAGAATCTCGTCCAGTTTGGCGAGCTGCGCCAATCCTATGGCGGCTTGAATGTCGGTCATGCGGCAGTTGTATCCCGGAACTTCGCATGCGGCGCGCTCCGGTGAACCTCTTCCAGCAAGCCCATGATTGCGAAGACTGCGAACCTTCCGCGCCAGTTTGTCCGAGTCCGTGAGCACCATTCCGCCCTCGCCGGTGGTAATCACCTTCCGGGGATGAAAACTGAGGCACGCGGCCAGGCCGAAGCTGCCGGTCATCCGCCCCTGATAGGTGGAACCGAGTGAGCAGGCCGCATCCTCGATGATAACGAGATTGCGCTTTTCCGCCATCGCCATAATCGAAGCCATATCGGCGGCGAATCCAATCTGGTGAACGACTATGATTGCTCGGGTTCGGGCGGTTATCCGGGCCTCTATCTGCGAAGGATCGATAACATAATCGGCGGGGCCGATGTCGACAAAGACCGGTTTGGCGCCGGCCAGCACGGCGGCATTCGCGGTCGCAACAAACGAATGAGAGGGCATGATTAGCTCATCGCCCGAACCGCATTCAGCCGCAACAATCGCGAGCATCAAGGCGGACGTCCCGGAATTCACGGCCACAGCATGCTTGCTCCCGACGTAGTCGGCGACCAGCCGCTCGAACTCGGCCACTTTCTTCCCCTGCATAAGCCACCCGGAACGCAAGACCTCTGATACGCCCTGCTCCTCGTCTTGTGAGAGGTACGGTTTGCAGAGTGGGATACCGCCCGAGCCGACGGCGGGTTCAAACACGTTGCTTTTCACGAGAACTCCGGAACCAGTTGAAAAGAAGAAGAGAATCTGTCTCGCGATCCGGTAATCCGCGCTTCGGGGGCAACCGCCAAGTTACAAAGGCCCAAAGGGAAGATTCCACCATTGGACACAGTGTATCTCTGTCTCCCGGTTCGCGATTTGAGTTGCTCGCTTCGAAGACAACCCCCTGCGCTGGACAACCGTTGAACGGTTTCATGTCCCCGAACCGCCCCCGAATGAACCGTGAGACGCATTCAGGGAACCCACGATTTCAAAATGGAATTGTAACACCTGCGCGAAGCAAAGTCAACTGTGGTTCGTGGCGGCTAAAGCCTTGCTAATTCAAGGGTTCTCTAAGATACGCCCGCCGGATTCAGTCCCCCGATTCTCAGCCCTTCGCCGGATATGGGAACGTATGGAGACACGATCGGGATTCTCTGGGACCGCGAGCAAGCCTGGAACTCCGGTCAAGTCGGCCCGGGTTATTGGGGGACATCATGCCGCATGGTGTCCCCCAATAGCCCCGCATCACCACCTGCGAGACAGTTTTAATATGCCTCCGGCCGGTCGGTTGCCCGTTCACGCGCGAGGCGCTTGAGTGTGAACTTGCCGCGAGAGTATTCAAGAAACGAAAATCGTTCCTGCATGTCACCGATGTTGTAATATTTCTTTGGAACGCCGTTGACCGAGTAGGATTCTTCGTGCACTTGGTGGGAATGGCCCGCGATCACAATGTCGATGCCCTCGTTGAATTTCTGCATGGCGCACCGGAGAATTCCCTCGTCCTCTCTCAACTTGCCCGCGACGGACGGGCTCTCGCGGCTGTACCGGGAAAACATTTTGGCGAACCAGGCAAGCAAATCGGGGTGCACGAGGCGCGCGAACCATATGATCAGCCTGTTTCTGATACAGATTTTCAAGATACGGTATCCGAGGTCATGCGGGTTCAGCCCGTCTCCGTGACAGAGGTACACCCGCCTTTCGCCGAGCTTTATCTCTATGGGATTGTGGTGCACTTTAAGCCCGATTGTCTGTTCCAGAAAATTTCTGGCCCAGAAATCGTGATTGCCCACGACCAGATGAATGGCAACGCCTCTTCGCGCGGCCTCGGCCAATGCGGCCAGAACGTGAAAGTAGCGGGAGTAGACCACCGTCTCGTACTCGAACCAGAAATCGAACAGGTCGCCGAGGATATACAGAGTGGAGACCCCATCGGGCGCCAGGTCTTTCAGGAATCGGATGAGAATCTCTTCTTTTTCCTGTTCGTTTGTTCCCGAGCCCAGGTGCGAGTCGGAGATGAATCGGATTGTTTTATCTGTTGCTTGAAGATGCATGAGCGTTCAGCTTTTTCGCAGTTCCTTTATCTGTTCCTCGAAGACGCGGTGCGAGCGCTGGATGTACGCTTCGAGGGTCTCGAGAAGCGTCTCGCCGGGACTCCGGTCGGCGGCGGCTTTCGTTCCCAGTCGCAGGGCAAGCTTGTCGAGCGCATCCCGGTCGGTCGGCAACTCATTAAGAGACCGATTGTGCATGAGGCGCAGCCGGTTCTCGACTCTTCTCAGGAAAACGAGTGTCGCCCTGAGGTTATCATGAGCGGGGCGGGAGATGTAGCCGCCGTCAACGAGTTCCTGCAGCGCCCCCAGCGCATTCGAGGCCCGCAGTTTCCGGACGCGCGGACCATATTTGAGCTGGAGCAACTGGACGAGAAACTCGATTTCGATGATGCCGCCTTCAGCGTTCTTTATCTGCACTCCGTCCGGTTTTTCCGGCCGTGACGCTTCGAAAATTTTCCGAAGCATCGACTGGGCCTCCTCGACAACGGCTGCACAGAAGAAACCGGGCCGATAGATAACCGAGTGGGCGAATTCGCGCACGTTCTCTCCCAGCGCTTTATCACCCGCCACGGGCCGCAGTTTCGTCATCGCGAGTTTCTCCCAGTGGGCGCTCCTCTCGCGATGGTATTCCATGAAATAATCGGCGGAGACGGCGAGCAGGCCTTGGTCGCCGTCGGGCCGAAGGCGCGCGTCCATCTTATACAAATAGCCGTACGGGTTCAATTCGCTCATTTTTTTTATCAACGCTGCCGCGAGGCCGGCGAAGAAGTGCTGGCAGGAGATGGGTCCAGCGCTGCCGCCGCGGCTCTGGCCTTCGGATGAATAGACAAAGACGACGTCCAAATCGGACGCGTAATTGATCTCGCCGCCGCCGAGTTTTCCCATCCCCAGGATTGCCATGGTTGCCGGGGCGCCGTCGGGATGGAGAGGCTCGCCGTATCGTTCGATATGCTCCGCCAGGCATTGCTGATAGACACGGCCGACCATCACCTCGGCGACCGATGAAAGTTCACGGGTGACCTCGACGATGTCGGCCAATCCCAAAATATCCCTCAATCCGATCCTCAATATCTCGCCATTTTTGAATCGTTGAACCGACTCGTAAAAATTCGGGTTGATTCGGATAAACCTGGCGAGCGCCTTGTCAATGTGCTCGGGCGAACTCTCTTCCTCGAGGATTCTCGTGCTCATCAGGAAATCCAGTACTCCGGGGTCGTTCACGAACAGCCTGATAAGATGGTCGCTGTACGACGAGAGCGCGACGAAGGGTTCTATCGCCTTTGGGTTCGCAGCAAGAATCTCGTAAAACGACGCCGGCGCTCCGACCGCCGCGACGCAGCGTTGCAGATTGTTCAGGGCCATGTCGGGATCGGGGGATTGCTCGAGGTGTTGTACCACGATTGGCGCGATGCTGTGAAAAAAAGTGCGCGCCCTCGACAGGTGAGGCGACGACGGGGAGCCGTCCGCGAGTAACCGGAGGTTCTCGTACGCCACGGAGCAATTCTTGAATCCGTACCGGCCGAGCGTGTCTTCTATCTCGGCTTCGGTTGGCTCGGGATTCAGGATCAGATCGACGACGGGTGATGTCCTCGCATCTCCCGCGAACATCTTGCTGAAGAACTTCCGGAACAGTTCGCGCACTTTTTCGGTATGTCGCGAATAATCGGCCGCGAAAAGTTCTCCTGCCGGCCGGGCTCCGGAGCGGCGATAGCCGAGACTGCGGGCGATAGCTTCCATCCCTTCAAGCCGCGAAGGCAGCACGTGCAATTGGAGGTTCTGCATGATCTGGAGCCTGTTCTCAAGCCTGCGAAGAAACTTATACGCGTCCACGAGGGTGGTGTGCTCGCCGGATGACAAATAACCGAGGCGTTCCAAGGTTTTCAGCGCTCTGAGCGTATTGGTGTTGCGAAGCTCCGGCTGTTTGCCGCCGTTCAACAATTGGAGAAATTGGACCGTGAATTCTATATCGCGGATACCTCCGCGTCCGAGCTTCACCTCGGTTCTCGTGCGCCCCTGACGGTCCACCTCGGACTCGATGCGCCTCTTCAAGTTCTGGATTTCGCGTATCCCCCGATGGTCGAGGTACTTGGGATATACGAACGGCCGCATCTCGTTCAAGAATTGCCGGCCCAGCGCCAGGTCACCGGCAACGGGACGCGCCTTCAACAACGCCTGGCGTTCCCACGTTTCGCCAAAGATTTCGTAGTATGAAAGATGGCTCTCAAGCGAACTGACCAGCGGCCCTTTGCTCCCCATAGGACGCAAGCGCATGTCAACTCGAAAAACGTGCCCGTGCTCGGTGACGCGGGCGAGCAGGTCGATACATTTCTCTGCCAGCTTGGAGAAGAAGACGCTGTTCGGAACGGGGGGACCCGGCGTGAACGGCGCCGGCGCGGTCTCTCCTTCTTCGGAATAGATGAACATCAGGTCCACATCCGAACTGTAATTGAGCTCTTCGCCGCCGTACTTGCCCAGCGCGAGCATCACGGCGACGCTTTCCCGGTTGGGGTCGGTTTGGGCGATCGGACGCCCGTAACGCGCGCGGATATCCTCCCGGGCAAGCTCGAAAGCGACATGTATGCATACATCGGCCAACAAGGTTATCTCCGTAAGGATGTCCTCGACGTCCGGCTCCCCACAGATATCCCGCGTGCCGATACGCAGCATATGCCTGTGCTTGAACTCGCGGATTACAGCCAGTTTTGAATCGTAATCGCTTGCAGCATCCAGCATTCCCCTGATCTCGTCATACAGCAACCGTGAACCCGACGGATTGCGCCACGACCCGGTTCCGAGAATATCCGCAACCAGGCCGGGGTTGCGCATCAAGATGTCGGCGAGGTATTGGCTTGATCCGATGACCTTCAGCAGAAGGTCGAGAACGCCGGGGTTGGCGATAAGATATTCATAATGCGAAACGCGTTCACGCATTACGGTGACAAGACGCTCCCAGTTGTTCAGCGCCATATCGGGATCGGCAACGTCGATGAAGCAGGGGAGCGCATGCGGCAGGATTGCCCGAAACGCCTCATAGTCGGTGTCCCGGCCGGCGAGCAATCGAATGTTTTTTTCGGCCTTGACCGGGTCGGCGAAGCCGGTTTGGACGAGAATCGAGTTTACCCGTTCGAAAGGGACCCCTTCGCCGAGCAGCGTTTCGACGATTTCGCCAGCGTTCATCAAGCTTTGCAAACCCTTGCGGTCATTCGAATTACTTATCATAAAGAACATTATAGCACATCCCTGAAACGTTGTTCAATGCAATCGTGCCGCGAGAATTAGTGCTCGATTTTTTGACTTTGAAGCCGAAGATGATATAATTATAGGAAAGCGAGAGAGGAAATTTTTTCTCTGACAGAAACCTATTTTGAATATCGCGAATTGGGAGGGGGTTGATATTCATGGTAGGAGGGTTGAAGAGGTTATTCCTTCTCCTTCTGCTTGTCGCGCTTCTGTACTCGGTCTTGAGTACGGAAGGGATTCTGCGAATCGAAAAATATTTTCGCGAAGAGCATCGAGACCTCATATACACCCCGAAAATCTGCTACCTCCTCGGAAACATCGCCTACCTGACGTACCGGAACGAGCTGGCCATCGACATCATGAGCCGGAACCTGCAAGATTTCCCTTACGAATCAGCAGCGATGAAGACAGAACTGCGACGGGCTTATTGTTACGAGCGCGACGGAGACTGCGGCAAGGCTATCCAGCTCTATGAAAAATTTCTCATCCGCCACCCAAAACACAAGCGGTACGAACTCATCCAGAACAGAATCGTCAAGCTGCAGACAAGCGAGCATGCGCACGCCCATTGACCCGACGGCTCGGGCAAGCATTTTCATGCTGGCCGGTGGGTGTGAAAAAGCGTGCCGGGAGAGAGAGCAGGGAATGTGAGTGTGTCTCACGCTCGGTAATCCGTGCTTCGGGGGGCAGTCCGCTGCGCTGGATTTTCGGGAACATGAGCAATCGTGAGACGAACTGAATGTTGGGCGTGCGTTTCGCACAGTTCCGATATTTCTTCGTCTGTTCACGGTGTCACATCGGCGCATAAGCACGGTTGTAATAGCCCATGCCGACGGTGTTGCGGAAGCGCCAGATAAAGGCGCCGGGGAAAAGGACCTCGCAGATCATGCCGATCGCAGCGCTGCGGAACCACGTGGCGAAGCAGTTGCTGAGCCCCTGCGGCTCGACGTAGGCGTTCCAGCCGTCGAACCGGCGGTCACCCTCGCGTGTGTCGGGGAAACCGCCGTCGTCGTTTTGAAAATCGAGCAGGTCCAATAACTTCTTTTCCAGTCCCGCCCTGATCTCATCGGCGCGATAAGCATATTTGCACATGTTCGAAAGGATGTCCACGACATCTATATCCACACACGCCGACGTCGCGCCGTCACCCACGAAGCTGATGCAATGGTCGACAATTCTCTCGAAGCGCCTGATTGGGCGATTGAGATAGTAATAGATGTGGAAATTGTGGGAAGCGCCAGCCATCGCGACCATGGGATGGACCGGCCAGGATGCCTCTGTGTCGAGCCAGTAGCCCGTTTGAGGGTCCTGTGTCTCTTCATGCCATCTGAACAGATGCTCGATCAGCTCGTCCATGCGGTCGTCGCCGTTCTCTTTCAACACGAAGAAGAAACTGGCGATATTAACGATGTTGTTGCCTTCGTTCCATGGGTCGGCCATGTCACGGACGGAGAGCCATTGTCGCAAGGCGTTCAGCGTGCAGTACTTTTCTATGAATCGCAGCGGTCGCTTCATCTTTCCGCCGATTGACAGTACGGCCCCCATGGCGTAGTTGGTGGTGTGAAAGTCGATATATTCCCAGGTCGGATAATAGATGTCCTCCTTTCGCATTTGCGGCATGCGATAGTTGCCGTCTTCCTGCTGGAATCCGTTGATGAAGCCCACCAGTTCGTCTCGCTTGCGGCATGATAAATCTTCATAATCCCCGAGGAGTTTCCTGCAGTGGGTGGCGTTGTAGGTTGCGGGCAAAAGCATTGAGGGAAAGGCGGCAACATCGTGAACGCTGCTTGCGCGGTGCACCCCAAAGGGCTGATCGGGCTGAAGCATCGTATCGAGCCAGGCGATTGCGCGCTCGCGCATTTCGGAGACTCTTTTTTCGAGACCCATAACGACCTCGGACTACCCTCGCTCCGGCGCCGCGGTATCGCGGAAAGCCATGGCCGCTTCACAGTCTGCCGTTCAGGAACGTGAGCGCGGTGGCGGCGAGGAGTTCTGCGCCAAGCGGGAGGCATCGCTCATCGAAATCGAATTTCGGATGATGCGCCGGATAGTGTTCGCCTTGTTTGCGAGCGCCCAGGAACCCCATGACACCGGGAACCTTTTCACAATAATATGAGTAATCCTCGGAACCCATGTGCGGTTTTTCCAGCTCGACGACGCTCTCGGCCCCCCACAGTTCGGCGGCGACTCCGCGCATGAGTTCGGTCATCCCCGGTTCATTCGCCGTGACGGGAGCGCCGTGGATGTACGTGAAATCGAACGTGGCGCCGAAGGTCGCCGTTATACCGCGGACAATCTCCTCGAGCTTCGAGGGCATAACTTTTCGGCGCTCGTTCGAGAGCGTTCTGACGGTCCCGCCGAAGTGAACGTTGTCGGGAATGACATTGAAAGCGGAGCCGCCCTGGATCGAGCACACGCTCACGACAACCGGGTCGCGGGCATCCAGGGTTCGCGGTATCATCGTCTGCATCGCGGTGATAACGTGCGCCGCGACATGGATCGGGTCGACGCATGCCTGGGGTTCGGAGCCGTGGCCGCCCTTCCCGTTGATAGAAATCATGAACACATCGGCCGAGGCTCCGATGGGGCCGGCCTTCAGCTCGAGCTTTCCGACCTCGAGGTCGGCCTCGATATGGAGCGCGATGATGGCGTTGACATCGGGGTTCTCCAAGACGCCCTCCTCGACGAGGTCGCGGGCGCCGCCATAGTTTTCCTCGGCCGGCTGCATGATGAACTTGACGTTGCCACGAATCTTATCGCGCACATCGGCGAGCAGCCGGGCTGCCCCCAGGGCCATCGCAACATGGCCGTCATGCCCGCATGCGTGCATCACGCCCTGGCTCTTCGAAGCGAACGGGAGACCGGTTTCCTCGGTAATCGGGAGCGCATCCATGTCGGCTCTTATGGCAATGGCGCCTCCGGATGAGCCGCCCTCCAGAAGCCCAATGACGCCCGTTGCGCCGATACCGGTCCGGACACCGAGGCCCAGTTCTTTCAGGTGTTGGGCCACCTTTGCGGCGGTGCGAACCTCCTGGAGCCCGATTTCCGGGTGGGCGTGCAGGTCGCGCCTGATTTCGACCAGCCAATCGCATAATTTCTCGGATTCCTGTCGGATTCTCTTTTTCATATAACTGCGGCTCCGGGTTTTCCTTAACCATATGCGGTCATGAGACGCTGCGCTCGCTTTTCGCTCATTTCACGCGAAACAGGCTGTTGCCACAAGATTTTGTCTTCCGCAAACATTGTCGGCGAGAACAACCTCATAGAGACTTGTCCCACGATTCATGCGGAAGGTGTTCCGCTTCGGGGACAGTCCCCTTCGCCGGGCAATCTTGGGTTATTGGGGGGACACCATGCGGCATGGTGTCCCCCAATAACCCGCATCACCATTCGCGGGACGGACAGCGTGGTCCCGCTCAGAAAGATTCACTCCGGCCGGACGATTATTTTAAATGCGCGGTGTTCCTCCTTGTTGAGCGCGGTCCGGAACGCATCTTCCACCTCGCTCAGAGGAAATCTGTGGGTGACCCAGGGCTTCACGTCGATCTGGCCTGACGACACCAGCGTGAGCGAGAGCGGGAACTCCTCGGGAAGAAAGTTGCACGAAGTTTTTATGGAGCGTTCCGACCCGAACTCGAGAGCGTTGACGCCGAAGCTCATGTCGTGGACGGCCATATTCACGAGCGTGCCGCTCTCGGCAAGCAATTGGATGCCTTGTCGCAGCGTTTGTGAAGTTCCCACGGTGTCGAAGACGTAATCGCAGCAACCTCTGTTAGCCTCACGGATTGCAGCGGCGGCGTCTCCTTCGCGGGCGTCGATTGCGGCCGTGGCGCCGCACTGTTCCGCAATGCGAAGCGCTACGTCATAGGTATCGACGACGAACGCTCTGCTCGCGCCCATTGCGCGCGATGCTTGCATGATCGCGTTGCCTATCGGGCCCGCTCCCAGTACCGCGACCGAGGCGCCGGGTTTGACATGCGCGACGCGAACGGCGTGAACCCCGACGCCGACGACATCGAGCAGAGCCGCCTCCTCGAAGGTCATCTCATCCGGAATTTCAAAGCAAGAGCTTTTCCACACCGGACACCGTTCGGCCATGCCTCCGGGATAATAGGCGCGTTCGCCCCATCCGGCTCCATGGCCGAGGTGAACCGTGCCCTTACAGAGGTTTTCGCGGCCGCTGCGGCACTGCCGGCATTCGCCGCATGTTTTGAAGGACAACACGGCGACGCGTTTCCCGCTGAGAGCGGGGAAGGCGCCTGCGTCCGCGACTGTTCCGGCGAGCTCGTGTCCGAGCACAATGTTGCGAGGATTCGGGAGGGATTTCCCGAGCGTGTGAAGGGCCCAGGGATTTTGTCCCTCGTAGTATCGCAAATCGCTCCCGCATATCCCGCACGCCGCCACATCAACAATCACCTGGTCGCAGTCGGCTTCGAACTCCGGAATTTGCTCGAGGCCCAAGTCGCGGGGCGCGCGGAGCACCGCTGCGGAAATCGACATTTCTATCCTTTCGATATCATACGCCCATGGCCAGGAACCCGCCGTCGACAACGATCGATTGTCCCGTGACGAAGTCCGATGCCGGCGAGGCAAGGTATACGGCTGCGCCGACAAGTTCGTCGACGTCTCCGATGCGTCCCTTGGGTGTTCGGGCCACGAACATGTCGTGCCGCTCCTTTATTGCGAGAAGATGCCTGTTCAGCGGGGTCAGGAAAACGCCGGGAGCAATGCAATTGACGTTGATATTATGAACAGCCCATTCGCGCCCGAGTTCGCGCGTCAGGCCGAGCACCCCCGCCTTGCTCGCGCAGTAGGCGGCAACCTCATTGAGTCCGACAAAGGACGCGAGGGAGGCGATATTGATAATCCTTCCGCCTCGGCCGTTCGTTATCATGATGCGAGCCGCGGCCTGGCAGGAAAAGAAGAGCGCCTTCAGGTTTGTGTCAACGACATGGTCCCATTCTTCCTCGGTGAGGTCGACGGAAGGTTTCTTGAACGTCGCGCCGGCGGAATTGACGAGAATATCGAGCGAGCCGCACTGTCGGGCAATTGTTTCGAGGACCTCTCGTGTGCCGACAATGTCATTAACGTCGGCGGCAAGGGCCGGCGGCCGTTCGCCGGTAAGTCTTTCGATTTCTCCAGCGGTCTCTTGGATTTTTTCGCTGCTCCGCGAAACGGGTGTGACGCGCGCGCCCGCCTCGGCGAGGCCGAGCGCGATGGCGTGTCCGATGCCGCTCGTTCCCCCGATGACCACGGCGACCTTTCCATCGAGTCCGAACCGTTCTCTCAGCTTATCCGGCAATGATTCCCTCCTTCCAAAAAGGAGTTCATGAATAGTTGTGAATCTGTTCCCCCCATTGAAATAAGAAAAAAAACTCAAAAAAAACGCCTTTTACAAAAGTCGTGCGAGCGACGCTTTTCGGTGGCCCTCAGCCCTTTGTGTAAGTCGGGTCGACGCGCCACCTCATTTTGCGCCTGTCCCCTGCGAGAGCCCAGAAATAGTACAGCCGCGAGGCTGGCACGGCGACGACCGGATGATATCCGCGGGGCAACACGCACAGGTCGCCGTCGCGCACGGCGTGCGTTTCGTCTATGCTGCCGTCGTCCGTGTATATGCGCTGAATCCCGAATGCGGCGGGTTTTTCCAGCTTGTAGTAATAAACCTCCTCGAGTTTCGATTCGCGCGGCGAGTTGTTCTCGTGCCGGTGAGGCGGATAACTTGACCACTTTCCGGCTTCGTTCAATGTCTCTCCGACAAGGAGACGTTCCGCCGGGAAATCCTCTCCGATGATTGTTCTGACGCGCCGCTCGTAGGCGCCGGTTCCAACAGTCCTGGTGACTATGTCCGCCGGCTCCACCAGACGCACTTCGCGGTCGCGCCGGGAAACGGTCGCAGCCGAGAGTAACAGTTCGGAATTCGACCGCGCGACGATTCTCATGGCGCTTGCCCCTCTCGCATAAACCGCCCACGGATTTTCCTCAAAGACGTTTTTGCGCGAACCGAGGGTCAGTTTTTGGCCGTTGACCTCGGCGACGCACTTTCCTTTGAGCAGCGTCAGGACTGCTTCTTTCTTGATGCCGACCGGAAGGTCGATGCCATCGCCGCGAAGGAGCTTGATTGCGCCCAACTCAAGCCATTGCAGGACGGCGTTTTTGGGAGAGGCGATTTGCGTGTACCCCCGTTCAGGCGCGCAACTGTATTTCAAGCCTTCTTTCTTCATACGCCTTTCTCGGAGCGAGCATTTGCGCTCAAAGAAGTCTCGCCGTTCTCCGAAAGCAACCATCCTCATGATTCTATGGTTGCTGCGGAGCTTTCTGCATATCCTGCATCATGTTGATGGTGGCTTCGGTCATGTCCATCACTTGCGCGTCCTCCGGCGGAGTGAACGCGAATTCGGAGTCATCAATCGGGATGTTGATCCGGAAATTGGAATATTGCTGCTCCATCATGAGAACGCCGTCCTCCGTGAACATGCTGAGCTTGTGGGGTAGTCCCGTCTCGGTGTTAATCAAAACCATCATCTTGTGCGGAACCATTTGAGGAGTTCCGGGTTGTCCCTGCGGCATTTGCCCGAACTGCTTGGGGAACGCTTCGAAGACATAAACGTTTGTGCCGTCGACATTTTTTTCTTCCACGAATCGCACGGAATCTTTCGGCACTCCTTCAAAAGGCGTGCGGAGATCGGAGGTGTGCGGTGTCCCGGGATACTCCGGGAGCTTTTCCTTAACCTTTGCCATATCGATTTTCGTAACCATCTTCATCATGGGCATGTATGTCCAGACAAGATCGCCGGTGGAGAATATTTCGTGTTTCATTCCGCCCATCACCGGCGATACGGTTGTCATGTGAATCTTGTCCGGTTTTTTGAAAGCCATCTCTCCATCGGTGACCATCGTTTGACCAAGCATTTCGGTCACCATTTTCACGTCGACCCGATAGGTATCGACCTTGCGCGCCTTTTGGATCACCTCATCCATCTTTTGCGAGGTCTTTGAATCCATTTCGGCGATAGCGGCCGATGCGAACGCAAGCACGATTGCCATTGTCAGACCAATTTTTGAAAGTTTCATGACATCCTCCTCCTGTGACTGTTTCGGACAGGCATTCTCCGTTCGCCGGAATTGCGAGCGGATGCGAGTGGCTCACATTTTACCTTATTTTCTTTCCGATAACAAAAACGCGCAATCTCCGATGCCGCGTCCTTGCCCCGTTGTCGATGATGAGGCCCATGGCCGGCAAGTTTTTTTGTTCGTAGCCGCTGCGCAATCTCTCTCTCGCCCAACGTTCGTATCTTCAGGCCGCAGTTGCGTTTTGGCCCCGAATGTGGTAAGCTTCACCAAATTGGAATCATGACGAGAGGGTTCAGAAGTTACGATATTCGTCCCCCGGCTTGCAAAGTGATTTAATTGTCCGACGGAACGCGCAAAGAATGGGACTCGTCCCATCCGGTAGAGAGAAGTGAGGTGTGGCGCGGCGAACGTGGGGAAAGGGGAACGCCGGTTGCGCCACGCGTCATGAGCGGCCACGAGCCCTATACCATCGGAACCGGCAAGCAAGCATGCCTGGTCGTTCACGGTATCGCCGGTTCTCCAGCGCAATTGCGGCCACTCGCAAATGTTCTCGCGGCTGCCGGGAACACGGTTCGGGGAGTCCTGCTTCCGGGCCATGGAACATCTCCGGACGATCTCGAAGGCTTGGTCTGGCAGGACTGGTATGAGCGCGTGTACGATGAATATCATACCTTACAGAAAAAGCACGCGGAAGTTTCCCTCATAGGTTTTTCAATCGGCGCGGCCCTTTCGGCGTATTATGGCGCTCACAATCATGTGGACAATTTGATTCTCCTGAATATCCCTCTGTGCCCGTTGAACGACCGGTTCCCCACTGGACTCATGTTGAAGGTGTACGGCACGTTTTTCAAACAGGTGAAAGGACGCCCCGAGGTGATGTTTAACGCGGACGGGGAGCCGTTTTCCTATGTGTACGACAGGGTGCCGACTTCCACCTTGCGAACCATGTCCGAGCTTGTGGCTATCGTCCGGCGCGACCTGCGCCGCATCACGGCGCCGGCGCTTATTATCCAGTCGAGGAAAGACAATGTGTCGGGCTGCAAGAGCGGCCCGCTCGCATATCGCACCGTTCGCTCGGCCCAGAAGTATCTCGTCATGCTCGAGCACAGCGGACACAGTATCGTAACGGGTCAGGAAGAGGACATGGTGTTCAACAACATCCTGCATTTTCTCAACGGGAAAACATGATGCGATGACCATGCTGTCCCGAAAAGGAGCATCGTTGTTTCTCGCTCTCGCAGTCCTCGCGGCGTCGCTGACAGCGCTTGCGACGCCGGTCTCGAAGGCATTTTCGGCGGAGGCTGCCGCTGCCCAGGAGGAAAAAGGCGAAGACACCCCGCGGGTGGTCGCCGTGCTCGTGTCGGTGGGCACGACCGAGAACGTGCGCGAGCAATTTAAGAACGTGCCCAATCTCGATTTGCTCGAAGTAAACGGAATGCCCATGATCATGCACGTTTATGACACGTTGCGCCGGTCGCGATTTGTCGAGAAAATCGTGGTAGTCGCTGCGCCCGAGGTTGAGGAAAAGCTGCGCTTCGGAACGTATCCGAACACATCGTTCGTCGTCGATCAGGGCGACGCCGCGGAGAACGTGCGGCTCGGCATCGACCAGGTTTCCAAAGGAGACCTGATTCTGTTTATCCCCTCGGACTTGGTGCTTGTCACACCGGAGGGGTTGGACAGCTTGATAAAGCGGGCAATGAGAGAAGAGGCGGACATATTGTTTCCGATTGTGAGCCGCGACGTTTGTGAAGAGAAATATCCCGAGGAGCGGCGCACATACGCGAATTTCAGTGATGGCCAGTATACCGGCGCCCATGTGGAATTCGTGAGGCCGGACGTGTTCCTCGACAATCCCGATGAGGTTGAAGCCGAGAAGGACAATCTGTACGGCATTTACCACATGCGAAAGAACACGCTGGGCGTAGCAAGGTTTCTCGGCGTGAAGCTCACATTGAAATATATCTTCGGCCTGCTTTCGCCGGAGGATGTGGAACAGCATGTTTTCGAGAAATACCGTGTAACGGCGAAGATTTTGTATTGGGATGACCCCGATCTTTCCACGGACCTCAGCGAACCCGGAGACATTCTGATGGTCGAGCGCACGCTGAACCAGCGTGCGCTCGCACATTCACAGGCGCCGGAGAGAGACAGGGAGAACACATCCTGCATGAACGTCAGGAACGACGCGTAGAGGGCCGGGGGGAAGCCGCGACAGCGAGCGAACAAGCCGGACGGGGCTTGCGTGAAGGAGGACACACAGAATGCAGAAGGAGCGGATGCTTGCTTATCTCAAGGCCAAGGGGTTGTCCTACATACTTCCCTCGTTGGCGGGGAACGAACACCTATTGGAAAAGCTCATCGACAAGCTGAAAGAGGGGGCCTCGCAGAAAGCGCTCGAGAACATGCGCAGCCAGGACGCCGAAAAAAGGCGGAAAGTTGCGGAAAGCATGGACATGTTTTTCGAGATGACCCGGCGAAATCTTCCCCGTCTTTCCCTGAACACCCAACGAAAGCTTGTTTTTAACATGTTCTTCAATCATCTCACCCTGGGCCAGGAAGCTCGCGACCGACACAGTGAACGGTATGGCGCGCCACCGCCGTTCCTGCTCGTGATCAGCCCCAGCATGCGGTGCAACCTCAACTGCTTCGGCTGCTATGCGTGGGAATATGACAAATCAAAGGAGCTGACCCGCGAAGAGGTGAGCGAGGTGATCAGACAGGCGAAGGAAGACCTGGGCATCTATTTCATCACGATTTCGGGCGGCGAACCCACTATCTGGCCGCATTTCTTCGAGATACTCGAGGAGCATAACGACGTTTTCTTTCAGGTTTACACGCACGGAATGAATATCGACGACACGATGGCCAAAAGGATGGCGGAACTCGGGAACGTGCATCCTGCGATCAGCATCGAGGGTGGCCCAAAGGAGACAAACGAGCGCCGCGGCAAGAACGCATACGAAAAAATCCTGGCGACAATGGACCGCCTTTCACGAGAGGGCGTGCTCTTCGGCTTTTCTGTGACCCACACCACAAGAAATCACCATGCGGTAACCAGCGACGAGTTCATTGACGAGATGGTCGGCCACGGTCCCGCCTTCGGTTGGTATTTCCAGTACATACCAACCGGAAGGTCGCCCGACCTTTCGCTGGTTCCGACTGCGGCCCAGCGCGTGGAACGGTATTTGGCCATTCAGCGATTCAGAACCACAAAACCGATACTCATTTACGATTTCTGGAACGACGGAGAGGCGACGGAAGGCTGCCTGGCATGGGGCCGCAAATATCTGCATGTCACCGCCAGCGGCATGGTTGAGCCGTGCGTGTTCATTCATATGGCAAAGGACAACATACGCGAGAAGAAGCTGACAGAGATTCTCGATTCTCCCTGTTTCAGAGAGGCTAGGTCCATGCAGCCCTTCAACGAAGACCATCGGAGACCGTGTTGCATCATCGATAATACCGATGTGCTCCCGTATCTGTGCAAAAAATACGGTCTCGCGCCGACTCACGAGGGCGGAGACCGGGTCATCACGGACCTGCATGACGCGATCGCGAAAACAGCAAACGAGTACCGGCTCGAGATCGAGCGGCTCGATGCGAATCAGAGGGTCGGCGTTCATTCCGCTCATTGAATCTGTGTCCCGATCGGACGATGCGTGCTTCGGGGACAGTTTCGGTAACATTTGCAATCGCGGGACGGATTCACATGAGGATGCGCTTGTCGGGTAGAATATCCTTTCGTTGCGGTTGACGGTGAGCCGAACGCCAACCGGACAGATTAACAGTTACCGAAGAAAAATGGTTAGCGAGGGAGGTGGAGCTGAAGCGCTCCACCTTTTTGTTTCGGGCGCCGAAAAACAATGATAGAACATTTACTGAGCTTTTATCTTCGGTCGGTCCTGAAGCGGTCATGGGACGAACTCATGCGGGCGACACACGAACCAGCCCGCATGCAGGAGTTGCGCCTGCTTGACATCGTGTCGCGGAACAGGGGGACCGCCTTCGGGAAAGAGCATGATTTTGCGGGTATCCGGAGCGTGGCCGATCTTCGGGCGCGCGTTCCCGTCCGAACGTACGACGAGTTCGAGCCGTTCATCAAGCGGATGTGTTGCGGAGAAAAGCGCATTCTCACAGAAGAAGATCCCCAGTTCTTCGGGCGAACGAGCGGCACGACGGGCGCTCCCAAATTCATTCCCGTCACCCCGTCCTATTACAATGAATTCTCGAAAACGCAGAAAATGTGGCAAAGAAAGCTTGTGACCGACCATCCCTCTATGCTTCGAGGCAAAATCTTCTCCATCATGTCACCCGAGATAGACGGGTATACCAAATGCGGAATTCCGTACGGAGCGCTGAGCGGGCATTCGTACCGCCTTCAGTATCCAATCACTCAATCGAAATACGCAGTTCCTTACGACGTGATGTGCGTGCGTGATTTCCACGCGAAGTACTATCTGGCGCTCCGGCTCGCGCTCGAGGAAGACGTGACCGTTCTTGCCGCTCTGAACCCGAGCACGATACTGCTGCTCATGAAGAAGCTGAACACGCACGCACAGGAGCTGGCCGACGACATCGAGAGGGGGACTGTCAGCGAAACGGTTGACATTACGCCGCGCCTTCGAAGAACACTGGAGGAGCGGTTGAAGCCGAACAAGAAGAGAGCCCGTGAGATTCGGAGGCTAGTCGCCGATGGCGGCGCCATAAGAAGCGCCGACGTATGGAAGAATCTCTCGATTATCAGCACGTGGCAGGGCGGCTCGCTCGGGTTCTTCCTGAGAGAATTCCCGCCATACTTCGCCAGTGTTCCGGCTCGAGACCCGGGCCTGATCGCGACCGAGGGATACTTTTCAATTCCTCTCCGGTCAAACTCGCCGGAAGGACTCCTTGCGGTGACCGGCCATTATATGGAATTTTTCCCCGTGCGAACCGACGGGAGCCGTTCCGACGAGCCTCTGGACTGCCAGAATTTGGAAATCGGAAGAGATTACTTTCTGGTAGTGACGACATCGGGGGGACTTTACCGGTACGATATCGGGGATATTGTCGAAGTGACGGATTTCTTCAACAGGACACCAGTCATTGTTTTCAAGCACAGAGGGGGAAACACCGTCTCAATCACGGGAGAGAAAGTTACAGAGACCCAGGTGACCGAGGCGATGAAAGCCGCGAGTTCGGACGGGAAAATTACCGTTGAGGGCTTCACGGTCGCACTGCAACTCGGGGACCCGCCATCATATCTGCTCATGGTGGAGACGCCGGAACACAGAGAACATGTTCTCGCAACGATTCTGGAGAGATTTGAAAACGAACTGCGGGCACGCAACATCGAGTATGTGTCGAAACGGGATTCCCGGCGTCTCGGTGAGCCGTCGCTCTGGCTTCTCCCACGCGGATTCTTTGAGCAATGCCGAAGGACAAGGGTGGAGCAAGGCTCCTTCGACGGGCAGTATAAGCTGCCTCAATTGATGCCTGATACCCGAACGTTGGGCGATGTTCGGCCGGTGATGAAGCTCGCCATTCCGGCTGGTGCGCGTCGCGGCGGGAGAATGAGAGCATGAATCCGGTTTTGGAACAGATCAGGTTTATGCGCCGAATCGTCGGTTTGGGACGTATTCTGGGGATGCGCAAGAAACACGCGCTGGGGCTTCGGTATGTGCGCGGTTACGCGGCGACAAATTGCCTGTGGGCGCTGATGAACGTGGGGCTGCTTGACGAACTTACGGTGCAGGAAAGCGTTGACATCAAGGAATTTGCGCGGCGAAAAGGATTGAATGAGCATGTTCTTGAATCCGTCTGCGAGTATCTGGATGGAATAAAAGTGCTCGAGTTTTATGGCGGTCGCTGCTCGCTCGATACGAAGGGAGCAACCTTGATGAAGGAGCCGCGGGGTTTGTTCGACCTGCTGTACGGGTATGAACCCGTGTTCCGCGAGCTCGAAAATTTGATGCGCTCGAACAAGACCTACGGCGTGGACGTCCTGCGGCGCGGCGCGGCCGTCGCGAAGGGAAGCGGAGAACTCGGCCGACAACTTCCGTTTCTCGCGGTTCGAGAGCTGGTGCTCTCGAACGGATTCCGACGCGTTCTCGACCTCGGCTGCGGCGACCTTGAATTTCTCTTTCTGCTGTGCGAAAATACCGACGTAACCTGTTTCGGGATCGACAACGATCGCGAGGCGCTTGAATATGCCAGAACTCGCCTGAAACAAAGCGGGTTTGAAGAACGAATACGCGTCGCTCCGGCGGACATGTTCGATGTCAGAGGTATCGCCGAGCAATTTCCGGACCCGGACGCGATCACGGCGATTGATGTTTTTCACGAATATTTTCATGGCGGCTCCGACACTATCACAGACCTCATGCGTCAGTTCAAGGAGCATTTTCCGGCCACGCGCCTCATCGTCGCGGAATTCTTTAAGCTGTCGCGGGTGTGGCTCCGCAGAGTTCCGACGACAACCCTGGAGCATCATCTGTTTCATTCGCTGACGAACCAGACCATACTGCCTCTGAAGGAACTGATAGAAGTCTTCGAGAGGGCCGGCTACACGGTCGTGGAAAAGAAGCTGCTCCACAGCATTGGGCATGCGTATTTTGTCTTAAAATGAGCGGAAAGAAACAATGGGCAGGGTAGCGACATACGATTCGACCTACGCAAGCGCCGAAGAAGTTGTTGAGAAGGCGTTCAAGGATTTCAATATAGAGCTCGGCAACAAAACCGTCGTCATTAAGCCGAACTTCATTGGCCCGTTCGGAGCGGACCGCGCGATAACGACTCACCCCTCCGTAGTGTCGGCAGTGGTGAAAGCGGTAAAAGCGCGCGCGCCGGCGCGCATTATTGTCGGGGACAATCCGGGTGTCCGCGGCTACGGCGCCAACAAGCTGTGCGCTGTCAGGAGCGGAATCTATGATGTGTGCTCGCCGTATTATGTCAACCTCAGCGAGGAGGGGGTGTCGGCTCGAAACAGTTCGAGGTATACCGAGCGAGTGACGCTCTCGCGCTCGTTTCTCGAGGCCGACTATTACATCTCGCTCCCGAAGTTCAAGACCCACATGCTCACCGTGCTCACCGGCGCAATCAAGAACAGTTTCGGCATGTTGGTGGGCGGTCAAAAGGCGGCCCTCCACCGGATGGCGCAAACCTGCGAGAGCTTCTCGGAAGCGCTCGTGGACGTGTTCGAGATTCGGAAACCCGACCTTGTCGTAATGGACGCAGTGATCGGCATGGAGGGAAAGGGTCCCTCGTCAGAGGACCTGCGCGACATTGGAAAAATTCTCGTGAGTGACAATGCGCTGGAGATGGACGTAATCATGGCTGTTATGATGGGGGTGGACCCGGCATTCGTTCCGATGCTGCGAATCGCTCACAAGCGGGGGCATGGCGAGCTCGAGCCCGCTCGAATCGAAACGGTGGGTCCGGTTGTGCCCATCGAAGACTTCAAGCTTCCCTCGAAGCTGATGCGCGGCCCCGTCGGTCACATTGGTTGGAGGTTGCTGACTCAGTTGATGATGAGCCGCCCCGTTCCGATAGAGGAGAAGTGCACGAAATGCGGCGTTTGCGAAGAGCATTGCCCGGTCGGAGCGATAAAGCTGGGGCCGTATCCCGTGGTGAATCCGGACAAATGCATTTCGTGCTTCTGTTGTATGGAACTCTGCCCGAGCAGCGCCCTTGATGTGACAAGGAAAGTGAAAAAGTATCGCGGGCGATTCAAGTACTAAGGGACGGTTCGCCGCTCCCCGCGAGCGTGCTTCCGTCTGCCGACCCATGGCCGTCCGAATCCGAGAATACACTGCAGCCGACGGCGTTAAGATACACTTCCGTCAATGGGCCGACGACCCTCACTCCGACGCGCTCATCTATTTGCACGGCATCGAGAGCCATTCCGGATGGTTCGCCGAATGCGCCGAAGAAATCGCAAGGTGCGGAGTTTCCGTGTACGCGCCCGATCGGCGGGGTTCGGGCCTGAATTCGCGCCTGCGAGGTCACTGCAATTCGTTTCGGCGACTGGTCGATGATGTTATTCGGTTTGCGAATGACACCGCTCGCTCGCATGAGCGGTTGCATCTGGCGGCCTTGTCATGGGGGGGCAAGCTGGCGCTTGCGGTTGACATGCTCCATCCCTCGACGTTTTCTTCCCTCACGCTCATTTCGCCCGGAATATTTCCCCGCGTCATGCCCGGATTCACCGAGCGCCTTTCCATCGCGCTGGATGCGTTTTTCCGTCCGCAAGCCCTCCACGGCATACCCATCGAAGACGAGATGTTCACGTCGCAGCCGAAGTATCTCGATTTCATAAAGAATGATCCTCTTCGGCTCCGAAAGGTGACCGCGCGTTTCTATCTCGAGAGCGTACGGCTTGACAGATTCCTGAAAAGCCGCCGCTACCAATGGTCCGTTCCGACTCAGTTTCTCCTTGCGCAATACGACGAAATTATCGATAATGATCGGGTTCGGGCCATATTTGAGTCCCTCGAAATGAAACGGAAGAGACTCTCCGTGTATGAGGGATGCAAACATTCGCTTCAGTTTGAAAGGCCTGGCGAAGTTGTGAAAGAGATTATACACTGGATGGAGGCAGAAGCCCGAAGCCGATAAGGCATGTCTTTGGTGGAGAGCCGATGCTCATGTACATTGTGTACCTGGGAGCTGAATTCCTCGCAACGGTCTTTCCGTTGGGGACCCTCTATTGGATTGCGCTGCGCATCGCCGACATTCAACATTTCTTCGCCCGGAAGGGGCGGGCGGCCGTTAGCTCGAACCTCCAGGTGATTTCGGAGGGAAGATTGACCGGAAAAGAGCTCGACAAGGCAGTCAAGCGGACCTATTATCATTTCAGTCTGTATCTTGCCGAATTCTTTCGAATGAAGAGGATCGACCGTGAGTACTTCGACTCCAGCGTTACCATCGCCGGGCTCGAGAATATCGATGCGGCGTTGGAGCATGGGAGGGGGGTCGTGGTCGTCTCGGCGCATTACAGTAACTGGGAGCTGGCGCTCGCATATCTTGCGATGCGGGGATATCCGGCGTATGGAGTTGTGGCGCCGCACAGGAACAAAAGAGTGAACGACCTGTTTCTGAACCCGCGCCTCAGCAAAGGAGTGCGTGTCATATTCACCCACAATGCGATCGAGGAGGGCTACGAGGCGCTTCGGAATAACGGCATCCTGTGTTTGCTGGGAGACCGCGTTACGACCAAAGGGGGTGTCGAAACCACGTTCTTCGGACACACCACGACGTTCCCAAAAGGGCCGGCGAAGTTTGCCATCGGCGCGAGCGCGCCCGTGGTGACCGGGTACATGAAGCGCCAACCGGACATGAGGTCGTTCGTCCTGACTTTCGAGGAGCCCATATACACCGATGAGCTGCCGGAGACCGAAGATTCGGTGCGGCTCCTTATGGAGCTGTACTCGCGCAAACTCGAGTCGTACATACGACAGGACCCCGCTCAATACGGAGTATTCTTCAATATTTGGAATCATGCGAATAGCTCAGTTCGAGGCATACAGAATCAAGATACCCTTTAAGCGCCGATACGTTCACGCCGAGGCGGACCGGGACGAGGGAGAGAATATCGTTGTTCGCATTCGCTCCGAGACGGGAATGACAGGAGCGGGCGAGACGATCCCGCGCGAATACCTGACCGGAGAGACGCCGGCCTCGGTAATGGAGGTGCTGTTTCGAACGTTTGCGCCGCGAATCGTGGGCGCGAATTTCACGGGATTTGACCACGTCCTGGGCTACCTCTCCGACATGCTCGCGATAAGTCATGAACGGTCGCTGGGCGCCGCTTTCTGCGCGGTGGACCTGGCGATGATCGACATCGCGGGAAAGCATTTCTTGAGGCCGGCCTCCGATGCGGTGGGAACAATTCGAAAAAAGAAAATTTACTATACCGGCCCCATTTCGGCAGAAGACACGCGGTCAAGCGCAACAACCGCGCTGAAGCTGAAGCTGGGCCGTTTCTCTCAAGTGAAGGTAAAAGTGGGAGTCGGCGACGATGTAAGCCGACTGGCGGTCATCAGGCGGATTCTGGGAAAGAAAGTCGATATCCGGGTCGACGCAAACTGTGCGTGGAAGCCCGAAGAGGCGGTTGAGCAAATAGGCAAGCTGAAGCGATTCCGCATTTCCTCCGTGGAACAGCCCGTGGCCGGCAAGGATTTTGAAGGAATGCGCTTTGTCCGACGTCGCTGCGGTGTGCCGGTGATGGCTGATGAGTCACTGTGCAGCCTGAGCGATGCGGTGCTGCTTGTCGAAATGGGCGCGTGCGACATTTTCAATGTCCGGCTCGCCAAGTGCGGTGGCGTAACGGGCGCTCTCAAGATCGTGAAGTTGGCGCGAGAGAAGGGGCTTAGGAGCCAGCTCGGCTGCCTCGTGGGGGAGACGTCCGTGCTCGCTGCGGCGGGCCGACACTTTGCGCTTGCCGTTCCCGACCTGCTGCACGCCGAAGGCTCGTACAACCGCTATTTGTTGAAACAGGATATTGCGCACCCCCGCCTCGGATTCGGTTTCAATGGCAGCGCGGCCCCTCTCGAGGGATACGGTCTGGGAGTACACTTGGACGAAACCGCCTTGGACGGCTGCACAATCGAGCACAGGATGCTGGGTGAGTGACGAGCAAAAGCGGGGCGCGGCTCAATGCACCTGCCGGTCTTGCTCTTTCCAATAGGGTTCCCGCAGCGCCTTTTTCAACACCTTTCCGCTCAGGTTCCGAGGCAGGGATTCAACGAAATCGATGGAACGGGGTCTCTTGAATCCGGCGAGCCGGCCTCGCGTGAAGTCGATAATTTCTTCCGCCGCCGCCGCCGCGCCTTCCCTCAGAACGACGAACGCCTTCACGGTTTCGCCCCACTGGCCGTCTGGCACGCCGATGACTGCCGCGTCCGCAATTGCCGGATGCTGGTACAGGACTTCTTCAACCTCGCGCGAGTAGATGTTTTCGCCGCCCGATATGATCATGTCTTTGACGCGGTCGAGAATGTAGACATAGCCGGCCTCGTCAACTGTTGCGAGGTCGCCGGTATGCAGCCAGCCGTCGCGAATCGTTTGGGCTGTCGCCTCGGGCATCTTCCAGTAGCCTTTCATTACGTTGTTGCCCCTGCCGATGACCTCGCCGATCTCGCCGGGAGTTACGCCCTTCCCCGCTTCGTTCACTACCCTGACTTCCGTTCCAAAAACTTCCCGACCCGCCGAACCGAGCCGCTTGAGCTGTTCGGGGGTTCCGTCGAGAACATGGTCCTCCGGCCTGAGCACACAGAGAACGGCCGAGGATTCCGTCTGGCCGTAACCTTGGATGAAGTCGCACCGAAAGACCTCCATGGCTTTGCGGAGAACTTCGACCGGCATGGGGGACGCCCCGTAAATGATTCCGCGAATGTTGTTGAAGTCCCGGTTCTCGACTCCCGGCATTTGGAGCAAGAAATTCACCATGACCGGTATGAGGAGCGCATGGGTCACCTGCCCGCTCTCCATATCATCGAGAATCGCCATCGGATTGAAATCGCGGTGGAGCAGAATCGGTCCGCCCTGAACAATCGTCGCAAGCGAGCACATGCCCGCAGCCATGTGATACAGAGGAGCCACCATGAGGATACAATCTCCCGGCCGGAACTGCATCCCGAAGCTGCAGCCGATGGCGTTCGTAATGAGGTTGCGATGGGTCAGCATCGCCCCTTTCGGCAGGCCGGTTGTGCCGCTGGTGTACATCTGCAGCACCACATCGTCCTCATGCTGTTCGACCCGTGGCTTCTCGGGGGACGCGGCGGCGAGCAGCGCGTCGTACCCACGCATTCCGTCGGGCGCCTCACCGATGACGATGCAGTGTTCGGCCGTTCGCAGGTGGGGACGAATCTCCTCGAACACATCGAGAAATTCGTCTGTCACGATGACTATCTTTGCCTCGGAGTTTTCGATGACATAGCGCAACTCGCGGGGCGAGAGCCGATAATTTATCGCCGTGCAGGTTGTCGCGCTGCGGGCGCACGCGAAGTAGGCCTCGAGGTATTCGTTGCAATTCTTCGAGAAAACCGCGATGCGGTCCTCGCGTTTCGCCCCCAAATCGAGCAGCGCGTTTGCCAGTCGGTTAATCCGCTCATCGGCTTGCGACCACGTAATGCGTTTTCCCTCGAAAATGAACGCGCTTCTGTCCGGGAACAGTTTGCTGTTTCTTCGCACCAAATCGCCGAGGAGCATCGAGAAACCTCCTTATCAGGCAACACAAAAACCGCGGTTGGCATGGTTTTTACAAAGAGAGAATGTCATTATAAATGTCATTTCGAAAAACTGTCAAGGCGCGGTTTTGACGTTGACGGGGCAGGTTGCTTCTGTTATCATAGGGCGAAGGCTTTCACGGGAGGAAGGCAATGAACATCGACCCCAAGACGGATATTCTCATATTCGAGAAGCTCAGCGTCATCCCCGCCTATGTTGATGTCGAGGTTGTTCTCGAGGACCTCACCTATATAGACGAACATATCAAGTCAACGATTCCATTCGAAGAACGTCTGCGCATTCTGGCAAGCGGACTGTACCGGCGGCGCTTCTTTGAGTCGGGTGACGAATGCATGGAAATGGCTCGCACCTACCTTCGCTTGAAGGCGTTGTATCGATTGGACTCCATCAGGAAAATGTACAACTTTATAAACAGCTATAAGTTGTATGTCCTGGAAAAGCAAAATTTCGGTCAACAGCGGCTTTAGTGTAGCTTTTCGGCTCACCGATGCGAGGCAACCATGGATTTCAAGACTCTGTTCACGGTGTTCGCCGCCGTCTTTCTCGCCGAACTGGGAGATAAGACCCAGTTGGCGATTCTGAGTTTATCCGCCGAAAGCAAAGCGCACGTGTCGGTATTTGTCGGGGCCGCCGCAGCGATGCTGATTTCCACGCTTCTGGCCGTGGTTCTCGGGGGATTTATTGCGACGCACGTTCCCGCCAAGGCCGTTCACGCGGCAGCCGGAATCGCCTTTATCGTTATAGGCCTGCTGATTCTGCTCGGAAAGTTTTAGCGTCGCTCCTCTTTTCGTTCTCCGGCGGTATGCCCTCCTTGCATTTGTCTCCCGATTCACGATGTGGGGTGTCGGCGCCTCCTCTATCTCTTTCCTCTCAACAGTTGAAGGTTTTGTCGGGCCTCGGAATATTCGGGGTCAAGCTCCAAGGCTCTTTCCAAGGCGGCCTGAGCCTCGCCGGTCCGCCCAAGACGCGCATAGACCGTCCCTAAAATGTTCTGCGCCGTCGCCAGCCGGGGATTCATATTCACAGCCAGTCGGGCTTCCTCGAGCGCCGCTTCGTTGCGTCCGAGTCGAGAGTAGACTGTAGCGAGGGCTATGCGTGGTTCGGCAACATCCGGGGCCGACTCGACGGCCTTCTTTGCCCTCTCCAGCGCATCGTGAAGACGGCCCTCTTCGATACAGATATAGGCCAGCTCCGTATTGGCCCGAGCGCTGGCGGGATATGCCGCCAGCGCGCTTGCCCACAACGAATGCGGAGTGCTCCATTCCATGTTTCTTCGAACTGTCAGAACACCAAAAAGAATCAAAACGGCCAACCAGGCGGCGATAAGACATCTGCGGGCGGACAGCCTCTTTCTTTCCGTCAGACGGCGAAACAGCGTTGCGAAACCCGCCCCGACCATGAACATGATTCCCACGGCGGCCAGATACAGCCTTTGCTCGTTAACAATGAGCTTCAGCGCGACGAGCGTCGAGGTCGGCGCAAGCGAGAAGAAAAACCACCAAACGCCGAAAGGGACAACGGGATGCGTTCGCGCCAGAAGGACCGACCCCGCCAGAATTGCGGCCACACCCGCGACGGCAGTCAATGCTGCGGGGTCGGCAAGCGACCGCGATACGGGAACAACGTGGTCGATGCTTAATTTCGTGGGAAGCGCCAACAAGCGCAGATAGATGAAAAACGCCTTAGCCTGGGTCAGAAGATTCTCGGCCAACGAGCGCGACTGGGGGGTGTCTTGCACGATCCCGAGAACATTGACAACCAGAGCGAGAAAACCCGCAGTTATAATGACGTAGGGCAAAAGCGACAGGCAGATGGTTGTGATGCTCCTTCTTTCCAGCCGGAACCGGAAGCGGCAGATTTCATAGGCCCCCAATAATGCGGGTAAGACGACCGCCTCTTCCTTCGAGAGAAGGGCCATAATGTATGCGAGAAGCGACCCGACCCACACCAGTGCGATACGAAATCGAGACGCCTGCGCCCGAGAGAAGAGAACGTATAAGAGAACCGATAGCAGCGAAAACCCGCCAACCAAAAGTGTGGAGCGCCCCGAAATATAGTTTACGGGTTGCGTGTTGACAGGGTGGCAGGCGAACAAAAGGGCAATTGCAAACGCGGCAACCCTCCTTTGCCGCGTCCCAAAAGCGGTCATCAGACAGAGGGAGACGGCATACACCAGCAGCGTATTGGCGACATGAATCAGCACGTTGGTAAGATGATATCCTTCGGGGTTTTCGCCGCCGAGCGAATAGTTCAGGGCAAAAGAAGCCATGGTTAAGGGTCTGTAGCCGCTCAGGGGAATGTTACTGATGAGGCGGGGGGATGTGAAGAAATGACCGATGTTCGAGACACTGTGAACATACGTGTTTTTCAGGATGAAAGCGCTGTCGTCATATTGGAATGCATTGCCGAGCGTGTTCGCATAGAGCAAGGCGGGCACAAATGTCAGCAGGAGAATGGGCGCCACTTTTTCGCGCAGGCTCTCGCTGTTCGCGCTATGGTTCTCCATCTCGGTTTCGGATTATAGCACGGCGTTAAAAGCGTCGTCAATCGGGCATATCGGGCATACATTCGGAGGAATAGCGAGGCTGGCCGCAGCCAGCTTTCGCTCGGGGACAGTGAATCTGTCTCACGATTGGTGACGCGTGTTATCGGGGGACACCATGCCGCACAATTTCCCCCCAATAACCCATTATGAAGGTTATTTGCTTCAGGGACAGCGGGACAGTCCGATAACTCGCTGAAGCGTGCTCCGGGGGCAGCCCGCCAATCCGCGAATCCCCAAAAGGCGGAGATTCCATAATTGGGTACAGCCCCTGCACTCACGTTTTGGCAGAAAATGGAATTATCGGACAGTCATACACCCCCTTCGCGGGGCAATCGTTCGACAGTCACAGCGCCCGAAGCGCCGAAGCCCGATTCGGGCATGGACTCCCGGCCCGAAAGTCACGGCAGGCGCGACTCCGTGTGTCCCCGCAGAATTGCCAAGGCGGGGCAACCGACGTCACGAATCGTGACAGAGAATCAGCGCGTCTACTCCGCTTCTGACAAACAACGGCATGTATTTGTTGAATTTCGAATTTGCAAATGGTAGAATCCAAATGGGTTTTGGAAGTGATTCTTCGGATGGAACGGGGGACGGGAGGAGAGAATCACAATGCTTGAGAGAATGCGTAAGACACTGGTTCGCGACCTGATGAACCGCGAGCCGAAATTCATTAAGGAAGATGTGTCGTTGCTGGACGCGGTCAGGAAAATGAAGGAATTCGGGGTATCGAGCCTGATCGTGGACAGCAACAACAAGGCCGACTGGTACGGTATTGTCACACAGAAGGACCTGATTAACAAGCTGATTGATCCCGATCCCGGCGCCCAGCATGCTTTTGTGGCCGATGTCATGACGAGGCCCGCTATCACCGTGCCGCCAACGATGAGCGTTCTGGCGTGTGTCAAGCTGATGAAACGCTATAACATCCGGCGCATCCCGGTTTCTGACGGAAGGGAGATTCTGGGCATTCTCAGCCAGAGCGATATCTTCAGAAAGTTTTATCCCGGTCCCGTCATTGATTGACGGAGTGTCACGGTTGCTGATGGAGAACAGGAGCGCCTGAGCGTGCGTGGCTTCTTGTCTCACATTTTCGATGCGGGGGATGCTGAATGTGTCCCACGATTTGGCAACCCGTGCGTCGGGGGCATTTCCGATTCTGCGGCGCTTCGTGCCCGTAAATCTCGGTTATTGGGGGACACCATGCCGCATGGCGCCCCCCAATAACCGGGCCTTTTTTCTTATTCCAATCGTGGGACGGACTCATGCGCGCCGGCGGTTTCGGCACGCCACGGGGAGAATAAACATTCAGGTTCACACGTGGTTTCGTGACAACGCAAGAACCCTCCGTTATCTTGTCTTGGCGACCTTCGTTTTTGCTCTCCACTCCCTTCATTTCAACTATCCGACAGACGATGCGTTCATAACATTTCGTTATGTCCGTAATATGCTCGAGGGAGATGGGCTTGTTTACAACCCCGGCGAACGGGTGGAAGGGTATACGAACTTCCTGTGGGCGATGGTTCTGGCGGTGCCCGCATACCTGGGCATGAATATCGTTGGCGCCGCCCGGATGCTGGGATTCCTTTCCGGCGCGGGGACGATTCTCGCGGTGACGCTGCTCGCGCGCGACTATATCGGAATGCGAGTCGCGCAAAAAGACAATTGGATGACATTCCTGCCTGCGACCTTTCTGGCGCTCAATGGCAGCTTCGCGATGTGGGCCGTAGGAGGGCTCGAGACCCTATTTTTTACCTTTCTCCTCACCCTTGCCACGGTATTTTATCTCCGGTCACGAAACGGAAGGGGGTTGCTCCCCAGCGGACTCCTCTTTGCCCTTCTCGTGATGACAAGGCCGGATGGGGCCGCCTTTCTGTTGGCTGCGCTGGCGCATTTGAGCTTTGTTTCGGTCCGCTCGGGAAAATCGCTGAGGACTCTTGCGGCAAACGCGCTGCGCATGCTTGTGCCCTTCGCCGGAGTTTACGCTCCTTATTTCGCATGGAGGTATTCGTACTATGGCTTCCTGTTGCCGAATACATTCTATGCAAAGGTTGGCGGTGGCGCTTCGGCATTCGAGAGGGGATTATCGTACACATGGAACTTTGCGCTGGATTTCGGAATCGCTCCCATCCTGGGGCTCGCAGCCTTTTTCTATGCGCGTGCGTGGGTGCGGCGAGGTGAACGGAACCAAGAGAAAACCGGTGCTTCCTCTTACTTGGCTTTTCAACTCCTGGCGGGCTTGGGATTCGTGTTGTTCGTCGGCGGAGACCAGCTTGTCATGCACAGATTTTTCGTTCCGCTGTTGCCTGCCATCTATCTTCTCACTTCGCGCGGTTTCGCCGAACTGCGAACAGGAACACCAGAGGACGGGGCGGTCTTGCGTGGGGCGGTCGCGCCTGTTCTCTGTTTCGCCGCTCTTGTCGCAACGCTTTATCCTTCCTTTTTCGGACGCAGCCATCACCGCGTATTCCGCGTTGAAAAGCCTGCGGAAGCGGACCGCGCCGTTATCGGGAAATGGCTGAAGGAAACCGCGCCCGAACAAACAACAATCGCGCTGGTGCCCGCAGGTATCATACCGTTTTACTCGGATTTAAGGACGATCGACTTGGTTGGCCTGAACGATGTCCATATTGCGCACACCCAGCCGGAAAACATCGGGAAGGGAGAGCCCGGGCACGAGAAGTATGACAGCAAATATGTTCTGGGAAAAAGGCCTGACCTCATTTTTCTTGGAGCATGTCGGCTGCACCCCGAGAAGCTCTCGGCCGATTCCTTGCTCGATTATTACTGGATATACGGAAAGCTCGTCCCCGGAAACCGCGAGATGCTGGGAATGGAAGAATTCACGTCGAATTATTCTCCGTGGGCGGCCAAGATTAATTCGGGTTATCTGCATTTTATGAAAAGAAATGATTTTGCGATGCCCGAGGCCGAGCCTCTGGAAGAGTGACCGCACGTGCGGCAATGAAAGCTGCCAAGGGCTGCTCGAAAAATACGTATCCGCATACTTTGACAAAGAACATGCTTCACAGGAACCAAACACCTTCTTTCCGGAAAGAGGTTCCTTTCGTTCTCCTGCTCTTGTGGGGAGCGTTCGTGCTCATCTTCTTTTTCCGGGAGCATCCGCTTGACCTTGTGAAACTGTGGCGCCTGGTGCGGAGTTTTTCTCCTCCACCCGTTCCGACCGCGCCTGTGAAACTGCTCCTTGTTCTGAAACATCTCTCGCTGGCATGCTTCCTCGGTGTCGTCGGATTGCTGACGGGGCGGCGAATTCTCAAGATAGTCGGAGTGTGGCCTCCGCACGACCAGGCAATTGACGGGTGGCGTGTCGGGGAAAACCTCCTCATGGCGCTCGGGCTGGGGTGGGGCGTACTGGTCTATTTTACGTTCCTGCTTGGAGTTGTCGGGGTCTTGTACGAATATGTGGTCTGGGCAGTTCTCCTCCTGCTGCTTCTCATCTGCATCACGGATGCGCCCCTTCTCGTCCGTGAGGTCAGGGGGCCGCTTGCGCGCCGCCAGCCGGTGAAGCCGCCGCTGCCGTTGCGCCTCGGCGCAGTCTTCTTTGTGCTCGTGACGGCGAGTGTCTTCGTCATGGCCCTTGCGCCAAGCATCACGCACGACGCGATGGTCTACCACCTCAACATTCCGCGTGTCTACGCGAACGCTCATGCAATAGTGCCCATCCCGTACAATCTGTTTTCCAACACGTTTCTGAACCTTGAGATGCTTTACCTGATTGCCCTCCTGATTGACGACTTCATTCTCGCCAACCTGATTCACTTTTCCTTGGGAGTCTCGGCGATGGCGCTTACCTTTGCCTTCGCCAGACGAACTCTGGGGCGCACAACTGCGGTATTGGCGGTGTTCATTTTCTTTTTCAACCCGCTCGTGCTCAACGAGATGGCGATTGCATATGTGGATTTGGGGATGGTGTTCTATTTCCTCTTGGCCCTGGTCTGCCTGTGGAGATGGAAAGAAGAAGACGATCGACGGTGGTTTCTAATCGCCTGCGTATTCGCCGGATTCTTCGCCGGATTCAAGTACACCTCTCTTCACGGACTTGTATCCATCGGCGCCATGATTGCCATCTTCGGCTTGCTGTCCGAAAGGAGAGGATTGAAAACCGCCTTCAAGAACTTGGCGACCTATGGACTGGTCACCTCGGCCTTCGTATTGCCGTACCTCATCAAAAATCATATCTTCACGGGAAACCCGGTCTACCCGTTGATGTATGAGCAGTTCGACGGGCGTTGGCTCTTTCCGCAGCAGGTGGAGAGAATGCTTGCATATGTGAATGCTCACGGGATGGGCCGCGATTTCCCGAAGATGCTCCTGCTTCCCTGGAACATCACGGTGCACGGCAACGCGGGTTTTAAAAATTTCGATGCCGTCATCACTCCATTGTGGCTGCTTTTCCTGGCGCCTCTCCTTTTCATCAGGCCGAAACCGCCTGTCGTTCGCGTGGCGGGGTTATTGTGCGCCATATACTTCGTCAGCTGGGCGGCGTCGACTCATATCACTCGTTACCTGATGCCCGTCTTCCCGCTGTTCAGCATGCTCTCCGCACACGGCATTTCGGCGATATGGAAGAGAGCGACGGAACACGCGAACTATTTATCGATGCTCGTCAAAGCGGGCACGGTGACCGCCTGCGGCCTTGTCTGGCTTCTCTTCAGCTACCCCTACCTCCTGTATGTCCCCTCGGAGTTTGGCCCGGTTGTGTGGGGAAACCAGACAAGAGAGGAATTTCTGGCGACAAAGGTGCCCCATTACTCGGTGTTCGAGTATATAAATGAGACCTTGCCTGCGAATGCGCGGCTGGTTTTCTTCTGGGACAATCGCGGGTTTTTCTGTGACCGTCCGCAAATCGGAGACAGCGTGTTCGAAGCTTCCAGCATGCTGGAGCTTTTCAGCGAAGCGGGAAATCCCGCGGCGTATCGCCAAAAGCTGAACGAGATGGGAATCACGCATATTTTCGTAAACAAGGCCTTTTTCCGCAGGTTCCCGCCTTTTGCCGTATCCCCCAAAGACGAGGCCCGAATTCTCAGAGACGTCGCCTCGCTCGAGCGCTTTCTCGCCCGGCACGCAATTCCTGTTTTTTCGGACGGAGAGACGGCGGTTTATGAGCTGACACGTTGAAGGACGTTTGAGGAGAAACTCGGGAACAACCTGCCCGTATCAAATGTTTTCCTTGAAATTCCGGGAGGGAGGCGCTCAAACCGGTTTATGCGGACTCTCGGGTCGCTCGCCGATCTTCCGCGCAGGCGCCCCGCCGACAATCGAATACGGCTCCGTGTTGTTCGTTACGACCGAGCCGGCGCCGATGATGGTCCCGTCACCGATGGTCACACCCGGCAGAATCACCGCATTGGCGCCGATCCAGACATCGTTTCCTATAACCACTTGCTTCTTCTGGTGACCCTGAAAAAGGATGGGGATATCTTTCGTATCGTACCGATGCTGGGAAGAGGTAATGACCACATTCGGGCCGATAAGAACGTAATCGCCGAGCCTTATTCCGCCCCGTGCGTATATATGCACCCCCCGGTTGACGTTCAGGTTGCGCCCCGCCTCGAGTCCGTACGAATGCTGGATGAACGCTCCCGGGAAGATGAACGGGAACGGCTCGATTTTTTTGCAGAGAAGTTTGTAGAACGCGTACCGGAGAGCGAATCCTTCGAAGCCGGGAATGTATCGAACAACCCACGCGGCGTACTCCTCGAGGAAGAGCACGACAACTTGCTTGAACGAGAAGCTGCTGAAAAACTTCTCAACCTGATCGCGAGTTTTCGGCATTCGATTTCTTCAGTATTCGATTCCCTTGCGGGCCGTCACCCCTTTTTTCCAGGGATGTTTGATTTCTCGCATTTCGGTGACGTAATCGGCAATCTCAAGGAGTTTCGGATGAACCGGCCTTCCGGTGAGCGCCACCTCCACCCCCCCGGCTTTCCCGTTCAGCAGCGACACAACGTCTTCAACCGAGACCAGACCGAACTCTATGGCGTAGTTGATCTCATCGAGGATGACAAGATCATAATCTCCCTTCGCCAGGCATTTCTTCGAGAATTCGAGAGCTTTCCGTGCGGCCTCCAAATCGGCAATCCGCACGTTTTTGGGGTCGACGTGACATTCCATGCAGCCCGTGCACTCTTCATCGGCAGAGGGGTCCTTCGACAAACGGACGCATTCGGGACCCATTTGCACGATCTCGAATTCGGGGCTGAGCCGCCGGGCCGCTTTCAGTTCTCCGTACCGGTTCGAGGTCTTCAGGAACTGAATCATGATTACTCTCAGGCCGCTGCCCGCAGCCCGCAGGCCCATGCCGAGCGCAGCCGTGGTTTTTCCTTTTCCCTCTCCGTGGTATATGTGAACGAGGCCGGTCCCCCGACTCTGCAAGTCGTTTTCATTCATGAAGCATCAGGATTCGTCAACATAGTCCAAATTGTCAACAGAAGTGACTACACTTGTTGCGACGTTAACCAAGTGGCTTGAGACTCGCTTGATGTATCGAGCCAGGAGGGTGTATGCGACCGCTTTTTTTGTCGGCAGATTGTCGGCGATAAGCTGAGAGATGAGCATATCGCACCGCTTGTTTATGGTTTCACCTTTCGTAATTATCATGTGGGCGGTTTCTTCATCCGACCGCGCAAATGCCTTCCGTGTCTTGCTGAACAGATTCTCCACCTGCTCCGCCAATTCCTTGAGCGGAGTCTTGTAGCGGCCGCGGTCGAATTCCACATCGAACATTATCCCCAATTCAAAGATGTTCTTGCAATAGTCGCCGACCCGCTCAACGTCTTTCGCCACGCTCATAAGGATAAGACAAGCGGGCACATCAGACCTGGGTTGCAGCGTCAGATGACTGATGATTTTCCTGCGTATGCTTCGCTGGTGCTCGTTTACCTCTTTGTCCTTCCCATAAAGGTCCTTTTTCACCGACTGGGCGTCCTTTTTCTCGATCAGCACCTCCATGGCGGTGTCGAACATCCATTCGGTCTTGTCAACCATCTGATTGAACTCGTCGAGCATGTCCGCCAACGGCGACTTCGCCCTGAAGAGTTCCAACAGTTCTCGAAGCATACGGCTTTACCCTCCTTCGATGCCGGCTATGACTCCTTCATTATATCCGTTGCCGTTTTGATTCTCCAAATTGCGTCCGTCCCACAAGGATGGTATACGGGTTATTGGGCGACACCATGCCGCATGGTGTCGCCCAATAACCTGCGCTGTGCTCTCGGCATCAATGTGCAATCGTGAGACAGATTCAATCTTCCTCCGGTCGTCTGCGCCGCAGCGCGTTGGACGCCGCGAAAAAGGCGCCTATGATAATCGGCATACCGGCAAGAATCAGGAATCCGGTGAGGGTGAGTCCGAACTCGCTGAGATAGATACAGATTCCCGGGACGTAAAAGAAAACGAGACAGATGTAGAGCAGAGGGAAAAGCCGGTTCTCGGCGGTCCGGCGTCCCATCTCTCGGGCCAACCCCAGGGGAAGAAACTGTAGCGGATAGAGAATGAATATCCCGAACAGATTAAACATCAGGTGGGCGAATGCGATTGTGACACCGCCCAGGTTTCCCGTCGACACCGTCGCCAATGATGCGAGAATCGCCGTTACGGTGGTGCCGACATTCGCCCCGAGCATGTACGGAAAAATTTGTGCGAGCGTAAGGATGCCCGCCGCCGCCATCGGAATGACCAGCGACGTCGTCACCGAACTGCTTTGCACGATGGCGGTAATGAGGAGACCAACAACAAAGCTGAGGCCGACATTGCGGAATATATACGTGCTGAAGAACGCTTCCACCTTCGCGAGAACGAGGCTTTTGAGAACCCGTGTAATGAACAGGAGCGAAAGGAACAGCGTGGCCAGTGCGACGGCAAAGATGACGCTCGCCTGAATGACCGGAGGCGCCGCGAAAAGCGTTGTGATAAGCTCGGTGATGGCAACTGCCACCGGCTTGACCGCCGCCTTTACCGGACTCGTGAACGTGGCGCCGCCGACTCCGCCGAACACAGCGGTCGCTACCTTGGCCGAGTCCTCGAGAAATCCGAACATCATCTCCAGCGGGAACAATAGAAGAACGGCGAGAAGATTAAAAATATCATGCACCAGCGCCGCCTCGGTCGCCCTTCGGAATTCCTCTTTTCTCGCGATATGGCCGTGGGCGACAAGCGTGTTCGTAACGCTTGTCCCAATGTTGGCGCCCATAACAATCGGGATAGCCAGCCGGATATCGAGCATGCCGCTGCCCACCAGGCCGACGGTAATTGCGGTCGTGAACGATGAACTCTGGACAAGGGCCGTGGTCAACATGCCGATGAAAAGCCCGACAAATCGGTTGCTCGCAAGGGTGAACAGTTTCTCGGCGAATCCTTGGCCGAACAGCCGGAACGAGCTTTCCATCAAGCAGATGCTCAAAAGGAAACAGTACAACAAAGCAAAGACGGCCAGGATTTTCAGCAGGTTCTTTATGCTTTTCTTGCCACTCATTCGTTCCTCTTTCGGAACCGCACGAACGGGATTTTACAGCGAAGCCGTCACCCAGGAAGCAGTGAAATCAGTCGCCGGAAACATAGCGCTCCGTTTTGTCAATCGAGAAATTCGCGGAGTGGCCCGCGCGGGCGTCATTTCCCGGGGAAGAAAAGGCGCAGCCGGGACGAACGCCAGGGGTTGAAAGGGCCTCTTTTCTCCCCGGAGCCTCATATTTCAAGCTTCGGCAGGAAATGCTTTTTATAGAAATCGAGTGCGTACCGGTCTGTCATTCCGGCAATGAAATCAACGGCAAGTCGGACAACGTTTTCGTCCGAATCGGGAGACGGCTCCTCCATAAAGGTTTTCGGATTCTCGAGCAAGAAGAAATACAGTTCGCGAAGAATTTTTCTGGCCTTGTCTATCGACTCCCGAATTTCGCTGCGCGGATAGACGCATTCGTACAGGTAATCTTTCAGGGCGTTCGTTGCCTCCAGAACGACCGGGCCCATCCTGATTCCGTTGTCGTGGCTGTTCTGAAGGATGTCGGCAACCATCGAATCGATCCGGTGGGAAGGAGTATCGCCCAGCACTGCCACACATTCGCAGGGAAGCTCCGTCTCGGTTATCAGCCCGCTCCGTATAGCGTCGTCGATATCGTGGTTTATGTAAGCGATGCTGTCGGACACTCTGACCACTTCGGCCTCCAACGTCAGCAATTTTGCGGGGTGGTCGGGTTCGAGAATGTTGTTCGGGCCTTTCGAATGATTCAGAATCCCGTCGCGGACCTCGCAGGTGAGGTTCAGGCCTTTGCCGTTCTCCAGCTCGTCCACGATGCGCAGACTCTGTACGTTGTGCGCAAAGCCACCGGGAACGATTTCGTCGAGGACCGCTTCCCCGGCGTGGCCGAAGGGGGTATGGCCGAGGTCGTGCCCGAGGGCTATGGCTTCCGTAAGGTCTTCGTTCAAAAGCAACGCTCGCGAGATGGTCCGCGCGATTTGCGCGACCTCGAGGGTATGGGTCAGTCGCGTACGATAATGATCGCCCAAAGGCGACAGAAACACCTGGGTCTTATGCTTGAGCCGGCGGAATGATTTGGAGTGGATGATTCGGTCCCGGTCTCTCTGGAACACGGTGCGGTACGAACACTCTTCGACGGGAAAGCGTCTTCCCCTGCTTTCATCGCTGAATGTTGCCCGCGGCGAGAGATACTCGTGCTCTCTGCGTTCAAGCATCTCTCGAATGGTCAGACCCTGTTTGGAAAACGGTCCTCGTTTGGCTTGTGCATGAGGAGAGGACATATCTGAACCGTGTTCTGAAACCCTTCTTTTCGTTGGGAGCGAGTATTGCGGTGACGATTGGAAGATAACAGCCGTATTATATGTCTCGCCTCGGGGTTTGTCAACCCATTCTTGAGAGTGGATTGTCTTGTGTTGCGGCTCGTTTTTCCGTAGAAAAGGGAGCCGGCGAAAAATTCACCCGACTCCCTCCGTTTTTCTCTTGGTTTTTGCTAGAATCTTTGGCTTCGCAGGCGTTTGACGCGTTCCTGAATCGGCGGATGCGTGCTCAGCAGATTCCAGATGCTCTTGCCGCGGAGCGGGTTCACGATAAACAAGTGAGCGGATGCGGGGTTGGCCTGCAGCGGCCTGGCCTGCGCTCCCCGCTCGAGCTTTTCGAGCGCGTTCGCCAGCCCGAATGGACCGCCCGCTATGCGCGAGCCTGTCGAGTCGGCCTTGTATTCGTTCGACCGCGATACCGCCAACTGTATCAACATGGCGGCTAGCGGAGCAACGATCATGGCGACCAGCAGCCCGACAATGCCGCCTTTGTCGTCGTCGCGCCCGCCGACTCCGCCGAAGATCGCGGCCCAGCGCGCGAAATATGCCAGCATCGAAATGGCGCCCGCCAAGGTAGCCGCAATTGTTCCGACCAACATATCGCGGTTTTTAATGTGGGCGAGTTCATGGGCAAGAACCCCCTTCAGTTCGTTTTCATCCAGCAACTGAAGGATTCCCTCCGTAACCGCCACCACCGCATTGTCGGGGTTTCGCCCCGTTGCAAAAGCATTCGGAGACTGGTTCGGTATGAGATAAACCTTCGGCATTGGTAATCCGGCGCTGGTGGCCAGCTCTTGCACCATCGAGTACAGGCGCGGCGCCTCGCTCGGTGACACCGGTTGGGCGCGGTACATTTTCAGCACCAGTTTGTCGCTGAACCAGTAGGCGCCGAAATTCATCACGAGCGCTATTCCGAAAGCAAACACCGCACCGCTTTGGCCGCCGACCGCCTGCCCGACGAAAACAAAGAGCAGCGTCAGCGCTGTTAACAGCGCCGCGGTTCGTAACGTGTTCATTTTTCCCTCCTCAGATAAAAAGCTGTTACTCCCCGGGATTGCGCAACATGAAACCGTCCCGGCCAATGGCCGCGAACAGGGCGATTCGTAAATCGGGGGATCCCTCCCCACGCGTGAATTGTTGAATTATCAAACGCGGCAAACAGCTCTTCTCGTGTCCGCGCCAACCACCTTCGTTCACTCACATTCAATGGTAACATTATCCCCTGCGTGTGTCAACACGGTCGCTCACTCCTGCTTCCTCCGCTCAGATGCGATTCCCCGCGAGCCGGAACATGTCTCCGCTTTCTCTCGGGAAGACGAGCTCCTTCTCGCGGGGAAAGAAACGCGCCCGAACCCTCCGTTACGCTTCGATGGCAATTTTTTTCGGCAACACTTCCTCCTTTTTGGGAAGAGTCAAGGTGAGGATGCCGTTTTCCACCTTGGCGGAGATTTTCGAGGTGTCAACCTGATCGCCGAGCACAAATGTGCGCAGATACGATGCAGGGTCGGTTTCGCCCCGCACCAGCCTCAGGCTCGAATCCATCGGCCTGCGTGTTGCCTTAATCGTGAGCTCGCTGTTGTCCACCTTGATATCGAAATCTTCCTTTGCAACACCCGGCATTTCAGCCTTGAGAATCACGGCATCGGGGTTCTCGCAAATCTCGACCCGCGGAGTCCTGTAACGGATTCGCTCTTCCATACCCGCTCTGTTCATTTCTGTTTTCCTCCTTTTTCCCTGAGATGACTGGTTCGCAAGAGGAGCCTGCTTCCGCATCAATCGACTTTCAGCTTGATCTGTTTCGGTTTTGCCTCTTCTTTTTTCGGCATGCTTATCTCGAGAATGCCGTTCTTTAAAGAGGCTTTCACTTTCTCGGCGTCTACAGGACACGGAAGCGGGACCGAACGCTGGAACGAGCCGTACACGCTTTCGCGCCTGTAGTAATTTTCCTCTTTCTTCTCCTGTTCCTTCTTCTTCTCTCCCTTGATGGTGAGCGTATCGCCCAAGATGGTCAAATCGATGTCCTTCTCCGCCATGCCGGGCAGTTCAGCGGTCACGAACACTTTGTTCTCATCCTCATACACATCAACCGCCGGCGCCCACTCGCCTTCGAAAAGGCCCGCCCGTTCCACGGGCCCCCGCCCGAACGCGCTATCGAACAACCGGTTGATCTCATCCTGCAAGCCCATCATGTCCCTGAAGGGGTCAATCTCGGTTCGGGGTCTCCACCGAATCAACGCCATGTCGCTCATCCTCCTCTCTTTTCCTTTTTCATATCTTGTCGGGAAGCCGGCTGAACCGGATGCGCCGTTCGGCTCCTCTTGCCAGCACCTCTTACCGGCTCGCCCTCTTTTTCCTACTTCTCTTCGTCTACGACCTCGTAATCCGCGTCGATGACGTCTTCGTCCTTCTGGCCTTGTCCGCCGTGCGAACTCTCTCCGGTTCCCGACCCGCGGTGCGGGCCTCCGGCCTGTGCGCCGGCGTGCGCTCCGGCCTGCTGGTAGATTTGCGTCGACACGTCCTGCCATGTCTGTTGGAGCGCGTCGGTCGAGGACTTGATTTCTCCGACGTCGTCTGTCTTGATGGCCTCGTTCACGCGGCCCACGGCGGCCTCGAGCCTGTTCTTCTGGTCGGCAGGCACCTTGTCGCCGAGGTCCTTCAGGTTCTTCTCGGTCTCGTAAACCATCGATTCGGCGCGGTTGACCGCGTCGGCTTTCTCTCGGCGCGCCCTGTCTTCACCGGCATGCGCCTGAGCGTCTTTGACCATTTTGTCGATCTCCTGCTCGGTCAATCCGCTCGATGCCTCGATGCGTATCTTCTGCTCTTTGGCGGTTGCGAGGTCTTTGGCCGAAACGTGGAGAATTCCGTTCGCGTCGATATCGAACGCCACCTCGATCTGAGGGATGCCGCGCGGCGCGGGCGGTATGCCCGTGAGGTGGAACCGGCCGATCGTCTTGTTGTCGGCGGCCATTTCTCGTTCACCTTGGAGCACGTGTATTTCCACGCTGGTCTGCCCGTCATCGGCGGTCGTGAATATCTCGCTTTTGCGTGTCGGAATCGTGGTGTTGCGCTCGATCAGCCTCGTGAACACGCCGCCTTTGGTCTCGATGCCCAGTGAGAGCGGCGTAACGTCGAGCAAGAGAACGTCTTTCACGTCACCGGCGAGAACGCCCGCCTGGATGGCTGCGCCGATGGCGACAACCTCGTCGGGATTCACGCCTTTGTGCGGGTCCTTGCCGAAAATTCCCTTCACCAGCTCCTGCACTTTCGGCATCCGGGTCTGGCCGCCGACAAGGATGACCTCATCGACCTGGTTCGCGGCCAGCGCCGCATCCTGCAGCGCTTTCTCGACGGGACCGCGCGTTCGTTCCACCAAATCATCGACGAGCTGTTCGAGCTTCGAACGCGTCAGCGTCAAGTTCAGGTGCTTTGGCCCCGACGCGTCAGCCGTGATGAACGGCAGGTTGATGTCGGTCGTCTGCGAACTGGAAAGCTCGCATTTCGCCTTTTCGGCAGCCTCTTTCAGCCGCTGAAGGGCCATTCGGTCCTGCCGCAGGTCGATCCCCTGGTCCTTCTTGAATTCATCGGCCAGCCAATCGATGATGCGCTGGTCGAAGTCGTCACCGCCCAAGTGGGTGTCGCCGTTGGTCGATAGCACTTCGAACACACCTTCTCCGAGCTGGAGAATCGATATATCAAAGGTACCGCCGCCAAGGTCGTAGACGGCGATTTTCTCATCCTTCTTCTTGTCCAGACCATACGCAAGCGATGCAGCGGTCGGCTCGTTGATGATTCGCAGAACCTCGAGCCCGGCGATTTTGCCCGCGTCCTTTGTCGCCTGCCGCTGGGAATCGTTAAAGTACGCCGGCACCGTAATGACCGCCTGCGTCACTTTTTGGCCGAGATAATCCTCGGCGCTTTGCTTCATCTTCTGAAGCACCATCGCCGAGATTTCCGGCGGCCGATATGTCTTCCCGCCGGCGACCACCTGGCAATCGCCGTTCGGGCCTTCCGTGACCTTATACGGCACCAGCTTGATTTCACTCTGAACTTCACCGTACTTGCGGCCCATGAAGCGTTTGATCGAGAAAACCGTGTTCTCCGGATTCGTGATGGCCTGCCGCTTCGCCACCGTACCCGCCAAACGCTCACCGTTCTTCGTGAACGCCACGACGGACGGCGTCGTTCGACCGCCTTCACTGTTCGGGACCACGACGGCTTCTCCGCCCTCGAGCACCGCAACGCATGAGTTCGTGGTGCCAAGGTCGATGCCAATTACTTTAGCCATTCTTATCGCTCCTCTCTTTTAGAGAATTGTTGGGTTCGTAGTTTCGTTCATTCTTTGTGCAAAGAGGATGCCAACTTTTCGCATGAAGGAAGGCAATCCATAACCTTAATTCCAACAAAAGCTTGCAAACAATCGGAGGTCCTCGGAAAAAGCCTTCTTCGAAATGGTCAGCGATATTGTTTCATATCGAAACAATGAAAATGTGGAAATTTTCAACAAAGAGCTCATGAAGGCGAGGATGGTAAGACTCAACATGGATTTCTGGGCCGAAGGTCACGCTTCGCATGATTCCGTGTTCCCGGAATTGACCAATCTGCAGGCGCCGATTCATTCGCACATCCTTCGCTCTTCGCGGTCACGCCATGAAACGAGCCCTGAGGGGACAAGGCAACCTTTGTAAAATTTCAACGGCTTGCTGCCGGAAAGCCCTTTTCTTCGGGAAGACACCCATACTGTCATTCTGAGGAGCAAAACGACGAAGAATCTCTCTTGTTATGGCCCCATCAATCGCGGAACTCTTCGCGGGAGTTTATCCTGAGGGACTCGAAGTGCTCAGGGTGACAACCAAGAGCGCCCGGAAAGTTTTTCCGGCGACGCGCCGTCAAGGTCGGACCCTGGTTCGGCCAGACCGTCAATCCCCCCGGGTGAGAGGATAGAGAGGATAAACCGTGTTTTCGGCATAAGCGCCCAGCAATTGCGTCTCCAGGTTTTTTTACGGCCAATTCCTTTGAGAGGGGCATATGGATTCCTCATGAGCAAGTTCCGGGTTCAACGTTCACGGTTGAAGGTTCAAGGCTTCGTCCTGTTAATAGCGGAAGAGGGGAATAGAAGGGTCGCGTCTACGCATTTGACAAAGGCGCCAGGAAAGCGGGAAATAGTTCTTCAAAAAATCCCCCGATGCAGACGTTCTTGGCTTCGATATCTTTGGCGAAAGAAAACAATTGAGCTCGACCGCAGAGCAGCCTCACTGTGAGCTTAAATCCTGGCAACCCTACAAAAAATGGTATTATGTTGACGGAATTCTCCCAGGAAGGACGCATAAGACATGAGGATAGGAGAACCTGAGCTGTTTGCGCTAATTCATTCCTTCGCGCTGTGTCCTTTGCCCTCGAGGTCTTCCAGTTCGGCGACTCCCTCTGCGCCGATTGTGAAATGCTGGACCTGACCCTTCTGTTTTCGGAGAGAGAATGAAACGATATATAGTCGGCGGCCTCGCAGCGGTCTTCATCTTTATGGCGGTGATTATTGTCTATGACAGGCATACCATTGTTGAATTCGGACCGGCCCCTCCGGATTCGGGCTGGGACGCCGGAGACGTAGCGCATCTTCTCCCTACGGTAAACCATACCAGGATTCTCATTAAGGCTTCCTTCAGTTCGCCCCTCACAAATACGCCGCTCTTGTCTGTCGATGGGAAAGAATTCGCCGGTCACCGAACCGATTCGAGAGGTTATTTTTGGTGGTTCGACGCGACAGGCCTCGAACCAAATACGACATATGAGTTGGCGCTTTTGAGCGATTCAGGAGAGGCTCTTTGCGAGCGATGGCCGCTCAAGACTTTTCCGGCGCCTGATGATAGGCCGGAGCGCCTGCGGCTTCTGATTTATACAGGGTTCGGCGGCCATGACGCCCACATCACATGGCGCGGCACGGGACCGCTTCCGCTATCTATCCGGCGAAGGCTTCTCAAAAGAGCGCTTTCGCTTGGCCCGGACGCGCTTATATCGAGCGGCGACCACATCTACTATGACCTGCGATATGGCCGTTCTCCGAAGTACATGGGCATGTCTCCCGAGTCGATAGCCTACGCAGGAAAATTCGACGAGTCGCGGCCGGTGCTGGGGACATCCAACGAAGCAGTGCTCCGGAAGGCGGTGGACCCGCAGATAGCTTACCTTTATGGCGTATCATGCCGCTCGATTCCCACCTTTTTCCTCATGGACGACCACGACTACTTCGAGAACGACGAGGCGCGGGCGGAGGATGAGTATAACCTCCTCGACCTCTTTATTGGATGGCGCTCTCCGTTTATTAAGAAAGGCGTTTCTTTTCCGCCGGATGGGTTTGCGCTCGACCTAGGGCGCTCATCGCAGCTTCTGTATCTGCCCGAGTTCCTTCCCGACGGTTCCCGCCCCGCCGACCTGCCCGGCTCGGGCGCCGAGGACAGGCCCGACGGCGTCTCGGAATGTTACGGCACGCTTCGCTACGGCGCGCTGGTCGAAGCTTTGCTGTTCGAGAGCAGGCGCTATACGACGCTCACCGGCGACGATGCGGCAATGGTCCATCCGGCCGCGGAGAAATGGCTGGTCGACCGAATGGCCGCCGAAGAGGCTACGCACGTGGTCAACGTGCCCGCCACCATCTTCGGCTGGAGCGCCGGCAAATGGATGGAATGGTATCCTGACGCGCGGAATGAAAAGGGGAGCCTGACCAGGAACCGTCCAAAATACATGTGGCAGCAGGGCTGGTTCAATCAGCACAACCGGCTTCTCAAGGCCGCCTCGAAGATGGACCGTTGCCTGCCGATATTCATCTGCGGAGACTTGCACAGCCAGGCTGCCGGAAGAATAACGCGCAGCGCAGAGCTCGACCTGAGCGCCAATCCAGTAGTCGCGGTCGCAACAGGCTCGCTGGGCACGGGCCCGAGAGGTTTCCCATCAGGTTTCAGAAGTGTGATGGCTGAAGCGCCGAACGACCTGACCGTCCGGGAGGAACTGCGCATCCTGGAAAAAAACGGCTTCGTGGTTGCAGATTTCACACCCGAAAAGGTCGTCGTCAGCTTTTATGCCTGGAAGCCGCCCGACCCGGTGGAGGCGATAGACAACCTGAAGCCCCATCACCAGCTTGAATTATTCCTCCCGCCAGCCGGCCAAAGGTAAAGAACTCCCACTTGCAGGGATACCTTCAGCTTCCCGCTTGCAAAAAGGGAAAACCAGAAGAGTCTACACATTTGACAAGGGCCATCCGCAGAGCAGATCAGTACACTCGGGGAAACATCTCCGATACAGACGTTCTTGAGCTCGATACCTTTGGCAAAAGAAAACAATTGAGCTCGACCGCACAGACACCGCAGTGGTGAACATTAAGTGAATTTGCTCCTGTGATCTGACTTGACAGAGGGCAAAGGATAGATTATTATATCATACAGAACTGACGAGTCCGTTCCATTAATGGAGAGGGAGGGTGGTAACCAGCGATGGCAACGAAAGGGACGACAAGTTTCGGCAAAAAGAGAAGTGTCGAAGCGATTCGACAGAGAAAGCAAACCGTCCTCGGGGCAGCAATCAGAGAGTTTTCAAAAAAAGGGTTTGCTGATGCCGATATGGATAAAATTGCCAAAAGGGCCAATGTCGGCAAGGGGACAATATATCGATACTACTCCAGTAAGGAGGGGCTTTTTCATGCGGTGGCCGATGACGCATTTGGCCGGTTTCGCGACTTCGTATTCTCGGCGCTTCAAGGGGCCGAAAAAGCGAGCGCCCTTGAGCAGATAAAAGAGACAGGCAGGGCTGTTCTCACCTTTTTCGACGAGAACCGTGTTTTGGTGGAGATCTTCCTGCACGAACGCAGTCAGTTCAGAGGAATGGTCCATTCGAAGTATCTTCGGATGTACAGTGATCACATTCACATATTCGAGGACTTGGTGGAATCTTGCATGCGGCAAGGAGTAATCAGGCGTATGGACGCGCGCAAGCTTCTCGACGCCATTGGCGATATGTTGGTGGGTCTTGTTTATATGTGGGGCGTGCGCCGAGAAGCAGAGCCTCTCGTGCAAAAATGGTCTCTCGTGGAAGAGACTATTTTCAGAGGAATCCTATCAGCATGAAGGAGTTCTTTCGTTTCGATACTAATGATCCCTTTAAGCCCAATCTGTCCCAAATGCGCTGACGCTGAACATGTTTTAGAGTTTTCGGGATTCCTTCGGGCACATCGCCGCAATGGGAATGGAATCCGAACCGCGGCGGAGATGATTCTGCAATACGGAGGCCGAGGGTGTATGCTTCGGCGAGGCAAGACCCGGTATCCAATGAAAAGAACAAAGGCCAGCGATTTTCCACCGGGCTTCAGCGGGATTCGAGATAAAACATCCAGGCGATGAAGAAGTTCTTCGAGCTGATCATAAGATACCCCCGAGCCACCATCGTAGCGACCCTCCTGCTTACCGTCTTCTTCGGCTGGCAGCTCGAGAAAGTCCGTATCGAGGCCGACCCCGATGCCTATCTTCCCGGCGATCATCCCGCAGTACTTTATAGGGAACTGGTCCACACCATTTTCAGCTATCAGGAGCCGATGGTGGTCGCCGTCTTCAACGATGGGCCCGACGGCATCTTCAATCCGAGGACGCTCGCGAAGATAAAAAGGATTACGCAGGGCATCGCCGAGGTACGCTATGTGATCGCGCAGCGGGACGAGGACGTCAAGAGCATCAGCTCGCTGGACAACATAATCGGGACCGCGGAGGGCATCGACGTCATCCCGATCATGGAAGAGGTTCCCTCAACGCCCGAAGAGATGGAGAGCCTCAAGGAGAATATTTACGGGAATGACATGTTCGTCGGATGGCTCGTGTCCGAGGACGGCACGGCCGCCATGGTTCAGGCCAAGATCGAGAACAACCAGGAGAAACAGAAGTACGCCTACGGCGAGATCAAGAAAATCGTCGAGCGAGAGAAAGGCGACGGCGACCGCATCTATATCGCGGGCCAGCCGGTGCTCAAGGCGACGTTCGTCGAATATATCGTCAAGAGCATCAACGTGATGCTCCCATTTATTATCGGGGTCATCATCGTCCTGCTCTATATCCTTTTCGGGAGCGTACGCGGCGTCGCGCTGCCTCTTCTCGTCGTGGTGGCGAGCGCGATATGGTGCGTCGGTTTGATGGGGCTTGTCGGGGTGCCCGTCTACGACCTCACTACGATCACGCCGGTGATCCTCATCGCGATGGGAAGCGCGGACGGAATCCACATCCTGAACCGATATTACGAAGAAGCCGCCGCCAACGGGTCACGCGGCGGAGGCCCGGTCGTGCTCGAGACGATGCTCACGACATGGCCGCCGATAGTGATGACTTCGATCACGACGGCGATAGGGTTCGGGTCGCTGCTGTCTTCGAGGCTGGTTCCGGTCCGCTCATTCGGCCTGTTTACCGGAGTGGGCATAATATGCGCGCTGCTCTTTTCGCTCACGTTCATTCCGGCCGGCCTCATGCTGATGAAGCTGCCCGACCTGACCGTTAGGAGGACTCTGAACCAGCGCGTCAACGGAGCCATTCAGGATTACATTGACCGGCTCCTGGGCGTTGTGGGAGTAGAGGTCTATCGGCACAGGCTTGCGATCTGCATATTCTGCGCGGCGCTGGGGATGGTGACCGGGACCGGATTCTTCATGCTGCGAGTTAACGACAGCTGGGTTGAGATGTTCCCTCACAAAAGCGATACCTACATTTCCAACAACCTGATTTGCGAAAGATTAAATGGTACGGCACCGCTCAATATCGTGATTGAAGGCGATGAGGCCGACACGATCAAGTCGCCTTCGATCCTGCGCAAGATCGACGCGATGCAAGGTATCGCCGAAGAGGCGGACGCCGTCGGCGGCTCGATCTCGATCTCTGACTACATCAAGCGGATGAACAAGGTGATGAACGCCGACAGCGAGGAGTTCAGTACTGTTCCCGATACGAGGGAGGCCATCGCGCAATATCTCCTTTTGTATTCGATATCCGGCGATCCCGATGACTTCGACGAAGTCGTGGATTACGACTACCGGCAGGCAAACGTGACTATCATGATGAGGGACGACCACACGGCCGTCGTGAAATCGGTCGTGGAAAGCCTGGAGCGATATATTGCCGAGAACTTCACCGACGAACCCGTCAAAGTGAACCTCACCGGCTATGCGTACATAATGCAGGTGGTGATAGATATGGGCGTTCGAGGGTTACTGAGCAGCATAGCCATATCCATCCTCGTCGTATATGTGATGACCACGATCATGTTCCGGTCGCCTGCGGGAGGGATCTTCAGTATCCTGCCGATAACGATGGCCATGTTCCTGAACTTCGGGCTGATGGGAATGCTCGGGGTGGCGATCGCGTCTGCGAATTCGGTGACATTCGCCGTCGCGATAGGGATAGGGGTCGACTACGCCATCCATCTCGTTTTCAAGTTTCAGCAGAAGGTAGCCATAAACGACGACCTGAGCGAGGTGATCGTTTTGTCGCTCAGGACGAGCGGCAAGGCGATTCTTTTCAATGCGGTCGTCGTGACAGCGGGCTTTCTGGTCCTGTTGACTTCGAGTTTCACCGGTCACCAGATAATGGGCCGATTGCTCGCTCTGAGCATGATAACGAGCTTCCTGGGGTCGGTCACCCTGCTTCCGGCCGCCTTATGCATCTTCAAGCCGGCTTTCATTTTCCGCGGTGTTAAGGACCCTAAGTGTTGAGGGTCAAATCTTTACTCTTGATTGCGCTGCAAAACCCCTCTTGGCGCGGCGGCAGCTTGTTAAAGAATAT
>CAYVQZ010000029.1:0-61951 GCA_964453435.1 uncultured bacterium
ACCAGCATACCACAGCCGCGCAGAAAGGGTCAATAATTATTTACGGATAAGCTCTAAGTCCCGCAGGCTGGGTGTAGGGGGCGACCATCAATTCCTCGAATCCGACAAGCGCGCGCAATCTTTCGAACATGAGGATCGGGTCGAAGCCGACAACGTACTTGCCAGCCTTGAGGGCCTGCTTCACAAATGTCTCGAGCGCATCAAACTTCTCAGGGGCGGCGACATCGGGAAATTGGTAGGAGTCGAGTCTGTTTAAATTCCGGAGGGGAGAACAGGTAAACACCACCACGCCACGTTTTTCGGCGACTGCGTTCAGGATGAACGTTTCGCCGTCAACGGCGACTTCGAGATGAGACGTGTGGCGGTCCCAGCCCAACTCCTCGACGAAGAGGGTTCTGAAATCGAATTGTTTGAGGTGTTCTCGAATTCTTCGCGTATCGAGACTCATCGAAATCACTCTGTGGTTTTCATAACTTATGTTAGATCATTGTGTTAGGACTTACAAACATGTGCTTTTGAATGAGTAACCGACGGAAACAGCCACAATGCGCCATATATTGACATATTCAGCCATATGTGGGATAATTATTGTGGAATGTTGAAAAGGTACCACTCCGGTGACAAGAGCCCATGGGGCTCTCCCGAAAGGGTAGCCGGAGTGGTCAGTTTTTTTATGAATCCGAATATTCGCCATTACGTTGCTCCCAGAGTTCACTCTCGATCGCATCTTTTATCAAGTCGTAGGATCTCGTATCGTTTCTTTCCCATTTTCGGAAGACGGCCCAATTGCAGTAGTCAGCGACCTGAAGACCGAAGTTCGATTTTGACGCATGGTGCAACATTCGATATTTCAATCCTTCAGGGAGGCAGCGGCTAAGAGTCTTCTTCACCGCTTTTTCGACCGCCCTTCTTTGTCTTTTCAGAGGGATGGAATCAGTAACAATTATGACATCCTGGTGCAGGCCGGGGCGTAAACTCGCAAACAGGTGTCGGAGCAAACGCCCGAGCAGTTCAGGGTAGAAGCGTTCAATGCCGTGGAGCGACTGCTGGATTTTCGATTTGTCCACAACCAGCGTGTCTATCCGCAGAGTATGCAGACTGGCCTCAATCATTGTGAAGACACGATTGCGAACGGCCTGCTTGTCTTCCGCGGCGTGAAAGTACTCGATATCCGTTCCTTCTTCCAACAGGTCATATTTGAGTTCGGATAATTGATGGTGGAGACCGAATGGACGTTTTTTCATTACGCTCGTAAACGTGAAATATCTCGTTCCCCGAGTTGAAAAGTCAAAATTGCCACCCTCGTCAAGGAAGATATAGAAGTTTCTTTTCAAGCTACCTGCAGCCCCGACTTATCTTTAACACCCATCTCAGGGAAGTTAGCGCTCTGCTTTGCTATTCTTGCTTTGCAGTCAAGCCCATAGAACAGATGATCTGTGGTTCCTGTGTTTTCTCTTCTTCATGCACGAGACAAAGACGGTCTTCTTCGCGTAACGCTATCACCAGTTCGGCGAGTGTCTGGTCGGAAATGCCGCTTCTGAGTTGACGATTGAGCGTGTCCTTTGCCGAAGCTCTTAATGGATAACGGTAAATGTCATCAATGGCCTTCCGAAGGTCTTCGGTGTCGAACAGTGTGTCCTTAACCGTCTCGGCATGGCGTTTTAGCCGCTGATAGGCGCGGAACCGAGCGCCCGACGGGCGTCCCAGTTGTCCGCCGACGGATTTTTCCTCTTCCGCTATAAGCTCGACACCCTTCTTCACAAGTTCATGATGCTTTTCATGGCGTTGCAGGGCCGGCGTGTCGGGCGAACATTCGGCGGCCCTGAGGATTGCGAACTGGGACTCGGTAACGCTGGCGCCATCCCTGTCAACCCATGCCAATGCGTCATTGCCCTCGGCAGTCCGCAAATAGATAAGGACGCCTTCCGGTTCTTTTTCGGTGGGCATGTGTGCGCGGGTGGAATACACTACCGCCGGCAAGTCCGGAATTATCTTTTGCAAAGTCGGGTGGGCGTCAACGGCATTCTTCCAAATCTGATAAGCGTAGGAGGCAAGGTCCACATCGGTTTCCGCGTCGCCATCGAGGATTCCGGCCTTTTCATTATAGAGGTCGAGGACGGCCTGGTCGTCTGCGTCATCTTCAAAGAACGCCTCGTCCGTCCCGATGACCTCCGCATTCACCGTTAGCCGCTGACGCACCCTTGCGCGAAGTCGGATTATTCGTTCCACTCCATCAGCGGGAAGGAAAGAATAGCATAAGATATTCTCGGCATTCTGGCCGATGCGGTCGACACGGCCTGCGCGCTGAACCAGCTGAATGATGGCCCAAGGAAGGTCGTAATTCACGATAACGCCGGCGTCCTGAAGGTTTTGTCCTTCACTGAGAACGTCTGTCGTCACCAGGATTCGCAGTTCGTCTTCCGGCCCGATGGAAGACCTCTTTTTGTTGCTGACGGGACTGAAGCGCCATGCGAGCTCTGTCGGGTCCGGAGAATCGCCGGTTACGCCTGCGACCTTTCCGACCCCGCGTTCTCGGAGTTGGGATTCGATGTATTGCACCGTGTCAGCGAACTGTGTGAAAACGATAACCTTGTCATATGGGTGTTTTTCTGTCAGCAATTCAACCAGGGCGTTCAGTTTGGCATCCTGATACGGATTCCATTCGCGACACTTTTTCAACACCTCTATCAAGGCGCGAGCATCGTTTTCCAGGTCTTTCGCCAGCGATTTCACAAAGAGGCCCGGTCGCAGCCACTTGAAGTATCTGGCATACTTCGCGCTGTAGTCTTGATATATTTCGGCGGCGCAACGTCTGTAGTTCTCCTCGGCGCAGCGGTCTTCCACGTTTTTTGTTTTGCCGGACGCCCCATCCCCGTCGTCGTCAAAGAGATTTGTCACAACATCAGGGTCTTCGACGTCCCCATCATAGAGGCGGGCATCCAGCATCTCTGCTCCCTGGGCGCCTATAGGGAGCGGCAAGTCTTCGTTTATTGCATGCAGGAAGATGAAGTTACGGAGTATGTGCCGCTCAACCGACTGGATGAAGGGCTGTCCTCCGCTTTCGAGCCGCTTGAAGAGGTTTGTGCGGCAGAAACCCATAAGGCGCTTGCCTGCCCGGGACAAGTCCTGCAACTGTTTGGCCTCTGCCGGCGTGGGCGGCTCGTGCGGTGTCGGCGCGACATAGTTTCCGAGGCCGTAACGAGGAAGATTCAGGTTTTCCACCGCGCCTACGACGCCGGGAGCATACAGGCGCGCATATTGGTCTGACGGGTCATCGTCCTTAATCTGAAACTTCAATGTGCGCGGAACTCGGTTGGGAAAATATGAACGCTCTCCGTTTTCGAACATGAGATATTTTCGCCCTGTTTCAACGTCCGTTTCCGCATAATTCTCTTGTATGAACGAACGCGTACGGCGCACGAGATAGAGGCGCATTAACTCATGCCAATCATCGGGGTACTCGCTGTGTTCGAATGCGGCGAGTGAGCGTACCGGACACTGGTGACGTCGAATAAATTCATCTTCGCCTGTCTCGCGCAAAAGATGCTCGGGGCGAATACCTAAATCCTGGTCTTCCGGGACAAACAGACGGAGTTGATTGGAGAGGTCGGTGTAGGTCTTGTTGTAAGGAGTTGCAGAGAGCAAAATGCATTTGCTGTCGTTTTCCCTTATGTATTCCTGGATGGCGCGATAGCGCTTCCCTTCTCGATTACGCAGATTGTGGCTTTCATCGATTAGCACGATTCGGTATCGGCGCAGGTCGGGCAATTCATTGAGAACACGGCTGAGTGAGAGAATCTTGGCTCGAAGCCTATACTGGTCGCGGTAGTCCTCCCACATCTTGACCAAATTCTTAGGGCAGATTATGAGCGTTTCGAGAGCATAATCATCCTCGAAGATACGCGCCAGCGCCGTGGCCATTAGCGTTTTCCCAAGGCCTACAACATCTCCGATGAGAACGCCGTTTCTTTTATTAAGGTGGTGGGCGGCGATCTTGACTGCTGCGGTTTGGAAGTCAAAAAGCTTATTGCCGAAGTCGCGAGGAATACGAAACTCGGAAAGTCCGGCGCGCGCCTCCTGTGATAGATGGTACGCGATCTTGACATAGATATGATACGGGGGAATTAGTTCCTCGCGCGCCCAACTTTCCCCTATTATCTGAACGAGCTCATCCGAGATATCGATACACCATCGGTCGTTCCAGCGGTCCTCGAACCACTTTGCAAGTTTCTGGCATGCGTCATGGTCGAGAACATCGACATTCAACTCGCCCTGCTTGGAAAGACCTGCAAATGTAAGGTTGCTGCTGCCCACATATCCGATGGACGGATTGACGGGGTCCGGACGGAAAAGCAAGTAGAGTTTCGCGTGAAGCGGATGTCTGAGAAATAGCTTTACGATGACCTTTTTTGCTTTAATCTGGGCGGCTAACCGGCGCAGGCCCGCCTCATCTTCGTTCGTGGGTACGCCGATGGTGAGTTGGTTTCGGAACTCCTCGGCGAGTCTCTTCTTGAGGCGCAGGGCGGTCTGGTTATCAATGCCGACATCCTGTTTGACCAGGCTCAGCGCTGCCCGCAGTTCTTCCTGCGGGAGCCTTTGCATCCCCACAAGGAGGCGGCAACAGTTCCCCTGACCGCCGGACCAATGGCTTATATACTGGTCGATTGCTTTCCAGCCTCGCAGATTCAGGTAACCGACACAAAAATCGGCCCGATTCGATACTTCGAGCGTTTCTATGAGGGCAGGGAGGAGCTGCTGGTCGATGTTGTCGAAAATGCGAGGCATTAGCTCCCTCTCCCCATTCTCCCGTGAGTAATCGCATTGACTTTTGTTTACAGACAATTTAACCAAATTCGCAACAAAAAATCAAGAGAAAAAGTTTGCTTTGGTTTGAAGCTCTATTTGAAAGGGCGCGCACCCATTCAAGGCCGATGACGGGGGGCGAAGGGTGAAGGACGAAGAGCGAAGTGCGAAGGACGAGATTATCACGGATTCACACGGATTTGCGCGGATTAAGAACAAAAGCAACAGAGGTGCGGGAACCGCAGATCCATTCGACTGGAGCTCAGGACAGGTTCACGCGGATGGACGCGGATTTTTCTCATCGAAATTCTCCCTTTGCGCCTTCGCGCCTTGGCGTGAGATAGTCTTTCCCCCGTGTCGCCCCGCGCGCCCCGTGGTTCAAAAAAATTGGTCTTAAGCCGCAGATGCACGCCGAGGAACACCGATTCTTTCCTTTGCGCTCTTTCTTTCTTTGCGGTTCAAGAAATCTTGTTGGCGGCTCGGGGCTTCGCGTGAGACCTGATGTCCCGTTTGGAGAAATCCCCCTCGCTTCCCACTTTCATAAAGGAGGAAGATAAACGTCTTCAAGTCCGCGTTTTGAGTCCATCTGCGGTTCCCGGTTTTTATTTGCGGCCTCTGCGCCGTGGTGGTTCAAGGACTCATTTCCGGGTTCATGCCATCGGAATCGCTCGTTCAAATCCCCCCTCTTTCCCCTTCAGGAAAGGAAGAGGATGCAATAGATAAATTTGTGTGAGTCGGCGGCTGAAGATAAGAGGCATGAATCGCGGGTGAATGCGCAATCCGCTTCGGTGGGGTGCCGGAGGCGGGAATCGAACCCGCATGAGGGCAAGCCTCGGGGGATTTTGAGTCCCCTGCGTCTACCAGTTCCACCACTCCGGCCAATGGAACACCTCAAAAATAGCAAATCGCGCGGGTTTTGTCAATGCGGGATAGTTTCCCGCGAGCGACCGGTTACGACGCGACACACGACGATTCAATATGTGCGAACGAATGGCGCCTACGAAAACTGGCTCGCTTCGGGGACGGTGAACCTGTCGTGCGGTTGGGAATCCGTGCTTCGGGGACAGTGAGCCTGTTTGATAATTCATCGGTGGCCGCTACGGGGACAGTCCCTATTCTATCCCGCGGATTGCGCGGGACTTCGCTCCGCTCAGCGAAGGAAAGCGGACCGCTACGGGGACAGTCCCGATTCTGCGGGACTTCGTGCCCGCAAATAGTGACAGTCCCCTTCGCTCGCCAATTATCGGACAGGTCGACAATCCCCCCGGCGCTCACTTCTGGGTCATTGCGGGACACCGTTTGGCGCGGTTTTCAACAACAACCCGCATCGTCGGATGCGGGGCAATATTGTATTTTACTTGACAGATTAATAATCTATATGTTAATACAATATGGGCTTATCAGTTTGCTTGGCCCGGAAATTTGGTCCATCCTTGAAGCAGCGATATTTGATTTCGAGCTTTTGTAGTCGTTTGGCGGCAGCGGTTTCGGCACTAATTGAAGGGGCTTCGGGCAAGTGGACGTCATCGTTATCGCGACTCGGGACGAGGAAATGCGGGCGACATTGCAATTGGCCCTTGATTTCTCGTTCCATGTAATCCATGCGAAAGATTCCGCCGAACTGATTGACGCGCTGCTCGAGAAGCCGGTGGACCTGGTCGTGCTTGATTCGGGCCTGGATGCGGAGCGGTCCGCCCTTGAGCTGCTCGGTCAGATTTCGCGAATCGACAAGGAGACGCCGGTAATTGTTGTAAGCGCCGAGCCCGAAGCCGAATCGGCGGCGCTCAAATGCCTGGGACCTTACGAGGCTGTGGTCAAGTCCTTTGACCGGGCCGAGTTCAGGGACCGGGTGAGAAAGACAATCGAGCACTCGAGGTCGCTCAAAGAGCTTGCGAACTTGCGGGAGCAGGTTCGGGAACTGAAAATAACTTCGAAGTTAACGGCTCCCGCTGAACGCGCGTATCAGTCCCTCGGAGCTTGGGTCCCCAAGGTTCATTCGTTCGAATCGTTCAAGAAATTCCTCGAGGCGCTTGTGAACATTCGGGACACCGCGACGCTGTACGACATGATTGTCGAGGCGGTTACGGACATGTTCAGCGTGAACAAAGCGGCGCTGATTCTGGCTGAAAAGGGAGCGAACGAGTTCTCGGTGCGCGCATCGAGGGGGCTTGACAGGGAGTTTCTGGCTCAGGTGAAACCGTTCTCGGTCACCGAGGGCATCTATTCATGGTTGTGGAAAAACGACCGGATGCTGTTCGTGGAGAAGGTTGCCCCACCGGAGCTGCATGAAATCGACAAAGAGGCCAGGCTGCTCGGCTCGAAGCTTTGCGTCGCGCTTTCTTTCAAGGACCGGAGAAAGCCGCTGGGGTACCTCTCCCTCGGGGCGAAATACACCGGCGAGCCGTACGAGCACGCCGAGCTGGAGTCGATTTTCACGCTCGCCCGCTATGCTGCGGTCGCAATCGAGAACGCCTCGCTGCTCGAGGAAACCAAAGAGCAGGCGATAAAGGACGAACTGACCCAGCTTTTCAATCGCCACCACTGGCCCGTCCGCCTGCGCATCGAAATGGAGCGCTCGAGACGCTACGGACGCGCTCTCTCGGTCGCGCTATTGGACATAGACTATTTCAAGAAACTGAACGATGCTCTCGGAGTTCAAATGGGTGACAAAATCTTGCGAGAGGTCGCCCAGCTTCTGCTCACCTCTTCGCGAACCACCGATGTGATTGGCAGGTACGGGGGAGAGGAATTCATCGCAGTCTTGCCGGAAACCACGGCGGAGGTGGCGCTGGCGTATTGCGAGCGTGTGCGAACGAGCGTGGAACAACTGGGAAAGCGAGAGAGCGAGGCGATCGGTCCGACAGGACTCACCATCAGCGGCGGAATGACATCGTTCGACCCCGAAAACGACACGTACGAGAGCCTGATCAAGCGGGCCAACGACGCATTGGGGGAAGCGAAGCGACAAGGAAGAAATCAGATTCGGGTGCTGTAGCGGGCGGCTTCGGGGAAACGGAATCACGCGGAGCGTGACCTTGGTTATTGGGGGACGCCATGAGGCATGGTGTCCCCCAATCATCATAATTCATTAGCGCACGTTCCGGGGATTCCGTAATTGGGTACAGCCCTCAAAGCTTGTTGTTCGACGAAATGTGCAACCGTGAGACAGTTTCACAGTCCCCTGCGCTGGGCAACCGCGGGACGGACTGCTGGAAGGTCGGCCACGACGCGGTCGAGTTCCTGTTTCACTCTCCCATATAGTGAGCGACGAGAGACCTCACATCTTCCATGCTCAGGGGCTTGACCATGTAATCGGTTGCGCCGGCGGCCATGGCTCTCTGGATGTGTTTATCGGAGCTGACTGCCGAAACGAAGATGATGGGGATGAGCGAGCTTTCGGGCAGGTCGCGCAGTTCGCGGCACACCTCGTAGCCGTCCATATCGGGAAGCATGACGTCGAGCAATATGAGATCGGGTTTGTGTTCCCTTGTCCGGTTCAAGGCGATCTTGCCGGTCAGGGCGGTGAATACTTCCATGCCCAGTTTCGTGAGACTGATTTGCAGGAACTCCCTGAAACTGGCCTGGTCTTCGACCACGAGGACTTTTCCTTTAGGCATCTAACACCTCCGGCCGATTTATTATCGGAACCTCCCTGTTACCCACCTTGCGCCGGCCCTCCGATTTCATCATGAAACCTGGTGAGCCAGCGGCCGGCCCGGCCAATGCTAGCGGGATAGAACAGGAGGCAGAACAATATTCCCAATGAAGTGACCGGCGCCATAACAATTAGTATATCGAGCAAACCGATTGCAAGCAAAATCCAGAAACCCGGATGTCTGAATCTGCTCATAGGTTCGTCTCCTGCACTCGCCATGGCCAAAGTGGCCACATTTTTGGTTCACGCTTACGAAAATGAACCGGAAAAAGAGGAAATAATTTCCGATTCCATAGCCTGACACACGCCGAATCCCATTTTACGACCCTCACTGGTAAATCAAGGTCAATCAGAGGCTTATACCTTCATTCTCGGGTCGAGATGGTCCCTGAGAGAGTCGCCGAGAATATTCATTGCGACTATGGTGAGAGCAATTGCTATGCCAGGGAAGAGCGGAATCCACGGGGCGGAATGCAGGAAGTCGCGACCGTGACTTATCATCGCGCCCCAGGAGGCCGTGGGGGGCTGCACGCCGAGCCCGAGGAAGCTGAGGGCCGCCTCGCCGAGCATGAAAGCGCCCATCCTCAGGCTCGCCGCCACAATCAGAACAGGCATGCTGTTCGGCAGCACGTGGCGAATGATGAGCCGCGCATTCGAGCATCCGGCGGCCAGGGCGGCGGAGAAGTATTCGGTTTGTCGTATGGAGAAAACAGAGCTGCGGCTCAGCCTGGCGAAGGTGGGCCATCCGACCAACGAAAGCGCGACAAAAACCGATGTGACGCCCGGAGGTATGACGACGCTTATGGCGATGGCAAGCAAGAGGCTGGGGAACGCGAGGGTAACATCGGTCAGGCCCGTCGCCAGGGAATCGATGGGTCGTCCGAAATATCCTCCAGCGATCCCGATGGCTGCGCCGAGCGCAAGCGAGAGAATCGTCGCGGTCACTCCGATGCCGAGGGATATTCTGGCGCCGGCGAGTGTTCGGGCAAGCACGTCGCGGCCGTGGTTGTCGGTGCCGAACGGATGGGACAATTGCGGCGAGAGCAGCGCCGCGTCGAGGTCGATCTCATTGGGAGAATGCGGCCAAACCAGGGGGCCGAAAATTGCCCCGAGAACAATCGCGGCGAGCGCGAGCGCTGCGAATGCGCTGAGCTTGTTGCGTTTGAAGAACGTCAACGACGCGGGCAAGAGAGCTTTGCGGCGCGTTTGCGATGTTTCCATCATGCTGTTTTCGAGATTATCTTTCATAGCTTATCCGCGGGTCTATCGCGGCATACAAGATATCGACTACCAGGTTGACCGCTATGAACAGGATGCTTCCCAGGAGCACCGTGCCGAGTATGACCGGGTAATCATGTTTAAGAATGGCTGTCATGGCGTACCGGCCGACGCCGTCCCATCCGAAAATTGTCTCGGTCAGCACCGAGCCGTTCAGATAGCTGCCCATGTCGATTCCTATGAGTGTGACAATGGGGATGAGCGCGTTGCGGAACGCGTGTTTCATCGCGGCGCCGACCGGAGACAATCCCTTTGCGCGCACCGTGGTGATGAAAGGCTGCGACATGGCCTCGAGCATGCTCGAGCGTGTTATGCGCGCAATGAAAGCCGCCGAGTTCGTGCCGAGCGCGACTGCGGGCAGTATGATGTATGCGAGCGCTCCGTTGCCCATCCCCGAGGGCGGAAGCCACCCCAGCCGGTACGAGAAGACGAACACCAGCAGCAGCGCGAGCCAGAAGACCGGCGTCGAGATTCCGAGAACGGAGACGACTCCGAGCACTCTGTCGGTGATGGTATTGTGTTTGAGAGCAGAAACGGTTCCGAGCGTGACACCGAACAGAATCGAGACGAGGATGGCCGCTCCGGCGAGGCGCAGCGTGTTCGGAAATTTCTCGACGAGGCTTTCCGCCACGGGCCGGTTCGTGTAATACGACCGTCCCAGCTCACCTTTTCCTATCATCAACAGGTACGCCAGAAACTGTCGGGGGAACGGTTCGTCCAGGGCAAGGTCGCGCCTGATTTGCTCGATTGTGGCCGGGTCGGCGCGTTCGCCCACGAGCGCGAGCGCCGGGTCGCCGGGCGCCATCTTTAGTATCGCGAAAACAACGAGCGCGACGCCGACGACGGTCGGGACGGCTGTCAGCGTTCTCCGCAGCGCGAACAGCAGAAGCGCCGGCTTCATGAGGAGGTACCCGGCGGCCAGAAGCGCGACAACGGCCACCGGCGCGAGCAGAAGCAAGCCCGCCAATCCCCTCGCCTGTGGTTCGGCTCGTTCGCCGCGTGTGAGTTCGATTTCGTTCCCTTTGTCGGCATTCACTATGGCGGCGGGCCGGAAGTTGCTCACCCACGGCTGCGTGAGAAAGAAATCGGTCCGATGCCACAAGAAAACCCACGGCGCGTCGCGCACAACCAGTTGTTCGGCTTCTTGATACAGATCAATGCGCTTCTTCGAATCGGGCTCGCGCTGCGCCTTCTCGATGAGCGCGTCAAAGGCCGGATTCCTATAGAAAGCGCGGTTTCCCGCCGCACCCCAGTTCGAGGAGTGGAATACCGGAAACAGGAAATTCTCGGCGTCGGGATAATCGGCGTACCACGAGAGAACGAACATGTCGGCTTCGCCCTTGCTCAAGGCCTGTTTGAACGCGGTCCACTCGATCTGCACTATGTCCACGTCGATCCCGGCTTTTTCGAGGTAGTATTGAATCGCTTCGGTGGTTTCGAGCACGCGGCGGTCGGCGCTCTGATAGAGCTTCAGCGGACGCCTCAACTCGTTCTCGAACTCGTGTATCATGTCCCGCGCTCGAGAGGGGTCGTAGGAATATCCGGAAACATGCGGGTTATGTCCGGGCAGCTCGGGCGGGATGGGCCCGGTGGCGAGCCGGGCGCGGCCTTGCAGCGTCACATCCACTATTTTCTGCCGGTCAATCGCCATATTCACGGCCTGCCGGAAAGCGGGCCGGTCCATGGGAGGCTTCCGGCAATTGAAGCCCAGATAATATATGTTGAGCCCGACCCGCGATTCGATGTGTTTCTGCCAGAACGGGTCGGCGGTCAGTCGCGCGAATTCGGCCGTGGGAATTTCGAGGACATCGAGATTGCCCGCTTCGAATTCGGCCACCCGGGTGAAATCTTCGGGGAGGATGCGGTATGTGACCGCCTTCACTTTTGCCGGAACGCCGAAATACCCGTCGTTCCGGGCAAGTTTCAGAAATTCGTCGTGCTTCCACTCCTCCAAGGCGAACGGACCGGTTCCGACGACGTGGTCGGAAAAATCCTTGCCCCAGCGCTCGATTTCCTCGGACGGCACAATGTAGGCGTTCGGCATCGCCAGGAATCCGAGAAACACGGAGAGCGGACGCTCGAGCGTGATTTGAATCGTCCGCTCGTCGATGACGGTAAATCCCTCGACCTTGTTTGAGCGTCTCTCGATAAAATCCCTCGCGCCCAGCACGGGTTCGAAAAGCCACTTGCGGCGGGAACCCGCTTGCGGAGAGAGAACTCGCTCGAAGGAGAACTTGACATCGGAGGCGGTCAATCGCCGTCCGTTGTGGAACACGACATCGGGTCTCAGGTGAAATGTGTACACCCGGCCATCCCCCGACACGCGCCATTCCGATGCGATATCCGGCGCGATGTTCATTGTCTCGTCGAACCTCACAAGGCCGTTGAAAAGCTTTGCGGCCACGGAGGCGCCCGCGACATCGACTATCATTGCGGGATCGAGGCTCGTCGGGTCTTGAGGCAGGCCCAGGCGGAGTTCGGAATAGTCTCGTTCGGCGCGACCGCAAGAGAACACGAGAAAGGAGAAGAGTAAAATCAAGAACGAAAACGGTCTGTGCATGTGTTTCACGGCTCGGTGAAGCATGTTGTTCGATTCGGGGACTGTAAGTGTGTCCGATAATTCGATTTTGCTAATTCCGGGGACACGGAATCACGCGGAGCGTGACCTGCGGCCCGGAAATCCATATTCCCGGAATCAGGGTTCCGCCTTTTGGTTATTTGGGGACACCATGCCGCATGGTGTCCCCAAATAATCGTGAATGTGCCCGACGGTTCGGAAATCCGTGCTTCGGGGACAATCCCGATTCATGGTGAAGCTTGTTCGCTTCGGGGGCAGTCCGCCAATCTATCCCGCGAATGCGCGCGACCTTGCTCCGCTCAGCGAAGGAAAGCGGGTCGCTTCGGGGACAGTCCCGATTCTACGGCACTTCGTGCCCGTAAATCTGGGACAGTCCCCTACGCTGAAGGACGGGCGATTCCGTAATTGGGTACAGCCCCCTGCGCTTCGTTTTCGCCGACATTCATAATTGTCGGACAGATTCAAAGTCCCCTGCGCTGGTTTTTTCGGCAACATGGGCAATCGTGAGACGCACTCGCTGTCCGCGCGGTTTCTTCTTCACGGGTTGCTCAGGAACTCTCCTGCCTTTGGCGGAGGCGGCACGCATCGACGAAAGCGGAAAAGATTCTGCGACGGCTCTCGTCGTCAGCTCGTTCCGGATGCCATTGCAGGCCGAGTATGAACGTCTCCCCCACCGCCTCGATTGCCTCTATTATGCCATCATCGCACATGGCCGAAACCCGAAGACCGGAGCCCGCATCGCGAACGGACTGATGGTGGTGCGAATTGACCTCGATTTCTGCGCGCCGGAGTATCGAGCGCAACCGCGTGTCGGCCTCTATCCGCACCGGATGCAGGATGCTCAGGTTGTCGGGCTTATGGTTTCTCGCGGCGGATACTTGATGGGGTATGTCGTAGTAGAGTGTGCCGCCAAACCAGATGTTGATGAATTGCATGCCGTAGCAGATTCCGAGCAGGGGCAGGTTTCGCGAGAGCGCGCGCTCGAGCAAAATGCGGTCATACGCGGTGCGGCATGCGGGCTCCAAGTTCAGCGGAACCTCCGGCGTCTCGCCGGGAACATTCGAGGGAAGGTCGTCTCCGCCGGGCATCAGGAGTCCGTGAATCCGGTCAATGAAATCGGCATAGAGATTGGTGTCGTTCATCGACGGAATGAGAACGGGAAGTCCGCCCGCCTCGGCGATCGCGTTGGCGTATGAGGTTTCGATGCACTGGCGCGTGCGCGGCGGAGGGTTCTCGCTCTCGACCTTGAAGGCTGTGGCAACGCCGATGAGCGGTTTATCCGTATGGTGGGGCATGCCCGGTTTCCTTTTTCGATTTCCCGAATTTTTTCCGACACCGGCGATTAATACTGAATCGAGATGAGACACAACCCGTGCGCCGGAGCGGTCGGCCCTGCGCGGGTGCGATCTTTTGCCTTCAAGAGTTCGGGCACATCTTCCGCGCTCATTTTTCCGCGTCCAACCTCGACAATGGTTCCCACAATGTTGCGCGCCATCTTGTAGAGGAATCCGTTCGCGACAATATCGAGGCGCCGCAACCCGTCGGCATTGGAACACGTGTCCACAAAACCGCCTCGCCCGAAAGCAACACGAAGAATGGTGCGAACATGAGTTTTTTCGCCGCCACCGGAGGCGACAAACGAGGAGAAATCGTGCGTGCCGACAAGACACTCGGCGGCCTTGGTCATCGCGTCGAAGTCGAGATGTTCGCGTATGTGCCAGGCATACCGGTTCAGGAACGGACTGACGACCTCGCCGCAGGCGAACGCATAGCGGTATGTCTTCTCCTTTGCGAAACGCGGAACGAAATTCTCGCCGACTCGGTCTATGTCCGTCACGCGGATATCGGGCGGAAGAATACCGTTCAGCGAACGCATCAGCTTTTCGGGGACCACCGGTTTCGAGGTCGTGAAGGCGGCCACCTGGCCGAGCGCGTGAACGCCAGAGTCGGTGCGGCTCGCTCCCGCGACTCGAACGCGCTCCTGCAGGACTGTGCCCAGCGCTTTCTCGACGAGTTCCTGAATCGTGACAGCGTTTTGCTGCGCCTGCCAGCCGGCGTAGTTTGTGCCGTCGTACTGGAGAGTGAGCTTGATGCTCTTCACTCGCAGACCTCGTCAAGAGAGCCTACAAAGCCTACTTCTTGTTGAAAGTTTTTTCAAGAAAAGAAATACTGAAGTTCTTGACACAGATTTTGGCATGCCCAAGAATAAGTAAGCCCGAAGATTTTCCGTTAAAGGAGCCGACCGAGGGAGGCGTTTGCATTCTTAAAAGCATTTGTTGCCTTGCGGCAAAACTTCTTAAAGCCTTTTGGACACTGACCCTCTATATCTCTAATTCGTGCAGTTTCCTTCCACAAAATCGCGAATTCCCTCGCAAGGCTAAGATTCCCATCTCCATATGTGGTCTCCAAAACATTGGACTTGCGAGTAAGCTCATCCAAGGTTTTCTTCGGGTTGTCGTCTCCTTCCGCTTTATAGTTCTTGACAGCATATCTTAATCCATCGATGTCAGTGAAATTCAACTTAAGCCACGACAGTGTGCTATCGCGATCACCAAGCCACCAAGCCTCAATCTCTCTTATTGCCACACCCAGCACAAACCGATTCTTACCGCTTATGAGACGCTTTATTTCTTTTTGTACAACTTGAGTTTTATAATCTAGCAGTATGACATAAAAGCTGTGGTTGAATTCGGTCGATTTTTGCAAAAAACTAACCAGTCTTCTTACGGATTCCAAGACACCTCCTTGACCCTTTTTCCGAATTTGTAATTGCTCGGACACGTCTTCCGTTGGAATTGGCCATTCAAAACCCGCCTCGTCACAGGCTATTCGATGCAGTAATGAAGGGAGAAGTTCATGATCAATCTCTCCCTCCGCAATGATTCCAATTCGAATTCCCGCCAAGTTCACCTCCCGCTAGCCGTGCCACCAATAACTCCCTCAAACCAAGCTTCTCCTAATGAGCGATCGTATGTTTCCTTCAGCAAATCTATATCGCTACGTGACGAGAGCCTGTGAATCCTAGCTCCTTGCTGTGGCTTCCCTCTTTCCATTACATAAACCTGATCCGGGTTCTTAAAGAATTCATCTAACACATAAGGACTATGAGTTGTAAAAAAGACTTGACATTTATGAGGTGGCTTTCTGAGTGTTAACTCGCGTAGAATATGGACAGTTTCTGAAATAAGCTGCGGATGAACTCCATTTTCCGGTTCCTCAAAGGTCAAGACATGAGGAACTTTTTCGGTATAAAGAAAACTGCTTACCGCAAGTAATCGAAGAACCCCATCGCTCATCTGCTTGCTATTGAATTTTATATCGCGCCCATTCTTTTCATGAAGCAAAATTTCTTGCCATCCCCAGCCGCGTCCTCCTCTGATCGTTATATCGCTGACGGTCGGAAACAATTTCTTAACTCTGTCGACCAACTTGTTAAATTTGTCGGGATTATTTTTCCGCAGATTTGCCAAAACCGACGCCAGATGCTCTCCAGATGTTCCGAGTTCGGTGTGTTTGCCACGATCTCTAACCCGAAGTACTTTTGGATCCCATATAAGGAAAGAACGGAAACTGGAGACCCAGTCACGAAAATGGAACATCTCTGGAAATGATCTCCGTTGCCTCGGGTCCATATCCGCCATATAGCTCCTAGGCATGCCAAATAGGCTGATGTTGCTCGTTTGTCTTTCGCTGCCGAAAACAACTAGTTTGCGACCTTTTCGCTCAATTAACGTTTGACCATTTCCACCGTGTTTTGAATAAACCAGCTTTTCTTCTCCCACCCCCAAATATCGCCAGCGTCTGGCGGAGACAGTATATTCATAAAGTCCTCCGCAACGTCCGTATGAATCAGGGGGAAGCTCTGCACGAAGTTGCCATCGAATCTTCTTATTGGTCTGTCTCAAGTTCGGAATATCATCGTATTCAAAACCTCTTTCTGTAAGGTAATCCTCAATGGACGGGAAAAAGAAAGCACGCAAGAAATCTATGGCCTGAAGGAGAGATGACTTGCCACAACCATTCGGGCCAATGATTACATTAAGCCTTCCAAACTCAGCCTCAATATTCTGAAGGTTCTTAAAATTTTCTACTTGCAACCACTTTATCATTTAGCGAGACCTCCACTAGCCTCCGTTTTGTCTATGGTAAAGGGGCGTTTGCTCAAAAAAATTTACGAAAAACGATTCGCGAGGATTCTTTCCTTGGTCGCATCGAGAATTCTGTCAACGCTTTGACAAGAAATCAATCACTGCGAAATGGATTTCTCAATATCGGCCAACTTTCTGGGCTATGCGATCAGGTGTTCCGCTATCTGCACGGCGTTCAGGGCCGCTCCCTTGCGAAGGTTGTCGGAGACAACCCAGAGGTTCAGCCCGTGCGGGATGGTGTCGTCGCGGCGGATTCTGCCCACGAACGTGTCGTCGAGCCCTTCACACTCGGTCGCAAGCGGGTAGAGCGCCTTGGACGGGTCATCGACCACTTTCACGCCGGGCGCGTTCGAGAGCATTTCGCGCGCCTGCTCGGGCGAGATATCCGATTCGAACTCGATGTTGACCGATTCGGAGTGACCCCGATACACGGGCACTCTCACGGTGGTCGCGGTCACGCGAATCGAGTCGTCCTCCATGATTTTCCTGGTCTCATTGACCATTTTCATTTCTTCCTTCGTGTAATCGTTCTCGAGGAAGACGTCGATGTGCGGGAGCGCGTTGAACGCAATCTGATGAGGATACACCTTCGGAGGATAGTCCTTGCCCTCCATGAGCGCCCGGGTTTGCTCGCGCAACTCGATGATCGCTTTCATTCCGGTTCCGGAAACCGACTGATAGGTTGACACGACGACGCGCTTGATTGTTGCGACGTCGTGGAGCGGTTTCAAAACGACCACCATCTGAATGGTGGAGCAGTTGGGATTCGCAATGACGCCTTTGTGCCGCCGTATCGCGTGCGCGTTCACTTCGGGAACGACGAGCGGGACCTCGGGGTCCATGCGGAACGCGCTCGTATTGTCGACCACGACGCATCCCCGCTTGACCGCTTCGGGAACATACTGCTTGCTGACGCTTGCGCCGGGAGAGGACAGCACGATATCGATGCCGTCAAGCTCCTCCGGCTTGAGTTCGCGCACCTTGATTTTTTCGCCCCGGAACTGCAGTTCATTTCCGACCGACCGGTTCGACGCGAGCAGCTTAACGCTTTTCACGGGAAAGTTCCGCTGCTCGACGATTTTCCGCATCTCTTCGCCAACCGCGCCGGTCGCGCCTGCAATTGCCACATTGTATTCTTTGGCCATGTTCAGTAATCACCCTCTCCTATTTTACTCTTTTCTCGTGCTTTTCTCTATGCTCCACGCTATTCGGAAACGAATCGAGCCGCAAGGTCGCCGACCTCGCTCGTTGTATACCCCATTTCGCCGGCGTTCATGCCCTTCACGTTGCCGATGGTCTTGATGACCGCTTCCTCCACCTTTGCCGCCGCCTCCGATTCGCCCAGGAACTCGAGCATCATCTGGCAGGCGGAGATGGCGGCGAGCGGATTTATCATCCCTTTGCCGGTGTATTTGGGCGCAGACCCACCGATGGGTTCGAACATGGAAACGCCGGCCGGATTGATGTTTCCGCCTGCGGCGATTCCCATGCCCCCCTGAATCATTGCGCCAAGGTCGGTGATGATATCGCCGAACATGTTGTCGGTCACTATCACATCGAACCATTCCGGGTTCTTGACCATCCACATGCAAATCGCGTCGACGTGGGCGTAATCGGTCTCGACGTCGGGATAGTCCGCAGCCACCTCGCGGAACGTGCGTTCCCAGAGGTCCCAGGCGTACGTGAGCACATTCGTTTTGCCGCATAATGTGAGCTTCTTCCGTTGTCTCCGATTGCGGCAATATTCGAAGGCGAACCGTATGCAGCGCTCGACGCCATGCCGCGTGTTCACCGATTCCTGCACAGCCACTTCGTGCGGGGTTCCGCGCCGGAGGAATCCGCCGGCGCCGGCGTAGAGGCCCTCGGTGTTTTCACGAACGACAACGAAATCTATTTCGGCGGGGCCTTTTCCCCTTACCGGCGTCTCGACCCCCGGCAGCAGCTTGACCGGCCTCAAGTTGATGTATTGGTCGAGCGCGAAACGCAAGGCAAGCAGGATGCCCTGTTCGAGTATCCCCGGTTTCACCTTCGGGTGGCCGATGGCGCCGAGAAATATCGCGTTGTGCTCTCGGAGTTCATCGATGGCGCCGGGAGGCAGCGTCTCACCCGTTTTTAAGTATCTGTCGCCCCCGAAATCGAATGTTTTTGTTTCGTATTCGAATCCGTATTTCTTTGCCGCCGCCGCGAGAACCTTGAGGCCCTCGGCGACCACCTCGGGACCGGTGCCGTCACCCGGCAGAACTGCTATTTTGTGCATGTGAACCTCTGCTGTTGAAAAGAAGCCTGCATTCGCCCGGCTTCCGGTGGTTAACAACACATCGGAAGATTTCAAATCCCCTTCTTCTCGATACGTTTTCGCGCGTAATTGATGAGGCCGCCCGCGTCGAGCAGCTCCTGCATGAACGGTGGAATCGGCTGCGCCCGGAATTCCTGACCGGTTTTCAGGTTTCGGATAGCGCCTTCCGTCAGATCAACCTCAATCTCATCGCCATCGTTAATACCCTCGACAGCTTCGGGACAATCGAGAATCGGCAGCCCCATATTGAACGAATTGCGGTAGAAAATGCGAGCGAAGCTCTTTGCGATGACGCAGGATATGCCCGCAGCCTTGATTGCAATCGGAGCGTGCTCGCGCGAAGAGCCGCAGCCGAAGTTGTTTCCGGCGACAATGAAATCGCCCTCTTGCGCTTTCTTGACGAACTCGGTGTCGGCGTCTTCCATGCAATGCTGCGCCAGAAATTTCGGATCGCTCGATGCGAGATACCGGGCCGGGATTATGGCGTCGGTGTCGATGTTGTCGCCATATTTCCAGGCTTTTCCTCTCAGTAGAACCTGTGGACTCATCGTTGCCTTCCTTCCTGGCTGACGGGAAAATTTCGCCGATTATACAGAACTTGACCGGCCTTTTGCAACAGAATCTCTCGGGGGACCGTCCCGATTCTATCCCGCGAGGCGAGGAACTTCGTGCCCGTAAATCCGGGACAGTCCCCTACGCTGAAGGAGGGGGATTCCGTAATTGGGTACAGCCCCTCGGCGCTTCGTTTTCGCTGACATTCATAATTGTCGGACACATTGACGGTCCCCTGAATGGCCCGCGCTCTCACATGCCCGTCATCTCGAGCAGCGGCTGGAGATAATGAACAAAATAAACCGTGTACAGCAGGTATAACACTATGATGCCGACGATGATGACCACAACAGGACCGATGAATTTCGGGAGAGACTCGAGGACGACCAACGCCTCGTCCTCGTAGATATTCGCGACCCGCTCGAGAGCCTGCGTGAAGGAGCCGGTTTCTTCTCCCACCGCAAGGACCTCGCGAATCATCGGGGGCATGAGCCGCGCCTTTTGCACCGCTTCGGCAAGGGTGGAACCCTGCCGGATGGGGTCGACAATTTTGGTGATATTCCTGGCGACAGGCGCGTTGCCCGTGACGCGAGCCGCCCTTTCAATCGCCTGTGTCACCGGAATCCCGCTCTCCAACTGCATCGCGAGCGTCCTCGTGAATCTCGCCATGCAAAGCTTGATGGTAACCGAACGAAAAGGCGGAACCATGAGCGCCAGCCGGTCCCGAATCGCGCGCCCGAGGCTGGTCCTCGAAAAAAAATAAATTCCCAAAATGACGCATATCACTGCTGCTATCGAGTAGAAGACGATTGATTCCGCGGTCGCTCTCTTATCGGAACTGAACAAGATCAATATCAAACTAAAAACGGCAAAAGCGAGAGTCAGTTGTATTGCAGGATAGACGCATGCCCTGATTGTCGCCCGCCGCAGCATCAGCCGCGTGTCGAAATAGAGCGCCAGCCGCCTGAACACTTCGTCCAGGTGGCCAGTGCCCTCACCTGCGGCAACCATCTCGACAAAAATCGGCGGAAACATGCTGCCGCGCTTCCGCAACGCATCGGCCAACGTGTTTCCCTCCATGATATCCCGCTTCACGCCTTCGAGGGTTTTCTTGAGCCGTCGGTCCCGCGATTCCCGCACGATGACTGACAACGCCCGCGTGAGGGCCAAGCCGGCCCCTATTGATATCGAGACCTGTTTGGAAAAGTTCGCCATGGTTTTCAACCCGATTCGTCCGGGCATTGTTCTGGTTACTCCCTTCTCGCGACGTTCCTGAGCAATTGTATCATTTCGGCGAACTCGCCGGGCAAAGGAGCCTCGAATGACATATGGTCGCCGGTTTCCGGATGGCTGAACTCCAGCCTCTCGGCGTGCAGCATATGGCTCTGAAGCCGGAAGATGGCCTTCACGACCGCGGCTTCCATTCTTTCGTGGAATCGGCTCAACCCCGTGCCGTAAACCGAGTCGCCGACCACGGGATGCCCGATGTAGTTCATGTGCACGCGAATCTGGTGAGTTCTGCCCGTTGCGAGTCGCACGCGCAGTAGCGTCGCCTCGCGAAAACTTTCTTCCACATGGAATTCGGTTCTGGCCTCGCGACTTCGGATTCCCGTTATCGCCATTTTTTTCCTGTTGGAGGGGCTGCGCCCGATGGGCGCGTCGACAACTCCGCCGCTTTCTTCGAAATTTCCATACACGAGCGCCCGATATATCCTCTTCACCTCGTGTTGCCTGATGCGCTCCGCCATGCGCCGATGGCTGGTTTCGGTCTTCGCCACGATGAGCAATCCCGAAGTATTCTTGTCGAGCCTGTGAACAATTCCCGGCCTCTCCTTTCCGCCGCGCTCCGGAAGGTCCGGCGCGTGCGCCAGAAGCGCGTTGACGAGAGTGCCGGAGCTGATGCCCGCGGCCGGATGAACCACCATTCCCGCCGGCTTATTCACAACGATAATGTGCGCGTCTTCAAAAACGATATCGAGTGGAATCGTCTCGGGCTGAAAAGAAGATGGCGTGTGTCGGTCAATGCGGGCCGATATCAGTTCGCCCGAGCGCACCCTGTGGCTGGGTTTGGCCTGGCGCCCGCCCACCGTCACCATGCCGGAGCGGATAAGCGTCTGCGCGCGAGCGCGAGAGAGGTCCGGCACATGCTCGGCGAGGTATTGGTCGAGCCGCGCTCCATCTTCGGTTTCCGAAACGCTCAGCGTGTATTGTTCGCTCTTCATGGGTGAGGTCGATTGTTAATTTCTGCGAGTGTCGGCGCACGCAGAGATATCGGGCCGACTGGTCCCAAACCGTTCACAGCGCGGCATAGCCGCAACCAAAACTGACCTCAGGGACAGTGAGTGTGTCCCACGGTTCAGGATGCCCTGCTTTGGGGGCAGTCCGCCCATCTATCCCGCGGATTGCGCGGGACTTCGCTTCGCTCAGCGCAGAAAAGACAGGGATTCCGTAATTGGGTACAGTCCCCAAAGCTTGTTGTTCGACGAAATGTGCAACCGTGAGACAGACTTACAGTCCCTTTCGATCCGTATCACATTGGCAGCCGTCAGCGCTATAAGAGTCGCGGCATGAAAATCCCGACGGAAATTCACAATTCTGATAGACAGGAGTGCGGGATTTTCGTCCGGTTTCCCAAATAAAAAAAGAGCCGCCAAAGTGGCCGCCCCGCGCCGGATTGGATATTACGCTCACGCGCCCCGCTAAACACCTCCCAGGCATTCATACGACGGCGTCCGGCGTTTTGTGCCCCATGTAAGCGCTCTTATCTTATAATCGGACATTCTTGTGGATTCTCTATGATACGACATATCCCAACCCTCGCGCCCAAATGAACGGAGGCGCGTGGGTCTGTCCTGCACTTGGGCCAGAATAAGTATGGTGTGATTCTTATCTGGTCATTGCCTTCGTAAAGAAGGCGTAGGCAGCTTCCTTGTCGACGTTTTTGACGCAGACATATTCGCTGGCGAGGATGGTGAACGCTCGTTCCAGCAGAATATTTTCGGTTGTCGAGAGGCCTTTCGAGCGGTTTTTGCGATCCAGATTGCGAAGGACCTCTGCCACCTGGCAAAGGTCGCCGCTCTGAATCTTGCGATTGTAGGCCCTGAACCTGCGCTGCCAGTTGTCGGAACTCTTGGTTTCCTTCTGCTTGAGCACTTTCACTACTTCGCTGAAGTGCTCTCGCCTTACTGGGGGGCGCAGTCCGGCATGATCGGCGTTTTCTTCGGGAATGTACACCATCATGTCGAACATAATGGGTTTCAGGACTAGGAATTTCCGCTTTTGGCCCGAGAATTCCTTTCGCTCGATTGCGACAACCTCGGAAGCGCCGTGGGCAGGATGGATAACGATGTCGCCCTTCTTGAGTCGGAATTGCATCCTATTAGACCCACTTTCCCACGAACCCGTCCCGCCACGAGTTTATTTATACTAGCATAACAGGGGGTTCGATGTCAAGCAATGGGCGAAACCACCTCAGAAAATGAATGCCATTCAAGGGTTGCCGGCCATCGACGCGATTCAGGCGGAGGCGAGAATTTCGCGAAGCGCTTCTATGTCGTACACAGGTTCCGCGCACCCTTTCTCGGTGCACACGTGGGCGACGGGCCGATTGGCGGGCTCGTAATTCATGGCCTTGATCAAGTCGATATCAGTTTTCGGGTCGAGAAACTGGACCATCTTGACAGGGCGATATATCCGTTTCGCCTCGCGGCGCAGGTCGGCGGCCGTTTCGTCGCTCGCCGACCCGACGACAGCAATTTTGGTGGAACTCTCGCGGAGATAAAGTCCGGCCAGCGCCAGTTCCGCGGCGTGATAGCCCATGTCGCGCGCCAGCAGAGCCTTGATTTTCTCCCGAAAAGACATGAGAGCGGTTTCGGCCTGCTCGTAGTAATATGAGTTCGCCGTGTAATTGAACAATCGCGCGAGGACCTCGATGGCGAGCGCGTTTTCGTGCAACGGCTCGTGCCGGATGCGCATTGCAGGCGGCATGTTCGCGTCGATTGGAGAATCGAGGAATCCGCCGTCCGGCGCTCTCAGGGCTCGTATAACAAAGTCCATCAACAGGCGCGCGTTTTCGAGATATTTTCTGGCGCCGGTGGTCTCATAGGCGTCGAGGTTTGCGCGCGCCAGCGCGACATTGTCGGTCAACAAGGCGGGTCCGCCGGCCGTTCCGTCAATCAACCAGTGATATGCGCCGTTCCGCTCGTCGAAACACCGCTCCATCAACATCTCGACGGTCATCAGCGCCGACTCGCGCCATTTCTCTTCTTCCAGCGTGTGATACGCGTCGAGGCACGCCGATATCATGAGCGAGTTCCAGTTCGTATAGATGGTCGTATCCACGCGGGGGCGTCCGAGCCTCGCGCGTTCCGCAGAGGAAAGCCCGTAGTATTTCTCGCCCGGAACGACGATGGTTCCGGTATCCGCGTCGTAAATGTCGGCGTCCTGGCTCGCGAAGAATCCGGCTCCTGCCTCGTTCAAGAGAGTGTTGTGAATGTATTCGAGGATATTCCTGGCCGGTTTTGTGTAGGATTCGTTTCCGGTGAGCCGATAGCACTCGAGATAGTTGCGCAGGCTTTCGGCGTTCACGTTCAGATTCTTTTCGAAGTGTGGTTGCCGCCAATCCGCCGACACCGAGAATCGGAAAAGCCCGCCATCTTCCGCATCGAGCAGCCCCTCGCTCATCCTCGTGAGGGTCGTTTCGACGAACTCGAGCAGTGGCCGGTCATCGGTGAAAAAATAGTGACTGATGGCCAGCGATACCGCCCCCGCCATCGGAAATTTGGCGTCTGAACCGAATCCGCCATGAACCGGGTCGGCGTTTTTCTTGATGTCCTTGGTTACGGCGGACAGAAAATCAGCCGGTTCGGCGCGTCCGGGCGGTTGCTCGCTGCCGCTTTCGTCCATTGTACGGGCCATCTCTTCGGCGGCGGCCGAGACACGCTCTCTGTTTTCCCTGTGCCATTCCATTGCCTGGACGAGCAATTCCCTGAGGGCATCGGCCGGCAGATAGGTGACGCCATGGACAACAAAGCCCTCTCCCGTAAGGATGACCGCGCTCGGCCATCCGCCCTGGTTGTAGCGGTCGTTTATGTCAGGCCGCGCGTCACTGTTTACGCGGACCGGCAGATACTCGCGCCCGATTATGCGAACGATTTCCGGGTCTGAATACCATTCCTCATCGACAACGTGGCACCAATGGCACCAATCGGCGGTTATGTTCAACAATACGAGCTTATCCTCTGCCCGGGCGCGAGCGAAAACCTCCGGCGACCATTCGAGCCACTCTATCTTCTCCATATCGTTTCTCCGCAGGTAAAAAAAGAGGGGTCATTCCACGGGGTTTGCGTTCCATTCATTGTAACACACCGTGGCGCGGCGGCAACCCCGCAAGCACAGGAGTTTCTTGGCGTCTCAGCGTCTTGGCGTGAGAAAGAAAGACATTTCATTTCAGACCATGGAGGATACAGGGATACACGGGGAAAGACGAAGAACGGGAACGACGGATTTCACTGATTACACGGACTGAAAACACCTCCCCGGCCTTCGCTGGTTGATTTTTTCAATCTGTGGGGATATGATTTCGGCATACACTGATTGAGCCGGGGCCAATGGCCGGTTTGGCGGACATGATGTATGAAAGGAAAATTCTTTGCGCTGTTTATCGTGCCGGTCGCAATCACATTCGTGAACTGTGCCCGCGATGATGCGCGCGATGCGCCTCCGGAAAGCGTGATGCAATCGTATACACTGAATCCGATCGGAGTCGTGCGCTCCGAACTCCGCCGTCTGGAGGACTGCCCCCGGCAAGGCTTCGAGGGAGCCCCCGACGCCTGGCTCGAAATCTATCCGCAGTTCCGCGATGCGCTTGATGGAATTACTCCGAAATCCGATGTCATCATCCTGACGTGGCTCCACCTCGCCGGACGCGATGTGCTGAAGGTTCATCCGCGCGGCGACCCCGGCAGACCCCTCACCGGCGTTTTCGCGACCCGCTCCCCCGCCAGGCCCAACCCCATCGGATTGCACAGGGTCACCGTGCTCGAAATCGATGAACAGCGCGGTATCAGGGTGCATCCACTCGAGGCGTTGGACGGCACACCGGTCATCGATATCAAGCCTGCTTTGGCCCAGTCACGAGACGAGTGACCACGTCGAAGCCGCAGCATAGGAAGCGGTCACGTGGACTCCTTCCATTTCGTCCAGCGATAGACCTTTATCATAGTGGGTGTTCTGCATTTGGCGCACAGGGTGGACCCTTTGGGATACACCTTGTCGCCGGGGGCGACCACATCCTCCTCGATTTTGAGCGTCTCGCTGCCGCCACAATTCGTGCACTCCAGGGTTTCCGAGAGGTATTTTGAATGCTCCATATTTCCTTATTTTACCGTTTTCCTTGTTCCTCGGCGCTCCGGCATCGAACATCGCGTCGGCGGCTGGTCAAAAATCCATTATTTTTCCATGAACCTTCTCATGCCGAAGCCGAACAGAAAGAGGGACAAGCCGCCGAGGACAAGGAGGATTCCCGTGGTCATGTTTCCTCCCGAAAAAACGAGAACGGCCCCGAAGGCGAATAGCCCCAATGAACTCAGCATATATATATTGGCGAACGTTTTAACCCTTTTGTTTTCGGTCGGAGAATGAGGCCTTCGAGGCGGAAACTTTTTGGAATTTGGATGGCGCTCGGCCCACCTCTTGCACCGGTAGCACAGAACCATCTCTCCCTTCCCGGGACTCTCATGGCGATATGCGCTGTAATCACCAACAAATTGTCCGCAACCATGGCAATAAGGCATTTCTTTGTTTCCCACGCACGAGCGCCGGAAAATATTTACGGAATTTTTCCCACGGAAAAGGGATGTCTCTCAGGATTCGGATCCCCTGCTTTGGGGGCAGTCCGCCAATCTACGAATCCCCAAAAGACAAGGGATTCCGTAAATAGTGACAGTCCCCTGCGCTCTGTTTTTGGTCATACACATAATTATCGAACACGCTCACTGTCCCCGAAGCGAACAACTTCTCCCATGAACCGAGAGACACCCTCAAAGGCCGACTCCTAACAAATATGACCGAAGGTGTGATAAATTGTAACTCACAACTGTGCGCAAGTCAAAGGAAGGAAACGGGCATAACCGAAAAATGTGGCTGAGCATTTCTCCCCCGCCCCGATGTTGCGACGCTGCGGCCTCGTGTCGGGATTAGAAAAGCGCGCCGCCGGTGGCATAATTCTTGCTCAAAAACGGACTTACGGCGGGTTCAGGCATTCCTGAGGGATGCGGCAAGGGTCCCTTCCATGGTATAAAATGGGCGCGCAAAATATGGGAAAAGACGAACAAGAGTGTGTCCCACGATTCATGGTGAAGATTGTTCGCTTCGGGGACAGTCCCGATTCTATCCCGCGAGGCGCGGGACTTCGCTCCGCTCAGCAAAGGAATAACTGGATTCCCCGGTCGAGCCGTGGAGTGAGATAGCGGGGGGATCCCGTAATTGGGACAGTCCCCTGCGCTTGGTAATCGTGAGACGGATTCAATGTCCTCGAAGCACGGATTGCCGAATCACAGGACACATTCACAAGGGAGATTTCCTGTCTCTTTCTCAGGCATTGCAAGTGTTCGATAAAGAACGTCTTTGAACAGAAACCGCCGGGACGCCGTCGCCCGCAGCGACAGGTACAGCAGTTAAGGAGCCTCGCATGGCGGAACCCCTGATGGTTCTCATCGGATGTGATTGCGATCCGGACAGGCCACGGTATGGCGGTGTTCGATACGATGAGCGCCGGGCGCCTTTGAAATGGGACGGAGTGGAGCGGGGCATACGCTATCTGCGAGAGAGCCTGGAGAGGGTTGCGAAAAACACAGGCATTGAACCGAAAATCGTGTTTTGTGTTCGTTCCGACATGCAGATGGCCGAAATTTATGGCAGCGCTTCGTGGTCTGTTTCCCGGCATTCGGAATTGTGGCGAACGCTCGAGCGGGGGAGCCACGAGATCGCATGGCATCCGCATCTGTGGCGTTGGAGCGAGGGCGAGGGCTGCTGGCGCCAGGAAACGCGGGACACGCAGTGGATTGAAGACTGTCTGGAGGTGGGGTTTTCGGGGTTTACGGAAGCTCTCGGAGAGAGTCCCGCCACCTGCCACATGGGATGGACGTTTCATAACAACACGAGCATGAGCAAGATTTCCCGCTTGGGCGTGCGGGTCGATTTCTCGGCTTCGCCGGGAGTGTTCATCGAGGGCCGCTCCGGCGATGCGGGCAGCGCGTTCGACAACTATGTAGACTGGCAAGGCTCTCCCCTTCGACCGTTTCATCCTTCAAAGGTCGACTACAGGAGACCCGCAAAGGAGGGTGAGGAGGAATTGCCTGTCTTCGAGATACCGAAATTCACCATCGAATCTCCTGTTTTGAAGAAAGCAAAAGACCTTCTCTCGGGCGGGAAAGTTCGGGCGCGCGGCGCCGGCGTGGCGGTGTTTCTACAAGCCACGGTCCGGCCCCTGTTGTATCGCAGGTTTATAAAGGAGCGCCTTGAATCTGCGGAAGCCGAACCGTTTTTCTGCACGTATTTTCATCCTGACGAGTTGCTTCCCGCCCGTCCTCGATCGGCCAGGGGGTTTCTCTATGTCCGTGATAGTTTCGAGAAAAATTTGGTCGACATTATAAACACTGCCCGTCAGACGGGCAGGGATGTCCGCTTCGTCACAGGAAAAGAAGCGTTCCGATACTTGGGTTCCAAAGGGGGTTAGCGAATTGGTCCCGCGGTTCGGCATTCCGAGCTTCGGGAACAGCGACTCTGTCCGATAATTATGTGTTTGACTGAAAACTGGAGCGAGGGGGTTGTACCCAATTACGGAATCGCACGTCTTTTGGTTCCGCCAAAGGCGGGATAGATTGGCGGACTCCCCCGAAGCACGCATTAGTGAATTATCGGACAGCCACACAGTCCCGATTCTATCCCGCAAAATATGTGGGCCTTCGCTTCGCACAGCAAAGAAATGACTGGATTCGCCGGTCAAGCCGGGAATGACAGGGTGGAGGATTCCGTAATTGGACACAGTGTATCTGTCCCACGATTGGAAAGCGACGCTCTCGGCCCGGGTTATTGGGGGACACCATGCCGCGTGGTGTCCCCCAATAACCCGCGTCACCAACCGCGGGGCAGATTCGCAGTCCCCCCGCCCTGAAAGAGGGGCGGAGCTTGTGTTGTCGCTATGGCGGTAACAGCCGGAACTTTTTGAAATGGCAAAAGCGAAGATTCTGGTCGTAGACGATGAGAAGACAATCGTCGAGCTCCACAGGAAACTGTTGGAGAAAAACGGATACCGCGTGATGGTCGCATACAATGGCGTGGAAGCCCTGGAAAAAGTTTCCGTAGAACAGCCAGACCTTGTCCTCACTGATGTGTTCATGCCCGGAATGGATGGGCTTCAGTTGTGTGACAGGCTGAAGAGAGACACCGCCACGAATCTGATACCCATCATCATGGTGACGGCTGTCGATGATTTCGACAACAAGATTCGGGGAATAGAGACGGGAGCCGACGACTATCTCACGAAGCCGGTTCGCCCTCGCGAGCTGTACGCCCGGGTGCGCTCCCTTCTCCGCATTAAAAGTCTGACCGACACCCTTGAAAGCGCCGAGACCGTGATCTTCACTTTGGCGAACGCTATCGAAGCCAAAGACCACTTCACCAAGGGGCATATCGACAGGGTTTCATCTCTTGCGATGAATCTGGGACGGCACATCGGGTTGAGTGAAGAAGATATCAACACGCTGGGGAAAGCGGGTGCGCTCCACGACATCGGCAAGATAGGCGTGAAAGATACGATTCTGAATAAACCCGGAAAGCTGACGGAGGAAGAGTTTGACGAGGTGAAGCGACATCCCGAAATCGGAGAGAAAATCTGCAGGCCGCTTCATTCTCTGGAGCCGGTGCTTCCCGCTATAAAGCATCATCACGAGAAATACGACGGAAGCGGCTATCCCTCCGGGCTTGCGGGTGAGGAGATACCATTGCTGGCCCGAATCATGGCCATAGCGGATGTTTACGACGCTTTGCGGTCCAAGCGCTCGTATCGCGAAGCCATGTCCCACCACGAGGCGATGCAGATTCTCAGGCAGGAGACGCTGGACAGAAAGTTTGACCCTGTCCTCTTCGAACGATTCGAGGAAATGATAGAATCAATAAAGGACGACTCGGACGACCTTCAAGCGAAGCCCGAAGCTTTGGGAAGCTTCTGATACGCTTCAACCATTCGCGTCGCCTCTCAAATTTCAGTTTTTCTCGACCACCATCGCAGGTTCCCACGGTCTCGAAGTCCGAAAGGTCTTTCCGCAATCATCCCGCTTGAATGGATTTTGATACAATAGATACGCGGTCGTTCTGTTATAATAGGAGACCGCGCAAAATGCCGGGCAAGAAACACGTCGAGGCTCATTCAAGCAATTCCTGGTTGGTTTTCGGTTGGCTTTAACGGAAAGGAACATAAGAATGGCGAAGGTATCAGGAGGAACACTGGCCGCCCAAGTAATGAAGAACGACGGTGTCAAGCACCTTTTCGGACTGGTAGGCGGACACGTCTATCCCATATTCGAGGGCTGCGTCGAGATGGGCATCAGGATTATCGACGTCCGTCACGAAGAATCAGGCGCCCACATGGCCGAGGGCTGGGCGCTCGCAACCGGCAAACCCGGGGTATGCATCGGGACCGCAGGACCCGGATTCACAAATATGCTGACCGGCATTGCGAATTCGTATGCGGGCGGAACGCCGCTGCTTGCCATTGGAGGCCACGCTTCAGTCGGAGAGTTCGACACGGGAGCGCTTCAGGATTTCAACCAGATAGATGTCGTAAAGCCAATGACGAAGTTCGCCCGTACCGTTTATGAAACCGAGCGAATTCCGGAATACATGGGAATGGCGTTGCGCCACGCGACGAGCGGCCGCCCCGGACCGGCGTACCTGGAAATCCCGATGGACCTGGCATTCAAAGAGGTGGATGTGTCGTCCGTCTCCGTTCCCGAGTGCCACCGGCTCCAGTCGCCGCCCGCCGGCAATCCGCAGGATGTCTCGCGGGCGCTGGAACTGATTGAGAAGGCGAAGAAACCGATGATGGTCGCCGGCAGCGGGGTGTGGTGGGCGCAGGCTCACAAGGAATTGAAAGAGTTTATCGAGAAAGCCGACATGCCGCTTTATACGCGGTGCGCGGGCAGGGGTTCCGTGCCGGATGACCATCCCCTTTGCATCAGCCCGGGGTTTACCTTTGACCCCTCCCTCAGGGCCACCCTGGCCGAAGCCGACCTCCTCATTCTCCTCGGAACACGCTTTGGTTTCACGTTCGCGGCCAACTTTCTGCCCCCGACATTAAAGGTCATTCGGATCGATATCGAGCCGGCCGCATTGTGCAACGGGCGAACACCCGACGTGGGCATCGTGGGAGACGCGCGGATTGTCCTTCAACAGTTCATCGACGGCATCAAAAAACTGTCGCACAAGGACTGGGTCGAGCAATTGCAGACGTCGCGGGCGCAAATGCGCGACGCGTTCGAGCCGCTTTTCACGTCGGAGCAGGTCCCGATTCATCCGCTGCGGCTTTTCCGCGAGATATCCAGCTTCCTCGACCGCGAAACCGTGGTCTGTGTGGACGGCGGCGACATGTGCGTGTGGGGCAACCTGGCGCTCCCCGCCATGGGCCCGGGCCTGTATCTATCGCTCGTTTCCTCGATATTCGGGTGCCTGGGAGTCGGCATCCCGTATGGAATTTCCGCCAAACTGGCGAACCCCGACAAGAGAGTGATTGTCACCACCGGCGATGGAAGCTTCGGATTGACGCTCATGGAGTTCGACACGGCGCTTCGCCACAACATCCCATTCGTGACGGTTATCGGGAACGACAAGTGCTGGGGCATGATTCACCGGCCGATGAAAAACCGCACGGGCTCCTCGATAGGGTGCGAACTGTCACACCGCCGGTACGACAAAATCGTCGAGGCGATGGGCGGCCATGGCGAGTACGTCGAGAATCCCGACGATATCGCCCCGGCGATTCAGCGGGCCATCGATTCCGGCCTGCCGGCCTGTGTGAACGTGATGACAGACCCGGAGATAGGCCCCGGCCTCCAAGAGATGTAATTCGTAATAAGCGAGAACCAAAGGAGTCTCGATGGCGGGAAAAAAGGGATGAACAAGCAGATGCCCGAGGCGGCGAAGCCTGATTCATCCGCTCAGGCACAGGAGCACGAAAAGGCCAGGGCGTACAACCGCGTCAAGCGGGTTCTTTTCCTTGTTGAACTCGGCGCAGGGCTGCTCTATCTGCTCATCCTTCTTTTTTCCGGACTGTCCTTTTTTCTCGCCCGCTCACTCGAGTCCGCGGTGGGGAACATCTGGCTCGAAATACCGCTGTACCTGCTCGTCGTCGGTTTGGCATACGACCTGCTGACCGCTCCGCTCGCCCTCTACAGCGGGTTCATAGTCGAGCACAAATATGAACAATCCACGCAATCGTTTGGCGCATGGATTTGGGACCAATTCAAAAGCAAGGCCGTTGGATACGTAATCGGGATTCCGCTCATCGAGGCGCTCTACTGGCTGCTTCGCAGCTATCCGCAGACGTGGTGGGTGATAGCTACCGTCATGTTCGTTGTGGTCGCCGTGATCATGGCTAACCTCGCCCCCCTCGTGTTAATGCCCCTTTTCTACAAATTCGTTCCCTTGCGAGATGAGGAATTGAAAAGACGGCTCATCGAACTGTGCGAGCGTGTCAACACCAAGGTGCGGGGGGTGTACGAGATGGATATGAGCAGGAAAACGAGGGCGGCGAATGCGGCCTTGGTCGGATTGGGCAATACCCGCAGGATTGTGCTCGGGGACACCCTTCTTGAACGGTATGAACCCGACGAGATAGAAGCGGTTCTCGCTCACGAGCTCGGTCACCATAAAAATTGGGACCTGTGGAAGGGAATGTTCTTTCAGACCGCGATATCCGCCTTGGGGTTCTATGTGGCGTTTCTTGCATTGGGCCGGTTGGCTGAGTATTTCGGTTTTCGGAGTCCGTCCGACTTGGCCGGTTTCCCGCTTCTCGCGCTTACGATTGCCGGGGTTTCTCTGCTCTTTCTGCCCGCATCGAACGCGTTCTCGAGGCGCCTCGAACGCCGGGCCGACGAATTCGCTTTGCGTCAGACAAACAACCCTCGCGCATTCGTCTCGATGATGAGAAAACTCGGAAGGCAAAACCTGTCGGAGTTCGACCCGAACCCGTTTATCGAGTTCGTGCTGTTTTCACATCCGTCCATCGGAAAACGAATCAACAAAGCCCGGCAAATGTTCCCGGAGAGCTTCGAGCGGCCGGAAAAAGCTTGAAAAAGCCTCGGAATTTTCGATACACTTGAACAGACGGGAAGTCGGAAAAGACTCGAGGGGGAGAAACAGGCCGATGGGAAAGGGACGTGTCGTCAACGTATCGAAAGAAGCGTGTGGCAGATTTGCGACCCGGCTCCAGCGCGCGGGTATACCGATTTCGGTTCTTTTCGCTCTTGCGGTTGTGCTTGGAGGATGTTCAAACCTCACCGGATGGCGCATTCCGGGAACCGAGAAGGGCGCCGGCGCCACCACGACGGTGTATCTGGTGTTGGAAAACGTCGGGACCATCCCCGAAGAGTTGAGAACACGGGGAGAGATATTTGTGGACGACGCGTTTTTCGGGAATACAAGCAGGCCCGAATATTATCGCTTTGTCGGGAACGAACTCGTGGTCGGAACGATAAAAATACAGAAAGAAAAAATCCACACCGTCAGGGTTGAGTACCCGAATTATGAACCGTTTGAGCACACCCAGTTCTTTGGCACGCTGCCGGAATATTCCGTCTCGTTTCGTTTAAAACATCAAGACACGGCGCAGGCTGCCGATGAATTAGATGATATTGCGGAAAGCGAAAAAGAGAAGACGGGGATATTCCATTCGATTTGGAAGATATTTGATGAATGAACCCAAGAGGCAGTTCCAGCGTCCGGAAAACGACAATTGAAATATATGACTTCGAACGTGTTCCGGCGACACAGCGGTATCATCTCCGTTACCGTCGGCTTTTTGCCTCATGCGAATGGTCGCGACTGTCCTTCGCTCGCTTCGACATCCTGAAGTTCTTCGAATCCGACTCTCTCGCACAGCCAGGCGCTTGCAATCGTGAGAATACATGATGAGACGCTATTATAGCGAGCCGGAATTTAATTTTTCGGTCCGGATATCTGATGTAGTAAAGAAGCTGGTCATTGTCAATGCGGCAATCTTTCTGCTCCAGCAGATATTTTGGTTGACCTTGAACGTCGATTATCTTTCTCTTTTCTTCGGGTTGAACTCTTACCGCGTCTTGCACGGCATGATATGGCAGCCTTTCACGTACATGTTTCTCCATTACGACCTCTTTCATCTCTTGTTCAATATGTTTGCGCTCTGGATGTTCGGGACGGACATCGAGCGGGTGTGGGGCGGGCGCTCGTTTCTGTACTACTACCTTTTCACCGGTGTCGGCGCCGGTCTTCTGAGCTTCTTTACCAGCATAGGCGTGAATGTGATAACAATCGGGGCCTCGGGGGCCATCTTCGGGATTCTTGTCGCTTTCGGCATGCTGTTTCCGAATCGGGTTGTGCTGGTGTTTTTCCTTTTCCCGATGCGAGCGAAGAACTTCGTGATTCTGTTTGCCGCAATCGAATTGTGGATGACCGTCTCTTCCGGCCCTCGCGCGGGCGGGGTCGCTCGTTTCGCCCATCTTGGAGGAATGCTTTTCGGCTATCTGTATCTCAAGTATGGCGATAGAATTCGGTACTCGATTCCGCGCATCACATTCGGGTCCGGTTCTCAGACACAGAAGAAGGCCGAGGATTGGGACTTGTTCATGGAGCAGGAAGTCGATCCGATACTTGACAAAATAAGCAGGGAAGGCATCCATTCGCTCACCCGCAAAGAACGACAGATTCTGAAGAAGGCCCGCGGCCGACGGCGCGAGGGATGAGCATGGAAAGTTTGTACGAACGATTCAGAGCGGTTGCGCGGTCCAACGGCGCAACCCTGTTCGGCGTCGCCGACCTCGATAGGATACGGGCCGACACCGACCTGCTCGACGCCCGCTACAATGTGTACTCGCGCGGCATATCTGTCGGGGTAACATTGAACGACGAGTCGCTCGCCACAATTACGGACGGTCCCACTCCCGAATACTGCGAAGAATATTTGAGGGTCAATAGAGTTCTTGATACCATCGCCTCAGCGCTCGTTGAGGAAATCCGCTCAACAGGGAGCAGTTCCATCGCGATACCCGCTTCCGAAGTCGTTGATTGGGAGCGACTGCGTGGTCATCTTCCGCACAAGTTGATCGCCCGGTACGCCGGGCTGGGGTGGATCGGGCGGAGTATTTTGCTCATAAACCCCGAGTTCGGCGCGCGCGTGCGATACGTGACGGTACTCACGAATATCATGCTTCCTGCGGATGCGCCCATGGACGCCGACTGCGGCGAGTGTGTTCGCTGTGTCGCGGTTTGTCCCGCCAACGCTCCGAAAAACGAGCCGGCGCATTTCGACCTGCGCGCCTGCTTCGACAAACTGGCCGAGTTCAATGAGAGGCTGGACAAACCACATTTCATTTGCGGCTTGTGTGTTAAAATATGTAATGGGAAGTGAGCCTGTTCGGCGATAACGCCGAACGCGGCGGAATTCATCGTTCGAAAACAACGCGGGGAACACGAGCCTTCCTCAGTCCGGAATTCGCTTGCGATGGGACAAGTAAGGACCCCTCAGCCGGTCAAGTTGTTCGTGGCGATGCTGGCACAGCACATGGATATCTTCGCACTCGCGGAAGCCGAGATGTCCGCAGAGTACGGAAATATTGATGAGGTCAGTCCTCTTATACCCTTCAACTTCACGAATTATTATGAAGATGAGATGGGCCCGAATCTCTTGCGAAAATTCGTCTCTTTCGAACGGCTGATAAACCCGAGGGAACTTGTCGCTGCGAAAATCTTCACGAATGACCTCGAAGAGAGAATCTCGGAACAGACCGGAAGCGAGCGCCGGTGCGTCAACCTCGATCCCGGCTATGTTTCCCTCTCGAAACTCGTGCTTGCGACAACGAAAGACTATTCGCATCGGATATATTTGGGCGATGGAATTTTTGCAGAGGTTACACTCTATTTCGCCAACAACTGCTTCAACCCCTGGCCGTGGACCTACCCCGACTATCGGACCGCCGAATATCGGGGATTTTTCGAATCCTTGCGGACGCAATACAAGGAAAAATTAAGGAGGATGGATAGCTAATACTTTTTTTGGGGGGGATGGGAACCATGCAACGTGTCAGGAGATTGTTTGTTTTTTGTCTGAGCTCTCTTTGTCTGCTGAGCGTCTCGGACAGGGCGGACGGCGATTTCCTCAAGTTCAAGAAGGGAGCAAAGAAACAGTGCGTTGTTATTGAAGAAGATGAGACCTGGGTGACGTTTTTGACGGCTATGGGTGAAATGAAAATGCCGTATTCCCGCGTCGAATCGATCGAACGTGAGCCCGAGGAGGTAAACGAGGCGTTGATGGCGGAATGGGCGGACAAAAATACCGCGAGGTCTGAGGGGCAGAACGAAGAGGAGGAAAACGAGGAGGAGAAGCCGCGCGCTCGACGCACGTACAAGATAGAGATAAGAAAGCGCCGGGTGATGCTTGGCGCGCGGACCGCCGGGATTAAAGACGCTCAGCTCGTGGCGTCATTCAAAGTGACCGACCTTGGGACAATTGAAGGAAGTCACCTGTTTCATGTGACGGTCACGTCTTTCAGGTCAATCAGGACCGATGTCTCGCCCCCGGACTTCCACGCTCTCACGAAGGATGGGATGCACATTAATCCGCATCCTTTGAAGAGGTATGAGGACCTGAAGGCATCGTTGGCTTTGAACGAGACGGCATCCGGACATGTTGCATTTCCGACGACTCAGGAGCTGGGCAAACTGGTTTTCAGTTCCGCTCTTGCGGAGTTTGAACTGGACCTCGAGACCGGCGATTATGATGTAAAAGGCGGGTTCTTTTAATAACGCGATGAAGGTTCGAGCGGACCGATGCGACGAAAACTTCTGCTATTTGTCATTATGATATGCGGTCTCTTCATGGTGGCGCCGCGGGAAGGCAGAGCTGAAGCGAGAATCTACCATCTGCGCGTTACACTTCGGAGCGGCGAACGGTATGAGACCCTCTCCGCATTCGACCCGATCAACTATTGCCATGCCAATGGCGGGTCAGTCGTTTATCAGCGGGACTACTCGCTGATATACAGTCCGGCAATGAAGGTGAAGATTCTTCGCAGTTGGATTGACTCTCGCGGGAATCTCGCCGACCGGTGGCGAGAGGTGCTGCGGGCGAACGATATGCTTTCCAACAATAATCATAAAAGGCTTCCGCGGGTTCCGCCGCTTTCGTTGGCGGACATGCAGACGCCCGAGCAGCAATGAACGGCTGCATGGGGGCCTGCGGGCGAGGCAGTGGCCGGCTCGCAGGGAAGAGTTTCACGGGGAAAGGGAGAGGAAGGAAATGTCAAAAAATCATTCATCAAAAAATCCGTCACTGAAAATTACGGATATTGGCCACTCCACCATGATGATTCAGATGGGCGGAGTGTGTGTTCTCACCGACCCATGGTTCACCGATCCGATATTCGGAATAGTGACCCATTCGCGCGGCATTGGAATCGATATCAGCGAGCTTCCGCGGGTCGACCTGCTGCTGATTTCCCACGGGCATTTCGACCATTGCGATTTGAAAGCGATGCGGAAGTTGGATAAAGCCGCCGCAGTTATCGTTCCCGATGAGAAAACGGCCGCAAAAATCAGAAAGTTGGGATACGGAAAGGTCGATGTTCTCACATCATGGCAATCGAAAACCATTTCGGGAGTTTGCATCACCGCTCTTCCCGCAGACCATCCGGCTCCGGAGTGCACCTATGTGCTTTCCAATGGGCAAAACGCCGTGTTCTTCGGAGGGGATACGCGTTACGTGAAGGAGTTGGGGGAACTCAGCGAGAAATTCGATTTGACCGTCGCTCTTTTGCCCATAAACGGTTTGAGACTTCCCTTTGCCGGCAAGGTCGTGATGGACCCGGTGGATGCGGCGGAAGCCGCTGTCCAATTGAAAGCAAGGACCGTCATTCCCATTCATTACAACATGTCGCTGACCATTCCGTTTTTGAAAAGGCTGCTGGAACGTGGAGCGCCGGGAACACCCGAGCAGTTCACCGAAGAGGTGAAGCGGCGAAACCGGCACGTGAAAGTCGTCTCCTTGAGTCCCGGCGAATCATGGCAAAGCGCATGAGTGGGAGCATGAAGAAATTTCATGTGAGGGCAAAGGTAGTTCGGATATTGGAAGGCGGGACATGTCCGCTCGGCATAAAGGCAGGAGATGAATTCGATTTGAGCCGCAACACCCCGCCGCTGTGCCACTGGGCGTACAACGCGCTCTATCCGGTGATTTGTATCTTCACCTATGGCGGAACGTTGCCGTGGGGTGACGACCCGCACAGGACCGAGTTTTGTTGTCCCGATCCGAATAATCCTGTTGTCTTCGAAATCCGGCGGGAACCGGAGAGCGGTTAAGTCGATGCGTCATGTTTTGATTTTGGAACGCGGCAGCAGAACATATTGCTTCGGCAGTTCCGGGTCCAGCCCGTTCCCCGTCCTATCTCGCATGGTCCGGAGGGCCGGAAGCAACCGATGCGCCGGTTCGCCGTGTCGACGAGTCGCGAGCGAGCCGAACACGTCCACAAGCGAAGCTATTCGCGCGCGGTCTCCGGAGCAAGAGAAAGGATGCAATACGTTGCTTGCGCTTTCGGAGAAGCGATAGTATAATCGGATAGTAACCCTTTTCGTGGAAGGAGTTTTCTATGGCACTGCTCGAAATGAAACTCGATGGCGTGATGTATGATGTGCTGAAACGGCCCATCGTGATACTGAGGTTCGGCGACCGGATTTTGCCTATCCTGGTTGGCAACGCCGAGGCCTTCGCCATCGCGAACGGCATAGAGAAGGTCGAGATGCCCCGACCAATGACGCACGACCTGATCACGTTCATACTCAAAGGATTTCAGACGTCGTTACAGAGCGTGCAGGTATACAAACTCGAGGGCGGAACGTTCTACGCGTACTTGATTCTGGCGCAGGAAGTGGATAGTTCCGGTGATTTGAACATCATCAAAATCGATTGCCGCCCGAGCGACGCCATTGCGCTTGCGGTCCGGATGGCAAGCCCCATTTACGTGGATGACGAGGTGCTCCGTGTCGCAGGCCAGGACAGCATGCCGCATGAGGATTTCGAAGGAGGAGAGGAAGAGGAAGGGGAAGAAGACTTTTTAGAGTGAACCCTGTTCGTACCCCTGGATGATTCCTTTTAATCTGGCCGCCTCGACCAAGCCGAAACATCCCGCCAACATCACGTCGCCGCAGGGAACCGCATGGTAGAACTTCGTGTGGGAAAACATGTGGCGGTTCGGTCCCGTCACAGCGACAAAAGCAAACTCTGACATGGCGCTCGCATCTCGTGGAAAGCAGCACCCGTGCCCGCCGTCATTGAGCACCTCGTCATTCGAGAGGTTCCCCAGGCGAAAGCGCTCTATCATTTCATACGCCTTTCCCGAGTCCAGCATGCCGGTGTGATGCTCCAACAAGCCGACCATCCGGTCGCCGTATACGGCCGCACACATAAGATGATAATTGCCGACATTGATGATAAGCAGGCCCTTTACTCTCTGATTTGAAACGACCTCGTCGAGCAGCGCGCCGAGGATGGCAGCCGTTCCCGTGTCCATGAGCAGCGAATCGGGAAGAAGACGCTTAATCGCGTGCATTCTGGTAAAGAATTCCGGCACGGTCCGAAAGGCGAGTTCTTCCAATAGGCCGCCCGAGTCGATGAACTGCCGGTACCATTCGAATCGCGCCCGGCGGTTGCTTTTGCCGGGAGAGAAACCATGGTCTTGCACCGCGACCGCCCAGGCGTCAGGCGTCTCGACCTCGAAATTGCGCAAGCAGGTTTCAATGGCCTCCCGGTCGATATCGCCCATTCGTATCCGGATTGCATTCGATGGAGGGTCGTTCGTAATGTTCGCGCCCATCTCCTCGACTCGTTTGAGGTCATCATGAAACGTGAGGGCGGCGGCCGGCGTGATGGAAAGCGACAATCCAGCCTCGATATGCTCGCGCGCAGCGCGGACGGAACTCCCGCCACCCATCAGTTCTCCGAACAAGAAAACAGGCCTCCTTTCATGTGTTGCGCGCTTCAGCTTGCTCGCAACAATTCTTGTGGGAGACGGCATGATCAGTTTCGGAGAATTTTCCGGCGTGACGCCGGCGAAGTGGACAAGCATATCCTGCGTCCCGCCACCTACATCGATGGCGAGGAGACCCCGCTTTTCCTGTGGAACATGCATTGGCTCACCTCTCCCCTGTCGCTGTCATTCTATTACAAAACCAGCTACATTCGCCAGAGAAAAATCGGGCGAGAGCGGATGCCCTCGCCCGATAAAATTTCCGCGGCAAAAATCCCACTATTTCCTTCTTGTGGTAGCGGTTTTTTTCTTTGCTTTCTTTGTAGACTTCTTCTTGGACTTTGCGGCCTTCGCCTTTTTTGCCTTTGTTTTTCCGGTCTTGGCCGGCGCAGCCTTCGTTATGGTTTGCGGCGCGCACAGGTGCGAGCGACTTACCGCCACACGGCCGCATGTCCCGCAAACATAGCGAATGTTTTCGAGCTTTGGAAAGCAGATGTGGCGCGGGTCCGCCGATTCAACGCCGCAGAATTCGCACACGTACTGCTTATCGGTCGGCGTGCACAGATGCCCCTTCTGCGTGGACGTTCTTCCGCATGTGGAACAGACGTAAGCTTCTTTCGATTCGGTAGCCATGAGTAACTCCTCCCAGGTTCAACGCGTCCCATGCCAGGCGAGAGCAATTCGCTCTCAAGCCCGTGTATTTCTTATAATTATGGCATAAGAAAGTGGAAGTGTAAAAGAAACGGCGGCAAAATCCCGGCAGGTTTGCTGCTCAGGAACTTATGTCAAGCCGGACATTTCGCGCCGGAAGCAGGGCGCCATTGGCACGCAGCAGGTTTGTGAGAGACAGGGTGTAGTCAATGATGGCGCGTTGCTCGTTCGCCTCGGCTTCCGCCAGGTCCTCCTCGAATTCGAGAAGGTCGTGAGCCGTCGAAACGCCTACGTCGAACTTCTTTCTTTCCGCTTTGAGGTTCTCGACCCGGTACTTCCTGGTTTTCTCCGTGGAGATGACGCGGTTCCAATCGGTTTCAATTCCGCGCAGCGCATTTCGGACATCCTGAATGATAAAAAGTTGCAGGTTCCTGATGGATGCATCGACCTGGCTCGCTTCCAGCCTGGCAGCTTTATATTGCCCCTTCTCGAAATTTCGCCCCCACGGCGCCTCGAAGGTGAATCCCACAACCCATTGCAGGTTGTCGCCCGAGAAGAGGTCGTCGATGGCAGGGTCGATACCTTTGTCAGGGGTCGACACCGGCAGGCCAAGAGAGAGACTCGGCAGGAACGAACTGTCAAACTCGTCATCGAGCCCGATGAATCCGACCGACGCGTTCAGATTGAGCGTGGGCAACAACTGGTTTTTTGCGAACCGGGCGCCGATTTCCGCGGCCTCTTGCAGTTTCAGCAACCGTATGAGTTCCGGCCGATTCTTGAGAGCCGCAGTAATCTGCTCGCGCTCCTTGTATTCGCCGGCCGGCGAGACGGAGGGTTCGTCCGTCGGCACGATTTCCACATCCCAGATAAGCTGGCCGGGAAACAGATTGGCGACTTGTATGAGCTCATCTCTTCGGTCTCCGAGCTCCCGGAGAGCGAAGATGACTTCCTCCTCGCGAAATGCGACACCGGTCTCGGATTGAAGGACAGCAAGGGGAGGAATCACACCGACATCGAGGCGAATTCTGTTTTCCTCGAGCAAATTTTGAGCCAATTGGAGAGACTTCGTCCGTACGCGAAGATTCTCATAGGCGAAGACCAACTCCCAATATGCGGTCTCGACCGCGAACAGAGTGTCCATTATCTTTTGCGCCAACTGATATCCGGACGCCTCTTTGTTTCTTATCGCGACTCGAATGCCGGTCGTATTTATATCGACGCCGAAATTCTTGAGCACTGGTTGGGAAATGGTCAGCGAGGTTTCGAAGCGTTGTTCGCCATTTGCCCGGAAGAAATCGGTAATCGTGGAAAACGGCGTATGTTCGCTCGAGGCCCTGAGGTCGTACGTAAGACCGGTTGGGATGGCGCCTGCGAGTCCGCCCGTGATTATCCATTGCTCGGTTTCGACCGCCGACAATCCGCCCGTGGCTATGGAAACCCTGATCGGAAGCGGATCCTTGCGTTCGATGTAAGTCGTATTGAAATAGAGACGCGGGTCGAAAACGCCCTTTTCGGATTGTATGCCCGCATCGCTGATGTCGGTCGCGAATCGTTCGATTTCGATGTCCAGGTTGTTCCTCAAAGCCGACACGATGCAATCATGAAGGGAGAGGCGCATGAGCGTGGCGCCCGGCTTGAATGTTTCTATTATCTCCTCGTACGATTGCTGAATGCCCGCAACGACGTTTTCATACGATCGCGGCTCGACGGGAGCGGAACCGGATTCCGCCCGGCCCGTGACAGGAATGAACATGAAAAGGGCCTGCACGACGCAGGCTATCGAAATATTCCTAATCGGCTTCATCAATTACAATATTCTTTTCTTCCAAGAGGACACCGGTTGCTACGGCGAGATTGACGAGCGCCTGCCGATAACCGATGCGTGCCACAATCTCGCGCCTTCTGGCATCGGTCAAGTCTTCTTCGAATTCGAGAACATCGTAGCTCGTGGAAACGCCCACCTCGAGTTTCTTGCGCTCGGCTTTGAGGCTTTCGAGAGCCAACTCGGTTCCCTTGCGAGTTGCTTCAATAAGTTTCAGGCTGGTCTCGATTCCCCTGATCGCTCTTCGCACCTCGACGATAATTCCCAGCCGCAGGTTGTCCGCTTCGACCTCTGACTGTATCCGTTGGAGCCGTGCCTTCGTGAAATCGCCCTTAGCCGTCCGATTCCCCAAGGGATACTCGGCGGTAACACCCAGCAGCCAGCTTGGCGAGGTTCCCCGTTCGATGTCGTCGAAGGCCTGATGGAACTCCGCATCAACGGCCCGGAACTGATATTCTCCGGTCAAATCAACGGTTGGCAGAAGTTGATTGCGGGCAAATTTCTCGTTTATCATGCCGGTTTCTATCTGCATCAGGGAACGCTTGTAATCGGGCCTCTTCTCGAATGCCAGTTCCAACTGGGGTCGAAGGTCGATCTCCTTATCGATGAGCACCGGCTCGTCGGTCGGCGCCAGCCTGACCTTCCACTCGTCGGTATCCTTCGGAAGATTCAGGAGCCGCTTCAGGTTGTCCTCGGCGTCTTTCACCAGGCTCCTGGCGACGATGACCTCTTCCTCACGCTGGGCGACGCCGGTTTCGGCCTGGAGCACCTCGAGGGGGGCCATAGCGCCCACTTCCAACCGGATACGGTTCTCCCTCAGGAGGCTCTCGGCCAGCTCGAGCGACCGCTCGGTGACCTTGAGATTCTCGATGGCGGCAACGATGTTCCAATAGCTGGCTTCCACCTCCGCGATAATATCGATGGTCTGCTTTCGGAAGTCTTCGATGCTCATGTACTTCTCGGACCGCGCTATCCTGATATCGGCAAGGTTGGTGTCAAGCCCGAAATCTTTGAGCAATGGCTGGGTCACCCGAAAGGTCAGGTCGAGATTGTATTCGGCCGGATTTCTCACATCGCCTGCAGGAGTGTCCCGCTGGGTGAATTGGGACTGCTCCCGGTCGAAGAACAGTTCATACTCCGTGCCCGATGGGACCTTCCCCTCGAAGGTCAGCGACAAGTCCTTCCGAACAGTCTCTGTTTTCGCGGCGTTGGTCGCCAGACCCTCGCGCGTTGTCTGGGGAATCTCTTCATCCGAGTAGAAATATTCGAGACGGACCGTCGGGTCGAACACTCCTTTCGCGCTTAAAAGCTGCGCATCCCTGATATCCGGATTGTACCGGCCGACCGCGATATCGAGGTTGCCCTCCAATGCCATGGCCACCGCTTCGCGAAGGCTTAGCATAATCACCTTCTCCTGCGGCTCCGCCTCGGAGGTTATCGCGCCTTCGGGGTCCTCCTCCGCGCGGGCTCCGGCGCCGGACAGACCAAGACAGAGTGTTAGCAACGTGAACCAGAAAAACCATCGGATTCGGGCCAACATCGGTATTACACCTCCTGAAAAGAATTGTCCAGGGGCCTATCTTTGGAAAGTGATACGTATTATATACCGGAAGCATTGCGAATTCCAGCAAAAAATGGGAACAACAGGCGCCGAAGTTCATTCCATGGTCCGGTGACGCGGGCTTCGAACACAGTTGCCCATGCCCCGTCGGGCCATGCGGAAACAATGAAAAAGACCGACTTCTCCAAGCGGTGAGCCTGTATCGCGGCTGCCTCCGAAGCGAACATTCCTCATGGCAAACCGTTGGACAGATTCAAGGTTACCACAGGTTCAAGATTGGGCTTGACAGTTTTGACGCAGTGTGTTAAAATACGCTTTGACGCCTTGCGTTAATATCTTTGAGAAAGCGAGGTGAAAGGGAGGATGGCTCAGAAGAAGAAAAAGGCGGCCGCCAGGAACGCGAGCCACTCTTCGTCGGCTGGCCGATACCTTGTTCGCCCAGCGCTTATTTCGCTCGGCTTGGTGGCGCTTGCCGAGGAGCAGATATCGAGCGCATTGGATACGTTGACGAAGCGGGGAGAGAGGGTCCGGAAGAGCGGCGCCAAATATTTCCGCAAGCTCATAAAGGAGGGGCAAGAACACTTCGAAGAGCAGAGAGAAAGGATGAAAGAGGAAGTCGGGGAGAGCCGGGACTTGCTTCCCAGGCTGCTTCACTGGCTGAATATTCCGACGCGCGAGGACATCGTACAGCTCGACAAGAGGGTGGACGCCCTTTTGAAGCGAGTGGCGTGAGAGAAAAGACGAGCGAGCGATTGTTTTCCCCCCACCAATCGCTCTGAAAGAGAGGGGCGCGGCTGAGAGAGCAATCCGGTCGCGCCCTTTGTGTTTTCCTGGACGGCGGCCGGAAAGGCACTGAGGCGATGTTGACAGTCGGGCGCTGATTGGAGGCGGCGAGGAATCCGCCGGAAGGAGCGGACTATTTATCGGTGAATTTTGCCTCGTGCCGGACAATTTCGCCGTGCACCATATAGATAACATCCTCGGCTATATTGGTGGCGTGATCGGCTATCCGCTCGAGGTGGCGCGCGACGAACATATGGTGGAGCAGGCGGTCGGTCTCATCCGGATTCTCCCTGATCGCGTGTTCCACCTGCGCAACGATCCGTCTTTCGATTTCGTCGACCTCGTCATCGGCCGCGATGACCTCGCGGGCAAGTTCGGGGTTCACATTCACGAGCGAGTCGAAACTCTTTTGCAGCATGGCCTCTGTTTTTTGAGCCATTAAGCGGTAATCGAACGAGGCGGTGGTTTTCTCGTGATTTGCAAGGTAGTGCGCGCGTTCAGCGATATTGACCGCAAGGTCCCCAATTCGCTCGAGATCGTTGTTCAGTTTCATGATGGCGGCGATAAACCGCAAATCCACGGCTACCGGCTGATGAAGCGCCAGTATCTTCAAACAGTCCTCCTCGACCCACACCTCTCGTCGGTCGATTTCGTTGTCTAGTTCGATAACCTTCTCAGCAAGTTTTGCGTCTCGGTCCTCGATGCTTTTGACGGCTCTCCGAACATTTTCCTCGACCACCGTGACGAGATACAGGATGTCTTGCTTCAGTTTCTCTATTTCCTTTTGCAGATGAACTACCATGTTTGTCTTCCCTCTCTGCGCGTGGGGACACACCCGCGAACCGAACGTTTGTCTTCTCCCCGGCAATCCTCTTTCCACCGGAGATTCGCTCTGGACCAGTAAAGCAAACTCGGGGAATAGGGAGACCCGAGTGTTCCGATAATTGCACTGGGCGGCTTCCTGCTTAGGGGCAGTCCCGAATCTGCGCCGCTTCGCGTCCGTAATTCTTGGGAAAGCCCCCCTTCGCTCGGCAATTATCGGATCGTCCCACAGTGAAACTGTCTCACGGTTGCGCATTTTGCCGAACAACAAGCTTTGGTGGCTGCGCCCAATTACGGAATCCCCCGTCTTTTAGGGTATCCCGAATCGTGAGACACACCCGCGGTTCCCTTCGCCTTAGCGATTATCGGTTGGTTTCGGTTATCCGAAACGCCCGGTGACGTAGTCCTGTGTCCTGCCGTCCTTGGGATTCGTGAATATCGTTTCGGTGTCTCCATACTCGATGAGTCTTCCGAGATACATAAAGGCGGTATTTTCGGAGACCCGCGCCGCCTGCTGCATGTTGTGGGTCACAATGACAATGGTGTATTGGCCGCGCAACTCGAATATGAGGTCTTCGATTTTTCCCGTGGCAATGGGGTCGAGGGCGGAGCAGGGCTCGTCCATCAGTAATACATCGGGGTCGCCGGCAATAGCGCGCGCGATGCAGAGCCGTTGCTGTTGTCCTCCGGAGAGGCCGAGCGCATTGTCCCTCAAGCGGTCTTTCACCTCGTCCCACAGCGCCGCTCCCTTGAGCGCGCCTTCCACTGTCTCCTCCAGTATGTGGCGGTCGCGAATATTATCGACCTTGAGGGGATAAGTCACGTTTTCGGCGACGGTCATTGGGAACGGGTTCGGTTTTTGAAAGACCATTCCCATGCGTTTGCGGAGCCCGATGACATCAATGTCGGGCGTGTAGATATTCTCGCCGTTAAAACGGATTGTCCCCTCAACCCTGAGCCCGTCAATCAGGTCATTCATCCTGTTCAGGGACCGGAGGAGCGTGGATTTTCCGCAGCCCGACGGCCCGATGAGCGCGGTCACAAGCCCGCGCTCCAAGTTCATCGTATTTCCGAACAGCGCCTGCGTCAAACCATACCAGAGGGAGAAGTTCTCGATTTCCAGGATGGCTCCACCGTCCCCCTTTTTCGGATACGTGACAGTTGTGACGGAGTCAAGCAGGGGTTCTGCAACACCGGCCATTGTGGTATTCTCCTTAGAAATGCCCGACATAATATTTCCGTTTGAGCCGGTTGCGCACATAAATCGCCGTGGCGTTCATGACCGCAATCAGCGAAATGAGCAACAATGTGGTGACAAAGACCATTGGTTTCGCCGCCTCGGAGTTGCGCGACTGAAACCCGACGTCATAGATGTGAAACCCGAGGTGCATGAAGCTTCGTTCGAGGTGAATGTACGGGAAAAACCCGTCAACGGGAAGCTCGGGCGCCATCTTTACGACCCCGACCAGCATGAGCGGAGCGACTTCGCCGGCGCCGCGCGCCATGGCCAGAATCAATCCCGTCATGATTCCCGGCATCGCCTTCGGAAGCACGACATACCTGATCGTCTGCCATTTCGACGCCCCGCAGGCGAGCGAACCCTCCCGCATGGATTGCGGCACGGCCGCGAGCGCCTCCTCGGTCGCCACAATGACGACGGGCACCGTAAGCAGCGCCAGCGTGAGGGAAGCCCACAAGATTCCGCCGGTTCCGAACGTAGGGTTCGGCAAACGCTCGGGGAAAAACAGCTCGTCGATGGAAGCGCCGACGATGTATGCGAAAAAGCCGAGTCCGAACACTCCGTACACGATTGACGGCACTCCTGCCAGATTGTTGACACAGATGCGCACTATCGACACGAGTTTTCCCTGCCTGGCATACTCGCGCAGATAGAGCGAGGCGAGCACGCCGAAGGGCGCGACTGCGAGCGCCATCAGAACAGTCATGACGAACGTCCCGAAAATCGCCGGCATCACGCCTCCCTCGGTGTTCGCCTCTCGCGGTTCCTGCGTCAGGAACTCGAACCATCGGGAGCCGTAGACCCCCAGTTTTTGGAAAACATTGAGGTCATTGGCCGGATAGAAGCGAACCACGTGAGACAAGGGAATCGTCCGTTCGCGGCCATTCACGTCCTTGAGCGTGATTTCGTACTGGGCGTCCTCTCTCTTGATGGCGTCCGCCTCTTCCTCGAGCTGAGAATATTTTCCCTCGAGCATTTCGACCTTTGCGGCGTGCTCGTCCTCCGCCCGGCGGTACTCGTCGCTCTCTTTTCCGTGCTCGAGGGCAACCCCGCGCAATTTCAGCCGTTCCTGTTCCAGCCTGTAATTCACCGCGCCGATTTCGTCCCGCTCGAGCCGATGAACACGTTTTCGCCGGGCCACCGCTCTGGCGTGCTCCGCGTATAAACGGGAGAGCGGAACGGAGGGTCCCTTCAGGAATTCCTCGCCCATTCGGAGAGAATCGATGAATCCGATGAACGGCCCCCATTCGACACGCTCGATGAAGAAGATGCCGGGAGGCATCGAGATGTCCGCCGCCTCGTGCTTGGAAATCCATTTAAAGTCCTCGTTGTACAGGTCGAAATTGCCGGTTCGGTAGAGCGTTCTCCGTGTGAAGCCATTGTTTTCCCGAATGTCGTTTTGGGCGTCCGGCGACAGTTCCTCAAGCTGGTCGGGAGAGGGTCTGTACGATTCGCTGCGAGAGGGCTCGCCCGCTATCAATTTGCCGTTTTTCAATTTCACCACGTGAATGGGTTTGGGGTAGAACGTTATGAGACCGTTCCAGAGAATGAGCAGCAGGAAACCGACAATCATTGCGACTCCGAGCGCCAACGCTCCCCCCATTCCCCAGACGAACGGCTCTCCGCGAGCCGTCAGGTCGGCGCCAGTCGCTTTCGTTCGAACATGAGACGGCGGTGTTGCGCCGGTCGTCTTGTCGGGGGAAACCGTTCCGGCGTCAACCATGCTTTTTTTTGGTTTCCTTTCCGTATCCGTGCCCATGCGTTCTATCCTCACAGCTGCATGGCGCGTTTTCTGAATCGGAGCCTGACAATTTCGGCGACGGTGTTTATCACGAACGTCATCGCGAACAGCACCAGCCCGGCAAGAAACAGGATGCGGTAGAGGGTGCCGTCCTTCACGGCTTCCGGAAGCTCGACGGCGATGGTGGCGGAAAGCGCGCGCAATCCGTTGAAGACATTCCAATCCATGAGAGGGGTGTTCCCGGCGGCCATCACCACAATCATGGTCTCCCCGACGGCGCGTCCCATACCGATCATGATGGCCGAGAAGACGCCGCTGAAGGCCGTCGGCAGCACTACGTAGATGCCGGTCTGCCACGGGGTCGCGCCGCAACCCAGGCTTGCCGCCCGGAGATGTTCGGGAACCGCGTTCAATGCGTCCTCAGCGATTGTGTAGATAATCGGGATGACGGCGAATCCCATTGCGAACCCGACCACGAGGGTGTTCCGCTGCACATAGGTGTCAACGAACGTTCCCCGCACATCCACTCCAATGGAGCCGAGCGCATATGCGATTCCAAGCGAGCACAGAGCCGTCGCGGCCAGCGTGAGAATCCACCGGCCAATATCGAACACGGCTGCCCGAAATCTGGAGAGGCTTCTCATGAGTTCGTGAATCATATGGCCGAAGGAACGGGTAATCAGCGTTGTAACGACGATGAAGGATACGGGCAGACTCAAAAGGAAAAGGAACGGGATGGAGGTTCCGAAGTCACCGTTCAACCATCCCTTAAAATCCCCCCGGAACAGCAGGTCCTCGAACAATGGACCCAGTTTGTATGCGACATAGAGGGAAACGAGCACTGTCCCGCTTATCATGCAGAACTTCGGTATTCCCTGCAATCTGATGGCGAGGCGCAGCGGCAGCAACTGCCACAGATATGCCGCCAGCATGAGGGAGAGGGGAAGCGCCGCAAAGGCGAGAATCACGGCGGCCACCCACGTCTCGACAATGGGAGCGAGCACAAGCGCGGCGACGAAACCGAGCACTACCGACGGCAACGACGCCATCATCTCCATGGTCGGTTTCATAAACGCGCGGAGACGATAATGAACGAACTCGGATGTGTAAATCGCGGCGAGAATCGCTATCGGAATGGCAAAGAGAAGAGAGTAAAAGGCCGCTTTGACGGTGCCGAATATTAAAGGAATTAACGAGAACTTCGGTTCATAGTCGCCCGTCGCCGCCGAGGACTGCCATGTGTATGTGGGCTCCGGATAGCCCTCGTACCAAATCTTTCGGAAGAGGGTGCGGAACGTGGTCTCGGGATGCGGCGCGGAAAACTCCCACAGGCGCGCCTCACCGTCGGGCCGGAATGCAAACAGGCCGTCGAGGCGGGGCGCGAGCAGGATATCTTGACAGGGTTTGTCTCCGAACGCCGAGGGAAGTGAGACGACAGTTTTCCGGCTTGTGCCGTGGACCACCGCCAGTTCACCGTCCGCCCTGGCGAGGGCGAAACTCTTTCCTCGAAGGCTCGGGTCGAACCGCACAACGGGTGAGCGCTTGGTCTCGAATTGTCGCGCGAGAACCAGGGTCTGCCCGTCAACGGTCTCGGCATATTCTTTTTCCAGCAGGAAATAAATGCCGAGGGAGCCGTCCGAACCTCCCGCGACAATGGATTGTCCGCCCAGCAGGAACCCGAAGGCAGTCAGCCGAACTCCCTTCGGCAGGAGGTACGCAACTTCTGCAAGGAGCGGCTTGGAAAAATCCCGCGTGAAATACCGATAAACGGCGCCGGTTTCGTCGGCAACCAGGACCGCGTCTGCCTTTTCCGTCAGGATTACGGAATGGAGTGAAATATCTTCTGGAAAATCGGGAAGCTGCACATGTTCGACCGTGGTGCGTTGCGCGCCGGTCAGGAGATTGATTTTGGTCATGGCCCTGTTGAGTGTCGCCCGCCTTTCAGCGTCGATGGCGACAAAAGCTTTTGTCTGGCGTTCGGCTTCACCGCTTACTCGATAGTCCATGGCGATTATCGGACTCCCGGACTCCGAGACCGGCGCCTCGTCTTCCAACTCGAGTGCGACCGAGATTCTCCGGAGCTGGTTGCCGGGAACCCGCGAGTACACGACCGCCCCGTCGGTGAGATCACGCTCATCGAGTCGGCGCAATCCCTCCGGCGCCTCAGCCGCAGTAAGAATTCGGTTCGGGAACGAAACCGAAGCAAACCGAACCGTGCCATCGTCGAACCCGAACGCAAGGTTCCGGCGATCAAGCGTGGCGGCAAAGGATGTGATGTTTTTGTCGCCAACTTCTATCGAAGGCGGAGTAAGGGCAAAACCGCTTTTTGCATGGAACAGGGAAAGCGTGCCGCCCTCGGAAATGAGGAGCACAAAAGTCTTGTATTCGTCCATTGTCACGTTCAGGATGGGACCGGGGGTCAGTTCGAAAGAATACTCGTGCTGTTCGGTGATTTTTCCGCTCAGGAACAGCGGGAGCGTTTCCTCGACAAGGAATACGAGGATGCCGAGGACCGCGATGATAACGAGGATGCCGCCGATTGTGATGATTCGGTCGGCGATTCGGTCGGCGATAAGAACCGAACGCTTCGCCTTCTTTTCCCGTCTCACCGGCGGAGTAAAAACCTTGGATTGTTCTTCCGGAGTCGCGGTTTCCATTGTATCCATGCGCGTGTTTGAACAAAACGGTGCGCTCACACGAAAAGCGGACGAAGCCTGATTAATTCAGGCTTCGTCCCGCTCTGAAAAGATTCGTGCGAAAACAGCGGCGCGCGCCTTCACTATAATCGGAGCACCACGTTTCGAGTCGAACCGCGATGCCTTGCCAATATCAGCGAATGCCAAGTTCTTTCATGTCCGCATCGGCGATGGCGCTGGAGACGGGATAGAACCCATCCTTGATAACGGCCTTCTGTCCTTCTTTCGAGAACACGTATTTGATGAACTCGGCGCGCAACGGCTCCAGCGACTGGTTGGGATTCTTGTTCAAATAGACGTACAGGAACCGGGCAAGCGGATAATCGCCGCTGTACGCGTTTTCCGCGTTCGCGTCGTAGCAGCCGCCTTCCTGGTTGGACGCAAGAGGAACGATACGCACATCGGCCGTCTTGTATCCTACACCGGAATATCCGATTGCGTACTTGTCGGTGGCGACTCCCTGAACCACGGCGGATGAGCCCGGCTGTTCCTTAACCGAGTCTTTGTAGTCGCCCTTGAACAGCGCCACTTCCTTGAAATAGCCATACGTTCCGGAGGCGGAATTGCGTCCGTAGAGCGAAATCGGTTTGTCGGCCCACTCGCCGGTCAACCCAAGGTCGCCCCACGTCCGGATATCTTTGTGATAGCCGCCCTTGCGCGTCTTGGAGAAAATGGCGTCGAGCTGTTGGAGCGTGAGACATCTTACCGGGTTGTCCTTGTTGACGAAGACCGCGAGCGCGTCCACGGCAACTCGCACCCGCGCGGGCTGATAACCGAACTTCTTCTCGAACGCGTCGATTTCCTTGTTTTTCATCTCGCGCGACATAGGCCCGAGATGCGAGGTTCCTTCGATGAGCGCCGGCGGAGCAGTCGAGGAGCCTTTGCCCTCAACCGAGAACTTGACAGCCGGGTAGTGGGCGCCGAATCCTTCAGACCACAGCGCCATCAGGTTGTTCAGCGTATCGGAACCCACACTCTTGAGACTTCCCGAAACGCCGCTGACCTTCTTATAGTTGACAAGTTGCGGGTCCACATCCAGGGCGAATGCGACGGACACGCACAGAAGCCCGACGAGCGCCGCCAGAAGCGGGACCGGAAATGTTGCTTTCCTCATGGTTATCTCCTTTTCACCCACTATTAGTTTCACAATCCAATGTTAAGATTTTGTTAGGATACGGTTAGAATTCTGCAAGGCCGGAGGGGCTTTTCCCTCGGCCTTGCAGAGACAGGGGGTTCACGCGTTCGGAACGCCTCTAGAACTTGAGGATAAAGTCGAGCTGCAAACGCTCATAATCTTCCTCGTCGCCGCTGACATCGACATCGTTGACGAAATAGCTTGCCGCAACTGTTACGTTCTTCGCGAGGGCGTACGTGAAATTGAGCTCGTGACCCTCCGCGTCTGTTCCGCCGCCGCCGAAATCGGAGTCGGTGAACGTGCCAAACACAGCATCGGCCTCAACGTCTTTGTACTGGTACCTGAACGCCCAGGAGCCTTTCTCTTTCGCCTTGCCAATACCGGCGCCGACAACCCAGCCGCTTTCCTCGTCGGAAGCGTCGTTGTTTTCCGCATATTCCCCGAACACCAAAACGGGGTACCCCTTCACACGGAATCCGAATTCGCCGAACAGGCTCCAGATATCGAAATCGTTGGCGAATAATCCGGCCTCAAGCGTGTTGCCGAAGCGTTTTCCATCTATGAACGGAGTCTGACCTTCTATGTTGCCGTAGTCGAAATAGCTCGCTCCACCGGCAAGGTGGGCCTTGTCGCCGAAGGCGGCGAAATTGTATTTCAAGCCGCCCTGCGCTCCCCAGAGGGAGGTGTCCGCATCCGAACTTCTCTCGATGACCCAGAAACCGTAGCCGTTGGCGAACATTTCGAGCGCGTCGTTCAGCCCTCTTTCATACTTGATCACTGCGCCCTCGGGATTCACGTCGCCGTCAAAGATGAGCTCGTTCTTGCCGACCGAATGGAACGGGCGCTTGATTTTTCCGGCGAGAAGATGGAATCCTTCCAATTGGCGGGGGTGGATGTCGACAAAGGCCTGCGACACCCAGACATTTTTTAATGACCAGGAATTGTCAAGCGTCTGGTTGTTGGAGGCGGGGTCGCCCTCCGCATTTCCATCCGCATCAACCTCTTCGCCGGTCGATATTTCCATGCGATAGTCCAACCAGTCATAAATTTCGGCTTCCGCATTGATACGCGCCCTGATGCGGTTGCGGTGCCTGTCGTCGGTCTTTCTGTCATCGTCGATGTACTCGTGACGATACCGGAAATCGCCGCCGATTTTCACCTTATCCGTCCAAAGCACTTTCTCTTTTTCGGCCTCGATCCAGTCGCCCTGGTCCTCCTGACGCACCTCCATTGCATCCTGGTCCACTTCGAGCGCTTCGAGGCGCTGCAACAAGTCCGAGATCGTCCGGTTCTGCTGCTCCACGGTCCGGCGAAGCGTTTCGATTTCGTCAGACCGCTCGGGCGATTCGGCATACACGACACCGGAGAGCATCAGCAATCCGATGCATGCGCGCATAATCACTTTTTTCATCTGTTTCCTCCCATGTTGTCACATTGCAAGCAGTACGATAATGAGCAAAAACAGTAATGCGGTCCCGCGAACGAACACCTGAACCGCCCAGTCATCCATTGGGTGCGCCGGCTCACCTCCCTTCCTCGACAAATTTTCGAGTCGCCACCGCGTGAAATTTGAGATGGAATAGAACCACAAAACAGCCAGTGGTGGAAGCCAAAATTCCATTTGCGCGCTCCAAGGTAAAAATTTGCGGTATCAACGGCAAGGGTACCTCAAGAATGTTAGGGAAGGGTAAAGCGAGAGTTAAAAATGCGATAAGAATGGGGAGACGACTCGGAACATTCGAATTCTTCTTTTCAGGGGGGCGCTGACCATCGGAGACCCCGAGAAAATCCGTCAGAATTCGGGGACACCCTGTCCACATTATTGCGCAACTGGTAGAACCACTTGCGCCGGGTTTCCTTCAAACCGGACAGCCGTTGGGACAACCTCATTGTCCTCCAAGCGGAATTTGCGCTGCGGCCACGCCGTCTGGTCTTCCTAATGCCGTGGTATACTATGAGTGCGCGCGCACTCAAAGAGAAATGAAGATGAACTCAATATGAAACGCGGAAACATCGAAAAGGATTTCATGTCTGCCGCTTAAATAACGCTCCTTCGAATGCAGACGAACACAATTTCAAGCCGAGAGGACATTCCATGCAGATGATGATCCGGAATAACCGCGGAGCCGGCAGACCGCTGATTATCAGAATACTCGGCATAACGATTCTGACCGCCGTCGTTGCCGGTTTGTGGTGGCGGTTTGGTCCCATGATGCAACGCAGCAAGGACTCGGGGACAATTGTCGCGACCGGCACAATCGAGGCGACCGACGTGGATGTCTCGACCGAAATTGCCGGCAAGCTCGAGCGCCTGCTTGTTAATGAGGGAGACCGTGTCGAACAGGGCCAGGTCATCGCAAAGATAGAGGACAGCCAGTTGGAGGCGGAGGCGCGCCGCGCCGAAGCGGCCCTGGAAGCGGCGCGCAAGACAGTCGAAGACTTGGAGGCGGGCGCGCGCAAGGAGGAGCTCAAGCAGGCCCGAGCGCGAGTCGAACTGGCGAAGGCAAGACTGGACCTCGCGCAATCCGCCTGGAATCGGGTTAAAAAGCTGTATGAGGCGGGAGTGGTCTCGGAGGACCGGCGCGATGAAGCGCGCACGAACCTGGATGTGGCGGATAAGGAATACAGCGCCGCCGTCGAGAACCTCAACCTGCTGGAAGCGGGCTTCCGCCCCGACCAGATCGAGGCCGCGCGATGGCAGGCGAAACAGGCCGAAGCGACGCTGAGGCTTGCCACGGTGCGGCTCGAAAAAACGGATATCCGCTCCCCTATCCGCGGAACCGTCCTAGTGAAAGATTCCGAGCAGGGCGAGGTCGTCTCTCCCGGCGTTCCGATAGTCACCATAGCGGACCTCGACGACATGTGGGTGAAAATCTACATCAACGAAGCCGATCTTGGCAAGGTGAAATTGGGTCAGCCGGCAAAGGTGTGGGTCGACTCGTTTCCCGAAAGAGAATTTTCGGGGAAGGTGATTTATATCTCCGACCAGGCGGAGTTCACGCCGAAGAATATCCAGACACGCGAAGACAGGGTGAAGCTTGTTTTCGCGGTCAAGGTAGGCATCGACAACGAGGGCGGCCTTCTCAAACCGGGCATGTATGCCGACATCGAACTCGAAACCCTTTCACCGGAAGAATGACGAACGAGCTGGCGATTGAGACAAGGCATCTGACGCGCAGGTTCGGAGACCTGGTGGCGGTTGACGACCTCAGCCTGAGCATCGCGCGCGGGGAAATTTTCGGGTTCCTCGGACCGAACGGAGCCGGAAAGAGCACGACCATTCGAATGCTCTGCGGGATACTGCGTCCGTCGGATGGAACCGGAACCGTCGGCGGCTATGACATTGTAAAGCAGCCCGAGCAGATAAAGCAGATAATCGGATACATGTCACAAAGTTTCGGCCTCTATAATGACCTCACGGTGGAGGAGAACCTGGCCTTCTATTCGCGCATCTATCTTCGCGACTGGAAACAGGCAAGACGAAAGAGCGAGGCGATTATCGACGCGATGGGACTCGGCGAATATCGCAACCAGTTGAGCGCGAAATTGTCGGGCGGATGGAAGCAGCGGCTGGCGCTCGCCTGCGCCGTCGTGCACGAGCCGCAAATCCTTTTCCTCGATGAGCCAACCGCAGGCATCGACCCCGTCTCGCGCCGGGTGCTCTGGGACATTCTTTACGACCTCTCCCAGAACAAGGGAATAACCCTGTTCGTTACGACGCATTATATGGAAGAGGCCGAGCGATGCAACAAAATCGGTTTCATATGGAAGGGCCGTCTCGTCGCGAGCGATTCGCCCGACAACGTGAAAACCAAAGTGATGACCGACCGCATTCTCAACCTCGAGTGCTCGGACATCCAGAAAGCGTTCAAGATAATTTCGGAATCCGACAAGTTGCTCGACGTCAACATATACGGCAATGAGCTGCACATTGTCGTCGATGATATCGAGGAGGGGAAGAGGACGATCCGAGAGTTGATGAACGAGGCGGGCATCGATGTCTCCACGCTGGAACCGATTGCGGCCTCCATCGAAGATGTGTTCGTCTCGCTCTCGCGGAAGAACTGAAAAAGGGGACGCTCATCGGGCGAAGCACCGGTAGCCCCTCGGGCTTAATTCGAATTTCAACATCCTGTTGCCTGGAAAACCCTTGAACACTTTTTTTGTTGTCATTCTGAGCCCTTCGAGTCTCTCAGGATAAACTCAAGCGAAGAATCTCGCAGTTCATGGCGCCAGACAAGGGAGATTCTTCGTCACTTCGTTCCTCAGAATGACACACTGGTGAAGTGTTGGAAAAACATGGTCGAAGAAAGGGGTTTGGGCGGCACGTTCTCAAACCCTGCGCCGGAGGAATGTCGTGCGTTTGATGGCGCTGCTGCACAAGGAGATTCTCCAGGTTCTGCGCGACCCGGTCTCGCTTATGATCATGTTCGTGATGCCGGGATTCATGCTCATCCTGTTCGGCGTGGCGATCTCGCTGGATGTCGACAATATACGGCTCGCGGTTCGCGACCTGGATATGACCACGGACTCGCGCGAATTGACCCGCCGATTCACCGAAACCCGTTATTTCCAAATCGTCGCCCGACCGAACGATGACGATGAATTGACGCGATTGGTCGACAGCGGAGCGGCCGCAGTCGCGCTCACGATCCCGCCCTGCTTCGAAAAGAAGCTCGAATCCATTCAGCCGTCGCCGGTACGAATCGTGATAGACGGCTCGGACAATAACACGGCGGACATATCCCTGAGCTACATCAACCTCATCATACAGGAGTATTCTACGGAACGTTTGCTCGAAGAGTTCAAACGCCGGGGAATTCCCGCCGAGGAGGTGCGGCTGCCGGTCGCCCTCGAGCCACGCGTCTGGTACAACCCGGAACTGGTGAGCGAAAACTTTTTTGTTCCGGGACTCATCGGGCTGGTCATGATGGCCAGCACGACGGTGTTGACCGCGACATCGATTGTCCGCGAGAAAGAGAAGGGCACCATCGAGATGCTCATGGTCGCGCCCATCTCGCGCGTGCAGTTGGTGCTCGGAAAGATTTTTCCCTACTTCGTGATTGCTCTCGTCAACGTGTTCATACTCGCAATTGTTTCGCAGGTCCTCTTCGGTGTCCCGTTCAGGGGAAGCCTCATGCTCTTTTTCGCGCTCTCCTCCCTTTTCCTGCTGACCGCGCTCGGGTTCGGCATCTTCATCTCGACGCTCGCCGCGAGCCAGCAGGTGGCGTGGACGATTTGCATGCTCTCGACCGTGCTTCCCTCGTTTATCCTCTCAGGTTTCATTTTTCCCATCGAAAGCATGCCCTGGGGCATCCGGCTGTTCACCTACCTGGTGCCGGTGCGCTACTACATTGTGATTCTGCGGGGAATAATCCTGAAGGGTGTCGGAATGGAATCGATGATGCCCGAGGTCGCTGCCCTGGCCCTTTTCGCCGCGGTGACGCTGGCCGTCTCATCGCGAAGAGTGGCGCGGAGGCTCACGTGAAGTTCTTCAAGGAACTGTTGAACATCACCATCAAGGAGACGCTCCAGATTCGGCGCGACAAGCGCATGTTTCCTCTCATAATGATCGCGCCGATTCTCCAATTGCTTCTGTACGGGTATGCGGCCACCTTCGACATCAAGAACATACCGACGGTCGTGTACGATGCCGACAACTCCCACGAATCGCGCGACTATCTGCGCCGATACTTCAATTCACGGTATTTCACCCGGGCGGTGACCGCCGAAGGGTACGAAGATGTCAGGGCCGCGCTCGACGCCGGCAGGGCGAAGGCGGCGATTGTCGTCCCTCCCGATTTCTCACGCATGATATGGAGCAACAGCGGCGCGACCGTGCAAATGTTCATCGACGGCACGAACTCGAACGAAGCGACGCTGGCCGCAAATTATGCCGCGCGGATATCGCAGAGATTCGCAATGGAAAAGATGGTGGCGCAGGTCAGGATACTCGGGAACCTCGAAGTCCTGAGGGCGGCCCGGCGCGCGGCGGAAGGGACGATGCTCGTGGATGACCGGCTACGGGTGTGGTACAACCCGAGTCTCGAAAGCAGAAACTTCATGGTGCCCGGTGTCATTGCGCTTATCCTCCTCGTGATGACCTCGATCATGACGGCGATGAGCCTTGTGCGCGAAAAAGAGCTCGGCACCATGGAGCAGTTGATTGTCACCCCGCTGAATCCGACCGCGCTGATGCTTGGAAAACTCATCCCGTTCATCGGCATCGGCATGATAGATGTCACCGTCGTTTTACTGGCGGCCGTGCACTGGTTCGGGATACCTGTCCGCGGCAGTGTGCCTCTGCTGTTCGCGCTCTCCGGCCTGTTCCTCTTCTCGACGCTCGGGTTCGGGCTGCTGGTTTCCACCTTCTGCAGAACGCAACAACAGGCGATGATCACGGCCTTTTTCGGAATCATGCCGATGATACTGCTTTCCGGTTTCATCTTTCCGATTGCGAACATGCCCGTTGCCATACAATACTCGACGTACCTGATGCCCGTCCGCTACTTCCTGGTCATCATCCGTGGCATTTTCTTGAAGGGCATCGGGCTCGACATGCTCGCGAGCCAGGTCTACCCGCTCGCGGCGCTCGGCGCGGCGATGGTTCTCCTCTGCCTGCTCCGCTTCCGTAAACGAATCGATTGACACAACAGAGAAGACGAAGGCGGCAGAAAATTGGGAACCGCGGATGGATGCCGATTCACACGGATTGAGGACAGAGACAGTGGAAACATGGGAACCGCGGATCCTTCGACGGTGCTCAGGACAGGTTCACGCTGATGAACGCGGATTAGAGACTCTCTGAACGCTGAAAAACCGGGGATTTTATTGAACCGCTCAGCAGAAGCCCCTCATGTGAACTTGAAACTTGAAACCCGGAATGTGAAACCTTGGGCGCGAAGCGCCGAGCAACCACGGGGAGCGCGGGGCGACACGGGGAAAACCTATCCCGCGCCAAGGGTCGTATTCCTGCTGTGCGGATGGCCCCTGACAAATGTGTAGACGCGACTCCTTTGCTTCCCTCTCTAACCGGCGATCACTAAGTGGGAGGTAGGATGATCTTCTTCAGGAAGGGCACTCTCGCATAGAAGGCTCTGGATGTGCTGCCGTGGCCCGGCCCCTTTGTCCTGGGCTGAACGAATACTCCCATGCTTCCAGTCAACTCCCGGACCGCGCGATTGTTGATTGTGTCTCTCACCAAGTCGTAATCCGCCTTCACTTGGGCATATATGGTGGGGTCTGTCATATCGAATTCAGTCACGGCATGGAGGATTGACCTCTCCTCCTTTTGGCTCTCCCATATGCGCGCAACGATAAGTATCTTGTTCATCTTGACAAAGAGGTGGCTGTCCTCGAATCTGGTTTGAGCAACATTGACTGGATCAATCATTGTTATTGCCATGGTCTCTTTGACTGTAAGCGTCCCGTTGCGCAGGCGCTTCAACGAGGCGGTCTTAAGTTCCCAAGAACCATAATTTGGAGCTTGGGCCGAGTTCAATGGCAGCCCGAGAAATCTTTCGATCACGTGTCCCGCCCACCCCTTGTTCTTCCTGTCATTCCGAAAGACAGTAACCCCATACTGGTCAGCCATCTCACGCAAATCCTCGCCCACAATCTTGAGGATCTTTTGTTTCGCCTCGTTTCTTTCCATCCGAAATATTATCCCCTTGCAACTTTCTTGAGTGCTCTCCCGTAAAGGCGGTTGCTGGGAACGAATGTTGCTCCGAATGCGCATTCTATCAGATAAGAACGGAGAAGACAATTGCGCTTGACAAAGCGCCCCTGTTGTAATAAGTTGAAACGAGAATGATATCTGCTCCAACTTAACGAGAGAATAGCATGGTCAAGAGGATATATAACAACTATTCTGTTCGAAGAGAAGATGTCTTCTTTTCGATGGAAGGGCCTGAACAATACAAGATTCAGACCTTATCGCCCTACTATTTCGACCCTGAGCATTCGGTGAAGCTCTATTTGGGCGATACCATCGAAATATTGCACAAAATTCCAGACAATTGCATAGACTTAATCTTTGCAGACCCTCCGTATTTCTTGTCGAACGATGGCATTACTTGTCACGCCGGTAAGATGGTGTCGGTGAACAAAGGTGAATGGGACAAGTCTTTAGGGACTCTTGAGAATCATAAGTTCTTAATGACTTGGCTCAGGGAATGCCAAAGAATATTGAAGCCGAACGGTACAATTTGGATTTCAGGGACAGCCCATATCATCTACTCCGCCGGCTTCGCGTTGCAGAAACTCCAATTCAAATTATTAAATGACATCATTTGGTACAAGAAGAACGCTCCCCCGAACCTCAGTTGCCGCTATTTCACTCATTCCACAGAAATTGTCCTGTGGGCTGCAAAAAACAGCAAGAGCAAGCACTATTTCGATTACGGCTTGATGAGGCAGTTGAATGGCGGAAAGCAAATGCGCAATGTGTGGGAGATCTCGGCCCCCGGAAAGGATGAAAAGAAGTTTGGCAAACATCCGACTCAAAAACCAGTCGAGTTATTAGAGAGAATTATCCTGGCCTCGTCACCGCCAAAAGCGCTGGTCTTGGACCCCTTTTGTGGCAGCAGTTCAACGGGTGTCGCGGCTGTCAGATTAGGCAGAAGGTACGTGGGCATTGACAACAACGAGGATTTCTTGAAACTGTCGATCAAGAGAATAGAGGATGAGATGAGAAATCCTGCGATATTTAGCAAGTGAGAAATTGACCATGTTGCCGGGTAAGGGTAGGAAGCGAAACATATATAAGCATGAAATCGAACTTAAAAGACTGACAATCAAGAATGCTCCTCGTGAGGAATTCAGGGTCCTATTGGAAAGGGTCAAATACAGGGGATATGAAGTCGAGAGTTTGAGGGACGGCAGAAAAATAGTGGTCACGAAGCCGGGTGGCAAATTTGTCTATGGAAAGGTCAGACGCGAGGACTTCATGGTATGGGTTTATGACCCGGCCGATTTGACTCTATGGCTGATTTCTCACAAAGACATAAAGAATGATCTTGATGAAAAGGGCAATGTGAATCCCGCAGAAACCACAAAGATAATAGATGCTCTTGAGAGGGTCTTTAACGGAGAAGAACCGGACGATGTCTTGGAGACTTCGCAATTGACAAACCCGGCGGGAGAACTTCCAGAAGTCTTGCTCAAGACTTATAAGTGGATATGGGGGCAGGAAGACTGCAATTATCCTGAGGGCGAAGGACGCGAAATGTCGATGAGGGATATCCGGAAACTGAGAGAGCATTTGAGGAGTCGACATGGGTAAGAAGAAGACATATGTGGCATCACCCAGATTCTGGAAGGAGATGTTCTCACGTCACAATCTTGAGGAAACGTGGACCCCGGTTGATAGGGTTCCTCTGGAAAAGATAAGAGTGGACAAGAGTATCCTCGAGAATCCAAACGAGGTCGATGACGCCGAGGTGCTGCGAATGCTCCTCAATTTTGACCCAGAGTGTTGGCTGCCGATAACCGTCAATGAGGATTACTACTTGCTTGACGGACAGCATAGATTGAAGGTTGCGAGGCAACTCTGCCTGAAATATATCGATGTCATTGTCGAGCGCAGGAGACCGGTGGGCTCTGTAAAGACTGACTGAGTTTCCAAAGATACGATATCCCCCTTCTTTCCGGTCATCGTTCCTTTGTTCTTCCTTTGCAGTTCTCCGTGGCGCTCCCAGCTTGTTCGCCTCCACCATCGCTTGATGTTGCAGGCGGCGGCGCTCATGTGGCCTTGGAGTTGGGCCCTGGTGACGCCTAGATACCGGCAGCGCCTCAACCCGTAACCGCGACAGAGTTCGCTAATTGCGAAGGAAATTCGTGTGTTTACTTGACAGGGGTGCCTTTAATTATACTAGGTTAAGTTAAGAGCTATCAAGCCGCGGAAATTTCGTGCGGCA
>CAYVQZ010000030.1:0-61573 GCA_964453435.1 uncultured bacterium
CCGCAAATCGTGCGCGCATCTCCTTGTCTCAAAAGCACGTGTCAATGAATTAAACGAGTGCCTGTCTTTGCCCGCATGTCCACCAAAAGGCGAGCCTGTCTGCCCTCTTCTTCCCGGCGCTGGTTGCCTGCCGCATGAGCATATGTCATAGTTTTTAAGAGACCGGTGGTGTGAAATTCGGCATAAAGGAGCCAGTCCCATGGGCTTACGGGCGGCTTCGCTGGACCCTTTGATTGCACAGCGCAGGCTGCTTCTGCAAAACGTGGAATCGCAGAGGAGGGCCGAGCAGCTTCCATTGAGTTCGCAGCTCAACGTGGCTGCAAACGAGGTGCGGATTGCCGGGCCGGAGAGGGAGCGGGTTACGGCGCTCGTTCAAACTGCCGCCACTGCATCTCGCGCCGTCAATCTCGCTGCTGTGGGCGAAGAGGCTGTACGGGAGATCAGATCGCAGCTCGCTGAGATACGAGGCCTCGTAGTTCGCGCCGGTGAAGAGGCTGTGCTCGCAAACATCGGCTTGCAAAGCTTCCAGCAAAGAATTGCAAGGATTCTGCTGAGACTTCAGTTTATCGCCGAGACCACTCGATTTGCGGGTGTCGACCTGTTCGACGGGAATTTCAATGACCAGTTCTTGATTGGCCGGGAGACCGCTATCTCTCTGGAGGTCCCGAATTTATCTCCCGACCAGTTGGGTCGTGGAGTTATCGATGCCATCCCGAACCTGGCTCAGTTGAACCTTGCCATTGATCCGGAGGCCCTGGACGAGGCCCTGCTCGTTATTGACGCTGCCGCCGACGAAGTAGGGCGGGTGGATACCGCCCTGCGCGCCTTCGAAGCCGATGTCCTGGAATCGGCAATCGGTGTTGTCGAGGCAGAACGTGAGCAGTTGGATGTCCGATTCCCGCCGTTTCAAATAAGCCTGGCATTGCCGGGCGAAGCTATTCTCTCGGAGATACTCGACCAGGCAAACATCCTTGCCCGGGCTGTCACAAACGGCTTTCCGGGCGCGATTCTGGATTTACTCGCATAACCGAACGTTGTCTTTCTAACCAAGGCGTCTTCGATTCCATTGCCCGACCCTGAAATGTCATGCCCCCCGCACAATAGGAATTTCAAGGGGAAACCGAACGAAATTTCGCAATCTTTCGCCATTGACCATCTTCTGATCTCATGGTATAATTTGAGGGTGCGGAGGGAGAAGGGAAGCGTTCATTGGGCCTCCGTATCAATTCTGCGAGTACGCTTGCTGCGCAACGCAACATCTTGCTTCAGCAAAGGCAGCTGCAAACCAACCTGCAACAGCTTTCGACAGGCCTGCGCATAAACACTGCCTCTGATAGTCCTGCTGGACTCGCCATTTCGGAACAACTGAGGGCACGCATCGGCGGCCAGAACGCGTTGGCCGAGAACGCGGCCCGCGCAGTCGGTCTCGTTCAAACGGCCGAGGGAGCGCTGGCGGAAATCAATACTCAACTCAATGAAATCCGAGGTCTCGCAATTCAGGCCGGAAACGGAGCGGTCCTCGGTGAAACTGGTCTGCAAGCCATCCAGGAGCAGATAACCCGGGCAACCGACACTATCACCAGAATAGCGGAAACCACCGAGTTCGCAGGTCGTTCCCTTCTGAATGGAACTTTTCGCGGCGAACAGTTCGCAATCGCTGAAAGAAATCCGGCGGAACTTGCCATTCCCGATGTCGCGGCAGGTCGGCTCGGTCGCGAAATAGAGAACCAGAGCGGCTTCGCAAACCTCGCTGAAATAGATGTCACCACCCCGCGAGGGGCGGCCGATTCCATACTCATAGTCGACGCGGCCATCAATGAAGTCTCGAATGCGCGGAGCGACCTGGGCGCGTTTCAGACCAATGTCCTCGAAACGGCCTCACGCAGTTTGGGCGTGAACCGCGCCAACCTTGCCGCCTCCGAGTCGACGGTTCGTGACGCCAACATCGCGAGCGCCGCAAGCGAATCGGCGCTTCTCCAGCTTCGTCTGCAAGCCGGCGTACTCGCTCAGAACTTCCTCAACCAGCGGTCGGGTATGGTGCTCGACGTGCTCGCCTAGACGCGACTGTCTTCTGCAGCGAATCCCGTCCGGTGAATTCGGGAATGGATTTATCAGCCGGAAGCGGTCACTTTCCGAAAAGGATGCTCCTGGCAACCACCTTGAAGACGAGATACGTGTCGAGGAAAGGGTCGAAGGAAGAGACGCGCTCGGCTTCGTCCGTATAAATGGTGCTGACCGGGACAGGGACGATCCGGTAACCGCAGCGGGCAGCCAGAATCAGGAAAGAGGTTTCCAGTTCATAGCGCCCCGGCTTGAGATTCGGCAGAACCTTCCAAAGCAGTTCGCGAGAGAATACCCTGAATCCCGACTGCGTATCCGGTATGTGCTGGCCGCACGCCTTGGAAATGAAATAGCGGCTGATGATGTTGCCCCACCGGCGCCGCCACTTGATGTCAGGCCTGTCCACTTCACGTGTTCCCACCACGACCGCCCGCGGGTCGGCCGAGTGGGCATCCAACAATCTCCCGATTTCCTGTGGGTTGTGTTGACCGTCACCGTCTATCGTGAGCACCGTGTCGTACGACGAATAATCGGCGCTCTCGAGGAGGAAATTGAATGCCGTCAAGAGTGCGGCGCCCTTCCCGGCATTTTGTCGGTGAGTGAGAATCACGGCGGCCGTTCGGGACAGATGGGTGGGGGTGTCATCGGTGGAGCCATCGTCGACTGCGATCACGGCCTCGACAAACCTTCGAGTCTGTTCGATCACGGGAACACACAAGGCGCCTACATTGTAACAGGGAACAATCGCGCACGTTTTCATCTATTCCCGCAGCTCCCGAGACGGGTCGTTGTCACTCTCAATCCTGCCGTTGGAGCCCGACGGTCCCCACTATCAGGCGTCCGCTCAATAGTTGACGAACAGATGGCCCGTTGCTATAATAACACAGCGCTGTTTCAATCTCCAAAATCACCTCCAAAATCACTGCATGCCGGGGCGTAGCGCAGTAGGTAGCGCGCACGGTTCGGGACCGTGAGGTCGCTGGTTCAAGTCCAGTCGCCCCGACCGCTTCAGCTTGTGTCAGTGCTCGGGTTTCGCTGTCACAAGTTTTTTTATGGGAAGACGTGGCTTTCAAAATCAAAAATCAGATTCGGAGGGCAGCCTTAATGAAATACGTATGCGATATTTGCAACTATGTATATGATCCGGAAATAGGCGATCCGGCGAATGGAGTCGACCCGGGGACGCCGTTTGAAGATATTCCGGATGACTGGGTGTGTCCCGTATGCGGCGCCGACAAGGATAACTTCTCACTCCAGGAATGAGCATTATCCGGGGCGGCGTGACATACTCTCTGCGGGCGGTTTCCCTGTTATGTCGTCGTGCACCCCTTGTATATGGGCGGTGTGGTATGAGCCCCCAATGACCGATTCTTTTGAGGAAGATTGATGACCAGGCTCTGGTTACTCGCCGGAACAGCCCTCGGGTTCTTGAGTGTTGCCCTCGGCGCCTTTGGAGCTCATGCGCTCAGAGCCGTACTGGATGAATACGGTAAATCCATCTATGAAACGGCTGTTCAGTACCAGATGTTTCATGCCGTGGCTCTCCTGATCACGGGAATTTTGCAGCGCAATCTGAAAGACGTATCTTTTGCTCTCGCCGGCTGGGCGTTTCTGGCGGGAACAGTGCTTTTCTCAGGAAGCTTGTATGTCCTCTCAATTACCGGCGTCAAATGGCTCGGAGCGATTACGCCATTCGGCGGCGTGGCTTTCCTGATTGGATGGGTCTCGTTGCTCATAATTGTGGCCAGAACAAAATTGTGAGGAGATCGTGGCTCAGGAGTTGATGATAATCGCTTTGTGTTGCGCGACACTGTTTGCCGGTTGCGCGGGAACACGGCCCTCGAATCTTGGCGTTCACAAAGGAAAACTGGCGCCGTGTCCGAAGTCGCCGAATTGTGTCTCAAGCCAGAGCGACCACGAGAGACACAGAGTATCTCCGTTCCGATACGACTCATCGCCCGAGAGCGCGTTCTCAGTGTTGAAAAGGGTGGTTCGTTCGATGGAGCGGACGAACATAGTTACTGAAACGGACAACTATTTCCATGCCGAATTCAAGAGCGCTCTCATGGGGTTTGTCGACGATAGTGAGTTCTATCACGATGAACGCGAAGACGTCATCCATGTCCGCTCGGCGTCACGCGTTGGATATTCCGACTTCGGGGTGAATCGCAGAAGGGTCGAATCCATAAGAGAGCGCTTCAACCGGGAACTCAAAGAATAAGCAAGCTCATGGAGGCCGTTGGCTGCCAGGGCAGGCTAATCCGCTGACCGTGCCGTAATAGACATTGAGAGGCAAAGGAGGCTGTGGCGAAGGTGAATTAATCAACCATACCCTTGATCTTCTTCCAAAGCCCTCCCCCGACCATATCGTCGGCAACTCTCAGAATTTCCTGAATGACATTCAAAACATCAGCCTCGCCCGCCCAGTGTCTTGTGACGATTTCCGGGTCGGTCTTGTTTATGATCGAGTTGAGCACGTACGCGGCCAGGGCGACATCATCGAGATAGCCTATCGGTCCCGTAAGAGCTTCCGGCATCAAGTCAATCGGCAGAATGAAGTATGCGATGACTGCGGCCAGCTTCGCTTTTTCCTTTGGCGGGACCTCTTTTTCGATTGACAGCTTGCAGAGCAAATGAAAAAAGTCGGGCGCAAGCATCAGGTAATCGGCCCACTTGTGACGAGCCCCTTCGCTGGTGGCGAGCCACGCGTTCATCCGGGCTCTCAACCTTTTATAGTAATCAGCTTCTTGATCCGCCATGCAGCGACTCTTTCCCGGCTTCTGTTCTGCGAAGCAACCGGTTGTAGTCCTGGCAGGTCTTGTGGGTGACGCATTTATAGCAGGAGAAATCGGCGTCGATTCCGCCCCGATACCAGCGGAACATCCCGAACTCGTCCATCAGGCGGTATCGCTCCCAGCCCAATGTGAGGTAGAATTCCGAGGGAGGCAGTTCGATGTTTTCGTATTTCGTTCCCCGCGCTTTCGTGAGAAAACCGAAAATGGGAACAATTCGATGGCTCAGCAGGAATGAGTGCCCCTCCAGGTGAGACTTTATCGCTTCGTCGAGGCTGTTGAATCCGATGCCGCCCGCGGCCTCGGCGCCGGCCACGAAATTCGTCGCCACCTGCCCGGGTCCGAAAATGTCGACGGCCGATTTCAGACGTTCGATCCATTCTTGTTTTCCCACCGCCTTGGCCTTGCCCGGAACTATCTGCGGCCAGAACCGTTCGTCCCAGACTTCCAAATTGGGCTGCACCCGGTCGGCGCCGGCTTCTTTCAAAAGCAGCCAGCCATCTTCATCGAAGGCCTGGCAAACGGCGGTGATTCTTGTTTTCGGTCCCACCGCCTTTCTCAACTTCGAGATCGTTTTCGCATACGACTTCGCTTCCAGCGATGTGTTCACAAACGCGCCGCCGCTCACGACCGCATGTTGTATCGTCATTTCCGTGCTCGCCACCGCGCACGCTTCGATGCTTTGCGTTGGGGTGGGGAAGTCGGCCGCGGATATTTCGGCCAGGTTCAAACCCGCCATCGTGTTGCCGAGGAAACAGAAGGAACATTGTTCATTGTTCTTTGCGTACTCGCAAAATAACGAATGCACCAGGGCCACGCATGCCTCCGCCCGTTGGCCGAGCGCATCGAAAACGGAAGAGCCGTCGGATAACGTTTGTTTGAATTCCGCCCGTTTCGGGAAAGTCGCTTCCGTTATCGGTTCTTCATTGCGGCACAGCACAAATCGGTTCTCGCCCTCCTTCCGGATGGTGTAGGGGCTGTTCCGGTCAAGCTCGGTATTGATGCGGGTGTCGTCCCGCAACATCATCTGGTTCGGGACACAGAGGACATAATCGGTCGATTCTTCATCATCCGGGATATCTTCGCGGCTCAGGAACGCGCTGCTTTGAATCGCCCATTTACCGATCTCTCCCAGCTCTTTTGTGTATCTCAGCCCTTCTCTGAGCACGTCGGTCTTCAAGATGATGCTGTCCGGCGTCTCGGGATACTGCTCTTTCAGGGCGTCGAGATGTGAATCGTGAAATGAAGCACTCATTGATAAGATTCCCCCTCTTCTTCCTGATAAATAGCGGCCGCGTATCCATTGTAGCATATGACGGCCGCATTTGGCTCAGACGGCAGCGACGGTTGCTTTCATGTGCCAACCGTGATAATCTCTATAGTCGGAAGAGACGCGCGCATGTCGCCCCCAATGGGCAAGGAGACTCCCGTGAAAGCTCTCATTACCGGCGGACTCGGTTTTGTCGGCGCCCAATTGTCAATCCGTCTTCTGGCAAAGGGTCACCAGGTTACCATAGTCGATCACTCCCCGAAACCAAAGCCTCATACTCCGAAGGAGGCGAAATATGTATTCGGGGATACAACAACAGAGGGTCCGTGGCAAGAGGAATTGCCGAAGAACGATGTGATCGTCAACCTCGCCGGAGCCTCCATATTCGGCCGTTGGACCGACGATTACAAAAAGCGCCTCCGCGACACCCGCATTCTGACCACACGGAATGTCGTTTCCGCAATGAGCGATAAGAAGGAGACACTGCTGTGCAGCGCGTCTGCGGTGGGATACTACGGCTTCCGCGGCGACGAAGAGATTACCGAAAAAGCAGAGCCCGGGAACGATTTTTTGGCCACGCTGTGTGTCGACTGGGAGCGGGAAGCTCTCAAAGCCACGGATAAGGCCAAACGGGTAGTCATCACGAGATTTGGCATCATTCTGGGGCCCTCCGGCGGCGCGCTCGGCCAGATGATTCCGGCTTTCAAAAAGTTCGTTGGCGGCCCGCTGGGCAGCGGCAAGCAATGGTTCTCGTGGATTCATATGCACGACCTCCTGAGCGCGTTCCAGTTCGTGTTTGACAACAACGAGATTGAGGGGCCGGTCAATTTCTGTTCGCCGAATCCGGTTCGGAACAAAACGCTTGCGCAAGCCTTGGGAGAGGTGTTGTCTCGGCCCTCATTCATACCCACCCCTGCCCTTGCGCTAAAGCTTGTCCTCGGAGAGTTCGGCTCGGTCTTGCTTGAAGGCCAGCGCGTGTTCCCCGGCAAGCTGCAAAAATGCGGATTCGAGTTCCGCTATCCCGAAATCAAGGAGGCCCTCCGCCAGGTAGTCGAATACATGGGATAGGTATGCGCCGTCCAAGACGGTCTCGGTCGCGGACAATTTCATACACTCGAAGAATATCGAAAAAACCAGCCGGCAAACGCTATGATATCCGGGTACCCGGTTTTCGCATTCAACTTCATCCGAAATAAAGGAAAGGTGAAACATGATTCTATTGAACCCGAAAAGGCACAGCCGCGAATATCCCGACGAAAGGTCAAGGGATATTATGCAAAAGACAATCGACTTCTTCGAGAACAAGGGAAAAGCCAGGATCAAAGAGGACGACCATAAGAAGGTCTGGTACGAGGATTTTCTCAATTTCCAGAAGAAAGAGAAAATTTTTGCGACGCTTTTGACGCCGTCAGGCTATGGCGACGAACACTCGCGGTGGGATACGTGGCGTAACTGCGAGTTCAACGAGATACTCGGCTTCTACGGTCTGTGCTACTGGTATACCTGGCAGGTCTCCATACTCGGTCTCGGCCCGATCTGGATGAGCGCGAACGAGGAGCAAAAGCTCAAAGCGGCTCACCTTCTGAAGGAAGGAGAGATATTCGCTTTCGGGCTGTCGGAAAAACAGCATGGCGCCGATGTCTATTCGACCGAGATGACGCTTGCGCCGCAGCCCGACGGCACATACAGCGCAAATGGCGAGAAGTACTATATCGGGAACGCCAATGAGGCGAAAATGGTGTCAACGTTCGGCAAAATGGCGGATACGGGCGATTACGTTTTCTTCGTTGCGAATTCGCAGGATGAAGGATATGAATGCAAGAAGAACGTCGTGGATTCCCAGAACTATGTCGCCAACTACGCCCTGCACGATTATCCCGTTACCGAGGCCGACATCCTCTCGAAAGGCCGCGACGCCTGGGACGCGGCTCTCAATACCGTGAACATCGGGAAATACAATCTCGGATGGGCATCCATCGGAATCTGCACCCATGCGATTTACGAGGCCGTCAATCATGCCGCCAATCGTCGGTTGTACAACATGTATGTGACCGATTTCCCGCATGTGAAGCAGATGTTTACCGATGCGTATGCCCGGCTTGTGGCAATGAAGCTGTTCGCGCTGCGGGCGGCCGACTATATGAGGGCGGCCACGCTCGAAGACAGGCGATACCTCCTTTACAACCCCGTAGTGAAAATGAAGGTCACCACACAGGGTGAGGATGTTATAACTCTTCTGTGGGACGTCATAGCGGCCAAGGGATTCGAAAAGGACATGTACTTCGAAATGGCGGCCAGGGACATACGGGCGCTGCCGCGCCTGGAGGGAACCGTCCATGTCAATATCGCGCTTATCCTGAAATTCATGCCGAATTATTTCATGAATCCCGCCGACTTCGTGCCGATACCGAAACAGACGGACCCCCGCAACGATGACTTTCTCTTTCGGCAGGGCCCGACGAAGGGGCTCGGCAGCATCCGGTTTCATGATTACAACATCGCTTTCGATACCTTTGACCTGCCGAACATCCGGCTGTTCAAGGAGCAAATAGAGGTGTTCAAGGAATTCTTGGTGGCCGCTCCTCCCGATGCCGAGCAACAGAAGGATACGGACTTCCTGATGAATCTCGGAGAGATTTTCACGCTGGTCGTTTACGGACAGCTCGTTCTGGAAAACGCGGAAATCTACAAGGTCGATAATGACCTGCTCGACCAGATTTTCGATTTTCTGGTCAGAGATTTCTCGAAGTTTGCGCTCCAACTTTACGGGAAGCCAAGCACTACCCCGACGCAGATGGAGTATTGCAGGAAAATGATTCGGAAATCCGCGGTCGACACGGCCAGGTACGACAAAGTGTGGAAAGAACATGTTCTCGCTCTCAAGGACTTGTACGAGATGAACCCATAGAAAGTTCGAACGTTGACTGCATTGGGAGGTGAACGACATGGCCGAATTCGTGAAAGCGAAAAGAGACGATGACGTTGCGATAGTGATGCTGAATCGGCCCGAAGCATACAATGCGCTCAATTACGACATGATGCAACAGCTTGGCCTGTGCCTGATGAGCCTTGCCGCAGACTCATCCATCTCCGTTGTCGTGATATCAGGAGAGGGGAAGGCTTTTTGCGCCGGTGGCGACCTGAAATGGGCGGTCGATTTTCCATCCGGCCCTCCCGCAGGTTTTCATGAACTGGCTGCATGGTTCCATCAAGCGATAACCGAGATTCGGCGGATGAGGAAGCCCGTCATCGCGGCTATCAACGGAGTGGCGGCTGGTGGCGGCTTTTCCCTGGCGCTTGCCTGCGACTTCAGGGTGATGGCGAAATCCGCGGTCATGCGGCAGGCTTACACGGCGGCCGGTCTGTGTATCGATGGCGGAGGCACGTTCTCGCTGCCCCGGTTGGTCGGCCTCGCCCGAGCGCTCGAAATAGTTGCGTTCGATAAACCCATCTCATCGGAGCAGGCGCTGAATTGGGGACTGGTCACGAAGGTTGTCGACGACGGCAAAGCTCTCGATGAAGCGTTCAGTATGGCGCGCGAGCTTTCGAATATAGCGCTCAACTCGTTCGGTTGGTGTAAAGAGCTGCTGACCGACTCGTTCGGCACAACCTTTGAGACACAGCTCGAACGCGAGCGGCTGGGACTCAAAACCTGTGCCGCCCATCCCCACGGCCAGGAGGGCCTCAAGGCCTTCGTCGAAAAACGCAAACCGGTTTTCAAGGGTAAATAAGAGTCGCAATCGCACATACATGGGTGCAAGTGTGAGCAACCCAAGAAAGGTCAGGCCAGACCGACAAAGGCCGGGATTCCAAATGTGTCGCGGCATTGTCCCGGATAAATCCGATTTGCAGATGGCGCTTCAATCCGCGTCGAGCTTTGAAATCTGCGGTCCCGACGCCTCTCCGAGAAATGCTTTATCCCGCTCCATGAAGTACACCCATGTATTGCGTGACATAAGGCAATAGTCCTGCTCGCATAAGACGCCCAGTATCTCAAGCCGCAACGTTCGCGCCGCCACGTCCTGAGGGTCGTGCTTGAGCAACACATCCAATACTTGCAGCGCCAGTTGCGCCTGCCCTTTGTCCAGCAGTTCCCTGCTGCGGTCCAGAATCGCCTCCCGGTTTCCGATAAGATGAAACAGTTCCTCGTTCACTTCTTTTTCGGGTCGCGGGAGCAGATGCGCCGGATTATGGTCGAAGTAGCCGTGGTACCAGCGATAGATGTTATAAACGGCAAACTCCGGACGCGAATACAGAAACCGGAGACACTGGTGGTCTTCGAGGTGGGAAGGCAGTTTCACCATGTGTATCATCTCATCTACCGGAATGTCTTTGTTGATGCAGTCCACCACCTGGTCATGAATAGAGTAGATACCCTCGATTGTCACATCGAGGAGTTCTTTGACCCCGCCTCCCTCGTACACCGCATGGCCTCCGTGGGCGATCAGCATATCCGGCTTCTTGGCGCGCACCGCCTCGAGCGCACGCGCCCACGGAAGCGCAAAGCGCGTCGGCTTGAACGGGTTGCCGATATTCGGAAAACCCGCAATGATGAGGTCGCCGACGAAGGCGGCCCCGATTTCCGGAACGAACACCCACGTTGCGTCGTCGGTCTCGGCTCGCGCATGGTAAAGTTCGAATGTCTTACCCCCAAGTCTGAACGACATCGACTCGTCATACACCTTGCGTGGCGGAACCAGCGATGTTCCCCTGTCTGCGTGAAACGGAAAGTTGAACTGAATCGAGGCGATTCTCGCGCGGTGCTCGGCCAGTATCTGATACTTTTCCAATCTGTCCGAAACATAGCGGTGTCCGATAATTTCCGGCGACTCATCGAGAAATGCCCGCACTCCCCCGACGTGGTCCAGATGGCCGTGCGTGTAAATGACATATTTCACCGGACCCCCGCCGCTCTTGCGAATTTGCTCGAGCATTTTCTCACCATGCGAATGACTCAGAAGGGTATCGATGACTACCGTGCCGTCGCCCGTATTAACCCACGATGCATTGGCAATGAGTATCCTGGCGACATGCACGTCCGGCCGGGGATTCTCGAACCGTACGTCGCTGTAGTCGATTACTTGCATCGCCCGCCCGTGCTCCGATTTCCTCGCCGACATCCGCCCCTGCCGGTCCTTCTCGGCTCTTCCTTGCTCATGACCCGTAGTTCCTGCCTCGCTCATTTGCCTCTTCCTCCACCCGCCCGTAGTTTTAATACGATTTTGCCCATCATATAGGCGGACATTCAATTAGTCAATTGCATTTAGCGGCGCCTCTGAGAAGGGTTTGGTTGTGACGTGTATTCTCAATCGGCATGAAAATTGCCCACTTTCCATGAAAAAATCAGACCTTTTTGTCAAAATGGGGGTAGACAACCGTGAGAAAACTCGTTATTACGGGGATTTTATTGCTTTTTTTGGTTCTGTGTGTTCATGCGGCGGTTGGCGCAAATGTGACCGGTCACACCGTCTATGGTAACAATCATGTATTCATGGTTACGCCGCCGAAAGGATGGGTGCTGGATACTCGGTGTGGAGTGCAACAGGGACTTTTTGCGGTCTTCTACCCGATGGGGCTGTCGTGGGATTCGTCGAGCACGCTCATCTATGTAAACGCCTCAGAGCGAGAATATTCCGAAGCGATATCCTCTTTCATGAAAAGAGAGATTTCCCGGCTCAGGGAACACAGCCCATATATCGAGGTGGAAGAGGGAGAGCCGATAGTCACGCAGGATGGGAAGATAGCCGAGATTCGCTGTTTTTCGAACGACCGGTATGGAAACAGCGAGGCGGTGGCTTACATTCCGGAAGATAACGTCTTTGCGCTTATTGTCCTGGCCTCTCGAAACAAAGAGGCCTTCGACGCGGCCAAACCCGCTTTTGAAGAGATTGTAAAAAGCTACTTCTTCGTATCGAACGAGTAAATCGCCAAACACAGCCACAACGGAAGGAAACTCCTTCAGTACCCGCAATATTTCCCCACTGTGAAACTGTCTCACGGTTGCACTTTTTGCCGAACAACAAGCTTTGGGGGCTGTACCCAATTACGGAATCCCCCCATTCCTTCGTTGAGCGCAGCGAAATCCCGCGAACTTGCGGGATAGATTGGTGGACTGCCCCCAAAGCAGGGTATCCCGAATCATGAGACACACTTACTGTCTCTTCCGTCGTGCAGAGGTTCGGGGGGACACCACCGGCCGAATATTATTGTGGACGGCCTCAAAGACGAAATTGGTTCCGCATTCCAGACCCATGGTCCCCAGCCTAGCATGCATCCGTTCGCGGTGACATGGTGTATGAGTTTCGCGAGAACAACAGCGAATCGAATTGAACCGGGAGCGATACATTATGGACGGAAAAACCGGTATGCTGATTGCAGTTCCTTTTGCAGTTCTCTTGATTCTTGTGGCGGGATGCGCCGGCGGCGCTCAAAGTGGCGATGAAATGGAAGCCGAAAAGACCGCCGAGACCCGCCGGTGGCCGTCCGTCGAAATCACAGAGGAATCCATCAAGCGAATTTCCCCTGCTGATGCCCATAAGAAGGTAAAATCGGGAGACGCTCTGCTCGTGTGCGCATATTCCAGCGAGGAGAAGTGCAAGGGCATGCTGCTGGAGGGCGCAATCACTTTGCAGGAACTTGAAAAGAAGCTCCCGACTCTTTTAAAGTACACGGAGATAATTTTCTACTGCGCCTGACCGAACGAGGCCACGTCTGCCGGTCGGGCAGCCGAATATCAAGAAAACGGTTACCGGAACACAAAAGCGCTCGAGGGCGGAGTTAACCGCTGAACGCACGAAGGCTACGGCATGACTGGGACCGAGTGAGAGCAGGCGCCCATGTCACACCGCGATTGTTCAAATGCTGAAAAACGCCGCGAATGAGTAAGGGGAAACTGGGGAGTGGCTCGCTTACCCTTTTCATGTGTGCTAATACTCGGCCTCGTTTTCAAGCGGCAAAGCCACATTAATAATAACCTTGCAGTCGCATGCGCCGCCCTGTTGCTTCAACCAACGCAAATCGCTCTCCACGTCTCTGCCTTGGCGGCTGAGCCATTCCCTCGACCTGGCAAGTGTGTGGTCGCAGCCTTCGCTCTCAAAGACCTGAGGAAGCAATCTGCCAACACGTGGACCTGTCTTAAAGCTGATTGATTCTTTCAGTCGCCTGGCCAGAGCCAAAACGAGTGCATCATCCATATCGCAATCCGCCCAAGCCCTTCCTCATGGATTCAAGGTTATGGCGAATATCGGGCATACCATACGGCCAATCTTTGAAGCGGCACGCCCGCATAATATCCCACAATTATCGCCTGGTTTATCAGTGTTGTTCGCAATGGACCCACCGTCAGCCAGCGTCGGGGCGACGTCACAACGGGACCCGGAGCGATGGCAATGTTCCCCTTTCGCCTCAGCCGGCGCACAAATTCAAAATCCTCCATAATGGGGTTGTCTGGAAACCCTCCAATTTCATGGAATACGGTCGAACGGACGAAGATTCCCTGGTCTCCGTAGGGCATTTGAAGATGCCTGGAGCGCCAGTTCACCGCTCGCTCGATCAGACGCAACGAGGGGGAAAGAGAGTCGATCCGAAGCTCGAAGGCTCCGCCCACTGTGGCGGGAGAATCCAACGCTGAGCGAACATGCTCGTCGAACTTTTTCGGAAGTCGCGTATCGGCGTGCAGGAAGAGCAGAACATCCCCGCTTGCCGCGGCCGCGCCCGCGTTCATTTGCCTTGCCCTGCCGGGCTCGGACGAGATTACTCGGGCGTTGAACTCTCTTGCCGTATCCGAAGTGCGGTCGGTGCTCCCTCCATCGACTACGATGAGCTCGATGCCGGAAGCAGGGACCGTGCTCGCGAGAACTTCAGGCAGCGTATCGGCTTCATCAAGCGCCGGAACGATAACCGAAATCGAAGATCGTCTTGAGCGGCTCCACATTCCTTTCTCTCTTTCCAAGACACGGAGGTCCTCGGGGCGGTCGATATCATCCAGCGTTTCCACAAATGCCCGTGACAATCGTTTTTCGTTCAGGGTCTCGATGGTCTTCCGAAAAACATTCGAGGTTCCCCACGGAATGTTTGCGAATAATTCGGGAGCCATCCGGCGCAGTCCGATCAGGTGATAGCCGCCGTCCCTGGCCGGGCCGAGTACGGTGTCACATCTATCGAGCAACTTAAAAGCAGCCTTCAGGGTGTCGGCGGTCCGTCCCGGGCAGTCCGTTCCGATGAGAACAACCCCCGAAAACCCGTCCTCGAATGCTTTTGCGAACGCGCGGGCCATTCGCAGCCCGATATCGCCCTTTCCCTGCCGGCGGTACACGAATGCGGGTCCAAGCCATCTTTTCATGAGCCGTTTGCTTCCGCCCTCGTATCGAACCTCGAGACAGACCGGGCGGTCATGTTTGAGATCCCCGGCTTGGATGACCGTGCGCTCGGTCATCAATTGATGCAATCCCGCAGCGCCGTCCGGCCCCAGGGCAGGGATCAGGCGTGTCTTCGTCTTGCCGGGTTCGGGGTAGCGAGTGAAGATTATCAGCTTCTCCCGCCGCCCCATTCTCTCGCTGGCGGCGGGCGAGCTCGGAAACGCGGCTCGAAAAATCGTGTAGAGAATCTTGGTCCCCGCGCCGATAACGCCCCGGACCGTCCCGGATATCTTTGACTTGCCGATGCGTCGCCGATAACTGACGGGGACCTCCCGCACCCGGATTCCCGCCCGCGCCGCCTTGATTTGCATTTCCACGGTCCAACCATAGTTCGGGTCGCTCATGTTCAGTTTCCTCAGAGTGGAATAGCGAACAGCCCGAAAGGGACCGAGGTCAGTGTAGCTTATTTGCCACAGAAGTCGCATGAGCAGGCAAGCCAACCAGTTTCCGAATCGCGCCTGAGGGGTAAGCGCTCCCGCCTCGTGTCGGCCGAGCACGCGCGAACCGATCACCATGTCGACCTCATTTTCGGTTATCGGGTCGACAAGCAGGCGCATTTCCTCCGGATAGTCGCTGAAGTCGGCGTCGAGAAAAATGACCACGTCGGGATGCTCGAGCGCTGCGATGCCCGCCAGGCAGGCCGAACCATAGCCGCGCTTCGGCTCAGAAACGACGCGCGCGCCGTTCTCCCGCGCAATTTCGGGTGTCCGGTCGGTCGAGCCATTATCCACCACGATAACATCATCGACCCATGGGGGGATGGCGGAAAGGACTTTTCCAACCGAAACCTCTTCGTTGAAGGCGGGTATTATGACAGCGACAATCGCTTTTCTTCTCATCTCAGGTTACCGCCTCCGAAACTTCGGCTCGCCCTCGGCGGCCCAAATGCCAATCTCGAATCAATAAAATCCAGACAGGAACAAATTCCAGCCATACAATACCGTGATCGAATAAGTTCACGTTGCCATGAGCGAGAAAATAGAATCGCAGGTAGTAGAGAGGCAGCAGCGCGGTCAATAGAAGAAGCGAAAAGCGCGGCCTGATTGCAAGAAACGGAATCAACCAGACGTAATACCAGGGGAACTGTGTCGGACTCAAAAGAAAGACTGCGGCGACGACGAATAGTCCCTTCTCCCACAAATCCTTGGCGTTCGTGGGTTCCTTTCTCAAAACCCAAGCCACCCAGCCAACCAGTACGAATGAGACGAAGATGCGAGCGGCAATTCCGGCCCAGCCGATTTCGCCACCGAGCAGTCTGGCAAGAAACCGGAATCCCCATAACGGCAGCATGAACAACGCGTCATTCATTTCCCATTTATTGCCGTATGCGACAAATCCCGAACCAAAATCGAGGCCTGAAAGATAGACGGGGACAAAGAGAGCAAACGAGACGCTCCCGAAAACAAGCAACCCCAAAACGAGCCGTTTTGGAGTTGACAAAAGGGGTCGCAGCGCCAGCGGCAGCAGCACAGCCGGCCACAGCTTCGCTCCGGTCGCCACTGCCAACACTCCCGCAGCCGTTACGTGTCTGCGATTCGCTGCAAGCATGAGCGCGCCCAGCACAAAAGGGAGCGTCACCAGATCCATATGGCCTGAATTATATGTCTCCTTTATCAGGAGCGGATTCCACCAGTAAATGACCAGCATGGAGAGAGGCAGTCGGAGAGAACGAAGAATAACTGCCAGAAGAATGACGACGATTGCGTCAAGTGAAAAGAGCACAAGCCGCCAGGCTGCCAGGCTCCATGGACGAATCCAATGAGCGAACGAGAAAGCCCCCTGCGCCACCAGCGGATAGATAGTTCGCAAGTCCGGATGGTTTACCCGATGAACGATAAGCCCGGATTCGGAAGCCAGTTGTTTGAGGCCGGGAGGAACCTCATTTCTATCTTCACCCATTTCCATTACGTCGAGCGGAGCGTATGAATAGGGGTTCATTCCGTGAGCAAACACGGCTCCGTCCCACAGATAGCGGTAGTAGTCATCCTCCAACATCGGCGTGGAAGCAAACATGCAAAGACGAAGCGCCAGTCCCACGGCAACTATCCACGCCACTAGTCTTCTGTCCGTCCACTTAGTATCGAGCCCGCGGGCAACCAGCAGAAACAAGATGCCTGCAATCACTTGGAGGTACACCAATTGAATGACCGGCTTCTGAAGGGGGTCTCGGCCATAGGCAAACTCGGGTGAGATAACTGCAAGAAAAATGTGGAGACCGACAAGCGCAAGACCTGTCAGCCCCCACCAAGCTATTACGTTGCTTCGCCGCCCAGTCACGAATGTGAATTGCCGGACTTTTCGGCCTCCATCGATTCCGTATGCAGACTTGTGTCTTACTGGCTCGCCGAACCCTCCTCCATCATTCCGGAGAGGTCTTCCATTGCTTCCTCAGCCTTCTGCGCCGCTTCCTCGGCCTCTTCCTCCACCGTTTTCGCGCCCTCTTCCATCATTTCCTCGGCCTCTTCCATCATCCCGGAAGTCTCTTCTTTCATCTCCTCTTCAACGGCTTCCATCTCCGATGGTTTCATCGGTTTAGCCTCAGAGCCTTCCATCGGCTTCATCTCTGAGCCGGCGGGTTCTTCCATCTCGAGACCCTCGGTTTCTATCGAAGGAGCCTTTTCCGCCGGCGCCTTTTCCGCGCAGCCGAAAATGGGAAAACTAAGCGCCGCAACAAGAATGAAAAAGAAAATGAACTTACCCATGTGCCACTCCTTTCAATCTCGTATCTCTCATACTCTGCTCCATCCAGAAAAACTCCGACTTCGGCACATCGGTTTTCTCTATCGGTCACCTCCTCTCGAGCGCTTTATCGCTGCCAGAACAACATGCGAGCTAACAGCTTCTTCAAAAACGGCGTGAGCCGTGTTTCGATTGTACGCGTCGGCTCTCTTGCTTGATTGCCTGGGCCCCGTTCGGATATGGGTGGATAACATTCGCGATGGTCCCGAGCCCCGTCTTGCCGACCATTGCCGGCGTAATCTCACTTATCATCTCGCCGGCATGACACGCAACGATGGTTGCTCCGATGAGAATCTCGTCCACCGCAATCGTCTCGAGCTTCCCCGCTCTGTCAATGTGTATCACCTTTTCACTATTGGATGTTATAACACGTTTTGCCGTGGAGTTCAACCAAATATCTATTCCGTCGCGCTCGAGTGCCCTCGCAACGATGTCATCCATTTCTCAATATCTTTACAATAATATCCTCATTTTTGCCGATTCGCAAAGGAATGGTTTCCTGCTGTTCGACTCCGTCAGCCTCGCGCGGTCACACGAGGACACCGCTGCACGACGAGCCACAGCCGGCCGCGCAGCCGAAACAGTGGTCTGCGGTCACGATTTTGCGCCGTCCCAAAACAGATTCGTCAAACTCGCTAAGATTGCTCGGCGCGTTTTCTTCCGTCTCGAGGCCGAGCGCCAAATTAAAATCGCAATCGTACAAGCGCCCGTCCCATCCGACACTGACCTGGTGCTTGCACATCAGTTTTTCCAAAGTTCTGGGGTTGAAGGATTCTCTCAGAAGTCGAAGATATTCGTCCGCTTCCTTCTGTTGGACGAGGGTTGTCCAAAAGCGGCCTATGGGCATGTTCGTTATTGTGAGAAGGCTCGAAAATCTCAGGCCGAAGCGGGATTCCAGCTCGCGTCTGTATTCTGCTTCGAGGTCCTCCTGCCGGGGCGGCAAGAAGGGTCCGCCCGGATTGTACACCAGGCTCAGGGACGGTTCGGACCCTGAGCCATATCCCACCTCGTTCAAACGCCGAACAGCTTCAATACTCTTACCGTATACATCTTTGCCGCGTTGGGCGCAAATGTTCTCTTCAAGATAGCAGGGGAGAGATGCAACCAGGTCAACGCCCTGTTCCCGCAGCCATTCCGGCACTGTGTCCATGTTTGGTTCAACTAGAACCGTGAGGTTCGTCCGAACCTGTACCTTGAGGCCCAGATGCCGCAGTGTTTCCACAAAGCGTCGAAAGTTGGGATTGAGCTCGGGCGCCCCGCCTGTTATGTCAATCAGTTGGAGCCTCAAATCGGATGCGATCCCAATAATTTGCTCCATGGCGCCCCATTCCATCAATTCGGTCCGGCGAGGCGAAGCTTCCAGGTGGCAATGGGCGCATTGCTGATTGCAGAGCAGGCCGAGGTTCACCTGCAATATTTCCAAGCCGCTGGCATATATACCCTCTTGGCCCGTAAGGGCTTCCACGTGCCGTTCAAAAGAATTCATGGTCCGTCAGTCCTCCGAACTCTCGAGTAACAAGAAGACAATTGTTACGCTGTCCGTAACCACGTCTTCACCTTCCTATATCTTGTCGCAATTCCGGCAAATTCGCCACCGGTTTCGTGACAGGAAGCGATTCTAGGCGATTTGTTGACCTACTTGGGGCAGAACTGTAAAGCGGCCAGTTTCATGAGTTCTCTTTGGGGACTCTGTGGCTTGCAGGGGCGGGGAGACCGCGTATCCTCAATTTTCGGGCAACGCCTGCGCTCTCGTTTCTATGGCTCTGCGGATTTCTTGGTGTTTCCGTTTGGAGATGGGGTAGAGGAGGAACCCCAGTGCGCCGATGAAGAGCAACGCTCCCGGGATGGGCCCGAACACAAGTATTAATTTTGCAAGTGTGGCTTCTGTTTGGGCAGGAAGTTCGGGGTCCAAATGAATCGCCCTTATGGCAAGGTTCGTGAAAAGGGCTGCAATCCCGACACCTACTTTGTTCATAACGGTCCAGATACTCGAGTACACCCCTTCCCGCCGCTTTCCGGTGTGGTATTCGTCCCACTCGATAATATCCGGTTGAATTGTTCCCGACAGCACCCACAGCCCGACATTGAACATTCCCGCCAGGAACATGACCACCGTCGCGGCCAGGCGAGCATCCCGTGCCAGAAAGAGGATGGCGCAGAGAAGCATGCCGTATCCGGTCAAATCGCTGACATAGGCCCATTTCTTTCCAATGGCGTTGGCCAATCGCACCCAGAGAGGAACCGCGCACACACATCCGACAAAAAACACGAGGAAGAACCTCATTGCAAGCTGTTCATCTCCGAACCAATAGGTGGCGATAAAGACCACAAGAAAGGTCACAATATTATTGCTAACCTGCACCAGCGTGCTGGAAAACAAAAAAATGAGGTATGGCTGGTTCTTGGCAAGGGCCTTGAAGGAGTCACTTACGCTGATTTTCGCGCTTCGTCGCAGGTGCGGGTTCTCGAACGTTCCCCAATGCGTGACAACTGCAAGGCCAATCATTGCAGCGCAGCCGATTGCGCCGTAAACCAAGTGGGCCGGCCGCCGTTCCTGATGGAACAGAGCCAAAAGCAGGAACGGAAGAATCGCCCCCTGCGCGTCGCCGAGTGTTCCAAAAAGTTGTTTGTATCCGGACAGTTTCGTGCGTTCATCGTAATCAAGCGTGAGCTCGGGAGCCAGCGCAAGATACGGTGTCTCGAATACGCTTCGCGAGGTAAACATGATCAAGGTCATAATCATGAGATAGAAAAATATCACGACGGTTGATGAAAGCTGAGGCGGCGAGAAGATTAAGAAAAAGGTTATCCCGTAGGGTATGCTGCCTATCAAAAAATACGGCCGCCGCCGACCGGCGCGCCATGTCGTATTGTCGGAGATGAGACCCATGATCGGGTCGCAAACAGCGCCCCACACCTGAGTGACCAGAAGGATAATGCCCAACAATACATTGTCGAATTTCACAACCACCGTATACAGAAATATGACGTTGATCATGAGAGCGGTGTTCACGCAATTCAGCCCGAATTGCGAAACACCGTAGCTTATGTGCGTCTTCAGGCTTAGTTGGTCCCGGCGGGAAGGCGTGACCTTCGGGGCTTCCGTCATTGTTTCAATCCTTCCAAGACCAGAAAAATGCTCCTTGCTGTGAGCGTCGCTACAGCCGTACGAGCACCTTGATTTCATCGTTCGGGCCGAACAATTTCTTCATCATCTGCGGCAGGTCATCGAGCGGTATGACACTTGTTATTATGTCCTTTTCATTTACGGTTCCGTCCCGCAGCATCTCCACGGCGGCCGGTATCTGGCCGGTGTGCCCGAAGGACGCTTGAATATTCACCTCTTTCATTACCCAGAGAATCGTGCTGAATTCGAAAAACTCCATATAAATGCCCACCAGCACAACCTGTCCTCCGCAGCGGGCGTACATGATTGCCTCCTGCAGCGTATTCGCTCCACCTGCGCAGTCATAGACTATGTCGGCGCCAACCTCTTGAACCCTCACGCATGCGTCCATGATGTTGTCCTTCGACGGATTCAGCACCTGGCGCGCTCCCATTTTCCACGCTGCTTCTGCCCTGTTCGGCTGCATTTCGCTCGCGATGACCGGCCGGGCTCCCGCCCGCTTGGCCGCCGCGATTGTCAAGAGGCCGACCGGCCCGGCTCCCAGCACCACGACGAAGTCATCCAATCGCTGGGAAGAAACCTGAACCGCGTGGATGGCGTTTGTCAGAGGGTTCCACAGGGTGGCTGCCTCAAGGGAAACCTCATCCGGCAAACGGTACAGGTGAGGCGGCGCGCATGTGACGAATTCTGCATATTCTCCGTTGCTCGCCCATTTTTTGTTTCGACAGAGCTGAGGCAGACGATGGTTGCAATGCCAGCACCGCATGCAGGGCTGCACACGATTGACGATAACGCGGTCGCCTTCGCTCCAGCCTTCCACCCGCTTGCCGACCTCCGCCACAATCCCGCTGCCCTCATGTCCCATCCTCAGGTTACCCGGCTCCTCCATCCCATATTGCACCTGATGGATGTCCGACCCGCAAATTCCGCAGTATGACATTTTCACGAGAAGTTCGTCGTCCTGCGGTCTCGGAGTCGGAATCTCGCGAATTTCCATCTCTCCTTTGTCAACGTACGCTGCAATCTTCATGTGGACGTCTCCCCATGTCTCTTCTTGGAAGGAAAATCCGGAACGCTAAACGACGCGGATGCCAAAGACGGGACACTCCTCGGCGCAGTATCCGCAGAGGATGCATTTTGTCTCGTCGACGACCGGTCTCTCATCCACCATCGTCAGCGCTCCTTGGTCGCAATGCTCGACACAGGAGCCGCACCCCTGGCAGATACGGTGATAAATGATGAGTTTTTTGGGAACCTGTCTCGCCCTTTCCCGAATGTCGGCGGGCACGGGCTGGTCATTGAAGATGCGCACGTTCATCTCGACCTCGGCCTCGCTCTTCATGCCGACCGCAAGAGAATCCACCGCTTCCAGGTTTCTGACAAAATTCAAAGAATCGGTCACATCGCCGAAAAGATGGCCTCCCGCAAGGGGTTTCATCGCATAGATCCCCGTGCCTTGGGCATCTAACTCACGCAGGACAGGAAGCTGTTCTTCGAGCGTGCCGTCATTCACGCCGAGGCCTTTGCGGTTAATGCAGGGCAGGGCGACTTCCAGCTCGGGACGTGTGAGGGCCGGCCTGAGACCCTCGATGGTATGCGTAGAGAATCCGATCGCTCGTATCAACCCTTTCTCCTTGTACTCGATGAGGCAATCGAGCGACTCTCTGCGCTCGAGCAAGTCCTGCTCCGAACGGATGAGATGGAGCAGAAAAAGGTCGATGTAATCCAAGCTCATTGCTTCCAGGGCTTCCTCGACGGCAGCCCCCATGTCGTCATATGTTCTCGCGTGGGACTTGGTTGCGATCACCGGTCTGCGCTTTCTCCCTTTTATGGCGGCGGCCACATGGTCATAGGTCCGATACGCCTGCGCCGTGTCGACGAAATCGACTCCGAGGTCCAAGGCGCGACGAATAACCGGAGCCCCTTCCTCGGGAGAAAGATTCGCCTGCAGCCAGCTCATTGTCAACGTGCCGAAGCACAATTCGGTCACTGCTATGCCGCTGCCGCCTAATTTCACTCGCTTCATGTCGCACCCCCGAATCTCCGCTGGGAGACAAGTTCAGAAAATCTGAAAAAGCGGTCCTAGCCTATCCCACAATTTGGAGGCTTGTCAACAGATTCGCGGTGATATAACTCGGCGGTTTCCTGTTTGCATCGACCCCACGACATTCGCAAATCCCCTCTGGCGCTTGCCGGGATGCGCATGATATCATTAAAGACCGCAAGTTCAATGGAATCCATTGAAAGGATGAACGCTATGGAGATACCAAATATCAATCTCGAGTTCGGGCTGGCGTCGGATTTGTTTTGGGACCCCCTCAGTGAAAGAGAGATCAGGACTGTTGCCGGCCACGGATTCTCGTTTCTCGAAATCTGGAGTCATCTCCCGTGGTTCGACATATACTCTCCCTCAATGGCGTCCGAACTGAAAGCTATGGCGGAGGCAAACGGCGTGCGCATTCGCTCTTTCCATGCCCCCTGCGAAGCACAGTGGGATATCTCATCCGAGAACGAGCACGTTCGCGAAAGCAGTGTGAACGACGTGATACTCACGCTCGAACGCTGTCGCGAGGTGAACGGCGAATTGGTGGTTGTCCATCCGGGCCGCGCCCTGGCGAGCGAAGGAGAGGATGCCAGGACCGAGCACGACATCCGCCTGTCGAAGAGCATTCAGAGCTTTGAGGTCATTCAGCGCGCCGCCCATGATAACGGCGTCAAGATAGCGATAGAAAACCAGTGGGCCAACGAGGTCGGGGGGACCCAAGAGCACTTCCTGAAATTGCTCGAGACTGTCGACCCCAACGTGGCTGGCATTTGCTTCGATTCCAGCCACGCCAATATTACTCCGGGAACGTATGAAATGTTCCGACATGTTCGTCATCCCTTCATAAACACTCACCTCTCGGATAACAACGGCAGATACGACGAACACAAACCCCCTTTCACGGCGGGTATCGATTGGCGCATGGTGCTCGAGTTCCTGTTGGGAAAAGGGTATCGCGGGCCCTGGCTGCTCGAGGTAACAAACGGTGGCCATGACCCGCTCGATGTGATCGACACGATGCAGGTATCGATTGAAAAAATGAGAGACGTAATTATTGGAGTCCTCAAGGCGAGTGACTGAGTTTTTCCTGCTTTCAAGTGAGACGACGCAAAACCCGATGCGCTTCGTAATTATAAATAGTTCACTTCAAATATATTTCAGGCGATAGCTTTACATCCGACCCTGTTTCTGACATAGTTTCATATCTTCCGAGCGCGGGCGGTTCCCGCCGAGCATTCGGACAAGAAAGCACATCCCGTCATACTCCCGGAAGTTTTTCACTCGTCAGGGAAGGTGTTATGCAAAAGCATATCATCCTTGTGGTCGAAGATGACCAGGTTCAGAAAAAACAAATTATCCGGTGTTTGAAGGGCGAAGGCTTCCAAATTCTGGCCGCGTCATCGGGCGAAGAGGCCCTCGATATCCTGAAAGAGCAGAAAATACATCTTATTTTGACAGACCGAAAGATGCCGGGAATTGACGGCGATGCCTTGCTACATCATGTGCGCAGCTTCTACCCGCAAATCCCGGTGACAATCGTGACGGCTTTTCCGGAAGGGGTCGAGGAACTTGCGCCCGACGCCGTTCTTGTCAAACCATACAGCGCTGACCAGTTGCTGAAGATCGTCCGTGATATCCTTGAGAGGCTGGAATCCTGAAGCTCGGTCTTCGGGACGACCTCCTCCTCTCCTCCGTGAATCCCCCAAAAAAGATATTGCCTGGCAGAAACGGTTGTTGTATAATTCTTGCGACTTTTACAATTTATTAAACGGATTGCGAGGTATTTGGTTTGCCCGAGAAACCGCAAAATATGGCACAATCGCGGAAGCCCTTTCCTCCTGCCGACGTTTCCCACTCGAGAATCGTGTCGGGCTTGAATCGTTTTGGTCTTCCTGTCTCCGCCCGGAGCGTTTTGGTGGGAAGCACTGTCCTCATTTGTCTCTACCTCACAAGTTTTTACAGCTACCTGCTTTTTCACAGCCTGGCCGAACTGTTCAGTGTTGTCGTTGCCGGCAGCATCTTCATCATTGCCTGGAACTCGCGTCGCTTTGCGGACGCCGGCTACCTGCTACTGTTGGGCATAGGCTATCTGTGCGTGGGGGCTATCGACCTGCTTCATACGCTTGCGTATACGGGGATGGGAGTATTTCCCGGATACGGAAGCAACTTGCCTACTCAACTCTGGATTGCCGCCCGGTATGTTGAAAGCGTCACGCTTCTGTGCGCGCCGCTGGTTTTCGGCCGCTCATTGCCAATCCGCTTTCTGATTGGGGTTTACACGGTCATCTTCGCTGCAGTCGTTGGCTCTATCTTTTCCTGGGACATATTCCCGGCCTGCTTCATAGATGGGGAAGGATTAACGCCGTTCAAGGTTTGGAGCGAGTACGCGGTTTGCATTATTCTTGGCTGCTCCATTGTCTTGTTAGTGCGAAAGCGGCGCGCTCTCCACACACGTGTCTTCCGCCTGCTCCTCGCATCCGTCGGCGTGACCATTGTCGCCGAGCTATCGTTCACATTGTACGCAGACCCTTTCGGCCACTGGAACCTGCTCGGGCACATGCTCAAAATAGTCTCGTTCTATCTTATCTACAAGGCGATTGTTGTCACTGCCCTCAGAGAGCCGTACAACCTCTTGTTTCGGTCCCTGAAACAGAACGAGGAGGAATTGCGCAAATCCGAGAATCGCTATCGGCTGCTCGCGGAAAACCTCGAGGAAACCGTCAAGAAGAAAGTGGCGGAACTCCAGCAGGCTGAGAGAATGGCGGCGCTGGGACAGATGATTTCCGTCGTCGCGCACGATCTCAGAAACCCCTTGCAAAACATCCGCATGGGCGTCGATGAGCTTCGCAGACAGCTCGGAGAAGACTCCGAGAAACAAGAAGTGCTGGATGAGATACGTCACGGAGTTTCACGACTCGATGTCATCGTAAGCGAGTTGCTGGAATATTCCCGACCACTTCATTTACAGTACTCATTATGGGCCATTGACGAGATTGTGCGGAGCGCAATGGACTCGGTGCGTCACAGATTTCACAATCTGGGGACAGAAATAAACCTGGAAGATGGGGACAGGGAGATTCTTTTCGACGCGGACAAGCTCACCCGAGTCTTCGTGAATCTGCTGGAAAACGCCGCGGAATCTATGCCCGACGGCGGAAAAATCAGCGTTTCTTCGCGATTCATGGATTCCAATGGCCTCTCCTTCCTGAAGGTGGAAGTTTCCGACACCGGCTGCGGAATGGACGCGGAAACACTTGCCCGCGTTCATGAGCCTTTCTTCACGACAAAAGTGCAAGGCACCGGACTCGGCATTCCAATCTGCAGAAAGATCATCGAGGCTCACGGCGGGTCCTTGCAAGTGCAGAGCAGGGTCAACGAGGGGACGACCGTCGAAATTATCCTTCCTGCAGGAAGCATGCGGTCTGCGTCGACGGAGAATCAACTGGTTTAAGCATGCTGACCAGCAAGGGCATCATTTTTTTACTCCCGAAACGAGGGGAAAATGACAGGAATGAAGATGCGAAAGAGGACAGAGAGCGTGTCCGACACTTCTATATCGCGGTTCTCTGCACAGTGGACAGCCCCGAATCTATGCCGCGGATTGCGCGGGATTTCGCGTCCGTAATTCTTGGGATAGCCACCTTCGCAAGCAGTTACCGGACAGTCTCACAAAGCTGTGAAACCGGCTTGGCGCCTCGATGCAGAAAGAAACTACCCTCACGATTGATGTGGCGGCGGTCCAAATCGCCAGATAGGCGCTCGAAGTTTCGTGATAAATCGGAAAGACAATGGAAAATCGCCGCTTGTTGCGGATTTTACTTATGCGTGGCGTGAATTACCGCCAAAATCGTCGTCTCTTTGTCACCGACGCATTCCACGCGATGACGAAGCTTCGAGTCGAAATAAATACAATCGCCGGGTCTGAGCACGTCGGTGTGGTCCTCGAGCGTGACCTCCATCTCGCCCTCGAGCACAAAAATGAACTCCTCGCCCTCATGGGAATATGCGTTCCGATCTTTTTTTGTCGCCGGCTCCAGCGTCACCAGAAACGGTTCCATGCAGCGGTTTTTCTTATCCTGGGCGAGTGACTCATAGGAATAACCGAATTTTACGCCTTCCTTCGAGGCCACACGCGAGACGTGACGGCGTTCGTTCGAGCGGACTATAACAAACGGCGCTTCCGATTTGTCTTCGAAAAAATATCCGATTGGGACTTCCATTGCCTGCCCCAGCTTGATCAACGTGCCGAGCGGCGGGGAAATCATGTGGTTCTCGATCTGCGACAACAGCGCGGACGAGAAACCCGATTTCTCGGCAAGTTCGGGCAAGGACATCCCTTTTTCCTGTCGGAGCTGCTTCACCTTCTCGCCGATATGCATCTCGTGAATTTCAGCCATGCTATCCTCTTCGCGCAAGCTGCGCCCCTGTCTCTATCGCCTTGATATTCATTGGGATAGTTTTGTGATAACGTTCTGCAATCGCCTTTGGCAGAGCGTTTTTGACGCTTTCGAGGGAAACCACCTGCGTTCTCTCCGCGTAACCGCCGAGCGCCACCATATTGGCCATCTTCCCGTTTCCCAATTCAAGCGCAATATCGTTTGTCGGCAAAAGCAGCGTGTCGATGTCGGTTCGAGTCACCTGCTCGGCGTCGATAAGCGATGTGTTCACCAGCAAAAAACCGCCCGCCCTGACTCGCGGCTGAAACTTGACCAGCGACGGCCCGTTCATGACAATGACCGAGTGGGGATGTCCCGTCATCGGCGAACCGATTTCTTCGTCGGAAATCATGATCGTGCAGTTGGCGGTGCCGCCGCGCATTTCAACCCCGTAGGTGGGCATATACGTCACGCGCTTGCCTTCCATCATGGCGGCATACGCAAGGATGTCACCGATAAGCATGATCCCCTGGCCACCGAATCCGGCCATTATTACGTCGGTATACATCAGCCTTCTCTCTTTGTTGAAGATAGAGCGTGCGGAAAATCCGTTGCGTTACAGAAAGTCCTTGCCGGTGCGTTCCTTGTACACTCCGAGAGGGAAATAGGGAATCATTTCCTCTTCCACTTTCCGTTGTCCTTCGAGTGGAGACACACGCCAGTTGGTATGACAGGCCGAAAGCACTTCCACCAACGAAAAACCCATCTCGTTCACCTGCATCTCAAACGCTTTCCGAATCGCCTTCTTTGCGTTCAGCACGGCTTTTGCATTGTGAAGCGACACGCGAACCGAGTAGGCCACGCCCTCCAGGGTAGCCAGCATTTCCGCCATGCGAATCGGATACCCGTCGGTTCGGAAGTCCCGCCCGTACGGGCTCGTGGTGGTCTGTTGCCCCAGCAGCGTCGTGGGCGCCATCTGACCGCCGGTCATTCCGTAAACCGTGTTGTTGACGAAGATGACGGTGATATTCTCGCCGCGGTTCGCCGTGTGAATTATTTCGGATGTTCCGATGGCCGCCAGGTCTCCGTCCCCCTGGTACGTGAACACGATTGTGTCCGGCAGCGAACGCTTCACACCGGTTGCGACGGCGGGAGCCCGTCCATGGGGGGCCTCGATCACGTCGACGTTGAAATAGTCATACATGAAGACCGCGCATCCCACGCAGGCTACACCGATAGTCTTCTCTCTCAAACCGAAATGGTCAATGGCTTCGGCGACCAGGCGATGAGCCGTTCCGTGCGTGCAACCCGGACAAAAATGAGTCGGCTTATCCGACAGTGTCTCCGGACGCTTGAATACTTGCTTCGGCATTGATGCTCCTTTTCATTTCTTCGAGAACTTCTTCGGGTGTCGGCACTCCGCCGCCGGGACGCCCATAGAAAAATATCTCGGCCGCCCGATGCGCGCAGACTTGCACGTCGGTCAGCATTTGTCCCGTGTTCATCTCGACCACGAGCACTTTTCCTGTCTTTTTGGAGGCCTCGTAAATGGCCTTCGACGGGAACGGAAAAAGCGTTATGGGACGAATCAGGCCGACCCGTAATCCCTCATTTTTCGCGAGTGCCATTGCGGTCTTCACGATCCTGGATGCCGTTCCGAAGGCGACAACCAGCAGCTCTGCCCCCTCAACGTCTTTTCCCTCGTATATAACCTCTTTTTCACGAATCTCGTCATACTTGTTCTTGAGCTCAAGGTTATGGGCTTCCTGCTCGCCATCGCTCAGATAAAGGGTTTTTAAGTACTGCGGTTTCCGGCCGATTGCGCCGGTCAAGGCCCATGGCTTGTCGTAGCGCCTCACCGGCTCGCGGGGCTCAAGAACCGCCGGCTCCTTCATCTGGCCAAGGATGGCGTCTGCCAGTATCATTGCCGGATTCCGGTATTTGTCCGATAATTCAAATGCCTTGATGGTGAGGTCGAACATCTCCTGGACCGACGCAGGCGCCAGAACGATATTGTAATAGTCGCCGTGACCCCCGCCTCTCGTCGCCTGAAAATAATCTCCCTGTGTGGGAGAAATGCCGCCCAGGCCGGGGCCGCACCTCATAATGTTCACCACGAGGCCCGGAATCTCGCTTCCCGCCATATACGACATGCCTTCCTGCATGAGAGAAATGCCCGGGCCCGAAGACGATGTCATCACTCGCGAGCCGGTGGCGGCGGTTCCCATCACCATGTTGATCGAGGCGATCTCGCTTTCCGCCTGAATGAAGATTCCTCCAGCTTTTGGAAGATGTTCGGAAAGATATTCCGGAATATCGTTCTGCGGAGTTATAGGGTAGCCGAAGTAGTAACGGCATCCGGCTTGTATGGCCGCTTCAGCCAGAGCAGTATTCCCCTTAACTAATTGTTGCTCACTCATTTATACACCTCTGCACGTTTTCCAGCTCTTCGGCGAATTCCGATTTGCCGACCCCTTTTACTTGAATACCTCGATGGCTGTGTCGGGGCAGACTTCGGCGCACAAGCAACACCCGGTGCATCGGCCGTTGCCCTCGAACCTGGCGGGATGATAACCCTGTGAGTTTATCGTGGTGTCAATCACGATGCACCCGAGGGGGCACGTATCCACACAGAATCCGCAACTCTTGCACCGTTCCTGTAATATTACTATATACGATTCTGTCTTCTTGCTTTCCGTTTTCTTTGCTGCCATGGCGTTTCTTCTCGGAGAGTTATTGAATCGCACAATATACTGTACTAACAAGGCTTTTATTATATCTTCTCGTTTTGTTCAAAGTCAAATGACGGCGGCATCTTGCGAGCCGGGAGCCGCCATGTCGCTGAACCGTCTTCCCTTGACATTCCCCGGGGTGTGCCGGTAACGTTAAATATCGTTCTCATGTTGTTCGTGAAACGAGCGCAACGAATCAACCCGGCGAATCACATTTTCCTGAAAAGGGCTATGGAGCCTGTCCCACGGTTGCCGAGCGAAGGGGACTGTCCCAGATTTACGGGCACGAAGTGCCGTAGAATCGGGACTGTCCCCGAAGCGAACAACCCTCAGAATCGACCGTGGGACACTCTCTATGGTGAGTCTGTCCAATAATTATTTATGAAGGTTCCTTCGGAAAACCGAAGCCTAATTCCGGGGACATGGATTTCTGGGTTCCGTGTCCCCGGAATTAGCGCAAATCGAATCATCGGACACACTCATGGTCGGCATTCGAACTGCCATGCCTGTTCGTCGTTCCGGCGATTGGCGGACTATTCTCTGAGCGGGGCAAAAGCGTGCGACCCACCGTACCGCAATTCGGACACGTTCGCGAGCTCCGGGATCGTGTCGCAGCGCCTTCTGATTCCATGCGTATTCTCTTGATATTTATCGATGGTCTTGGCGTAGGGGAGAGGGACCCGTCGAAGAACCCGTTCGCATCATTGCCTTCGCGGGTATTCCTCGATTTTCTCGATGCCGGTTCGGACAGCGCAACGCACGGCGGATTGGCGCTGAGGGCCGACGCGTCCCTGGATGTCGAGGGGCTGCCGCAGAGCGCCACCGGCCAGACCGCACTGCTGACCGGGATTAATGCCGCCAAGGCCATTGGGCGGCATCTGAGCGGCTTTCCCACCAAGCCGCTCCGAGCCATACTAAACGAGCACAGCATTCTGAAGCAGGTCAAGGATAACGGCTTGAACGCCGCGTTCATAAATGTGTTCAACCCGCTTTTCTTCGAAGCGTTAGAGAAAAACCTGAAGATTCGGGTTTCCGTGACGACTGTCGCCAATATGGCTGCGTCACTTCCTTTTTTCGGGCTCGAAGACCTCCTCGCGCGCCGCGCGATATATCAGGACTTCACTAACCGCATCCTGATCGAAAAAGGGTTTGACGCGCCCGCCTTCACGCCCCGTGAGGCGGGAGAAATTCTTGGTCGGTGCGCTGCCCGATACCATTTTTGCCTCTACGAATATTTTCAAAGCGACGTCGCCGGACACAGCGGCAGTCTCGACCGGGCGATACAAGAGGCTGAAAAGCTTGACGAATTTCTGCTGGCGGTTCTGAATACCGTCGACTTGACCGAAACCTCGGTTATCCTCACAAGCGATCACGGAAATCTTGAAGACGTATCTACCTCGCGGCACACCTCCAATCCCGTGCCGGTTCTCATCTGGGGTCCCCTGGCGTTAACTGCTCCGCCCATCCAATCAATTCTCGACGTCGCCCCGCTGATCGTTCGCTCGCTGGCAGCCGAAAGTTGATGTTTCCCCCGCGCCTTCGCGTCCGGCAAGCGCGCCCGATGAAGAGTGTCCTCTCCGGGGGTATTCTTGACACGATTGACGCATTGCGTTATAATTCTAAAAAGACTTTCCGCCTGCACGCGTTGCAGGATCAGGTTTCCGGTTCGCACTGATTGAAAGCAGCGAAAGGAGGAGAGAAGACAGATGAATGCATCGGGAATTCTCAAAAAAGCATGTTACGCCGGCATAGGCGTAATCGAGATGGTGCGAGAAGAGCTTGCCGAACTTCCCGAATCCGTCAAGGAGTCCTTTGAGAAACTCGTCGAACGTGGGGAACGCTTGGACCAGAAGGAAGAGAGCTTGGCCAGGGCGCTGCTCGTCGCGCTTAATGTGAAACCACGGCTGCCGTCGGCCAATGAAGTCGATCGGCTCATCCCGGGCTACGACGACCTGCCGGTGACCGAGGTCATCGACCAAATCAAAAAGCTCTCGATGAAGCAACTGGAAATCGTCAGAGAATACGAGCGTCATCACTACAATCGCATTCGGATCATTCGGCAAATCGACAAGGAGTTGGACGAAGCCCGAATCATTCCCGGCTATGATAACCTGACCGTCGGCGAAGTGGTCGAGCATCTGGATGATTTGCAGCCCCAGGAACTGGCGGCTATCCGCGATTATGAAAAGAACCACCGGAACCGCAAGACGGTTCTCAGCGCTATTGACCGGAATCTCGCGGCCGCGGTATAAGAAAATCGAGTTCGTCTCTTGCCAGAACCCGGTATGCCGGACGGTTGTACTTCCTGTATGAATCCGAGTGGTGGAGGGGTGGGAACTTCCTCGCTTCGACCATGCGGGAGAAGCGTTCGATTTCCTCTTCGCTGAAACGCTTCCGCGGCCATCGTTTCAGCAATCGCTCAGCTTCAAGCCACACTCGGGAAAAGCGCTTCATGTCCCGGTCGAACGTAGTCGTCGATTGACGGACAGCCGTGGCTAGAACATTAGCGGCGATACCCTGTTGTGCGGCCGGGCGCAAGTTGATTCGGCACGCCCCTCCGTCTACCGAGATGGGCTCCACAAGCGATTCTCGCTCGAAAAAAGGGGTCTTCATTTCTTCCCGTATCGTGCTCTCCGATAGGTACCTTCCCAGATGTTCCGGACCAAAAACAGATTGATGGAGAAGCTTGTAGATGTCTGGCGGGCGGCATCCCTTGTGAAGCTCGAGATGAAAGGTAATGAGGTCGCCCAAGCTTTTGAATTTCTCCGGGGAAGTCATTTTCCAATTTATCCGAAGCAAGCCGTCGCACCATCGCTTCGTCTCGTGTTGCGGTCTTTGACAAATGAACCGCGATTTGTTATATTCTGTCGTTGATTAGGTCGGCGTTGGATCGCAAATGACCCCATTCCACAGCGGCGCACCGGCCTTTTCGTCCGATCTGAAGTCATAATCAAGTCGCACGGACAGTCATGGAATCGCAAAGAAAAATTCGTGTGCTGGTGGCAAAACCCGGGCTTGACGGGCACGACCGTGGCGTCAAAGTGGTTGCGGCGGCTTTGAGGGACGCCGGGATGGAAGTCATATACTCCGGCCTTCATCAAACTCCGGAAATGATTGTCGAAACAGCCATACAGGAAGATGTGAATGTAATCGGCCTTTCCATTCTCTCGGGTGCGCATATGACGCTCTTTCGCCGAGTCATGGACCTGCTTCGCGCCCGTGGCGCTGACCATATACTCCTCACCGGCGGCGGAATCATTCCGGAAGAGGACAGGCAGGCGCTGCTCGACTTGGGAGTCGCCGCCCTGTTCGGACCCGGGACCGATACGCGCGATATCGTCGATTTCATCCGTTCCGCCTGCGAAAAATAACCGGGCGCTCTCATTGCCCGCCCACCTGCAGGTCGTAACTCGCCTCTATCGTTCGCACCAGGGAGGCGAGCGTACTGTTCACGGGGGTCGGCACGCCCAGTTCGCCACCGAGCCTGGCCACTGCTCCATTGATGGCGTCAATTTCCGTTCTCCTGCGGGCCAGAATATCCTGCAGCATTGAAGAAACGTTCTTTGCAGTCAGCCGGCACACCTCTTCAACCTGACCAAGCGGGTCTTCGTATGGGAGATGGATGCGCTTTGCCGTTGCGACAGAGAACGCTTCTGCGACAACGTCTTTCATAGCCGCACGGGCGCTTTCGAATTCGAGGAGCCGCCCGTTGTTCAGGCGCGTTATGGCAGTGAGGGCGTTTATTCCCACGTTTATGATGAGCTTACCCCAGATGGTCGCCTCGAGGTCTTCTGAAATCTGCGGGTTGAATGAGGCGCTCCGGAGGATTTCTTTTACCAGCCTCACGTGTTCCGTTTCAAGGTTTGAAGGCGTGCCGATGATCGTCTTTCCGGCGCCGGCGTGAATGATTGAACCGGGCGATACAAGCGTGGCGCCGTGTGACGTAATTCCTCCAATCGTTCGTTTTTCTCCCACAACGCGACGGATGATCTCAACATTGCCGAGGCCGTTTTGAAGAGTCAATACGGGCGTTGAAGGAAGAATCGTTTTTGCAATGGTGTTGACCGCGACTTCGGTATCGTATGATTTTGTGGCTAATATGACGAGTTCGCAATCGGCTATGTCTTTCGGAGATGAACTCGCGGTGACCCTTACAACCCGGCTGCCTGAAATGCCCTTGATATGAATCCCGTCCCGGTCTATTTTTGAGGCTCGGTCGGCCTGGTTATCGAGCATAATTACCTGATGGCCCGCTTCCCGAAGCAGTGCGCCAAACAGGCAGCCTATCGCGCCCGGTCCGACTATCGCTATGCGATGCGAGGACTTTATCATGATAGCGCCGCCCTCCGGATTCCCGCCAACCGACTAACCAGACGCTCGTTTCTCCGGTCCAACGTTCGGACGCTCTTGCTCGAAAGCGAACGAGTCATCCGAACGATTTTATCATCTCCGGTGTATCGTCGATGGATTTTCCGAATATTCTCACACTACCCACATTTTGGCTTCGAAATCTTTGTCCGGAACTGTGAGGCTCAATGACGTCTCCCGCGGAAAACGCATGATTTCGATTCTGTCATTCTTCAGGCTGACGAAAAACTCAGCTTCCTCATCAGGGCGCAAGCCAAGGTCCTGAAATGGTATTGCGAGTTCGAGCACCGTGTTCCATTTTACCGTGTCGTATTGCCGTATTCGCTCGAAGTCAATTCCATTGTCGCTTTGTTCCAGAGTGAACAGCCGCTCCTTTGCCAGTTCGAAATACAACGGCATCGTGAGCCGTTGCGGTCGGGGCCGGAGAAAGCAGACCTCCAGGTTCACGTTTGCGTCTTCGGGCCGAATGCCCTCCTCCAGGTACAGGTCGAACCGCATGTACAAGTTGTCAACGTCAAACCCGTAATATATCCGTGTGAGATAGCGGCAACCGAGAGCGATCGCTGCATCTCCGCGGCTGCACGTGTAGCATCCGGCGCCTTGCCATTCGTAAAAGTGAGTTACTTTTCCGTCGAGCGTCGGGCTGATCAGCAACGTGGGAACAGTGCCGGCCGGCGCCTTTTTCTCGCGCAGCAGAGACGCCGAGAGGTAGTGCGGAATTTCCTGACCTGCCATTGTGAACACATTCTGAAGATGCATGCGGAACAGCCGGTCGAATTCCACGTCGTTATCAGTTGAAAAATCCGGACCGTACCACCAGAACCAATCGCTTCCCTCGGCGGCGTACAATTCCTCCCAGGCCATGGCGAGTTGAGGATGCTCGTTTCCGTGCGTCTCGGAGAATGTGCTGAGAAATTGTCTCGTCTTGTTCAGACAGTTCCAAGCGTCGTTTTCCTCGTAGTCGCCGATCCAGATGTCAAAATTATGTCCGATCCAGGAACCGGTGTGCAGGTCGTTGAGGAGACGCCGTTCGGCATTTTCTTGCAGGTAATCGCTTACTCTGACCGTCTGGACCATTTCGTCCGTGCTCAGTGCCTCGTAGGTTCGGGATAAGAAATTCTCGCCGCCGTCCGGATAATATTCCCATGCGTTTTCTCCGTCGAGAATGACGGGCACGATAGGTGTTCGGCCGGAGTGGGAATGATGGCGGGCTATTTGCCGAAGCCGAAACAAAAAATCGGCGCTGGCCTCCCTCGCGCTGGCGCGCGAGTACGAGAAACCCAACATGTCCGACAAGCCCCGGTCCCGGAAGATTATATCGACCTCCGAATCCCGGCGCCTCGCCCGATACGGATAGTACAAATGCTCGTAAATAGTAAAAGTTTTCAGCGTTTGCGCGAGAATCCCCTCGTCGGTCGCTATCCATTTGATTCCTGCTTCCGCAAGCATCGGAATCAGTTCGGGACATACGGAACCCTCGGACGGCCACATTCCCCGTGGCGGGCGCCCGAAATTCTCCGCGTGAAAGGCCACGGCGTTCCGTATCTGTGTCTCTGCGTCTTCCGGATGAAGATAACGCTGCGGCAGACGCGCGCCCGGCATCGCGCGCAACGCGAATTCCGAGTCACAGAGAAGGGGAAGAATCGGATGATAAAACGGGCTGGTTGTCAGTTCCACCTGTCCCCTTTCCTCCATCCGACGATACAGGGGGATAATTTCCTCAATTATTCGAATCTGGGCCGCCAGGACCTCTTGTTTTTCTTCTTCAGTGAAATAGCGCCCCTTGTTGAATAATTCGTTCAGGAATGGGAAACGCTTTCGCGCTCTGTAGCCGAACCACGTCAGATTGGACCACACTTGCAGGTCGAGATATGCCTGCGTCGGAAACCTTCTCGCAATGTCGTCGGTTATCATCGACGGCTTGACGTTCAGGCCTCGTTCGCACAAAAGTTCCCAGTAGCGCTGATACGGACGTATCATGTTGTTCCAGTTCGCTTGGAAGAATGCCCCAAGGATAAATTTTTTCTGCTCGAGGCTGAGTTCTCTTGCCGGGACAAGGCTGTGTTCGTAAAAAATCTCTTTGGCGGCGCCGTCGAGGTATGCGAACAGTTGGGTAATGAGAGAGGGAACAATATTGAAGGTCGCCCGGATTTCCGGAAAATCCTCGAGCAGTGACGCCATGTCGTAATACCCCTTGATTGCATGCAATCGTACCCAGGGCATAGACAATTCGCCGCTGCGCCGGTCGAGATAAAAAGGCTGGTGCATGTGCCAGAGGAAGGTTAGTGAGGCGGAACTCAAGCCTCAACCTCCCGAAGATATTTTGCGGCTTCCTCGGGTATGGTGGGGTTGATAAAGAAGCCGGTGCCCCACTCAAAGCCCGCGACAAGAGTAAGTCTCGGCATGATCTCGATGTGCCAGTGGAAGTCCACGTCAAGCGTGACCCAGTAACCCATTCTGGGCCAGCGGACCGGCCCCGTATGCAAAATGAAATTATATTGAGGCTGGTTCAGGGCGACTGCAAGCTTTTTCATGACCGCAATGAAGGCGTCGCCGAGTTGCAGCATCTCCTCATAATTGATCGTGTAAAAATCGGGGTTGTGCCGTTTCGGCATGATCCACAGTTCGAACGGAAACCGCGCCGCAAACGGACAGAAAACGAGGAACCCCTTGTTTTCATAAACGATTCTGGATTCTTGCGAAAGTTCTTCCCGCATAATGTCGCAAAACACGCAACGGTCCTTGTAGTTGAAGTATTCCTTTGCTCCTATCAGTTCTTCCCGCACTCTCTTCGGTGTGACCGGCGTAGCAATAAGCTGCGAGTGCGGATGACTCAAAGAAGCGCCCGCCTGTCGTCCCTCGTTCTTGAAAATGAGTATATATTTGAATCGCTGGTCCTTGTTCAGGTCGATCAGCCGTTCCTTATAGGATTCGAACACTTTCGAAAGCGTATCCGGCGTGTGCATGTGGAACTTCTTGTAATGGTCGGGTGTCTCTATGATTACCTCGTGCGCCCCGATCCCGTTCATCTTGTCGTACATGCCGACACCCGCTTTGCCCATTTCCCCCTCAATCCGGAGGGCCGGGAACTTATTGGGAACCACGCGAACCTCCCAGCCGGGTGAATTTGGCTGGTGGTTCCCGCGAATGGCCATTATCTCAGGCGGCGTCTTGTCCTCGTTCCCTTGGCAGAAGGGGCAAAAGCCGGTGTCGTCGATTACGGGGTCCGGTTGAAAATCCGTCGGCCGCTTTCCCCGTTCCGTTGCAATAATTACCCACCGGCCGACCACAGGGTCTTTGCGTAATTCAGGCATTCTCTATGAATCCTCTCACGAAATTCCAATATACACGAGATATTGTCATATCCCTTTCGTTGACAATGCGTTCCGATAGAGCTCTTCGTATTTCTTCGCAGAAACGTCCCAGGAAAAATCACAGGCCATACCGTTCAGCATTATCCGCTTCCATTCCTCCTGATCCGAGAAGTACTTCCGGGTCTGGCGGATTCTCTCCAAAAGGGCAGTCGAAGAATACTCTTCGAAAACGAATCCGTTGCCCGAACTGGAGGGCGAGGTAGGATAGTGAATCACGGTGTCAACCAATCCCCCCGTCGCCCGAACGAGCGGCACTGTTCCGTATTTCAGGCTGTACATCTGATTGAGTCCGCACGGCTCATACCTCGAAGGCATGAGGAAAATGTCGCAGCCCGCCTCGATCTTATGGGCAAGCTCGTTCGAGAAGCCGAGTTCCGCTCCCACCCGGTCCGGATACTTCCCGGCCAGCTTTTCGAATAAGGTGTGATATTTATTGTCTCCGGCGCCCAGGAGGACAAACTGATAATCCGCTCCTATAATATCGTCCATCACCGGCGCCAGTATGTCAAAACCCTTCTGATTGTCCAGACGCGAAACAATGCCCAGCAATGGAGTCCCGTTCATCGCGGGCAGGTTGAAATGCTTGAGCAGGTCGCTCTTGCACGTTGCCTTGCCGGAAAGGTCTCTCGGACTATAATTGGCCGCGATATATTTGTCTGTCTCCGGATTCCACTCATCGTAATCGACACCGTTCAGCACACCAAAGAGGCGGTCGGACCGCCTCCGAAGCAAGCCATCGAGGCCGCAGCCGAACTCCGGCGTCTGAATCTCTTTTGAATAAGTGGGACTCACCGTATTGATTATGTGCGCGCTTATTATTCCTGCTTTCAGGAGATTTATTTTGCCGTAAAACTCGACCCCATCCGGAGTGAACAGGTCCCACGGCAGATTCGTGAGGTGCATGTCCAGATGCCAGAACAGGCCCTGATACCCGATATTGTGAATGGTGAGCAGTGTGGCGGCCTTCCGAAAAACCGGATTGTCCTTGTGGAGAGTCTTCAAATAAAGTGGCACGAGTCCCGTCTGCCAGTCGTTGCAATGGACGATGTCGGGCCGGTAATCCAACACCTTGCACAGCTCAATTACCGCCTTTGAGAAAAAGATGAAGCGCTCGGCATTGTCCGGATAATCGCCATTTGACGTGCGATACAGTTCCGGCCGGTTGAAATACGATTCTTTGCCAATAAAATATACGGTCACTCCATCCAGTTTGGTCCGAAAAATTTCACCGTACTCCTCCCGTTCGGAAATCGGCGCCGAGAAGGTGGTGTCGATGTCCTCTATGGAAAAACTCTTCTCCTGTGTCGTCCTGTAAAAAGGGACAACCGCCGTGACCTCGTTCCCACGCCTCGCCAGCGCCTTCCCCAGCGCTCCCGCAACGTCTGCAAGCCCGCCGGTCTTCGAGAAAGGAACCATCTCGCTTGTGGCCAGCAGAATTTTCATACCATGCCTCCTGTTTTCTTCGTGCCCGAAGACATCCAGATTTTCAGGGGCGGCGGCTCTATTCTTGCGCCCTTGCCGATCACGACTATTCCCGTTTCGGTCACCGTAAAACGCTTTCTGTCCTCGTCGAGGTCATAGCCGATTTCCGCGCGGGGGGGTATCTGCACATGCTTGTCTATTATGGCGCTCCTAATCCGGCAGCGGCGCCCCACGTCAACATTATCGAACAATATCGAATCCTCCACCACCACAAAACTGTTTATCCGCACCTTGGGCGAGAGGACAGACCGGACCGCTCTGCCGCCACTCACAATGCATCCTCCGGACACGACGGAATCGAGCGCTACCCCCATGCGGCCGCCCTCGAACTCTTGTGCAAAAACGAACTTTGCGGGCGGATTCTGTGGCTGATAGGTGCGTATCGGCCATTCCGGGTCATACAGATTGAACACGGGGCTGACCGACACCAGGTCCATATTCGCTTCGTAATAGGCCTCGATAGTGCCGACGTCTTTCCAGTATTGAGCCGTCTTCTTGTTCTCATCAATGAAGTTGTATGCGAACACGCGATGTGAATCGAGCATGGAGGGAATCACGTCCTTGCCGAAATCCTCCAGCCTTGATTTCTCCGGCCGGCCGCCCAGAACATCCAGCAACGCAACCTTATCGAAAATGTAAATCCCCATCGAGCCGAACGATACATTCTCCTTGCCCGGTAGGGGAGCGGGATCGACAGGTTTTTCCTGAAAGCCCACCACCCGCTCGTTTTCATCCACTCTCAGAATCCCGAAGCGGTTCCCTTCGCTCCGAGGTATCTCCAGCGCAGCCACCGTCAAGTCTGCGCGCTTGTCCTCGTGAAAATCGAGCATCTTCGCATAGTCCATCTTATATATATGGTCCCCCGAAAGGATCAATACCCTCGTCGTCGGTCCATGGTCCAGCAGGTGCAGGTTCTGATACACCGCGTCGGCGGTTCCCAAATACCAGTCTTTGTTCACTCGCTGCTGCGCGGGGATGAGTTCTATGAATTCCCCGAATTCGTGGTGAAAAATGCTCCACCCGTTTCTGACGTGCCGGTTAAGAGAGTCTGACTTGTATTGGGTCAGAATGTAGATGCGGCGAAGGCCGGAATTCACACAGTTGCTGAGCGTGAAATCCACCAGCCGATAGATTCCCCCGAAGGGCACCGCCGGCTTGGCCCGGTCAAGAGTGAGCGGATAAAGCCGCTCTCCCTTGCCTCCAACAAGGAGCATCGCCAGAACATGTCGCATGCCAGAACCTCGTTATTACCAAGTGATGGTTTTCCGAAGGCTGAGCAGCCGATGGGAATGGACTGGTTGGTGTGCCTTCTCGTAAACCAGATGACACCAATTCTAGCAAAAGGGGTTCCAATAGTCAACGCGGGCGCGCAAGCGTTTCCCCGTCATCATACACACTTACAGTGAAACAGCCCGTTGGCGCGTGTGTTGCCACCGGTCTGGCGCAGGAGGCTGTGAATCCGTCCCACGGACGCACAGGTTACCAAAAACCGCGGCTCAGGGGATTGGGAATCTGCTGCCGAGCCGAACCGCTCTCAGGGAGGGTGTTTCGGCGCGCCACGCATTGCATTTTGTGGTAAGTATCCACTATAATACGGATTGAATCGTATATATTGTGTTTTGGACTTCGACGCCCGACCGGACTTCAAAGGGGTTGTCTATGACGCAGGAATACAAAAATGTCGGAGAAATCCTCGTAGAGGAAGGCATCCTGTCACAGGATGAGCTCGGTGAAGTGCTTGAAAAGTCCAAAAGTCGGAACCTGCCGCTTGAAGAAACTCTCTTCAAGCTGGGCTACATTTCCCGTGATAGGTTAGGCGCGCTTCTGGCGCAGGTGTACGGCTGCGAATTCATCGATTTGAATGTGATTCGAGTCGATGAACAGGCGCTCGGTTTACTCCCGTCTGAAATCGCTCTCAAAGCGCGGGCGCTCCCTTACGCCGCAGAGGAAGACTCTCTTTCCGTTGCGCTGGCGGGTCCGTTCGAAGAGGGCGCGGCAGAAACAACCCTCGAGGAGCTGGAACGCGCGTCCGGCAAAAAAATCCGGTTCTCGCTCTGCAATCCGGAACTGCTGCAGCAGTGGCTCAGCAAATGTTATGGAACGGCTGGAACCGAACCTTCTCGCATCGGCCAAAACAATGTCGCCTCTCTCATCGAATCCATCAAAGCCGATGATGTCAACTCCACTCTGCGGGCTCAGCTTGAGGAAGTCTGGGACGTTGGGCAGACCGCACTGATAGCGTCGCGCTCCCATCCTTTCAGCCGGTCCGTGGCCTCCAGCATCGACGAGGCGAGAACCAAGCTCTCAGATTCCCGAAAATACGCCGATTCCGGGTTTGAGGAGGAAGCGGTGGAGCTGGCGGAGCAGGCCGTCTCCATTTTGAGAGAGGCATCCGCCAAGGCGGACGCCGCCGAGCGAGATTGGGAAAAGCTTGTCCAGCAAGTCAAGAACCTGCGGTCCAGAATAGGCGCCTTGGAAGATGATGGCGCGGCAGAATATGCGCCCGCTGAATACGAGGAACTTTCGGAAATACGTGATTCGCTGCTCGAATGCGTGAATGAGCGAAACGTCGACAGGTTACGTTCGCTCATGGACCAGGGGATCATTCTAATGGAACGGGTCAACCTGCTTTCACCCGACCGAAACCGCGGACGCGAACAGGTGATCGCGAGCCTTGCACGGGTCCGCTCTGTAATAGCGCGTGCCCGGAAGGTCGGCGCCAAAGAATACGCGCCGGAAGCCTTGAAAGAAGCGTACGGTTACCTCGACGCGGCCGAGAAATATGCGCGGCGCGCCCAGTGGGAGGATGTCCGCGAGTGTTTGGCCTCCGCCGAGACGAAAGCTGTTGAAGCAGAACAAGCCGCTCTCAGGATAGCGAGCGAGAGAGAAGGACTGACGATTAAACTCCGGGAGACAATACGCGTGGCCGCCTCCGCCTTGGAAGATGCAATGGCTCACCCGTTCGCGCAAGAGGTGATTGTCGAACTCATGCGATGCAGGGACTCTTTAGGCGAGGCGAAAAGTTGTTTCGACACCGCCGAACTGGAAAGAGGCATCGAACTCGCAGCGAGGACCGAGCGGCAAATCAGGGAGGAAATCGTTCCTCATGCCGATCAGACCGAGCAGTCCTGGAACGAACTGTTTCGGAAAGCCGACGTAATCTCGATGCAAATTCAATCACTCGACATGTCGTTTGCGCTGATAGCCGCGTCCGAAAAGATTGAGGCGCTCTTGCAGGCCGAACGCGAAATGGTGAATGCGCTCTGCAAACGCGATCGCGAAAACCTTTCCGGCGCGATATCCAAATGCGAAACCCTTGTGCGCGAAATTTACGATGTTATCGATTCGGAGCGGAACGATTATGAGAGAGTTCAAGACGCCATCGAAGATGCTTCTTCACTGCTGGATTCGGCCACGGCGCTCTGTGTTGACGAGCGAGTGGCGTCCGCATACGAGGAAGCTCGTCGGCTGCTGGAGGAAGCGAAAAACGCCGCTGCGAGAGGCAATGTGCGGCAGGCGCTCGACAACGCCCTTTCCGCCGGAGACAAATTCCGCGCCGAAGTGATTGAACGACAAAAGAATATTCGCGAAAAGATGTTCGCCCTTATTCCTCACTCGACAGAACTGTTCAGGAGAATCGATGAGGCAAGTTCTCCGGAGGCGCTGCACTATTGTCCCGATCTTCTGGACAGGCTGAGGGCGCAAGCCTCGGAAATGGTGTCTGCTTTTGCTGCAACCGATTGGGAACGAATAGAAGCCTGTGTTGTCCCCATTGAAGAGACCATCAATTCGATCGGCGGAGCAATCGGATCGGCGAAGGCCGAGAGGTACCGTCATATCACCCAGCAGGTCGAGGAAATCGAAGATAGCGTGAAGACGGCCGTTCAGCGGTGCTCGGGAAGCTACGCGCCCGATATGCTTGAACATGCATACATTGAACTGAACCGAGTGAAGGAACATATTTCCAAGGGGCCGGACGAACTCAACGCCGAGCTGGAAAAAGAGCTCTTGCGGGACCTCGCGGTTGCACGCACGCGCGTCTGGCAGGTGGAATTCCTGCGGGAACGATTCGAACGGGAACGCGAGGAAACGCTGCGTCAACTCAGACTCAAGATGGACCAGGCTCGGGAAACGCTTGAATCCTGCAGGCAACTCCCTTTCGCTGACAGCGAGTCGCCCCTGCTGGAGAAGGCCCGGAATTTGCTTGAACAAGCTGACAACCTTCTGATCGAGGGGGACATCGAGGAAAGCTTCGCAGTCGTGCGCGACAGCCAGGCCGCCGCCGATGAACTCAGGGAAGAAGCCTTCACGCGAGAACGCCGATGGAAAGAACTTGCTGACACCCTGCTTGCCGACGAGGCGCCGCATAGACAGGCCATCTCCGATCCGGCGGCCGGGGAAACCGGATACGAAGAATATCGGCGTCTTTGCGACCTTTGCGAGCGGACACCAGCGGTTGTCGAGGAAAGGAACCTTGAAAGCCTCGAGGGCCATGCGGCAGCGCTCGAGGAAGCCGCGAAAGCGTTGGCGGAACGAATCCGGGAATACCGCGAGAGAGAACAACGGGGAATAGAAGAAAAGATTAACAGGGCGCAGCGCGAGATTCGGGTGGCCGAGTTAATGAAGGCCGACGAGTTTTGCCCGGAAATAATAAATGCGGCCCGCTCATATGTTGAGCTCTCGGAGACATTTCGGAATAGCAAAGACCTCAGCCGCGCCGAGTCGGCGGCACGGGATGCGCTCGCGAAGGCTCGTGACGCGGCAACGTTGGCTCGCGCCGCAACGGAGCGCTCCACTTCTCTCGCCATCGATTATATGAAAATCGCCTCAGCCAAGATGGAACAGCAGGATCTGGAGGCCGCTCGGCGGTCCCTCGAAAGCGGGTTGTCGCTCGCGGAACGGTCCAAATCCGCTGTTGACGAGCAGGATGCCGACCAATGTCCCATCAACTGATTCCTTCTATCTCACGCATTTCCCTGGCCTGACGGAAGGGATTCTCTTGCTTTAACCGCAAACAACTAGTGTCCTTCCGTATCATCTCTTGCTTTGAATATTTGTTCACTCGCTTCGTCAAATGCAGTGAGAGATGAAAACAGAATATCGAAAAGAGGATCGCCCAAGAAGGAGGAACAGGAAAATGAAAAGGACGGCAATTACAGTTATCCTGGCGATTGCGCTGTGCGGCATAACGGCGGCAAACGCCCTGGCCAAAGACGAATTCGAGAAGGGATTCAAATATGAGCTGGGCGCAATAGCCGCCCGGTCTGCGGTCGCGGTGGGCGTCGGCGTAGTCGGTGGAGTGGTTCATCCGGCGCCGTATCCCGCGCCTGTTTATCGTACCGTCTACGTTGCTCCGCCCGCGCCTGTTTATCGTCCCGTCTACGTTGCCCGGCCCGTTTATGTTGCGCCGAGGCCATACTACGTTCACCATCGCCATGCGCATCACCGTCACCATCATGTGCACCACCACCACCATCATGGCCGCCATGGACACCGTTAAGCGCATGGACAGGAAATTGGATGACTCGCAGAAGGGCGCGCAGCCGCGCGCCCCCTGTTTCTCTGACGATACAGAGTTCACTCTGGTCGTCTCACGAGCGCCCGGTATAGGGAGTGTCCGTCCCACGCTCATCCATTCTGCCGAAAAACGAACACAGGGTATTGACAAATGAAGAGATGGATGGTATACTTCTGTTCAGAGAGTTGAACTCTTCGAAACGAGCAGGTAATTAGCTTTCTCAAACCCGTAAGAGTATTAGTTGGCTCTTACGGGTTTTTTTTATTTGTCCGGCATCGGAGGCAACTCATTTTTTGAAGAGGAGGTGAACATTTTGCCGCAAGGAACCGTAAAGTGGTTTAACGACCATAAGGGTTTTGGTTTTATAACCCAGGATGATGGTCCCGACGTGTTTGTGCATCACTCGGCCATTCAGGGAAATGGTTTCAAGACCCTTGCCGAAAACGACCGTGTCCGCTTCGACACGAGTGACGGCCCGAAGGGCCTAAAAGCAGAGAACGTGGAGAAACTGTAAAAGGAATCCTCTTTGTTCCGGCTCAGAACCCCCGCATTCGCTTTGGCGATGCGGGGTTTTTGTTTGGTGAGTGCGAAGCCCTTTCGGAAAAAGAGGGGGGCAAACAGCCCCCCTCTCGTGAAAAAGCTTACCATTCGCCGTTTACGCAAGTTGGGGTCAGCCAGCCGTTGTTGTACGCGTCCAATACGCCCGCCAGATGTACCATCTCCCTTCCATCGTTCGTAAAGGGACGCATCCCCAGAGGCAGCCTGTCCGTGAAGGTGCAGAGCAACTCATCGGCGGCCTCGATGGTATCCTCGATTGGAGCGGGGTCCGAGCCGTTCTCGATGTTCAGCTTGGCGGCAATCAGTTGTTTCGCCAAAATGAGACTGGCGTCGCCGCGCACCGGCGCTTTCATAAGGTATATGGCTTCCTCCTTTGTGTAGATCTCGCAGCCCAGAGCCAAAGAATCCACGGGCCAGGCGTTCGGATGGGTTTTCCAGAATCCCTGGCTCTTCGGACAGATAAACAGCTCCGGCTCTTCCTCACAAACGGGGCCTGCAATACATGCGTATCCCGGCACGGGACGCTCGCTTCTCTGGATGTCCTGTTCGTCTGCCTTCATGCCGGCCACAACGCAGCCTTCAACAATCTCAAATCCCGGCTTGAGCGCCGTCTGGTCGAACGTGAGGCTGAACGTCTTGCTTTCGCCATCAGCCAATGAGCCTTCGAACTTCATTCCGTCCAATTGGGTGGTCGGATCGGGAATCACGAGTCCACAGTCGATGTCCGGACCCACCGTGGACACGGAACACGCCACAAAGAGGTCTTCGAGAGTCTTGTCTTTTGCCAGGCACAACTGCATCCCTTCGAGGTCTAGGCCGAGCACCCAATGCATCAGGTCCGCTCCATCCTGCGTGTCCGGAAACTTGTACACTTCATATGTGGCCGTCAATAGCTCCATCATCATGTCGTAATCGAAGCCAAGCAGCGTGATTGCAAATTCCCCATTGCACGTTACCTGAGGCCCGTAGTCACACTCAACGCAATTTTCCTGAAATTCGGCCACACCCGCAGCGCCGCTTCCCGGCTCGGGGCAGGGTACGATACCCGAAGCATATACGCTGACGACTGGAGCCATGAGTAATACAATAGCCAAGAATACCTTTTTCACCGCTACTCCCCCTTTCCTCTCTTCGTTTACGCCTCCGAACAAAACCATACTCTCCTCAGCGAATTCAGCACAGAAATCTTGTTCCTATCACCCCCTTTGCTTCATTGAAAGCGCCACCCCTTTGGCTTGAGAGCTATTTTCAAGATAAATGGCAAGATATGCTCTGGGTGAACCATCTAAAAAAACAAAGCAATTGTAAAGAACCGCTCATATTTGTTTAAGCTGTGCTTCATTTGTAGAAAATGTTTAACAAAATGGATGCAACCCAACTGTAACATGGATATCCAAAAGGGCAAGTGAGACAATAAAAAAAACACGTCATTTCTCAAATGGATTATTTTCCATTTCCTTTACGCCGCTAATCCACGAAGACAAGGGGGACATCCCGACCCGCCGCTCTGCAGCCGATTGATGGGTAAGTGTGCCTGGTTTTTGGAAATTAAATCGATGGTTGCGGCTAAACCGCCCGTTTGACACCCGGCGAGTCGTACTTTATACTTCGTATCAAATTCCGAAGCAAGGTTGTGTGAAGACCCCGCGGAGGTGGACTCATGGCACACGCCCTGGATTTGTTCAAGCTGGAAGGAAAAGTTGCTCTCGTTACCGGAGGCAGTCGCGGGCTCGGCTATTTCGCTGCCGAGGGACTCGCGGAAGCCGGCGCCGACGTCGCAATATGTGGGAGGGGAAAAACCGGCGATCTCGATGAGGCGGTTGAGAAGCTCAAGAAGACCGGAAGAAAGTGCATCGCCGTCAGATGTGACGTGTCAAAAGAAGAGGAAGTGATTGCCATGGCCCAAACCATGCAGGAGACATTTGGCAAATGCGATATCCTCGTTAATAATGCGGGAGTCGGCACGGTTGTGCCTTCAACAGATATGGAGGCCGATGCCTGGACCGATATGATGAACACGAACTTGCTCGGCACGTTCCTTTGTTGCCGGGAAATCGGGAAAATGATGGTCGCTCAACATTCGGGCTCAATCATCAATTTCTCCAGCGAGAACGGGCAGGTTGGCTTTTCGGTCGGTATGGCGGCTTATGCCACCTCCAAAATCGGTATTGTCGGTATGACCCGTTCGCTCGCTGCCGAGTGGGGACAGCATGAAATACGTGTCAACGCGATACTTCCCGGCAATATGGAGGAAGGCATGATGGAGACACTCAAGGATAAGGACAGCTTCCTGTATCAGTTCTGGGGTGAATCGATGTTGAAACTCACTCCTCTGCACAGGTTCGGAACCGGCGACGATATCAAGGGCGCTGTCGTTTTTCTCGCTTCGGACGCCAGTCATTACATCTCGGGCGCGAAGGTTGTAGTTGACGGCGGTTTCACCATAAATGCCGGCATTTGAAGGTGAGGGCCGAAGCGAAAAGTTCTGCTCAAGCCCGATAGTAGTCTGCGATTCCGGCGGCAGTCCTTGCCATAGATTCTCCTGCATGTCATTGTAAGTATATCCATTGACGTCGTATCTGTTGCATCCTGAAAATGTGGACAAAAGGGCATGGCGAAGAAGGACACCTTAAAGAAATATCGTGACAGGCGCGATTTTCGCAAAACGACCGAGCCGTCGGGCAAGGGAAAACGAAAAAAATCCAGACAGCCGATATTCGTGGTTCAAAAACACGACGCGCGACGGCTTCATTACGATTTCCGGTTGGAGGTCGACGGAGTCCTGAAATCATGGGCCGTGCCAAAGGGGCCTTCCACCGACCCCCGCGAGAAACGCCTGGCGGTTCCGACCGAAGACCATCCCTACGAGTACGCCGATTTCGAAGGTATTATTCCCGAAGGCGAATACGGCGCCGGAACGGTGCTGGTGTGGGACGCGGGCACATACCGCAACCTGAAGGAGAAAGACGGAAAAGAAGTTCCGATGGCGAAGGCCATCGAGAATGGTCACGCCACGTTCTGGCTCGAAGGGAAAAAACTCCGGGGCGGTTACGCTCTCACCCGGTTCAGGAAAGGCAAAGATGAAAGCTGGCTGCTCGTGAAAATGGATGACGAAGAGGCCGATGCTCGCCGGAATCCCGTCAGCTCCGAACCGGAATCGGTCATCAGCGGCCGTACTCTCGAAGAGGTGGCTGGCGAGGAAGGCGAAGAACATTAGGAAAGCCGCGATGAAAAAAAGCGCGCGCGCGAAGGGAAATGACATCGGCGGCGTGTTATCCGACCTGCCGGAAAATGCGCGGAAGAAGCTGAAGAAACGGAAACAGCCGGCTTGGACCAGCCCAATGCTTGCGACACTGACGAAACGCCGCTTTTCCGGTTTCGATTGGATATTCGAACGCAAGCTGGACGGCGAGCGGTGTCTCGCGTTTCGCAAGGACGGGCGCGCACGGCTTCTTTCGCGAAACCGGAACAAATTGAATCACACATACCCCGAGATTGTCGAAGCTGTCGCCGGCCAGTCCGCCGATGACTTCATCGTAGATGGCGAAATCGTTGCGTTCGAGAACGGCCTCACGAGTTTTTCGCGTCTCCAGAGCCGGATGCAAATCAAAGACCCGCACAAAGCACGCCGCAGTGGAGTTGCCGTCTATTACTATGTGTTTGATCTGCTCCACTTGGCCGGTCATGACACAACGAAACTCGAACTCCGTGACAGGAAAAGGCTGCTCAGAAAAGCCCTCTCATTCAAAGACCCGTTGCGTTTCACCATACACAGGAACACGTGTGGCGAAGACTACTACGAGGAAGCGTGCGGGAAAGGCTGGGAGGGCTTGATCGCAAAGCGGGCGGAAAGCGCCTATGTCCACAGCAGGTCGAGGAACTGGCTGAAATTCAAATGCGTGAACCGGCAGGAATTGGTAATCGGGGGCTATACAAACCCGCAGGGAGAACGGGGCGGCTTCGGCGCCCTTCTTGTCGGATATTACGAGCGAGGGAAGTTGAAATATGCCGGCAAAGTCGGTACCGGATTCGACGAAGAAACGCTCGAAAGTCTCGGCAAACGTCTTGCCTCGCTCGAACGCACGACCTCTCCGTTCGAAGCTGATGACCCCCCTGCAAAGGGAGTTCACTGGGCAACACCGAGGCTGGTCGCCGAGGTCGGTTTCACCGAATGGACCGATGATGGCAAGCTGCGGCATCCCCGATATCTTGGTCTGAGGCCTGACAAGGATGCGGAAGATGTGAAAAGGGAAAGGCCGAAAAAATGACGAACGACAAGATAACCGTTGGTTCGAGGTCGATAGAAATCTCGAACCCCGAAAAAGTGCTTTTCCCCGATGACGGTTTCGCCAAGCTTGATATCATCGAATATTACCGCAATATTGCGAAAACAATGCTGCCTCATCTGCGCGGGCGTCCCGTCACGATGCATCGTTTTCCCGATGGAATCGACGGAGAGGATTTTTACCAAAAAGACATTCCCGATTATTTCCCCGACTGGGTCAAGCGGACACAGGTAAAGAAAAAAGGTGGAACCGTGACCCACGTGGTCTGCGAAAATGCCGCAACGCTCGTCTATCTTGCAAACCAGGCCTGCATAGTGCCCCACGTATGGCTGAGCCGTACCGACAGACTCAACCATCCGGACCGGATGGTCTTCGATTTGGACCCCTCCTCTGATGATTTCGAGGCGGTTCGCACGGCGGCCAAATGGCTGCATCAGTTGTTAGACGAGATTGAGCTTCGCGCGTTTCTTATGACGACTGGGTCGCGTGGACTCCACGTGGTCGTCCCGCTCGACCGGAGCGCGGACTTTGAAACGGTTCGAGCATTGGCCCGAGATATAGCAGAGGCGCTGGTTGAATCGCATCCAAAGGAGTTGACTGCGGAACAGCGAAAGGAGAAGAGGGGTGACCGCATTTTTATCGATACTCTTCGCAACGCGTATGCGCAGACAACGCCCGCGCCTTATTCGGTTCGAGCGAAAGCGGGCGCGCCGGTAGCCACCCCGCTTGATTGGGAAGAACTTTCGAACTCAGACTTACATTCGCAAAGGTACACCATCAAGAATGTCTTGAAAAGAATCAGCCAGAAAGGCGATCCCTGGAGCGGCATCGGGCGGCATGCCCGGTCTGTCGGCAAAGCGCGCCGCCGCTTGGAAAAGCTGAGTTCCGGAGCGGAATGAGAAAAGGGTCGAACGATACCACATCGAGCGCAGTCCGGAAATGCACCCCCTCCAACCAGGAAATTTTCGGGAACGGTCGAGGCAGCGTTCCGTTTTGTTATTCTTGTTCCTTTGGCCCATGAATCGTCAGCAGGGGACAGGTGGCCAGGCGTAGTACTTTCTCCGCTACCGATCCGAACATTATTCTCCGCCAGCCTGTCTGCCCGTGAGTCGGCATCACAATCAAATCGGCTTTCTCGTTCGTGGCCGTTGCGACGACTTCGTCCGCTGCGCTGCCATGCACAACGACGGTCCGGGCTTTCAACTCCGACGGAACGTGGTCTCTCACGACCTCCTCCAGCGTCTTCTTCGCCAGGCTCTCCATCTCCTGCGCGTATGACGGCAGATTGAAGCCCGCGGGAGGGTTCGGGGTAGGAATCACCTGCACCGGAGTGACAACGTGAACCAGGATGAGGTCGGCAGAGAAATGGAGCGCCAACTCGCTCGCTGCCTTTACGGCTTGATATGATGGGTCGCTGAAATCGGTCGGACAAACAATCTTCTTGAATGGTAGCATCTCCGTATCCTCCTTGTGACGTGCCCTTCTCTGGGGATGGTATTTTATCCTGAAAACCGAATTATTGCCACTATTCTAAGTCTGACACCGCGGACAGAAGTAACCGGTACGGCCCGAGAACTTCAATTTCTTGACCGCCCCCCCGCATTTCGGGCATTTCGCTCCTTCGCTTCGCCGGGGAATGATATATGACCGGGGGAGGCGTTTTGGATTCGCCTGCGCCTCTATGGCTTTCTCGAGCACCTTGCGCGCCATGCGAAACAGTCTCCCCAACTCTTTTTTATCGAGTTCACCTGTACTTTTCTTTGGGTGGATGCCCGCCTGGAAGAGAATCTCATCCGAGTAGACATTGCCGATGCCGGCAATGATATTTTGGTTCATTAGAGTTGTCTTGATTGATCCTTTTCGGCCTTTGAGCAGGTCCAAAAAGCTCGCAGCGTCTATTACCAGCGCATCCGGTCCGAGTTCCTGCTGGTCAATGAATTTTTCCACGTTCTCAATGAGATATAGCTCTCCAAGCATCCTTTGAGAATCGTAGGCCAAGTGATATCCGTTCGAAAAATCGAGCAGAAATCGGGTGTGTTCCGGTTTTTTCCCCGAGGCCTTGAAGTATTGCAGAAATCCGGTCATTCCGAAGTGGACAACGAGCCACCGGCCGGTATTGACCTTAACAAAGAGATATTTGCCGTAGCGGCGGGACGACTCCAGGGAGTGACCTTTTAAATGTTTCTTGAGTTTCGGTGCGGATACCCCCTTGAGCACTCTCTTTTTGGTTACGTGCACATCTTTGATCTTTTGGTGCAACGAGGTAGAATCAAGGTATCTCTTGAAAACCTCGACATCAGGCAGTTCCGGCATTTTGAAACCCCCTCAGTGGTGCAGGATTGTTTGTCAAGCCTTGGATGACAATCCCGACCGAACAGAATTCCAGATTTGCCCCAGCAACAGCGGCACGAAGCTGGCTGCAAGAATCAGAATCCATCCCTCGGCTCCCGGCGGTTGAACCTTAAGCACGCGGGAGAAAATCGGGATGTACGTGGCAGCCAGGAGGATCCCCACGCAGAGAGCCAGCGCCCCCCACACAAACGGATTTCGCGTGACTTCATTCTGGAGCAGGCGCGAGCCGCGATTGCGCATGTTAAACACGTGCCACAACTGTGCAAAGGCGAGCGTCAGGAATGAAATGGTGACTGCGCCGTTTGGACCTCGACCCATCCATTGAAACGCAAGCGCAAACGCTCCAAGCACGGAAACCGTTATCGTCAGGCCGTAACCTGTGACGGCGAACCATTGCGGACGCCCCAGGAACGGTTCCTTCGGGTCGCGGGGCGGTTGCCGCATAACCCCCGGGTCCGCTTCGCCGAGGCCGAGCGCAAGAGCGGGGAACACGTCGGTAACGAGATTCAGAAAGAGAATCTGCAGCGGAAGAATCGGCAGGGGCGCATTCACAACGGACGCCAGCCCCACAACCATGATCTCGCTTACGTTGCAGGACAGGAGGTAGACGACAAACTTCCTGATATTTGTGAAAATTGCCCGCCCCTGCTCGACCGCGGCGACGATTGTTGAGAAAGCGTCGTCTTTCAATATCATGTCGGCGGCTTCCTGCGCGACCTGCGTTCCGCGCAGACCCATCGCTACTCCGATATCGGCTTTTTTCAATGCGGGGGCATCGTTCACGCCGTCGCCTGTCATCGCCACGACGGAATTGTTTTTCTGGTGAAGCGCGATCAAATCGAGCTTCTGCTTCGGGCTTACGCGGGCGAATATCTGCGTTTTCAGCAGGTGACGCCGGTCTTCCTCTGACAGTTCGTCCGGGTTCCTGAGGTTCTTTCCCTCTATTACCTCGGTCTCTCCATCTTCCGTCAGCCCGACGGCAAGGGCGATATTTCTCGCCGTCACCGGTTGGTCGCCGGTCACCATGAGCACGCGTATGCCCGCTGTCTTGCATGACTTTATTGCCGGTTGCACGTCGGCTCGCGGCGGGTCCTCCAATCCGAACAGTCCGAGAAAGACCAGGTTGTCATACGGGTGGGCGTTCTCGGATTCCACCTCTTTTGTGGCGGCGGCCAGAATGCGAAGCCCCTCCTCCGCCATTTGCTGGTTTCTTTTTTGCCATTCGGCTCGGTCTTCATCGGATATTTGGTTGTCTCCCTCGGGGGTTCGAACCGATGAGCACGCCCCGAGCACCGCCTCCGGCGCACCCTTCACGGCGACTCGAATTCGGCTGTTTTGTCGATGATACGTGGCCATCATCTTCGTGTCCGGGTCGAACGCCTCTTCCCGCACTTCGGGAGACCGGTCCACCAAATCCCGCCTCCTCATCCCCGCCTTTGCGGCGGCGGCGAGCAGCGCAATTTCCATCGGGTCGCCGACCGATTTGTTTTCGCCGTTTTCCTCTCTCTCGCGCAGCGATGCGTTGTTGCAGAAGGCGCCGATTTCGAGCGTCTCGCGCAAAAGACTGTCATGTGTCGGGTCGACTGTTTCTCCATCCCTGCTGAAGTCGTCTTTGCCAACGATGCTTTTCCCCGCAGTCGTGAATATTTCGGTTACCGTCATGCGATTTTCGGTCAGAGTGCCTGTTTTGTCGGTGAAGATGACATTTGTTGCTCCGAGAGACTCGACTGCCGAGAGCCGATTGATAAGCGCGTTGCGGCGGGCCATCCGGAGCATGCCTCTGGCAAGCGCAATCGTGGCGACAACGGGGAGTCCTTCCGGCACGGCGGCCACCGCCAAGGCGATTGCAGTCTCGATCATAAGGAACATTTCTTTGCCGCCGATGATTCCCGAGACAGCGACAAACACGGCGATTACTAACACCGCCCAAATGAGCTTGCCCCCTAATTGGTCCAGTCGTTTCTCAAGCGGTGTCCTCTCCTCTTCGGCCTCTTCCACAAGCGAGGAAATCTGTCCCAGTTCCGTTTTCATTCCGGTCGCCACGGCAACACCCGAGCCGGAGCCGCGAGTCACCGCGGTTCCCTTGTAGAGCATATTCTTTCGCTCCGCCAGCGGCGCAGATTCATCGAGCTCTTCCGTCTTCTTGCTGACAGGCATGGATTCTCCCGTAAGCGCGGATTCGTCCGCCTGCAGTTTCGAGGCCTCTATCAGGCGAAGGTCGGCCGTAATGATGTCGCCCCCTTCAAGAACCACTATGTCGCCCGGAACGATTTCACGTGCGGGAATCTCCCGAACATCGCCTTCTCTTCGCACTTTCGCCGTCACACTACTCAATTTTCGCAATGCTTCCATCGAGCGAATGGCGCCGATTTCCGTGAAGAAACCGATTGCGGCGTTAATGAGAATAACCGCCGCTATTGCCGTTCCTTCCACCCAGTCGCCAAACGCGAACGAGAGACCGCAAGCCAAGGTCAGAAGCAGGACCATCATGCTCCTGAACTGGTTGGCCAGGATAACCCACGCGCTCTTTTTCTTCGCTTGCCTTAATTCGTTCGGGCCATACTGTTGACTGCGTTTCCTGACTTCATCTGGATGCAGACCCTCTTTCTCTGCCACACCCAATTCTGTGAGGACGTCCGTCCACGGTCGCGCCCACGCGTTCTTCAGCGTTTCGCTCATAGCTATTCCTCTGAAATCTTGGTCTTCCAACCACTCGCGACGCTTGCCAGCGTGAATAGTAAGCAAGATATTACCAGATTCATTCTTCTTCTCGCCATTGCCCCTCGAAGAAGGTTTGTGGCCTCGGAAATGAGGAGCAAAGGCGTCGTGTCGGGGAAAGCTTCGACTTGGAAGAAATGTTTTGCTAAAAGGGTGAAGGAGAGAAAATTCGGACGGCGATTGCTAATCGCCCAATTTCGCAATAACAAGTGGCTCGACCTCGGCCAAAATTTGCAGTATTCGGAAGATGAAATCCTTTAACCCATTGGCGCGGTGGCAGTAACTACGCACACCACACCCTTCTTTTCCCGCATCGCCTTCACGTTTTTTCTTTACGTGCTCCAGCAAAAAACTCTTCACATACCATTCTACTTACGACCAATACGGCCGTTGAGCAGAAAGAGCATGCTCTTATTTTACGGTGAAGCTCGTTTCCATCGTGTCTCGTTCGACTCCCGCCTGCACTGTGTTCCTCACGAGATATAAACCCTTGTCCGCATCCGACGGGAGTGTCAGCGGAACGGTCGAAATGTATGTTCCGTCGGCCCTCTCAACAGTCACGCGCGGGTTGCCCACTAATCTCCCGTTATGGGTGATCTCGCGGATTTCGGTGATCTCGCTCGTTGTCCCCGGCGTGGGATTCAACACGGCGTAAGTCATTTTTAAATCTACGGTATCTCCCGGAGACACTGTCTGGGGAGCCGTCGTCACATCTTCTATTGTGAGCATTTGTCCTTGCGCCGCGTCGTAGGCGTATGTCTCAACGGTTTCCTCTCGATTCCGTTTTTCATCATACGCATAGTGTCCAATCGCCCCGCCAACAAGCGCGCCGATCAGACCGCCTATAATCGCTCCCTCGGCGTCATCGCCGATGAGACCTCCGGCTATCGCGCCGCCCGCCGCGCCGACGCCTGCGCCAATGGCTGCTCCCTTGTGCTCTTCCGGAAAAGACTCACAAGCTGTGAACGACACAACAATGGCAAGACATACCATTAAGGAAATGAATCGCTGGCTCATGATAATCGACTCCGTTTCTGTTCGCCTGGCTCTCCGAGTTACTGGAATTGTCCGTCAACTGGTTCGTTCATTTGAATTTTGCCAGAGCGCTGTCGAGGGCGGACTTTAAGTCGGAGGACGCTTTTTCTATTCCCTGCTTCATATCCTTCCACGCTTCGGCGCCGCTTTCTTTCAGCCCTTTCAATTTCCCTTGCATCACTTCCTTCTTCTGGCGCAGTATTCCGATTTGCTTGTTATATTCAATTTTTGCTTCCGCCGAGGCCTTTTGCGCCTTTGCCTCCAGTTGCTCGATTTTGGCGCTCCACTCCCTCAACTGCGCTTCCATCTTTTCCCGATATGCTTTCTTTTCCGCCTGTTGGGTGTCCACTTGTTTTTCTTCCATACTCGCACCGCTCCTTTCCTGAATAAAACCGGACATGGAAATGCATTTCTCGAAACGTGTTATATCAACTATGCAGGGAACCATCTGCAATGTAAAGGGCTCGGTTCAACCGGGGAGGACAGTCGGTCCGTAAACTGGTCTTGAGGCAGGCATGATGAAGGAAAGACCCTGCGGGTTTTTCCCCTATCGCTTCTGGTGGACAACGTATTCGTGGCAAGTCAGGGAAGCTTTACTACTATATGTCAATTTCGTGAATTCCTGTTGCAATTTCCATCGAAGGGCTTTCGTAATTTCAGTGGCAAGAATACGTTCTGCGGCGAAGGGGACTGTCCCTATTTACGGAATCCCGCCTTTTGGATTTGTAGAATAGGGACTGTCCCCAAGCAAGATTTGGTTGCGGCTACGCCGCGCTGTGAGAATCCGCTTCGAATTTACCTTCATGTAGTACCGACGTCCATGCGCATTTTGGTAGGTCCAAACGAGCCGGATGACGAGGGGGAGATCGGGAATCCAGAAACGATCAGGTATCTCCCGCAAACCTTTCCGGTAACGCCCTTCATCTTTGTTTTCGGAGTAGAATCGGGGTTCGCGCCGCCGGATCGAGTTCCCGGAGAAAATGCGGTTGCTCAGGCATTATCTCGATGCCGCCGGGCGATTCTATGACGCTATTATGTTTTCCGGCATTCTCCGTGTCAGGATATCCACCGTTTCCTCGACCATTTCCTCGAGCACGCGCCGGGCCGGTTTGATTTCCTTTATAAGTCCCGAGACCTGGCCTGCGAAAGGCGCCACGTAATCCAGTTTGTTGCCCTTGAGAAACATCTCCACAAGTCCCGAGGCCAGGGCCACCTGTGTGGGAAAGGGGAGGGGTTCCAGGCCGGCTTGTTCCCAGAGGTCGTGCAATTTGCTGTAAATTGCCCTCGATGTTTTCCCCGTGTAGATATACGTTCTTCGCGTGTCTTCATCGGTTGCTTCAACGATGCGTTGCTTTTGAACGGCCAGAATTCCTCCTTCTTCGGTGGCCAGGAATCGTGTGCCAATCCAGACACCCACACAACCGATTGCCAGGGCCGCCGCTATGCCCCGCCCGTCGCCGATGCCGCCTGCCGCCAAAACCGGAACCGGGGCAGCCGCGTCGATCGCCTGAGGAAGCAATGCCAGTGTGCCTATCCGACCCGTATGCCCGCCTGCTTCATATCCCTGCGCGACAATCAAGTCAACACCCGATTGAGCCATTCGCCTGGCGTTTTTGGAATTTCCCGTAATTCCCAACACCTTCATGCCTACGGCGTGCGCCTCTTGCACCATGAAGCCAGGGTTCCCAAGCCCGGAGCAAAACAGGGGGACCGTTTCTTCGATGCATGCCTTTACCGCTTTGAGGGGTTGCATGGTGGTCGTATCCAGCCTTACCACCGTGTCTATGTCGGAGAGCTGCATCTCTTCTTTGACTTTTTGGAGCCAGTCGTAATAAGGCGCGGGAAGAGATTTCAAGACTTCGCTGAGAGGCATTTCCTTCGGCCCCGGCATGTCGCGGTCTCCCAGCTCCACCGTTTGTCGGGGCAGCAGTAAATCCACTCCGAACGGCCTGTCCGTTCTGGATTTGATTTCTCGGATGGCATCACGCATTTGCTCGACCGTATAGCCGGCGGCTCCAAGCACGCCAAGTCCGCCCGCTTCTGAGACGGCGACTACGAGGTCCACCGGCGCGCCGGTGCTTTCTCCGATAAGAGAAGGGCCCATGCCCGCGCTAAGAATCGGGTACTCGATGCCCAGCATATCACACAGTTTCGTTCGCAGCACTCGTCGGCTCATCTTCCTCTCCTTCGTTTATGCGCCTCACATGCCATCCTGATCGACCGGTTGTCCCGTTCCGGATTGCCTGCGTGTCGCAGCGCATACCATTGCTTTCGCCGAAAAGTCAACCTTTGATCGAAATGCCCGAATGAAAAATAACTTTGAACTTGAAATAGTATACGTCCAACTTCAACCAATTTCAAAGTTTTCGATGAGTTTTTCCCGGAGCCGAACGATTTGTTTGTCGAGGGGATAGACATGAGGCGGTGGTTTCACGCTCACTCATCTTGCCTGCTGAGGGAGATGCCTCAAAAAAGTGCAAAGATCACAAAGGCTACTTGGGGGAGGGGGTCAACTTCTTTGACAATATCAGGAACTCGTCCGGTCTCCCGCCGCGGCTTTTGCCCCGTCGACCAGTTCGGAGATCGTCATGAACGAGTCTTCCCGCTCCAGTTCGGCCAGAAGCTCTTCCACCTGCCTTTTGAATTCCGGCATGTCTTCCTTTGATACCGGGTCCGCATCGGGAAAATTCACTTTCAGCGGGTTAATAAATTTCCTGTTCTTCAGGAGGCGAAAATCGAGGTGTGGGCCGGTGGAAAGGCCCGTTGAGCCAACATTGCCAATCACGTGGCCTTGCGTCACGTACTTGCCCGTCTTGATTCCCTTCGCAATTCGATGCAGGTGTCCGTAGGTGGACGTGTACGTGTCATTGTGCCGGATTTCCACGTAGCGCCCGTAACCGCCCTTCCACCCGGCATAGGTCACCCTGCCGTCACCGATAGACCGCACCGGCGTTCCCAGAGGAGCGGCATAATCGATGCCAAGGTGAGGGCGATAGATTTTAAGTATCGGATGAAACCGCCTGTGACTGAATCCGGATGAAATACGCGTGTATTGAAGGGGCGATTTCAGGAATGCCTTCCGCAGCGAACGGCCGTTTTCATCGTAGTAGTCGGAACGCCCGCTGCTATTCTCAAAACGGAACGCCCAGTATGGCCTGTCACGGTTCACGATCAGGGCCGCCAGGATCCGACCGTGGCGCGAAAAAATTCCATCGAGACATTTCTCTTCATAGAGAACAAGGAAACTGTCGCCTTCTCTCATGTCGACGTGAAAGTCGATATCCCACGCGTAAATCTCCGCCAGAGCCAGCGTCAGCGACGGCGCGATTCCTGCGGCCTCTGCTGCGAGAAACAAAGAGTCCGAGATACTTCCCGAAACGGCGCGTTTCCTCACCTCGAAATCAAAAGGCTGCTTATGGGCTTTGAGTTCTTCGCCATCGCGTTCGATCACCAGGCAATGATCGCCGCCGAGGTCCGTCTCAAACCGGTACGCTTGTCCGTCCCGTATATCGAAATCGAGCGTGAACCTTTGTCCCTGACGCAAGCGGGAAAGGTCGTGAACCGCATATGCCGCATCAACCAACTCGTGGATGCGGGTCGGCGGGATTCCTTCCTTTACAAGAAGGTCGAACAGGTTGTCACCCCTCTTCATGGTTATCTCGATAGTGCGCTGATTCGGGTCGGGTTCGATTTCCCCCTGCGCCGGCGCTCCCTCCAAAGACGCCGACTCCGAATCGTGCGCTGCTTCAATCGAATCTCGTGCTTTCTCGATTTCTATATTTTTCGAGTCACCGAAAGACCGTGCCCTGACGAACAGATAAAGTAAGAGGAATCCACATACGATAATGGCCCAGCCACTGGCATGGACAAGCCGGCTGAGAAACGGGCTTCGATATGGTTCAATGCCGCCGCCCCCAGACTTCGCAAGACGCTCATCCCTTTCTTTCCGCAAAATACTTCCTCCCCGTCACTCGGTACATTGTGTTCTCGGATCAACTCCTTCGACGTGGTCGATGATACTGTGGCAGGTCCCCCAGATTCGCCGTTGACTATCCCACATGTTGTGCTTTAAGGCGCCTTTCATCATTGCCTCTATTTTACACGATTTGCCCTTTTCTTCAAGAAAAAAATACCAACACGTTCAATTGGGCAGAAGGCATATTTGATGCCGAACTCGTTCGAGCAAAAGAAAAAACTGTCTTTGCTTCATAAGTGCCTGCTAAGTCTTATCTTGTCTTCATCCCAACGGACCAAAAAATTTCCTTCGTCACCGGGTCTTCCGCACAATTTTGAACGAAGCCCGCGAACACCACCTCGATTGAGGAGTGGAATCTGCCCCATAATTGCCAGAGGAACGGCTGTGAAATCGGCAGAGAATCATGAATCGGCCCGAAAAGGGTCTGCGAAAGGGGACTGTGAATCGGTCCCGCGATTGCGCATGTTGCCGAAAACTCAGCGCAAGGGGGTTGTGAGTGTGTCCCACGGTTGCCCTTTCTGCCGAAAGGCCGAAGCCGTAATTCCGGGGACATGGCTTTATGGGCCGAAGGTCACGCTCCGCGTGATTCCGTGTCCCCGGCTGTGGCGATGCCCGGAAATGTCTCAAACAGGGTGTTGGGGTTGAAATCTTTGTCGAACATCGGCAAGGTCATTCCACCTGCACAGAATACGTGCGCGCTCGCCACAGGCAGGCTCTTTCGATGGTAGTCAATCGCCTCCCCGAAATCACTGAAGTGTGTCAGCCCCATTTCTTCGATGACGTCCGGCGGTATCTCCGACGTGACAACGGAACATTGGAACGTCTGCAACGCCCGCAGGATCGGAACATAGAAATTCAGATTCAAGGGCGCTCCATAGCTCGTCAAGTGTCCCTCGAGCATGGCTGCAACCAGTTTGTCGCCGTCCTGTTTCGCGGCAAATTGCAGCATGGAGACCAGTCCTTCCGGCAGCGGGCCGACGTTCTTTGCCACCAGAATGATGCGGCCCCCTCGCTTGGTTGTCAGGGATGCGGCGCGAAGCGGCTTGAAAATCTGAGGAATAACAGTGTATGGAAAGCATGACAGTATGGTCACATCCGCTTTTTCCGAGATCGCAAATCCGCAATTATCTTTCGTCAGCTCCACGCCGCGCTCAAATGCCGGAATCGGCCCGCCGGACACAAGGTCAACGACCTCTTCCCGATAATTCAGAACGCAGTTGAACAGATAATCGAACTTAACTTTGCTCACCGCCTCACAAATTCCCTCATAGAACTCGTTCTGTTCCAGATTGCCGACATATGCGTGAGGCTTTATAAAATTCGAAATGTGATGTCGGTGTATCGCATCATAATTGCATATGCCCGGGAAAATAAGCTTCGGGCCGCCGCCAAAACCGTTTGCCGGATGCGGGATGACCGAGCCCACTCCAACCCGCACGTCGGCGCCGGCTGCCAAACGATTGATTTTCAGACTCCGGCCGCTGGATAATTCGCCGACCTCGACAAGGTCATCAGCCAGAGAATCGTGGTTCACCACTTCGAAGGCGTTGAACACGTCGTCTCCCACCCGCCTGCGGAGAGACTCTTCCGGCATTGCATGGTGCGTGCCTGTCGCCACGACAACCTTTATTGCGGATTCTCTGATCCCGCAGGCGACCAGGTATCCCGTTATCAACGGCAGGATTTGAGCGACCGGTGTAGGCCTTGTATCGTCGTCAATCACGATGGCGGCGCTCTTCGCTCCTCTGAGTATCTGCCCCAGCTTCGGCGATTCAATCGGCTCTGCGAGCGTTCTCTCGAAAAGCTGATTCAAGGAGCCGGCCGGCGCAACTTCACGGGGAATTGCGTTACAAAGAACCTTCCATCCGACAGGAAGGTTAAATTCGGTTCTGTCCGACCCGAATGTGACGTAATATCGAAGCATTGGTTCGCTCTCCCAAAATGGCGAATCGTCCGCAACTGTCGTGAGAGACTGTCCCATGGTTGCACCCTTGCCGAAATTGTGAGCGAAGGGGAAAGTGAAACTGTCTCGCGTTTGCATATTTCGTGGAACAACAAGCTTCGGGGGCTGTACCAAATTACGGAATCCCCCCATTCCTTCGTTGAGCGCAGCAAAATCCCGCGGACTCGCCCTGCCTGTGCGTTGCACGCAGACAGGGGGATAGAATCGGGACTGTCCCCGAAGCGACCCGCTTTCCTTCGCTGAGCGGAGCGAGGTCCCGCGGACTCGCGGGATAGATTGGCGGACTGCCCCCAAAGCAGGGAATCCGAATCGTGAGACACACTCCCTGTCCCCGAAGCACAACCCTGATCAATCGTGGGACACACTCGTGAGAGTATATCGTATC
>CAYVQZ010000031.1:0-61499 GCA_964453435.1 uncultured bacterium
ATCGTCCCTACGTTCACGTGCGGCTTCGTCCGCTCAAATTTCTTCTTCCCCATGGTCTTTGCCTCCTGCTCTCTAGACAAGCCGAGGAACTCACCCGAACTGCGCGCTCGTACCGCCGGCGCACCCCATTTCGCACTGCCGAATTCGGAAGCGACTCAATGAAAAGAGAGCCCACGACCGGACTTGAACCGGTGACCGCGTGCTTACCATGCACGTGCTCTACCGTCTGAGCTACGTGGGCGTACCTGGTTCTCCGCACGGCTGCGAAAAATCAAGTGGAGCGGGAAACGGGATTCGAACCCGCGACCATCAGCTTGGAAGGCTGGTGCTCTACCAACTGAGCTACTCCCGCATCACGTGTGTTTCTGATGTGGGGAGAGGAGGATTCGAACCTCCGAAGGCATCGCCAACAGATTTACAGTCTGCCCCCTTTGGCCGCTTGGGTATCTCCCCGAGTATCCTGTGCCGTCTCCCAACCGGAGCTGGCGAAGGGAATCGAACCCCCAACCAGCCGCTTACAAGGCGGCTGCTCTACCTTTGAGCTACGCCAGCGTAGTTGACGTACAGAGGAAGGATGTTACCAGCTTGGCTTCAAAAAGTCAAGCTGACGAAAGGCTTCCCTTTGAGCACCAGAGAATTGTAGCAAAATCGGGCACGATTGTCAAGATGACACGGTGGCCCCTTTCACGGCTAAGTCCTTGACATGCTTGAAAATATCTGCTAAACTTTCGCTCAAAATCGGCCCTGTTGAGCGCCACGGGCGCAAGTGGTGAGTCTCACTTTCTCAGTGTCTTTCCCGGAGGACTCGATGCCCGAAGACCATCCTCAGATTCTGCCTCGTATTCTTGTTGTCGATGACGAAAACATTATGCGCGATGTGATGAGGGATATTCTTGGAGAATCGGGATACGAAGTCGATGCTGTCGTCAGCGGAGACGAAGCGCTCGCCATGTTGAAGGAGAACGAATACAGCCTTGTTTTCGCGGATATTCGAATGCCCAAAATGGATGGAATGGAGCTTCTGCGCAGGGCGAAACACCTGAGTCCCGACCTCGACATCATCATGATGACCGGATACGCCTCGGTCGATATTGCCGTCGAAGCCATGAAACTCGGCGCATTTGACTTTATAACAAAGCCGTTTAATCTCGACCATGTTCGAATCGTCACGGAGCGCGCGATAGAACGAAAGGCGCTGAAAAAACAAGCGGAGGAAGGCGAGTACTACAAAAAAATTTCGCTGTTGGACGGCCTCACCGAACTCTATAATTACCGCCAATTCCACCACCTGCTCAAAACCGAATTGAACCGCTCAAAGCGCCACCGCCGAAAGTTCTGCATTTTTATGATAGATGTCGACAACTTCAAAGTATACAATGACAGCCTGGGGCATCCGGCCGGCGATGAAGCGCTTCGCTTTCTTGCGTGGCTGCTCAAGCACCATGCTCGCGCGTCCGATATGGTGTGCCGGTATGGCGGCGAGGAATTCGCGATAATTCTGCCTGAGACAAACCTCTCTGAGAGCAGAATAGCCGCAAATCGTTTGCGGCGCATCGTTGAAGAGACGGAATTCAACGGACAGGAGGTCATGCCGAACGCGAACCTTACAGTCAGCATCGGCATAGCATGTCACCCCGATGATGCGCAGTCGGCGGAAACACTCCTGGAGCATGCGGATGACGCCCTCTACCGGGCAAAAAAGAATGGAAAAAACCGTGTGGTGGCGTGGGCGGATATGTCCGCAGGCAAGGTGGCGAATTGACTGTGCCGTTAAGCCGCGCAATCGCGGGACAACCTCTCCGCCCTCTCTTTGCAATTGCCATGGGGAATAAACACAGATTCGCGCCGCCTCGCTCAGCGTGAGAGAACGTCAGACGGAAGGAATTGTTCCGCGGCCGGAGCCAGAGAAATTGTCGGTGAGTTGAAGGATTTCCCAACGCAACAGAGGGAGTCGGGGCATGAGGCCCGCCCGTTTTAAGACAGTCATTCCACGCTCCCGCATTCTGTGACCTCTTCTCGCAGCAACTCAAGAGCATGCGGTATGGCGCCCCGTATGAACGAGAGGCACTCCCGCACCGCTTTCGGGCTGCCCGGCAAGTTTATCACCAGGGCGCATCCCACGGTTCCCGCCACGGCGCGCGAAAGCATGGCGGTCGGCGTGACCTCGACGCTCCTCATCCGCATCACTTCGGTAATACCCGGCAGCTCCTTCTCAATAACCGACCGTGTCGCCTCGGGGGTGACATCCCGCGCGCCTATGCCCGTGCCGCCTGTCGTCAGCACGAGTTCCGCCGAACGAGCGGCGCGCCGCAAGGCCGACTCTATTTCGTCCCGTTCATCGGGTATGATCTCATATATGACGACTTTGCCGCCCATCTGCTCGACAATCTCGCGAATGGCCGCGCCGCTCCGGTCTTCCCGTTCGCCACGGGAGCCCTTGTCGCTTACGGTTAGGATTGCCACTTTCATTCTTGTCCTCCGCCCAGGCTACCCGTCCCACGATTGGTGATGCGGGTCATTGGGGGACACCATGCGTCACAGTGTGCTTCGTAATTCCGGAGACACGGAGCCAAAAAAATCCATGTCCCCGGAATTAGGGTTTTCGGCTTTTCGGCGCCAAAAGCAATTGCGGGACGGATTCACTGTCCCCGAAGCGAACAACCTCCATCATGAACCGTGGGACACACTCACGCCCTGCCCGTTCCGCCGGGACCTCAATCTTCAAGAACGACAAGGTCCCCTTTTCTGACAGCGCCTCCGCGGAGCACGCGGACGAAAATACCCTCACGAGGCATGACACAATCACCCGCAGAGTAATAGACGGCGCATCGCTCGTGACATTCTTTCCCGATCTGGGTCACTTCAACTAAGCTTCTTCCTATCTGCATCCTGGTTCCAACCGGTATTTCATAAAGGACGAGTCCCCGCGTCGTAATGTTTTCCGCGAAGTCGCCGTAGCCGACATCCAGCCCGTTTGCCCGCATCTTCTCGATGCTCTCCTCGGCAAGAAGACTGACCTGTCTGTGCCAGGGTCCGGCGTGGGCATCGCCTTCTATGCCGTGTTCCAGCCGCAGCATCGCCGACTCTACCGGTGTCTTCTTCACACCTTTTTCAGCGCTGATTGATATGGAAACGACTACACCCTTCTTCATTGCTCCCCGATGCTCCCGTTTTTTTGGCGCGTGTCCGACTGAGCGAGCCTACTCTGGTCGCCGATAATGTCCGCTCTTTCCGCCGGACTTTTCGACAAGGCGGATATCGCTTATGACCATGTCCTTCTGGGCCGATTTGCACATGTCGTAAATGGTAAGAGCCGCCACCGACGCGGCGGTCAGCGCCTCCATCTCGACACCCGTTTTCGCCGTTATGCGGGCTTCCGCCAGTATGTCAATCGAATCGTCTGTCGCGCGGAAATCGATTTTCACGTTCTCGACGGGAAGCGGATGGCACAACGGGATCAGGTTCCCCGTTTGTTTCGCAGCCATTATGCCCGCCAATCGCGCGACTTCCAGGACGTCACCCTTCTGCAGCTTTCTGTCAAGAATCAGACGAAGCGTTTCCGGTTTCATCGTTATACGCGCTCCGGCCTGCGCAACCCGGCGGGTAGCTCGCTTGTTGCCGATGTCCACCATTCGCGATGCGCCCTGTTCATCAAAATGGGAAAGCTTTGTCATGGCGAAGCCCTCATGCGATCTTGACTGCATCTCGGTTGAATATACAGTATACGTTTTCACCGAGTCTGAGTTGGAGGCGATTGAACGAATCCTGCGGCAGTTCGATTGCCAGTTTGACGCCGACGTCCACGACAACGCGCACGTGAGAATTTTGCGCCGCCATAGCTGTCACTTGTCCGGCGCAGCAATTCAGGCCGGGAGACGCGGATGGCTCGCGAGAGATGCGAATCTCCCGCGGGTGAATCGATACGGACGCCGGCCCCCTCAATTCGGTTGCGAGTTCGATGAGCGCCCCGTTCATTCGTATCACGCTTGCGCCGTTTTGTTCGAATATGTTCCCGTGAAAGAGGTTCTCATGGGTGAACTGCTCGATGCGGCCGTCGTAAAGCGAAATGATTCCCTCGGCCAGAGACGCGGCCTGATGATAGTTGTGTGTGGAAAATATGACGGTGATGTTGTCTTGAGAGGCCAACCGGTGTATCAAATCCTCGATTCCCTCCGCATGCCTCTTGTCGATGCTGGCCGTCGGCTCGTCAAGCAGCAGCACGTCCGGTTCCAGCGCAAGAGCGCGCGCGAGGGCGACTCGCTGCTGTTCGCCGCTCGAGAGTTTTCTCGCCTCCCTCTTCTCGAAGCCCTCAAGCCCGACCGCCGTCAGAACAGCTTCGGTCTTCCTTCGCACTGAGGACCGCGGCGCGCCTCTGAGTCTTATTCCGTACGCAATGTTGTAGGCGACCGACCGATTGAAGAGATACGGAGGGTGAGAGACCATGGTCACGCGCCGCATTAACGCCATCGAACGAGCGGCGCCGTTCCACGCGGGAACGGAATCGAAGACAATTTGGCCGCTGGTCGGCTTGTCTATCAATGCGAGAATTCTGAGCAGAGTCGTTTTGCCCGACCCGTTCGGGCCGACCAGCGCGCGCGTCTGACCGCGCTCAATCGTCAGCTCCGGTATCTGCAGAACCGTCCTGTCACCGTACGACTTTGTGACACCCTTCAACTGATATATGGGCTGCTCGCTTCGCATTTCCGTTCCCTGCGCCGCTTACGCCTCCCTCAAGCGGAAGCTCTGAACGACCGCGTTCACCGACAGCGCGATGAGCAACAGTATTATTCCCAGAGCTATCGCCAGGGAAAACTCTCCCTTGCCCGTCTCAAGCGCGATGGCCGTTGTCATCGTGCGCGTGTATCCCTGAATATTTCCGCCGAGAATCATGGCGGAGCCGACCTCCGCGATAACTCTGCCGAAACCCGCCACAATCGCGACCAGTATCGCATAGCGCGACTCGTTCAAAATCGCTATGGCCGTCTGGAATGTGTTTGCGCCCAGCGTGCGCGCCGTTTCGCCGACGCGGACATCGGTGGATTTCGTCGCGGAGAGAGAGAGCGCCGCGATTATCGGAGTCGCCAGAATGAATTGGCCGATTACCATGGCGGTCGGCGTGAACAGCAGTCCGTACGAGCCGAGGGGGCCGCGTCTGGAGATGAACGAGTATACGGTGAGGCCGACGACCACGGTGGGGAGCGCGAGCGTCGTATTCAAAGCGACTTCAACATGATGTTTCCCGCGGAAGCGCGCGACCGCAATCAGGAAGCCTGCGGGAACCCCCGCCAGACTCGCAAGAAGCGTGGATGTCAGAGACACCTTCAAAGACGTCCACACGATTGTCGCCAGTTCCCGGTCAAATTGAATAATCAGCCAGAACGCTTTTCGAAACGCTTCGGATAAATAATCCATGAGCCGTTCGTTCCCCCGGCAACCGCAATTTCACCGCATAAAAAATTTCAGCCAGCCCACCCAACCTCGTGGAACTGGCCCTGTTCCGGCGTTTTCTCCTTTCCGAGGATGGGGGGCGCGCACGTTTCCGTCCGCACCTGCCGTTCAACCGCCATAGCCGTCGACCGTAGGCATGTTGAATCGGAGAAAGCCAATGCGTATTATAGCCGATTCGGCCCATCGTCGTCAATTTGGCTGTTTTGCCAGGTTTTCGGTTCGGGGGCCGCTCCCCTGGAGGCGCCATGGGATCTTCATACAAACTTCCCGATTGTACAAAGGGGACTTGACTTCAATTTCCTTTCAGTCATACGATATCCAAAGTTTTCGCCGAGGCAGGAACCGACACAGGAACAGATATGATGACCACAATCCGGATTCGCGACATCTACGACGTCAAGGCAATCGAATCGGTCCCTCTCGAAGAGAGAGTGCCGACGAAGAGCACCTGCGAGCTGCTCCGGAAAGGCGCGGCGAATAACCCCGAGGCAACGGCGATATACTTCCTCATGTCCGGCGAAATGTGGGACTCGCCCATGGAAATCAGCTACCGACAATTTCTCGGAAGAATCACGCAATCCGCAAATCTCTTCCATGATTTGGGAATCGGGGCGGGCGATGTTGTCACATACATACTCCCAAACTTGCCGCAGACACACTTCGCGCTCTGGGGAGCCGAGACCGCCGGCATAGCGAATCCGGTGAACCCGCTGCTCGAGCCCGCCCAAATCAGGGATATCATGATTTCCGCGAAAACGAAGGCGCTTGTGGCGCTGGGCGAGTATCCCGGTTCCGATATATGGCGAAAGGTCGAGCAAATACGCGGCGATGTCCCTTCGCTCAAAGCCATCATCCGGGTGATGGGCCCGTCGGACGAAAAAAACGGCATCTACGGATACGATGAAATCATCGACAAATACAACGCGGAAGAGCTCGATTCCAAAAGAGTCATCTCGCCCGGCGAGATATGCTCGATGTACCATACCGGCGGAACGACCGGCACTCCGAAGCTGGCGCTGCGAACGCACATGAACGAGATGTTCTCGGCCGTCGCCTGCTCGCTCGGCCTCGACCTCTCCGGAGCAAGCACGATGATGTGCGGGCTTCCGCTGTTTCACGCGAACGCCCCGCTGCTCACGGGGCTGGCCCCGTTCTCCGTCGGCGCCGCCGTCGTCCTGCTCAGCCCGATTGGCTATCGCGACCCCGCCATTATCAAGAACTTCTTCAAAATTGCCGAACGATACCGGGTCGACTCCTTCATGACGGTGCCGACCGTCCTCTCCATGCTTCTCGATGCGCCGGTCGAGGGTATCGACCTGTCCCGGCTTCGTTACGCGATGTGCGGCGCCGCTCCGCTGTCGGTGCAGGTGTTCAAAGCGTTCGAGGAACGCACGGGACTCAAGCTGCTCGAGGGATATGGCCTGACCGAAGGAACCGTCGTGTCCTCGACAAACCCCCGCGACGGAGTGAGAAAGATAGGGTCGGTCGGGATAAGGATTCCCTACCAGGACCTCAAGACCGTGATACTCGACGAAGACGGCGCCTACGTGCGCGATTGCGAGACGAACGAAATCGGTGTCGTCGTGTTGCGCGGGCCGAACATCTTCAAAGGATACGCCGACGAGGCCCACAACAGGAGCACGTGGGTGCAGGGCGAATGGCTCAACACGGGCGACATGGGCAGGCTGGATGAGGACCAGTACCTGTGGCTGACCGGAAGAAAGAAGGAACTCATTATCCGCGGCGGACACAACATCGACCCGGCGGTAATCGAGGAAGTGATTTATGAGATTGACGACGTGGCGCTTGCCGCGGCTGTCGGACAGCCGGACAGGCACGCAGGCGAAGTGCCCATCGCCTATGTGACGCCCAAACCGGGCGCCGGGCTCGACGAAGAACGAATCGAGCGGCACTGCCGCCTGAATATCAAGGAACGCGCCGCGATTCCGAAAAAAATACGCATTATCGAGTCGATGCCGCTCACCGGCGTCGGAAAAATATTCAAGCCGGCGCTTCGATACGATGCCATACGGGAGGTTTTCGTCTCCGAGCTCTCCTGTCTTGAAGACCTGGTCGATTCCATCGAAGTCTCCGTCAAAGAGGACAAACTTTACGGCGCCGTCGCCATCGTGGACATCCACCCGGGGGAGAAGCTTTCGGAAAAGCAACTCCGCGAGCGCATCGACTCGATTCTCGGCCACTATGCGATTCGATACGAAGTGAATGTGCGCCGACACTCATAAGAACGAGCCCGTTTCTTCCCTGAGCGACACTCGCCGGGCATCCTGTGAAGCCGCTTCCGAAGCGCCCCCCCGCCGAATCACGGGACAGAGAGACTATCCGATAATCGCCCCGGAGGGACTGTGAATCCCGATAATTCGTCGAGGTGTGCTTCGGGGGCAGTCCACCAATCTACGAATCCCCAAAATACGGGAGATTCCGTAATTGGGTGCAGCACCCCCTACGCTCGCGTTTGGGCAGAAATGTGATTATCGGACACTCTCGCTATGAGTGTTTCTCACTGTGGGAATGACGAGAAAGAATCTCTGATTCGCGCAATTTGCCGGCGTTCGTGCCATTCGTATTGTAAAAGTTTGGCTGTGGCTTTCCCCCTCCTCGCGGCATTTCCCCGCGACCGGCGCTTGAAAACAATTTTCTTTTCCGTATATAATGGCGCACCGCCAAACTATTCCGTCGTCTGAACGCTCGTTCTCTCTTTGGAGGGCATCACAATGATCGACTTCGAATTGCCGGAAGCCGTCGTAGCGGCTCAAAAGGAAATGCGGGAACTGGCTGCGAACCACATGCGGCCGGTCGCGCGGGAGTACGACGAGAAGGAACACGAGAAGCCGTGGGATTTTATCAACTTCATGTGGGAGAACGCCAAAAAAGAGATGGCCGCTCAACTGGCGGCGCTCGAGCAGACCGACGAAGAGCGGGCGGAAGCGAAAAAGCGGAGCATGGTAGAGGCCGGCGGCCAGCCGATGGTTCTGGGAGCGGTCGTCAGAGAAGAGAGCGCGTGGGGCGATGCCGGTATAGGATTATGCCGGCCCGGAACCGGCTTGGGCGGAGCGGCCATCAACGCGGTCGGCACGCCCGAGCAGAAGCGGCGCTTCTTCCAGCGGTTCACCGAGGGCCCCCCGAAGTGGGGCGCCATGGCGATCACCGAGGCCAACGCCGGCTCGGACACGGCGGCCATCACCACGACCGCCGTGCGCGACGGCGATTCCTGGGTGCTGAACGGCGAGAAAATATTCGTCACCAGCGGCAAAATGGCGGCGCAGGAAAGCGACGGCTGGGTCGTCGTGTGGGCGACGATTGACAAATCGGCCGGTCGCGCGGGCATCAAGAGCTTCGTCGTCGAAAAGGGCACTCCCGGCATGACCGTGACCAAGGTCGAGCATAAGCTCGGCATCCGCGCGTCGGACACGGCGACCATCGTGTTCGAGGACTGCCGCATTCCGCTCGATAACATCCTGGGCAGCCCCGACGTTCAGAAGCGCGACACGACGAAGGGGTTCAAGGGCGTGATGGCGACGTTCGACGCGACGCGGCCCGGCGTTGCGGCGAGCGCCATCGGCATCGGCCGGGCGGCGCTCGAGTCCGTGAAGGAGAACCTCGCCGAGCAGGGGATCGAGGTCCGATACGGGATATCGCCGTACCGGATGACCGCAATCGAGCGCGACATCCACATGATGGAGACCAACCTGAAGGCGGCGCGCCTGCTGACATGGCGGGCGTGCTGGATGCTGGACCGGCGCGAGCGCAACAGCTTGCAGGCGTCGATGGCGAAAGCGAAGGCCGGCCTGGCCGTCACCCAGGTGTGCCAGAAGGCGGTCGAGCTGATGGGACCGCTCGGCTACTCGCGCGACCACCTGCTCGAGAAATGGATGCGCGACTGCAAGATCAACGACATCTTCGAGGGTACCGGACAGATCAACATGCTGATAGTCGCCCGCAATATACTCGGCTTCGGCAGAGACAAACTGAAGTAGCGAATCCAATTTCCGGAGCGGGAAATGAACGAGATCGATTGGAAGAGCGTAACCGATGAAGGCGCCAGGTATCTCGTTGACCTGGTGAGATTCGATACGACAAACCCGCCCGGCAACGAATTGGCGTGCGCGCAATACATTGCCGATTTGTTGCAGAGCCAAGGGATAGAGCCCCTTGTCCTCGAATCGACGAAAAACAGGGGGAACGTGATCGGGCGGCTGCGGGGCGATGGCTCAAGGGGACCACTCCTTTTGATGTCTCATCTCGATGTTGTTCACGCGGAAAGTTCGCGTTGGATGGCGCCGCCGTTCTCCGGCGAAGTCCGAAATGGAACAATCTGGGGAAGAGGCACATTGGACACCAAAGGGCTCACCGTGATGCATCTCATGGCGATGTTTCTTTTGAAACGGCAGCAAGCGTCTTTGAAGCGCGACATCATTTTTATGGCGAACGCCGACGAGGAAACCGGCGGGAAGTATGGCGCCGAATGGGTGGTAGACAATCATTTCGACAAGATCAAGGCGGAGTTTGCGCTGAACGAGGGCGGTTTCGGCACTGTCATCAATGGCAAGAAGATGTTTCTGTGCGCAAGCGCGGAGAAAGGGATGACCTGGGTGAAGCTTACCGCCCGAGGACGCTCGGGCCACGGGTCGATGCCGCACTCCGACAATGCCGTCCTTCATATAAATGATGCAATCGGGAACATCAGGCGCTACCGTCCGCCGATTGTGGTCACCGAAACGTTTCGGCATTTTGTGGATGTCACCTCGAAGGTCGACGTGCGCGGGCATCTCCTCAGATTCCTCGATGTTCCCTTTGTAGGCAGGCTTTTCTTGAAACTGGCAAAGGATGAACGTATCCGGCTCATGGTTCAAACGACAATCGCGCCAACGGTAATTAAGGGCGGCGTCAAGGTTAATGTGATTCCCGATAGTTGCACCCTGATGCTCGACTGCCGAATCGTCCCCGGTGTCACTCGCGACGATCTGCATGCCACGATTCTGAAACTTGTGAATCCGGAGAAGGTCAATATCGAGTTCGAGCTGTTCAACGAGGCGACCGAATCGCCCATAGACACCGAACTGTTTTCGACGGTTGGGAAAGTGATAACAGCAAATCATCCCAATGGTTTTGTGAGCTCGTTCATGATGCCGGGAGGAACAGATTCGCGGTTTCTGAGAAACAAGGGAATCCCGGCGTATGGGTTCATTCCCGTGGTCCTGAGCAAGGAAGACATCGCATCGATTCACGGCGACAACGAAAGAATTACTCTCGAAAGTTTTTCTCTCGGGTTGAGAATGATGTACCATATTGTCGCCGGCGCCTGCCTCTAAAATCTTCGGAACCGCTTGTACCTGAAGCATTTGCCCCATTTTGACACATAGTGGGCTTTGTGATAGAATGGTGGAGTTAAATCCGCAGTTCTCACATTGTGAGTGGGACGGTCTGCTGACCGACGCATGGAGTTTGCATGATGGCGGTGCTCGACAGAAAACTGGAGCTTTCGGAAATTCAAAGGGTCCTCGTTCACAGGCTCGTGAACCAGAACGCGGAAATAAGTGAGGTCGTCGACGTCGTTATCGAGCAGGGGACAAGACACAGGGCGAGCGACATTCACTTCGAGGCGTACAAGGACATTCTGAGAATCCGGTACCGTATCGACGGTTTCTTTCGCGATGTCCTCACCTTGCCGGCCGAACACCACGACAGGCTCATCGCCCGCTTGAAAGTGATGGCGAACCTGAACGCTCACGAGAAGAACCAGCCGCAGGACGGCAGAATCTCGATGACGATGGGAAACAAGCGTGTCGATTTCCGCATCAGCACCGTTCCCACGGTGACCGGAGAGAAGGCCGTGGTCCGGATATTCGACTCGACCCGCTTCGTCTTTGACCTCGACAAGCTCGGTTTCTATCCGGAAATGCAGAAAAGGTTTGAAGAGGTCCTGATGAGCCTGCAGGGGTCTATTATCGTGGCCGGGCCGACGGGCAGCGGCAAGACGACGACGCTATATGCCGCCTTGCAAAAGCTGAGCAAGTTGAAGGCGGACTGCGCAAGCATTATAACCATCGAGGACCCCGTCGAGGTGAATTTCGGCCTGTTTCCCCAGATGGAAATACGGCGGAGACTGGGACTCACGTTTGCCGAATGCCTGCGCGCCGTGCTCAGACAGGACCCGGAAGTAATCATGGTGGGCGAGATTCGGGACCCGGAAACCTGCGAGATAGCGATGCGGGCCGGTTTGACAGGCCACCTCGTGCTGAGCACGGTTCACAGCGGAACGGCGGCGGAGGTCGTAACCCGGGTACTCGATATGGGAATCGAGCCGTTTATCGTCGCATCATCCATAACCGCTGTTATAGCGCAGAGGCTGGTGCGCCTGATCTGTCCGAAATGCAGGGTCGCCCGCGAGCCGGCGGAATATATGGTCGAGGCTCTCCGGCGATGGTTCGACACAGAGAAGATTCGACTGCTCGAAGGGGCGGGATGCTCTCGATGCAACCATTCCGGGTACGCGGGACGAACCGTTATTGCCGAACTGCTCACTATGGGAGACGACCTGCGCGCGGCGATTGTCGGGAAAGCAAGCACGCGACAACTCAACAAAGAGGCTTGCAAGGAAGGCATGGTTCCATTGTTCCAGGACGGCCTTCGGAAAGTCCGCGACGGTCGCACCAGCATCGATGAAGTCATTCGGGCCGTGGGAGCCGAAGTTTATATGAAATAGTAGGTGTCATTCGGCCTCCCCGATTGCTGAGGCCGCGGGTGAAAGAGAACCGTTTTGGAGCCTCCTTTCAGTTTTTAACAGAAATTGTATCCATGAAACAGCGCCCGTCCGACTCGAGTTCTCCCGTCGCCGACGCGTTTGCCGCCCTCCATGAGTTGGCACGGTATCTCCGCAGCGAACACGGTTGTCCATGGGACCGCTCTCAGGACCTCAGAAGCATCCTGACGTATCTTCGCGAAGAGACAGAGGAACTCGAAGAGGCCATTGAAAAGCACGATGCAGGCGGCGTCTCCGAGGAATGGGGCGATGTCCTGTTCATCCTTCTGATGTTTGCCGTGATAGCGGAGGAAACGGGACAGATGGCGGCAGAGCGGGCGATGAGGGCCGTGGAACACAAAATGGTCCGGCGTCATCCGCACGTCTTTGGAAGCAGCGACGTCAGAAACGCGGAAGATATCCTTTCCCAGTGGCAGCAAATAAAAAAGGAAGAGAAGAACGAGAAGACGCAATCGTTGATGGACCGCCTGCCGTCCTTTTATTCGGCGCTCAAGCGCGCCGACTATGTTCAGAAAACTGCAGCCGCCGCCGGTTTTGATTGGCCCGATATCTCGGGCGTTTTGGAAAAGATTGAAGAAGAAGTGAGGGAATTTCGCGAAGCGCTCGCCGGCGGCGATACGGCGGAAACAGCCAGAGAGATTGGAGACTTGCTGTTTTCCTGCGTAAACCTTGCCCGATACGCGGGGTTGGACGCGGAAACCCAAATGAGCAAGACTGTCGACAAATTTATCGAGAGGTTCAGATATGTTGAATCACGGTTGCAACAGTTGGGCAAGCCTATTGACGAAGCGACACTCGAGGAAATGGACAGTCTGTGGGAAGAATCAAAGACGAATGAAAATGACTCCACCGGATGACGGCCGAATCGGATAAGGGATCGAACAACCGGATACATCAACCGAGACCGGGACAACAGGCATGATAGACCTTCGCAGCGATACCGTAACAAAACCCTCGCTCGGCATGCGTCGCGCAATGGCCGAAGCCGAAATCGGAGACGATGTTTATGGAGAAGACCCAACCTTGAATCGGCTTCAGGAACGCGTCGCGCGCATGTTCGGCGTGGAGGCCGCTCTGTTTGTGCCCTCGGGCACCATGGCGAACCAGATTTCCCTTCTTGCGCACACTCGCCCCGGGGATGAGATAATCGTCGAGCGCGGCTCACACGTGCTCAATCATGAATCCGGTGGCCTCGGAGCTCTCGCGGGCGTTCAAACGTTTGTCCTTGACAGCGACAGCGGAATAATCGAACCCGAACAGATTGAACAGGCCATCCGTTTTCCGGATGTCCACTTCCCTCCCAGCAGGCTGATCTGGATTGAGAATACCCATAACAGGGGCGGCGGCACAGTGTATCCTCTCGAAAAAGTGAAGGCCATTCGAAATGTCTCGCTGAATCATGAAATTCCGTTGCATATGGACGGCGCCCGGCTGTTTAATGCCTGCGTTGCGGGAGATATTCCGCCGGAGGAATACGGGAAGCGAGTCGATTCTCTCTCGTTCTGTTTCTCGAAAGGACTGGGAGCGCCCGTCGGGTCCATATTGGTGGGAAGCCGTGATTTCATCGGGCGGGCTCATCGATATCGCAAGATGCTGGGGGGCGGAATGAGGCAGGCGGGTGTGTTAGCAGCCGCCGCGCTGTATGCTCTCGACAATAATGTCGACCGACTGGCGGAAGACCATGAGAACGCCCGGCGCCTGGCCGGCGGGCTTGCGGAGTTCGATGGCGTCGAAGTCACAAACACGCCGGTGGCGACGAATCTCGTATTCTTCGATATCGCCAGGAGCGGCAAGAACGTGTTCGAGGTGATGAACGAGGCGCGCGAGCAGGGGTTGCTCGTTATGCCCGAAGGGTTCACACTTATGAGAGCGGTAACGCATCTCGACGTTTCTGCCGCCGATACAGAAAAAGCGGTCGAGATTTTCCGAAGAATATTCTCCGAGAGGCTCTGATGCGAGGCAGGATAAACGCGAAGACCCGGATGATCGGCGCGAACGTAGAGGAGAAAACAGGGAAATCCGCAAATGAAGCTGAAGAAGTTGGATATCCTGAAACAGGTTGACATTTTCAGCGAGCTCGATGAGGAACAGCTTCGGCGCATTGCCCCGCTGGTCAGCGTTCATCGGTTCGCCGAAAAACAGGTGATCTATATGCCCTCCGACCCGCGCGCCCGGCTCTACGCAATCCTTGGCGGAAGAGTGAAGTTGACGCAAGTCTCACCGGAAGGCAAAGAATTCGTGCTGTGCATCCTCGGAGAAGGCGACGTCTTTGGCGAACTCTGCCTGTTTGATGAGGGTCCGCAGAGCACGCTTGCGACGGCGCTCGAAGACGCCGAGATCATCACTGTCCGGTGTTCCGACCTCGCCAAGTTCATGGCCGAAGAGCCGTCGGTAGTGACCGCTTTGGGTAAGCATGTGGGCGAGAGAATCCGCACGCTCGAGCAAAAACTGTCCGACTTTGTGTTCAAGGACGTTGCTCAGCGGCTGGCCGGGCTCATAGTGGATTTGGCCTATGATTACGGCAAGCAAGGTTCGTCCGCAGAGTATATTGTAGAAATCAAGCTGACCCATCAGGACCTTGCGGGGTTAATCGGCTCAACCCGGGAAACCACGACTACGGTTCTGAATCAGTTCCGTGATAAGAAACTGATAGATTTTCAAAGAGGACGAATTACGATCCGAGACATCAACGCTCTGGAAAAGACAGCGAATCGGGATAAATGACGTCCGGTCGCGACAAACGAATATCGTGCGTTCATGAAAAAAAAGAAGCGGAACGAACGACCCTTTATTTGGGTGAATAAGAAATGGTGCAAGCGTTGCGGCCTGTGCATCGAGTTTTGCCCGAAGGCCGTGTTTAAGCTGGACAAAGACGGCTACCCGGAACCGAAAGATTTAAGACACTGTGTCGGGTGCGGGTTATGCGTTATCCAGTGCCCCGACTATGCAATCGTGGACGACGAAGAAACCAAGAAGAAGCTTATCGAGGAATACATTATAAAAGAGTAACTCGCAAGTATCGGAGAGAGCAGGTGTCGAGCAACTCGTTGTCTCGACGAACGAAATAGCGATGAATGCCGAAAGAAAGTCGATGACAGGCGGAAAGAAGAAAGCGGCGAGGGCAAACGGAGATATCCGGCTCATGCAGGGAAACGAGGCCTGTGGGTGGGGAGCGCTTCTTGCAGGAGTGGATTTTTTCGCCGGCTATCCGATCACGCCGTCGACGGAGATCGCGGAGATGTTGGCGCGCGAGCTGCCCCGTCGGGGCGGCGTGTTTGTCCAGATGGAAGATGAGATCGCGAGCATGGGAGCGGTCATAGGGGCGTCGCTCGCAGGCGCCAAGGCGATGACCGCCACCTCCGGACCGGGCTTTTCGTTGAAACAGGAAAATCTCGGGTTTGCATGTATTGCGGAAGTTCCGTTCGTTCTCGTGAACGTGATGCGAGGCGGTCCGAGCACCGGCCTGCCGACGTCGGTGAGCCAGGGCGACATCATGCAGTCCCGATGGGGAACCCACGGGGACCACCCGATTATTGTTCTTGCTCCGTGGTCGGTCGAGGAAACCCTGAGCGTTACGATCACGGCATTCAACTTTTCGGAGAAATATCGTGTTCCCGTCATCCTGCTCTCCGACGAAGTAATAGGACATATGCGCGAAAAGGTAAGGATTCCGAAGACATCCGACATAAAGCTGGTCGAACGAAAGAGACCGACAGTTCCGGCGCATGCGTATCAACCATACGACACTACCGCCGACCACATTCCTCCCTTCGCCGATTTCGGGTCGGGGTATCGATACCACGTGACCGGCCTTGTGCACGACCAATGGGGATTTCCGACCACGAGGCCGGATGAGACGAAATCGCTTCTGTCGCGGCTCAAAGAAAAAATAGAATCGAACCGCCATGACATATGCCTCAGCACGGAATACCAATGCGAGGACGCCGAAGAAGTTCTCGTGGCTATCGGCAGCGCTGCTCGGTCATGCAAGGCGGCAGTCGATATTGCCCGAGCGCGGGGAATGAAAACGGGGCTCATTCGTCCTATAACAGCCTGGCCATTCCCGAGACGGCTTCTTTCGCACTATGCGTCATCGGCCAAACGATTTGTGGTGGTCGAACTGAATATGGGGCAGATGGTTCGAGAAGTCGAACGAATCGTCGCCGGAAAGGCGATTGTGGAACCGCTCAACCGGTACGACGGAGAGCTGGTCACCCCCGGAGAGATTGTTGACCATCTCTCCGAGGAGGAGTGAGAGCGGAAATGTCGATAATGCACAAATATATACGTTCAACGAAAAAATTTCCGCATCTGTGGTGTGCGGGATGCGGCAACGGTGTCGGACTCGCAGCGCTTGTGCGTGCGATTGACGACATCGGTTACTCTCGCAACGACGTTATCCTCATCTCCGGCATCGGATGCGCCGCGCGGGGCCCGGTCTACCTCGATTTCAACACGCTTCATACGACCCACGGGAGAGCGCTCACGTTTGCCGCAGGCATAAAACTCGTCAAGCCTCATCTGCACGTAATTGTGATAATGGGCGACGGCGATGCCGTGGCAATCGGCGGAAATCACTTCATCCACGCGTGCAGGCGGAACATTGATATCAACGCTATTGTTTTCAATAACCGGATATACGGAATGACGGGAGGTCAATGCTCTCCCGCCACACCCACAGGCGAGTATGCCACCACAATGCCGTACGGCAACATCGACCCTGCCTTCGATATCTGCAATTTGGCCGCAGGCGCCGGCGCAACGTTCGTGGCGCGGGGAACCACATACAACGCGCGCGACACCGAGCGGTCCATTCAACTGGCGCTCAAACACAAGGGATTCTCCGTTGTCGAGATCATGAGCCAATGCCCCACGATTTATGGACGCCTCAACAAAATGGGCGGGCCGGTGCAGATGGTTCACTGGCTCCGGGACAACGCCATCCCCATTGAACGGGTGCAGCAGCGCTGGGCCAGCTACAGCGACCTGAAACGAGACGACCTCGAGGGAAAATTTCTGACCGGCGTTTTCGTGGACCGGGAGGCGCCGGAGTTTGTGAGCGAATACCACAAGATGGCGGCTGCAGCCGGCAAGGAGGAAAAAGAGAAAAGGAAGCGGGCGAAGAAGAAGTGAGAAAAGAAATCAGGCTCTGCGGCTCCGGCGGTCAGGGCATCATCCTCGCGGGAATTATTCTTGCCGAAAGTGTCGGTATTTATGGGGGTAAATATGTAACCCAGGTCCAGGACTACGGACCAGCCGCGCGGGGCGACTCGAGCAAGACCGATATCGTCATAAGTGATGCCCAAATCGATTACCCCAAATGTCTGAATCTCGATATTTTGGTTGCGCTCTCACAGGCGGCGTTCGACGACAACGCGGCAAGCCTCAAAGAAGACGGCCTCCTCATTATCGATTCCACGAATGTTCGCTCGGACAAACGCGCCCGCGGGCGCCAATTCCCGATGACCGAAATTGCGCGCGACCGCCTTCAGAGTCCCATGAGCGTAAATATGGTCGCTCTCGGCGTTGTCGCGGCATTGACCGGCCTTGTGCAGTTTGAGAATCTCAAAACATCCATGCTGGGACGAGTGCCGCCTCATACAAAAGACCAAAACCTCTCTGCGCTGAAAGCAGGGTATGAGCTCGCTCGTCAGCCGCGGAAGAGCGCCCGCCCGAAAAACCGATGAAGAAACCACCTCCGAACACATATGAAGCGGCCCGCGAACTCGCATGGAACACCCTCGAGACGCGGGAACCCGAAAAGGTTGCCTCCAATGGACTGCTCGAGATCGAACAACACAGCGGAAGGATTGTCGTGCCGTTTCTCGCCGACCGCTTCTTCGTGGACCTCGTGAACAAGCGGGTGTTCTTCGAGAACGGCGCAGAGGTTTACCCGTTCCTCTCCGTTCTTCTCCTTCACTATCTCACGGGAGTCGACGAGCGTCCCCTCACCGGCGAATGGATTTCGTTCAGGGAGTTTGCGGGCGGCGACGCTTATATCGGGTCATTTCATAACCGCAGCCTCGTACCGCTCCGGAACTCGTTCGGGGACTCTCCCGACCTGCTTCCGAAGGCGGCCGAACCTCTCGGCGCCGAGGCTCTCGATTTTGGCGATGTGGGATTGCGCATTCCTGTCTTTCCGAAAATACCGCTTGCCGTCGTGCTGTGGAGAGGCGATTCCGAGTTTCCGCCCGACGCCAACATCCTGTTCGACAAGACGGCTAACACGATATTGCGGACGGAGGACCTCGCCATCTGCGGTGCGCTCACGGTCAGCAAACTCCGGAAAAACGCCGAGAATATCACGGGTTCCGGATGAGGCGGGCCCTGGCCTGCACGGGAAGATGCGCGCGCCGGAGAGAGTGTAACTGGTCCCTCAGCGTACGGATTGGTATGACCAAAAGCAGACTTGGCGGTTCATAATCATAAGGAGATGAAAATGACTCACGAAGAGGTGGAAAAGTTTGGAGAAGTCACCGGTAAGGAAACGATTGAAAACAAGAAGCTCGAATCGGAATTGCGTTCCCGCGCAAAGGGTAACAGGATAACATGCGCGGAGATGTTCGCGATTGCCGAGAAGCTGAAGCTCCCGCGCAAACAGGTCGGCGACGCCGCAACCGAACTGAAAATAAAAATCTGCAACTGCCAGCTTGGATGTTTTTAGGTCGGTTGTGTGCGCAGCCTTATTCGGCTGCGCATCGCTCACACCGGCATGGGCGTGATGAGAGACCTCATTCGGGCCGTCACAATTCTGAAGAGGTTCAAAAACACCTTGGTCGCGATATCGGGATTCTTCTTGCAAAGCTTTATGAGCCCGTCGTCACTGATAGCGAGCAACTCGGAGTCCGTCGACGCGACCGCCGAAGCCATCCTACCCTTCTTTGTTATGAGCCCGAGCTCGCCAAAAACGTCGCCCTCACCCATCACGGCGACCTTCTGTTGTCGGCCGCCTTGTTTCTTCATGATGTCGATTACGCCGGAAAGAACGTAATAAAGCTCGCTGCCCATCTGGCCTTCGAGGAAAACGGGTTGCCCTTTCGGCGCCCGAACTACGTTGCTGAACTTCAAAAGCTTCTGTTTTTCAGGGTCCTTGAGTCCCCTGATGAGCTTCGGGACGGGTGTTCCCTCGGCAATCAGCTTGTCGCGAATCGCCTCGCGCAGCCGCTCCCCTGTGATATAGAACAGGTTCATCAGGAGTTTGGAGGCGAGTTCGGGCTGACGCTCGAGCAAATCGCGGAAGACGTTCTCCTCCACGACGAACAGGGTTGTGTCGTGACCGGCGATCGCAGAGGCTGACCGGCGGAGGGTCTGCGTCGCGCTGGACCGCTTTGTCGACTTCGTTGTTATGGATAATTCTCCGAACAGTTCGCCCTGTCGCAGAAGCGCGATCTTCTTTGGCGGAGTCACGGTGTCATCGACTATGTGGACAGCGCCTTCGACGATGATGTACATCTCCTTGCCTGCTTGCCCCTTGCGGAATATGGGAGCTCCTTTCGCAAACCACTCCTGTATTCCGGTTTTGTTCAGGTGTTTCCTTTCCGAGGAACTCAGCCCCTCGTAAATCCGAGCCGCGTCTTCCTTTTTCTTGAAGAATAACATGTTGAGGTTCTCCCTCGATTCGAATGTTTAGGCCCCGGAGCAATAGAAGATACCTCAGAAATTATTCCACTTGCTGTCAATAATGTCAAATGGCCGTCCCGGGAAGGATTTCTAAGCAGTAACGCCGCACTCCGTATGGAAGCGGAAAAGGGACAACAGGGCCCGGCAAGGCTGAAGAAAGAGCGAGTCGCTCTCGCCGTTTGGCGGAGCGAAGTGACCGATTCGCAGCTTGGGGAACAGTCCACTAATCTCTATATCGCCAACGGTGGAGCCCAAAATACGGGCACTTCCTCGACTGTATACAGGATATCTGTCTCACGAGCGCCCAGCGAAGGCGAGCACTGAATCCGTCGCACGATTGGGCACTGTTAGCTTCGGAGGCGCTCCGCCAATCGTTCACGGCGGCGTGGTTAGACGCTCATCATTCTGCCTGAATACTCTCAGTGGGGTTGGACTTGGTGTTTGCCCACCACTGCAACCAAGCGTGCCGGTCATCGCCGAAATTCTTGTTGCTGAGAGACTGCAGTCTGCGCTGCGCTTCAACCCGGTACAGCAACTCCGGCGAATCCACGAATCCTATCAGGGTTTCGATTCCTCTGTAGTCTTTCAGCCGGGCCAGAGCGTCCGCCGCTTGAATCTGTACCGACGGATATCGTTCGGCCAACAACGGTTTGAGGACGGCAATCGCCCTCGGGTCGCCGAGCTTTCCGAGCGAGTGGGCCGCGTCGCCGCGGACCAGGTAGTGGGAATCATCAAGACGCGCGATCAGATGAGGAACTGCATCAGGATTCGCCAAGTTCCCCAGCAGATATGCCGCCTCCTTACGCACGTGCGGGTTCTCGTCGCCGAGCCTCTCGACCACGGCCGGATAACATTCAGGGGGATTTATCCTTTGCAGACAAAACAATCCCCACATTCGGACCTCTTCGGCTTCGTCATCGAGAGAATCGATGAGAATCGGCGTAGCTTTCTTGTTGGGATTGGGAGAATCTGCAAGTGTGTTCACCACATAAAAGCGAACGAGCCGGTCGGGCGAGTCTATCAAGCGACGGAGACCCTCCAATGCCTCGTTGTCCCCAATCTTGACCAGCGCAATCACCAAGTGCATCTTCGTGGCTGCGTCTTGCTCGTCAAACCGTTCCAGTATGGGACCGGCGTCACCGGGGCCGACCACGCGGCCGATCGAGTGCGCAACAAACATTCTTGCTCTTGGCGTTGGCTCCGTTTCAAGCGCCTTGAAAAGGTGCGGAAGCGATGACCGCCCCGCCGAGCCGAGGGCGAGAATCCCCCAAATGCGCATACGTTTGTCCGTATCGGAAAGAGTCTCGGAAAGCGCCGCGGACGCTTTTTGACCTCCAATTCGACCCAGCGCCACAATTGTCACCCTTTTTACCTCAGGGTCTTTATCGTCGAGGCCCGTCGCGAGAATGGGAACAGCGTCTTCGCCGTACTCCGTCAGCGCTGCAATCGCTCCGAGACGAACGTCGGCATCTTCACTGTGAAGGGCGTATTCGAGGTCTTCGAGACGGTGAGTTCTCTCGGAAGTTCTGTTGCTCAAAGCGACGGCGACGACAAATATCGGGAGAGAGAGAAGAACGAGGGCAACTCGTTTGAAATGTTTCATGACACTCCTTGCGGTCTAACTACAACAGGATTATGTTACATGGGGTGGGACGGTGAGGGGCGGGGGAAAACCCCTATATTCTTACGAATTATTATATCACAATCGATCCTTTTACGCAACGCGTTAAATGGACGTGCCATGCAAATGGCGGTCGCGGTGAAAATCTCGAACCAACGTGCTTTTGTCCTTGATGGGCGGGCAATCGCGCGAAAGACTGAAAAGGCTTGTTTACGAGCTTTCTCTGTTGGCTGACATACACGAAGCGCTCGGGACCGTTGGCTCAGCTTGGGGGAAAGATTTATTCGAACCGGAAACTCATAGCCGTGTCAACAAGCTGACTGCGGTACTTCACGAATTTCCGGGGTTCGGTATCGCAGGTGATCAGATAACCGCGTTGTCCGTTCACCAGGCAGTATCCCAAGGCGCGCACCCGGCCTTGTCCCATGCGATATGAAAACATAATCCACTTCGCCTCGGTATCATTTATCCTGACCGTTCCGCTGCCCTCCGGCTTGAAATCCTCAAAAGTATCGCGAGCCAGTTCGTTCGTCTTATAAAAATATTCGGCCAGCGTCATTCGAGCAGGCAGTTCGTTCACAGTGACGCTGACGGCTTCACAGAACATGTCGTCCCTGCTCTCGACGGGACTCAGGGCCAAAACGGTGGCCTCCATCTCATCCTGCATTACTTTCCATCCATTGGGGAACTCGATCGAGAATCCTTTTTCTCTATTCAAGTATCTGCCGTGGCCTGCCAGGGCATCGGAGAGGCATCCGAGCGTCAGGATAATCGTCAGAAGCCGTCCTGCCAGCCTCATCCTCGACATTGTCCTTCTCTCCTTTCGGGCACTTGACCCCGAAATCCGACTGGTTACGAATGCGTGCTAACGAGCCGTGAGACACACGCATAATATTCCGCTCCGGCACATGGCACAGACAAAGCGCCATTGAGCTTTGGAATAACGGTGCACGTACTATGCCAAGGGTTCGGCATCGAGCGAAAGAGTGGTGCGCCAGCATTGGCACAGAATGGTGTAGAGGTGGGGTAACCGCAAATGGTTGAATATGTTATGAGGGATAAGAGAGGCCGTTGAGCCGGGCGCGTCTAATACCTATTGACAGCGGGGACACCTCTTCGGGCCGTATATCAGCGAACGGAACGCAACAAATTTGTCGTCACCGGTCAGGCAAGTATCCTTTTTGGCGTTCGGCTCCGCGATGCGCGTCTACGAATTGCGAAACCTCAACACTTTCTCACAGAACGTTCGGCGTGGCCTCGGATTCGCTCATCTCCGCGAGCTTGGAAAGCGCCTTGGTAATCGTCGTCATCGAGCATTGATGATTTGGGATGTCGAACCACGCGCAATGGTTGTTGCATGACGAGTCTTTTTGGATGGGACACTTGATGGGCATTTTTGTGTCCGGGTGCATGAGTGCGCGATACGGGCTCATAAGATTCCCCCCTGGATGACCCATAGCCTCACTTGGTGTTATCTTAACGGCGAGAGAGTCGAAAGTCAAGAAAAGCCGTTAAGCGAAGCTGGGGAGGGAATCCGTCTCTCGATTGCAGAAAGCGCCGAAAACTCCGCAGGGATCAATTGTGAACTTGTCTCACGATAGGAATAACAGGGAAGGCTCAAAAAAGAAAGTCTTTCACAAATGCCCTGCGAGCGACGCGGGTTGTTGGGACACCATGCGGCATCGTGTTCCCGATACCCGCATCATTAACCGTGAAACAGCTTCATTGTCCCCCTTCACCACGCGTCATGCCGCCAGATATCATTCAATTTATGTCTGCGGGTTGACGTCACTCCACCGTCAACTCTGCGTTTGTCATCTCGATGATGGGAGCCTCGGGAGCGTCTTCACCCATCAGGGTTTTGAGCAGGTGAGGCGGCGCGCTTCGATATTTCAGCGTTGCCCGGACCGTCAGCGGCAGTTTCGTATCCTCCGTCACATAGGACGCATATTTTTCGATGCGATATCCCTTCGGAGGGATTCGATAATCGAACAGGACAACGGTCGCCTCCCAGAATTTCCAGGTTGGCTCGCCGTTCTGGTCGCCCACCACGGTGTGATACACCACCGCATCCGGTTCAATTTCACCGTGTTCGTTGAGGTCCCCCGACCGATAAAGCTCATTTCCATCGGCGTCCAGAACGCTTACGTCGAGCCACATCTCGCGGGTTTCGGTCAATCCGGTCGGCAGGTAGTGCCCGCAGCCGATGTTGCTCACCTTGACCTTGAATTCGAAAAGTTCCGGTTTGTGCACCGCTGCGGGAGATATGATTTCCACTTTCGCGGCCGCTTTCAGGCGGTTCCGGGCATAATCGGCATGTGTCTTCGAGCCGAGCAGTTCGGTGACGAAGGCGTTTCCGCCCACGAACTGGTGGGTCCACCAGTGTTCGCGCTCGGGGCCCATCACGCAGGCCTCGCCGGGATTTTTTGTGAACGCCGTCGGAGGATTCGGCGGAGTCATGTGGCAGTGCTGGCAGGGGACGCCGGCTGCGCGGTACGGTCCCCTCAACCATTCGGTATAGGTTTGCTCGATGGGGAGACCGGTGAGCGGATGCGAGACGTTGTGGCACAGCCCGCAGAATTCCGGAGATGTGTGGAGCTCGGAAAAAGCCGTCTTATGGAACGGTGATTTCGAATCCGAGAACGGGCCGCGCTTGACTACGCCCGGCTCGGAAATGGCCGGGATGTTTCCCACGCCCTTGGTCTTGCTGACCGTATGACAGAAGTCGCACGACACCCCGGTCGCCGCCACCTCACTGAGATTCGCCTCGTCGATTGGCGGAAACTCTCCCGATATCACACCGATTGGCGTGTGGCAACCGAGACAAAGCTTGTCGGTGAGGCCGTTCGTCTCCTTGCTGGCATATTTCACAAGCGCCTGAAAAAGCGGGTCGTTCCAGGAATTCGAGTGCATGGATCCTTTCCACTGCTCGTAAAGCTGGGGATGGCACGTCTTGCAGCGCTCCGGTTTGAGAAACTCGTCCGATGGCACGAGCTCGCCAGTCGCCGTGTCGATTCGCGAGGGAAAAAACGGGTCACGCTCGGTTGCAACCCCCAGCGCGGGAGCATACCTGTCGGATTCCATCGGTTCGTCGGCCCCTTCTTGCTCACCGCGCGCCGTGAAGGCAATGGAAGCAGCAAGCAAAAGGGACAGCGCCATCATCAAAAACGGTTTCGTTATGCGTTGCATCGAGCGCTCCTTTCTTATGGAAAACAAATGCCAAGAAGTGGAAACATACGGGAGAAGCCCGGTCGGTATTTTACCCGTCGTGTGAATTTCCGGCAATTTAATGACCGGCGTCGATTCGACACATCATGCCAGAGAGGCTCGCGTCTCCGACAGAAGTTCCCGCGCTTTTTCACATACCTCTTCCGGCGTGATATCCGACATACATTGTGCGAACGCGCAGTTTTCGTCGCAAGGGCAACACGCCAGGCTGCGCGTTACGATTCTATTGGGCTGCCAGTGGGGCGCATTCATTTTGATATCGGTCGGCCCGAAGAGCGCAACCACCGGGGTTCTCATGGCAGACCCAATGTGCATCGGGCCGTTGTCTACGGTGACCATGAGATCGCAGAGCTCGAACAAAGCGGCGAGTTCCAGCAATCCGTTTGTTTGCATCGCGATTTCCGGAGCTGTGCGGCTGAGGGCGCGAATCCGCATGACCTCGTCGAGTTCGCCCGGTCCCCATGTCAAGATGACCATGGCGCCCAGCGATTCGGCTATCAGGTCGCAGAGCTTTGAAAAAGCTTCGACCGGCCATTTCTTGATCTCGCGGCTGGTTCCGGGATGAACCGCGACCAATGGATGGGAGCCGCCGAATTTCTCTGTTACGAAGGCTCTTGCTTTTGCGCGATGGTTTTCCGTCACCCCCAGAACGGGCTCGTCCGTCAAGTTTTCCGGCGATACAAACGTTGCGACCAGTTCCAGATTCCTCGACACGCGGGGCAGGCGCGAGTTCGACGGAGTCACCTTCACATTTGTGAACAGATAATTGAATTCTTTCTCATATCCCCTCTCGAAGCCCACCCTCTTTGAAGAACCTGACAAACGGGCAATCAGCCCGCTCTTCAGTATTCCGTGAAAGTCGAAAACCAGATCGTATCGATTCCGCCGAAGGTCCCCGCAAAAACCGAGCAGAAGCGAAGGGAACCGGCTTAATCTCGTCGGATGGCACAAGGAATCGACAATTTTCTTGCGCTCGAATACAATGACCTCGTCGAGCAACGGGTGTCCTTCCAGAACGCTGCCGGCCTTGTCTTCGACGGCCCAGGCGATGTGCGCGCGGGGGTACTGTCGTCGGAGGGAAGTGAGCGCGGGCAGCGTGCGCACCACGTCGCCGATGGAGCTGAGCCTGACTATCAGGATGCGATTGGGTGAGTTCCGGTTCGATTCGTTGTTCACGTCATCAATTGTTTCGGACGGCAATATAGTTTGAACTGCCATGGCTCGAATTATAGCCATTGTGAGCAATGGCTGTCAAAGGACGCTTCGGGGAACTTTCCTGGGTGAGGCCTCTTTATCACGAAGAACGCAACGCGACGGAGCCGCAACCAAACCACGCAGGGGAGTGCGAATCAAATCTGTCTGCGCGCAACGCACGGGCAAGCGGATTCCACGAATGAAGTTTGGTTGCGGCTTTGCCGCGCTGCCCAATCTGTGGATATGAAATCTCCTCCGTGCTTTCAGCGCCACCGTGCTCAAATAACATTGATGTGAACCGCAAACGGACACGGATTGCACAATTTCGGGACCGTGGAACGATGAGGAGACATCACGGGGAAATACAGATGGTCACCCGATTTTGACAGGTTCGGGAGCCGGCCTCTGAGAGAAAAGAAGCTTTTCGGTTCGACTTTATGCTTGACTGAACCACCCCGCTGAGATACTCTCTACCCGAAGGAATCCCTGGCGGCCGGTCAGGGACTGCGTTCGATTTCGGGAGAAAGCGGACACCGATTGTTCACGACTGTATCCGGCGCTCTTCGACAAAGGAGGAATGAGAGATGCGTTATCTGGTTGTTGAGCCGCACCCGGACGATTTGGCTTTTTTCTGCGGAGGAACAGTGGCAAAGCTGCTTTCGGAAGGCCATGAGGTCTACACGCTTGTCGTCACCGACGGCGAACAGGGAACGCTGAACAGAGAACGCTATGATACCGATAATAAACTGGCGACGGTCATGCGAGAGGAACAGTTGGCCGCATGCAAGGCGCTGGGGGTCCAAAACGTGAAGTTCTTGGGACTCAAGAATCATTTCCTCGAGCCGACTCACGAGCTGCGCGAAAAGATTGTGCGGTACGTCAGGGAAATTCAGCCTGCGGCGGTCCTCACGGTCGACCCCTGGAACTTCGACGAGAACCCCGACCACCGTGCCGTTGGGCAAGTGGTTTTGGAAGCCTGCAGCTTTGCCCATTTTCACCTCTTTCATCCGGAACACATCGAAGAAGGGCTGGATATCGCGATGGTCGCCAAAGTGATCTTCGGGAAGACCCCCAGCCCGAACGCATTCGTCGATATCTCCGACTTCATCGACAAGAAAATTTCCGCGATTATGTGTTATAAGAGCCAGATCGAACTCATGCAGATGGAGGGAGCGGGAAGGCTCCGGGTGCTCGGAAAATCGAGCCCGATTTTCGACAGCCCGATAGACGACGTGATTCCCATCTCCGTTCGCCAGGTGGCGGAAGAGGAAGGCAAGAAAGGGAATCTCCCGATGGCCGAGGCCTTCCACGTGCGGGGACTCGGAATCCTGGAAAACATCAAGGACCTTGTCGGCGGACTCGACGTATAGGCGCCTGGCGGCAAATCGCAAACACGACACGTCGGAAACAAGAGGAGAAACCCGTCATGGACAAAAGGCTCTTTCGAGCAGGAGTTGCGAAGAAACTAATAACCCCGCGGCCGGAAATGGGACCGGTTTATCGAGCCGGCTACAAGATGGGGGAAGCGGAGCGGATTACCGGCGTCGTCGACGATATTTACGCGCGGTGTCTTGCCGTGGAAAGCGAACAGGCCCGCATTGTGTTTCTCTCGCTTGACCTTATCGGCCTGTTCGGCGATTTCACAAAGGCGCTGGCCTCGAAGCTTGGTCCAAGGGCGGTCGCATCCGCACATCTGTTCGTCGCCTCGACGCACATGCATTCCGGCCCGGATACCATGGGAGTCTGGGGACCTTCGTTCGACCAGACGGGATATAACGACGATTACGCCGAGTTCCTGCTCGAGGCGTCTGCCGAGGCGGTTCGAGAATCAATCGATTCCGCTCGCCCGGCCGACGCGTTCTTCGTTCTCGAGGAAGCCGACCTCGGAATCTCGAACCATCGCGAGCCCGGGGAACTCAGTTGCGACCTGTGGTGTCTGTCGTTCAAGGATGCAAGCGGAACCCTCGGCTCGCTGGTGAGCTATACGGCCCAGCCGGAACTCGCACCGCGAGACGACGACCGCATATCGGCGGGTTACCCGGGGGAAGCGTGCCGCGTGCTGGACGAAAAGCTTGGCGGGACCACACTTTTCATGCTTGGCACGTGCGGCGGCATGGAGCCCGAAGGCTGCGAAAAAGGATATGACGAAGCCCACGCCTACGGCCGCAACATGGCGAAGCAGATTCTCGAACTCCAGTCGAAAGCCCGGCCGGTCCGCGACAACAACCTGAAAGTCACCACCGTGGAGGTGGAACTGCCCGTTGAAAACCCCGGGTTCCATCTGATGATGGAGGCGGGCGTGATTCGCACCTCGCAAAGGCCGCCGAACCTGGTCACGACCATGTCGAGAATCGAATTCAGCGACATCAACATTTATACCGTGCCGGGAGAAGCGTTTCCCGGAATCACCGCCGGCATCGGAGAACCGGGGCGCACGCTCTTCATCAACCAGGTCAACGATTCGCTCGGCTATTTCATTCCTCCCGAACAATTCAGGGCGGAGCCGCGCGAATGGGCAGAGGGCCACCACTTCATTGGTCATGAACTCGAATCGCTCGGGCGAACCGCCGGAGAAAGGATTCGGGCGGAACTCATGAAACTGGCCGGATACTGATTTCTTGAATTGGTCTCCGGCGGTGTGACATAATGAAATCACACACCACACACATGAAGGGGAAACACCGTTTGCCTGAGGGGGTCTTGCCATGAACAAGTTGCTTCGTGTCGACATGACGACTCAGCAAGTCTCGGAGGAACCGATCTCGGCCTTGCATGCCGGGACTGCGGGGCGCGGACTTACCTCCAAAATCGTCAGCGAGGAAGTTCCGCCGCTCTGCCATGCGCTGGGAGCGCAGAACAAGCTTGTCTTTGCTCCGGGGCTCCTGAGCGGAACCATCGCCCCGTGTTCCGGAAGACTCTCGGTGGGCGGAAAAAGTCCTCTGACCGGAGGCGTCAAGGAGAGCAACGCCGGGGGAACAGCCGCCCAAAAGCTCGCTCGCCTGGGAATCGCCGCTATCATTGTCGAGGGCAAACCGCCCGAAGGAACGCTCTGGAAGCTTGTCATCGACAAGAACAAGGCTGAGCTGACGCCCGCGAAAGACCTGAAGAACTCGAATAATTACAAGGCAGTGGAAAAACTCGTCAAGAAATATGGCGAGAAGGTGTCGTGCATCTCTATCGGAACCGGCGGCGAACGGCTGATGTCGGCCGCGAGTATCGCCGTTACCGACATGGAAAACCGGCCCACACGGCACGCTGGTCGCGGCGGACTCGGGGCCGTCATGGGAGCGAAAGGACTCAAGGCCATCGTGCTCGATGACAAGGGAACCGCTCCCGTGCCGGTGAAAGAGCCGGAAGCTTTCAAGCAGGCCGCCAAGAAGTTCGCGACCGCCCTGAAGGAACATGCCGTAACCGGCCAGGGACTGCCCACCTACGGAACCAATGTTCTGACGAACATCGTGAACGAGGCGGGCGGATTTCCAACCCGCAACTTCAGCACGGGCCGGTTCGAAGACGCCGGAAAAGTGAGCGGGGAGATGCAGCGCGAAATCATCCTGAAGCGAGGAGGCATCGCCGCACACCCCTGCCACCGCGGTTGCGTCATCCGCTGCTCGAGGATATACATGGATAAGAACAAGAAGTACCTGACGAAGGGTCCCGAATACGAAACCGTGTGGGCGAACGGACCCAACTGCGGCATCAACGACCTCGATGTCATCGCGCGGCTCGACCGGCTCTACGACGATATCGGGATGGACACAATCGAGATGGGCGCGACGATAGCGGTCTTGATGGAGGCCGGGGTCGCCGAATTCGGCGACGGGAAGGAAGCTATCCGGCTCATCAAAGAAGAAGTCGGCAAAGGCACTCCGCTTGGCAGGATTCTCGGGAGCGGGGCAGCCGTCACGGGGCAGGTGTTCGGTGTCGAGCGGGTTCCCGTTGTCAAAAGGCAGGCGCTTCCCGCGTATGACCCGCGTCCCATCAAAGGAATCGGCGTCACCTATGCCACATCCCCGATGGGCGCAGACCATACGGCCGGTTACAGCATCACGGCAAATGTGCTCGGCGTCGGCGGGGCGGTTGACCCCCTGAGAACCGAGGGACAGGTGGACCTGTCTCGCGATCTGCAAATCGCGACGGCGGCCATTGACAGCACCGGCCTTTGCTTGTTCGTGGCATTCGCGGTTCTCGACATGCCGGAGGCATTCGAGGCGATTTACGAGATGCTCAATGCGCAGTATGGCCTCGCTCTCAGCGCGGCCGACGTGACCGAACTTGGAAGGACCGTTCTCAAGACAGAACGAGGCTTCAACTTCAGGGCGGGGTTTACAGCCGAAGACGACAGGCTTCCGATGTTCTTCGAGACCGAAAAACTGCCACCGCATAATGTCGTTTTCGATATCTCTCACCGGGAACTCGATTCGGTTTACAACTTTTGAGCAACGAGCGGTGAAAGCGCCCCATGATTCGCTGATGGGCGCTTATCCGAATAATCCGATGTCGACCATGCGCAAAAAAACCGTCGTCAAGGTGTACGTGAAACTCTATGCCACCCTGACAAAATATGTCGGCGGGTCCGTTATGCACAAACCGCTGGAGCTCGAGATGAAAGAGGGTTCGACCTTGTCGGACCTGTATGAACGGCTGAAGATTCCGCCCGACGAGGTGAAGACGGCCTTTGTGAATTCGAAAATACAGCCGCCGGATTACCGGCTCTCCGACGGCGACGAAGTGGGTGTGTTCCCACCGGTGGGCGGAGGGTAAACGAGTCCGTGACAATATTCCGCAAGAGTATGCCGAATTGTCAGCGTGGGCACCGTGTCAGTTTGCGCTGTAATTGATTATTGGTTCTATGGGTTATTTGGTGACACCATGCGGCATGGTGTCACCAAATAACCCGCATCGCCAATCCGGGGGCCGGAAACACTGTTCGCCGTCGAACCGTGGGAGAAGCAGGAACAGCGTACTCCTCGAAGACCATTTCCCGCGGGGCGCTTCAAGCTCCTCCGGCCCCGGGCTGTCGGGCTCCTTGACAAAATCCACGAGTTGTGCTACTATTCTGATTGATTTAGTCAGCAAGTGGGTGAAAGCTGCGCATGTCGATTTCTCAAAAGTGTCAATACGCGCTCAGGGCCGTCTTCGAACTCGCCAAAAATGAAGGTGAGGGACCGCTTCGGATCGCCGACATCGCCGAGACCCAGGCAATTCCGGTCAGGTTCCTCGAAGTCATCCTGAATCAACTGAAACAGGGTGCATTCGTTGACTCGCGTCGCGGAAGCGCCGGCGGATATGTTCTGACGAAGAACGCATCCAATTTGAGGGTCGGTGAGGTCATCAGGTTCATCGAAGGTCCGCTGTCTCCGGTCCAGTGTATCGCGGGCAGCACGGGGGATCAATGCCCGCTGCACAGCGACTGCTCTTTCCTCCCAATGTGGGAGAAGGCGCAGGACGCTCTGTCGGAGGTTTACGACTCGATTACGTTCGCGGACCTTGTCGAGCAGGAGCGAAGCAGGCGCGGTCGGCACATTGTAAATTACAGCATTTGAGTTCTTTTTTTGGCGGGATTTCCCGACTAAATCGGTCGAGTATGTCTAGTATAGTCGAAACGGCGCTTCCCCTATTAAACGGAGGAACCTCATGAAGCAAAAACAGACCACATTACAGCAGAGTATGGCCGAAACACTGGACCTCGAAGGGGTCAAATGCCCGATTAACTTCGTAAAAATAAAGCTCAAGCTGGAGGAAATGGAGAGCGGCGAACTTCTGGAGGCTCTCGTGGACGATGTCGAGGCCGTACGAAATGTCCCCCGCATGATAAAGGAAGAGGGCCATAGAATCGTCGGACTGGAGGACCTTCCGGGCCAAAGATTCAGGGTCCTGATACAAAAAGGTGAGGGGGGAAGCCGCAATGGTTGACAAGTTTATCGAGGACAGGCCAGGGAAAATCGGAGTGGACACGGCGGTTGAGGGCAGAAACGGCGGACTCGATTTCGAGACCCTCAAGTCCGGCGGTCTGATTAAGCAGAGACAGAAAGACAAGTTCACGGTGCGACTGCGTTGCCCCGGGGGAAGGGTGCCCGTCAAGAAACTCAAAAAAATCGTCGCGGTTGCAGAAAAATACGCTGGCGATTACGTCCATTTGTCGTTCAGACAATCAATCGAGCTTCCATATGTCGATTACCATGACTTTAACGCGGTCCGTGAGGAACTCGCTGATACCGGGCAGGCAATCGCATCCTGCGGACCGCGCGTGAGAGTGCCGACGGGCTGCTCCGGATGCGAGTACAATCCCAACGGGCTGATGGACACGCAGCGGATGATAAAACTCGTTGACGAGAAATTTTTTGGTTACGAATTGCCGCACAAATTCAAAATATCCTTCTCGGGATGCCCGATAGACTGTGCGCGCACCAACGAAATGGACCTGGGTTTCCAGGGCGCCATTCGGCCGTGGTGGGACAGGGAAACGTGCATCGGCTGCCGCATTTGCTCAAAGGTTTGCAAGGAGGGCGCCATCGAGAGCGATTCCCAAACCGGCGAGCCGATATATATTCCCGAAAAATGCCTCTATTGCGGCGATTGCATCAGGGCCTGCCCGACGGACAGTTGGCGCGAGCAACGCAGAGGGTGGATGGTCAGGGTCGGCGGCAAGCACGGCCGTCACCCCATGACAGGACACAAAGTGGCGGAATTTCTTTCCGACGAGGATGTGTCGCGTTTTATCGATGCCACGACCAAATGGTATGAGCGGCACGGAAGCGCGTACGGGAGAACAAGAATCGGAGACGTCCTCCGGATTCCCGAAAAATGGAGGTCTTACGTTAACACGTTGAGAAACGTGTTCGGCGAGCGTATAGTATCCGCTCCGAAGCCGCCGACGCCCGTGGAAATCCATTACGACTGATTTTCTTTTTCCCGCAAAAAAATCAGTCAAGCCTCTCAGACAACCGCTACCACGGGGACATCTTGCTATCCAATCTGCTCGCGGAGCCGGTCGACTTCCTCATATGGCACATCGAACACGAGGTCGTGGGGCTTTATCTTGTTCTCTGTCATGAACTCGGGCAGGCGGTCGTGCGCCGACGTGAACCCCGCGCGTCTGTTGAAATCGTGCTCGGTCCTGAGAACCGTTTTCCCGAGGTTCGTCAAGTCTTCCTCGCTCACCGGCAAGCCGTTCAGCGAGGTCAGGATTGTTGTAAGGTACCCGTTGAAATCGGGGCACGCTCGTGAGAACATACACATTCCGAGCGAATCCATAAAGCCCATTTGAATCTGGACGGCAAGGGATTTTTCCACCTTTCCTTCGGGAGCGTGAATGGTCTCGTCATACATTATTCCGGCGGTGTGGTCGGCGCCCATGGGACTGGTGCAATAGGTGACGCCGACAATCTTGTTGCTCTGGGGATGATGCGCCGGTATCCCTTGCCCTTTCACCTCCGCCACTTTTTTGACGCCGAGAATCTTTCCCGTGACGACGGCGCCGCTCCCGACCATCCTCGCGCGGATTGTGCCCTTTGCCACTTCCTCGAGGATTTCGATTGCGCTCTCGCCATCCCCGAACCGAATGTAGCCCGCTTCCATGGCCACTCCGAGCGCATTGCCGGTTTCAATTGTGTCCAGGCCGACATCGTTCAAGATGCGGTTCATCTGCGCGATTGCGTCAACGTCGTGGATAAGAAGATTCGACCCGAGCATCGCGACCGTCTCGTACTCGACGCCGCCCACAAGGTATTGGCGATTCTTGTCGTGATACACAATCGAGCAACGTATCGAGCAACTCGGGCTGCAGCTATGCAGTTTCGCGCCCCGGCTCTTTGCGATTTCGACAATAGCGGCGCCTTCGATTTTGTCGTAGTGCTCGTAGGTCCCGGCGCCGAAGTTTCTCGTTGGAAGCGTGCCAAAGGCATTGAAGTTGGGAATTCCGCCGGGGGTGCCGTAGTTTCGAAGCTGCTCCAAAAATCCCGTTCCCTCGCGCAGCGCCTTCGAAAACTCTCTGGCGGTCTTCGTGAAAGTCTCTTTGTCTTTCGCCTGGACGGGGCGGGTTCCCGCGTCGTCGATAACGATCGCTTTGAGCGCCTTCGAACCCATGACCGCTCCCATGCCGCCCCGGCCGGCGTGACGATTCGGATATCCTTCCATGTCGGTGACGGCCACGCTCGCTCCGCCGAGCCGCATCTCTCCCGCCTGACCTATGGAAATAATCGAGACTTTGTCGCCATGCTTCTTGTGAAGCTCTTCGCATGTCGCGAAGTTACCCAGACCCGCCAGTTCGCCGGCGTCTTCCAGCGAGACGTTGTCTTTGCCGATTTTCAAAAGGCTCCATTTCTCGTCGGCGGGTTGTCCCTCGACAACGATGGCGGCGATTCCGAGCCGGCCGAGTTTGTAGGCGGCGGTCCCTCCGACATTGCTCTCCTTGATTCCGTTCGTGAGCGGGCTCTTGCCGCCGACAGACAGGCGGTCGGAACACGGCGTCCCCGTGCCTGAGAGAAATCCCGGAGCGACAACGAGCTTGTTGTGTTTCCCGAGAGGCTGGCAGGTCGGAGGCGCCTCCTTGTTCACGATGGCTGAAGTCAACCCGCGCCCCCCGAGGTTCGCCCACTCGCGCGGAAGCTCTTCCACGCGGGTTTTGCGATTGGTCATATCAACTCTGAGAATTTTCTTCATTCGTTCACTCCTTCAAAGCCTACAAACTTTCCAGAATCATCGGAGCGGCCTTCATGGCCGAGTCGAACGCGATGTCGCCGCTGCACCCGTCTCCCTTCGCGGTGTCGCCCACGAAGAAGAGGTTCTTCACGTGTGGAGACCGAATATCGTGCCTGTCAATTCTCGTCTGACCCACCTTCAGATGAACTCCGTCGAGAATAAGGTAGGCGAGCGGCCGCTCCCACTCGACAAAATCGAACAGTTCGGGGTACAACCCATTTATGAACTTGCGAAGAGTATCGAGAGCCGTCTTCAGCGCCGGGCCCTCTTTGGCTTCCTCGTAGGGAATCACCATCAGCCACGTCGATAGCTGTTTTCCGGGCGGGGCCAGTGTTTTGTCGTAATTCGAAGGGAAGCTGCCAAGCACAACCGGGTCGAGGCAAATAATGTTCCCCTCCATCTCCGTAACCGGCTGCCTGAGCCCGAAGTCGATGCTCACGCCGGAGGTCGGCTCCAGGTTTTTTACATAGTCCACGAAATCTTCTGGAAAATGTTCCTCTGCAACAAAACGGAACAGATGCTGCGCCGGCGGAGTGAAAACCACGGCATCAGCCGGATAGAACTTTCGGTTGGCGGCCACGCCGGCGACCGCTCCGTCGCGTATTTCGATACGCTCGACCTTGGCGCCGGTCAAGATTTCACCGCCGTTCGAGGTGAGCGTCTTTTCGAGTTTGTTGAATATCTGTCGCGCGCCGCCGACCGGCTCGGCCAGCGGCTCCGCGGCCATTTGCGCCCGCTTGATAAAGCTCATGACCTCGCCCGCCGAGGCGGTTTCAATGTCGGGAGCTATGACAGTGAACCCGAGCAGCCGGAAGAATCGTTTCACATGTTCGTCCTGCGTGTGCCGCTCGACGAATCGCAGAAGCGTTTTGTCGTACCAATCGTCCGGATTCTCGCCGACCATCGCGAATATGGCCTCGAGCAGCGCCTGCCGGCTTTCGTCCGGCACGAGCCCGGTCTCCATGAAGTCTTCAATCGAGTTCGGGCGCTTTATCAGCTTTCCGTCCTGGTACACGTACGAGGTCCTGTCGGTCTTATGCGCAAACTCGATTGACTCGCCAACCGCGCGCAGCGCCTCGGCTGCCGGTCCGTCCTGCCCGAACCGGTTCGCATGGAGACCCAGGTCCACGATGTAGCCCTCTTTCTCTATGCATTTGGCTCGACCGCCAATTTCTTGCTCAGCCTCGAAAACGGTGACCGGCGCGCCCTCTTTTGCCAGAAGCGCCGCAACCGACATTCCGCCGAAACCGGCGCCAACGACGATGACTTTCCGTTGCATATGAAATCCCATCCTTGTTTTGAAACGGGAAATACGAAACTTCAATCTAACTTCGCACTGTAAATGAGGGTGTATTATAAAATAGTTTGTGCTTCCACTTCAACCCTCGCATGAACCGGAGGCCTGCACGTTCTCACGATAGATGAATCCATGCCCGTGCTGCCCGTCTGCCCCGTGACAGGAAAAGGGACCACGAACCACAGGAAATTCTTCGATTGGCGTTTGAACGGCATTGCATGGGGCTGTTTGGGCAAACGGCCTGTGGGGACCCGGCCTTTTGGGATTAACTATCCGTGGGGAGCTTGAGGTTTTTTTCCCGAATGTATTTGAGTGTTTCCGGCAACTTATCGGGAGTCATCTCGAGGGTCATGAGCGGATGCACGTTCCTTTCCCGCAACAAGCGGTAGACGCGGCGGAAGTCGACGTTCCCTTCGCCGAAGGCGAGGTGCAGGTCGTTTTCGGCGTCATTGTCGTTGATGTGCACTTTAACAACGTATTTTCCCAGCACGTCGAGCCATTCCTCGAGCGGGACCACGGAGTACACGTTAACATGACCGACGTCCAGACAGACCCTCATATTCGGCGAGTTCACCATTTCAATGACCTTGGACAGAAGGTGGGGCGCGTTCAGGAACATGTTCTCGATGGCTAAGGTGATGCCGACTCTCCTGGCATGGTTGACGACCGGTTTCCACGTTTTCATGCTCGTGGTGAGCCACAGGTCCCGGTACTCCTTAGGGATGAGCGGATTCAGGCCAAGGTGGAAGACAACGATCTTGGCTTGCAGAAGCGAGCTGATATTTAAGGCTCGCAGGAAGTTGAATTTCGTGTAATCCCGGATGATTGTGTCGAGGCTGCCCGGATTCAGGTCGAAGAGGGGACCGTGCACGCTTACGCCGATTCCCTCGGCCGCAAGCAGCCTGCCGGTCTTCTTCACTTCCTCGTACGGGAAATTCCGAATCCACTCGGTGTCGTACATCATCACCTCGATGTCGAGGCTGTGCGCCTTGAGGAAATCGAGGTTCTCATGTATGGAATCGAAGGGAATAGTGACGGCATAGCGCGAATTCTCGGGCGCGACCGCTCTACCATTTTTTTTCGGGCCTGAAGGCATCTTTTATAACCTCGACACGGGGACTTTCAGCATCGTTCATCACGATGGCGACAACGTCAAAGCGGCAGACGGCATCGTCGCGTTTGTTTTTCTGCAAATACCAGCGGGCCGCCCTGCAGAGGCGGTCCCGCTTTCGGGCGACCACCGTCTCCTGCGGAAGGCCGAATTCGACCGAACTGCGGGTCCTGACCTCAACGAACACCAGGCAATCCCGGTCACGCGCAACGATGTCGATCTCGCCCGCCGGTGTCCGGAAGTTCCGTTCGATGATTTCATATTTCGATTTCTGCAGGGCGCAAACCGCGTAGTCTTCTCCCGTGACGCCGCGGTCCCTCGCGGTCCCTGTCAGTGTTTTATTCTTTTTCTTTTTGAAGATGGAAAATACGGATTTCACCGAAGACCTTCGACTGTCGCGCCGCCACTTCTTTCAGTCTGATGAGTTCCAACAGCCCGAGGAATGTGGAAATGAGCAGCGCCTTTGTTTTCGTCCCGCCTTCGAACACCTCATCGAGCAACAGGTTGCCCTTTTCTTTGAGGCGGGAGCGGATGGCGTCCATCCGTTCCTCGATGCTGACATCTTCAAGCGTTATTTCCCTGAACTGTTCCTCGGTCGCATATTTCAGGACCTTCTTGAACGCCTGCAGCAGTTCGAACAGGGAGACATCGAGGAACTCGTCATCGGTATCGCCGTCGATTTCCTCTTTCATGGTTCGGCGGAAATGCCGGCTTTCATCGATTGCCTTTTGTTCCAAGTTGCCGGCCAACTCTTTGTATTTCTTGTATTCCAGGATTTGCTCGATGAGCTCGAACCGCGGGTCTTCTTCGGGTTCCTCTTCCACGGTCTGTGTCGGCAGCAACATCCGTGATTTGATTTCCATCAAGGTCGCCGCCATAACGAGGAACTCGCTGGCTATCTCGAGGTCAAGTTCTTTCATCATGTCCAGATATTCGATGTACTGGTCCGTAATGACTGCGATTGGAATGTCGTAGATGTCGACTTCGTTGACCTTGATGAGATGAAGGAGCAGGTCGAGGGGGCCCTCAAAGTTGCCGAGCCTGAGCTTGTATGTCATATCCGCATCGCCTTTCGGACATCCACCATCGTGGATTGCGCCGCTTTTCGGGCCTTGTTTGCGCCTTCCGCCAGTATGCCCTTCACCCGGTCGGGGTTCGAGGCGTATTCGGAACGCAGCGCCCTGAAGGAGCGAAGATTCTCGTTGAGCCGTTTGGCCAACTCCTGTTTGTCCTCGACGCAGCCGATTTCGGCCGTTCGACACTCGCGGTTCACCCGTTCCACCCATTCCGGAAGGCCGTAAATCTTCTGGAGGTCGAAGACGGGGCAGATGTCGGGGTTGCCCGGGTCGGTCCGCCGTTTGCGGGCCGGGTCCGTGAGCATTTTCATGACTTTCTGTTCCGTCTCCTCTTCGGAGTCCGAGAGCAGAATCGCGTTGTCATACCGCTTGCTCATCTTCCTTCCGTCGATTCCGCGAACGAGAGGGGTCTCGGCCAGGAGCGACTGGGGCTCGGGGAAGACCTCGCGGTAGAGATGATGAAACCGTCGGGCGAGTTCGCGGGTGAACTCGAGATGGGGAAGCTGGTCCTGTCCGACGGGCACGGCGTTCGCCTTGTAGATGAGGATGTCGGCCGCCTGCAGCAAGGGGTAACCGAGGAATCCGTGCGTCGATATGTCGCGCCCCTGGTATTCTTCCAGGGCTTCCTTGTATGTCGGCACGCGTTCGAGCCATCCCAGCGGAGTAATCATCGAGAACAGAAGATAGAGTTCGGCGTGTTCCTTCACGTGGGACTGCACGAAAATCACGCTCTTGTCGGGGTCGAGACCGGCGGCGAGCCAGTCAAAAACCATTTCGATGATATTCGATTCGATCGTTTCGGAATGCTCATATTCCGTCGTCAGCGCGTGCCAATCGGCCACCATATAGTATGTTTCGGCGTTCTCATCCTGCAATCGTTTCCAGTTGCTGAGCGCTCCCAGCAGATGGCCGATGTGGAGTTTGCCGCTGGGGCGCATACCGCTCAGTATCCTCATGCCGCCTCTCTCTCTTCGCCGTCCTTATCCGACCTCGTCATAGTGCCGTTCCCTGAATCCGACGCCCAATTCCTCGACGGCCAACCGCCTGCACGCCTCGAGTTCTTCGCTGTCGATGTCGAGCGCGGTCAGATTCACTTCGGGTATGTATTTTTTGCATTCGCGAATGAATTCGAGTATCGACGAGAACGTCCCGGGTCCGAACCGGGGCCTGCAAAGGTCGAAATACCGTTCCGCCGTCGAACTGTTGATGCTTATGGAAATGGAATCGACCAATCCTTTTAACTCGGGCACAACGTTGCGTCCGTGAATAAGGTTTGCCTGGCCGTTTGTGTTGACGCGCACCGTATGGCCGAGTTCCTTCGCTTTTCGGGCAACCTGCTTCATGACTTCGAGACGCAGAAACGGTTCGCCCAACCCGCAAAAAACGATTTCGCCAAACCGCCGGTTATTGAGGGCGACCAATGCGGATATGATTTCTTCCGACGTCGGGTCGCGTTTCAGAAGCAGATTGTGCCCTTTGACATATGGGCTTTTGAACCGTGTGCAGAAGCCGCATTCGTTGGTGCACGAGCCGGTCATGTTGATATAGAGCGAATTCCGGATTGGGTATACGATGACGTCTCCGTTCTCCGGCAGGGGCAGACCAAACAATTGCTTCGCGTTCAGCGTCGTAATTCGCTCGATGTCTTCCGCACTCAAATGCTTGATTCGCGCAAGCTCCTCGGCGACAAATCGCGCAAAGGCAGGTTCATTCCGTTTCCCCCTTTTTTGTTGGGGCGCCAGATACGGCGCGTCGGTCTCCAGAACGATTCGTTCGATGGGCACTTTCTCGATGACCGAGCGGAGCGACGAGGCGTTCGGATACGTGAGCGGTCCGGCGACGGAGATGTAGAAGCCCCAATGCAGCGCTTTCTCTGCAAGGCTCATGTCGCCGGAAAAACAGTGAAGCACTCCTCCCCTCAGCCGTGGGGCGAACTCGTCCAGTATTTCCGAGGTCGGGCGGTGCGCGTCGCGGTCATGAATAATCACGGGAAGCCCCAGTTCCTTGGCTATCAAGAGTTGTTCCCGAAACGCCTCGCGCTGCTTTTCCCGGGGGGAGAGGTTTCGATAGAAATCGAGCCCGGTTTCACCGAGGGCGACGACCTTCGGACGCCGTGCAAGACGGCGCAACTCCTGACGGCTCGCATCGTTCATCTCCGAAGCATCGTGCGGGTGAACGCCTACACCGGCCAACAGCCGTTCATCCTGTTCGGCCATGGCTATCGCCTTCTTGCTGGACTCGATGTCGAATCCGACGACGACTATGCGCTCGATGTTCGCGTCGCGGGCGTTTTCGAGCGCTTGCGGCCAGTCCTCCACGAAATCTGGCATCTGCAAGTGCGCATGCGTATCTATCACGTTTTCACCTTTGGAAACAGAGGCTCGCCACCGCGCGTTACCGTTCCGTCTCGCAGCATTCCCCATTCCTTGACGAACTCGAAAGAAGCCTCATCGAAGCCATCGAGTCCGAGCTGCGACCACATTTTCGCCGACGCTTCCGGCATGTACGGGGCAGCCAACACGGTGACGATACGAAGCGCCTCCGCAAGGTTGTAAAGCACCGTGTTCAGCCGGCTCCTTGCCTCCGGCTTTTTGGCCAGTTCCCACGGCGCGTTCTCTTCGACGTACTTGTTGCACCGGCGGACGAAGGACCAGATTTCTTCGAGCACGACGCTGAATTGCAGGCGCTCCATTTGCGGCTCGATTTTTGGGTAGAGTCCCATGGCCATCTCGAGAAGTTCGTTGTCACCGCCGGTCCGCTCTCCTGTCCGCGGCACGATACCGTCGTTGTATCGTTTCATCATTGCCAACGTTCGGCTGAGCAGGTTGCCGAGGTCATTGGCGAGCTCGTTGTTTATTCTCGATATCATTGCGGAGAACGAGAAGTCGATATCTTTTCCGAATGTCCCCTCCCGCAGGAGGAAATATCGAACGGCGTCCGGCCCGAACCGGTCCGCCAGTTCGATGGGGTCTACCACGTTGCCCAGCGACTTCGACATCTTTTGTCCTTCGACCGTCCACCAGCCATGGCCGAACACTCGTTTGGGCAGAGGGAGCTCCGCCGCCATGAGCATGGCAGGCCATATCACGGCGTGGAACCACAGGATTTCTTTTCCTATGAGATGCAGGTCGGCGGGCCAGAGTTTCTCGAAACGCTCGTCATCAATTCCGTATCCACATGCGGTGATATAGTTGATGAGCGCGTCGATCCAGACGTAGATGACATGCTCTTCGTCGCCGGGAACGGGGATGCCCCATTTGACCGTGCTGCGGCTGATGCTGAGGTCGTTCAACCCCTGGCTGACCCGGCTCACGATTTCGTTTCGCCTCGATTCTGGTTCTATGAATTCGGGGTGAGCCTCGAAGTGTTCAAGCAGTTTCTTTTCGAACAGAGAGAGCCTGAAGAAATAGCTTTTTTCCTTCAGGCGTTGGACCGGTCTGCCGCAATCGGGGCACTTGCCGTCAAGGAGTTGGGTTTCGGTCCAGAACGTTTCATCCGGGACACAATACCAGCCCTCATAGTCGCCGGCATATATGTACCCATTGTCGCGAATGACCTCGAAGAGCCGTTTCACGCCGCGTTCGTGAAAATCATCCGTCGTGCGAATCTGCAGGTCGTAGTTGATGTTCAGCCTTTTCCACGCCTCCCTGAACCGTGCAACCACTATATCTGCCCACTCCTTCGGCTCTTTTCCGTGCTGGCTTGCCGAGTCGGCCACCTTGGGGCCGTGCTCGTCGCTGCCGGTGACAAAGAACACATCATACCCCTGCATTCGCTTGAATCGGGCGAGCACATCGGTTGCGATGGTGCAGTATGCATGGCCTATGTGCGGCACATCGTTCACATAGTAAGCCGGTGTGGTAAGATAAAATTTTTCTCTCGCCATCTGTGGAGTTAACCCTTTCCCTCGTTTCCTTCAACTAATTCGTCAGTGACATCGTCGATGTCGTCCTCATCGTCGGGTGTGTCCTGTTTATCCTTGTTTGATCTGGCGTAGCAGGCATATTCATACTGGATGCAACACATAAGGCGCCCGCACTGTCCCGAAATTTTGGCCGGATTCAAGGCCAGGCTCTGCTTTTTCGCCATTTTGATCGAAACCGGCGTGAACTCCCGCAAGAATGTCGCGCAGCAGAGTGGTCTGCCGCAGCATCCCATCCCGCCGACAAGCCGCGCCTCATCGCGGACTCCTATCTGGCGCAGCTCGATTCTGGTGCGAAAGTGGTGGGCCAGGTCCTTCACCAGTTCCCGAAAATCGACCCTCGTTTCGGACCGGAAATAGAAGAGTATCTTACTCTTATCGAAAGCGACCTCGACGCCCACGAGCTTCATGGGGAGTTCTCGCTCCTCAATCTTATTCTGGCAAATTCGGAAGGCCTCGTTCTCAAGCTGAAGGAGTTGTTCGTGGTGCTTCCTGTCTTGCGATGTCGCTTTTCGCACCACCTTGAGCAGCCCTTGCATACACTTGGGCTTAATTGTGATATGATGCGGCTCCACGACAACCTCGCCAAGTCTCAAACCCATCTCGGTCTTCACGATGCACGCATCGCCGACTTTGAGATTCAGGCCCTCCGATTGAAACGTGCAAATGCCGCCATCTTTCTTGAATCGAATCTTCCCTATCCCAATCATAATAACTACCCCACGGAACTATTCTTTATGAAACAGGCTCTGCGAATTCCGCACTTGTGCCGCAAAGCCTGATGTTCGAGCGAACCCGAAGGGCCGCGTCAAGCGTTTCGCAAATTCAAAAGAAGATCCAGAAAAACGCGGTCCTCCGCCACGTAATGAGAGCAGTATTCGGCCGCCCTCTCGATATTCTCCATATTTTCCAGGATAACCGGATATTTCATTGTTCCTGCGCGCTCCCGAAGCTCATCGAGACGATTCCGGTTTATCACCAGATTTTCCGCATTGGTTTCCTTCAATACCAGTATATCGCGGAAATAGGTGAGCAGTAAACCTAAACAGTCGTTCAAAAGGTCGCGGTATTGACTGCTAACAAATGATTTGCGCAAATCCGAGACGGATGCGCGTTCACTGGTGTCGGCCTGTTCCTCGACGATTGGTATTGCCCTCTCGGCACGCTCCTGCAGTTGCTCCCGCGCGTCGGCCAAGAAAGCGAGGAGCCGCTCATGTGATTGAATTTTCTCGGAGACGGTTCCGAGAGATTTCACCACGGCCATGAGGGCATCCAGGCGGGCCGGGTCGGCGAATTGCAGCCCCCGGGTTACCTGTCCGTTCGCCAGTTCCGCCGCGACAGCGGCCAGTTCTGAATCGACCCCGAATTTCGTTTCGAGGATGAACGCAACCGATTCGGCGCTGAGTCTGCCGAATTTGATCGGCTGGCATCTCGAAGCAACCGTTGGCAGTATGCCGTCAGGGCGGTCCGTAATCAACACGAACGTGGTAAGAGGCGGCGGTTCCTCCAATGTTTTGAGTAGTTTGTTCGCAGACGCCGCCCCGAGGCGGTCGGCCTCGCAGAACACAAAGACTTTTGATTTTCCCTTCAGGGGGCGCATATATGCGAATGGGAGCAGGTCCCTGACTTGGTCCACCGTTATGGTTGAGGACCTTTTCGTGGGCATGATTGTCTGAACGTCCGGATGTTTTCCCTCCGAAATGAGGCGGCAACTGTTGCACGTTCCGCATGCGTTCCCCTCTCGGGCATGCTCGCAGTTCAGCGATTGGGCAAAGGCGATCGCCGCAAGTTTTCTGCCCACGCCGGAGGGACCGATAAACAAATATGCGTGGGCCACGCGATTCTTTTTGATGGAAGACCGCAGCGCTCGAACCGCGGTATCCTGGTCCAATATGCTGTCAAAATTCATCGGGCTTTCACCAGAAACGGCTTTACCAACGAAACAATAATTGTGTGCACTTCCTCGATTGAACCGGATACCGGAATCACCTTGATTCGGTCAGGCTCCTCGTCTGCCAATTTTAGATAGCCCTCCCGAACCCGGCGATGAAATTTTTCATGTTCCCGTTCCATCCGGTCGCCTTTCTCGCTATCGAAAAATTCCGCCTTTGCTTTGAGCGCCCTTCTGATTCCGGTTTCGACATCGAGGTCAAGCAATATCGTCAAGTCGGGTTTCAGGTTCGATGTCGCCAGGTCGTTCAGTTCTCGGAGCGCCAACCTGTCGATGCCTCGTCCGTTACCCTGGTACGCGACGGTGGCATCGGAAAAACGGTCACACACGACCCATGTGCCGATTTCGAGGGCGGGACGTATCACCTCGGACACCAGTTGCGCGCGCGCCGCGAGAAAGAGCAACAGCTCCGTTTTCTCCGCAAGGTCTGAATGAGCGGGAGAAAGAAGGATTTCGCGAATTTTTTCGCCCACTCTTGTCCCGCCGGGCTCTCGCGTTTCCAAAACGGAGAGGCCTTGTTTTCTGAGGTATTCCGCAAGGAGTGTGGCCTGCGTGGTTTTGCCGCTCCCCTCCACCCCTTCGATGGTAATAAATTTTCCCCGTTTATCCACGAGACCCCTGATTGAGGGAATCCCTCACATGTTTAATCGATGCAAAGAACTCGAACAGTTTTTCGTACTCCCCCTGGCTGAGGTAGAGATCGAATTCATCGAGGTCGTCCCGAAGAAGATGCATTGCCTCACGAATTTCATCCGCATTGGTCAGGCAAATATCGGCCCACATTTCGGGATCGCTCGATGCGATTCGGGTCGTATCAAGGAATCCTTTCCCGACAATACCGCCCTTCTCCTCGCGAAGCGTTCTGAGCCCCGCGACGAGCAGCCCGGCCACGATATGTGGCAGGTGACTCGTTCGGGCAACGATGCGGTCATGAGCCTCCGCCGTTGTCTCGATAACGTTTCCGCCAATAGTCTCCCACAGTCGCTTAACGGTCCCGGTTGCTTCCGGGTCGACCGAAGCGGAGGGGGTTACGAATATTGTCGCGCCCTCAAAAAGCTCTGCGGACGCGTGCCTGACTCCCTTCTTCTCCGATCCCGCCAAGGGGTGGCTTCCAACGAATCGCCGGCCCGCGTGCGGAAGAGCCGCCACGTCAGCCACCACGCGGCGTTTCGTGCTGCCGACATCGGTTACGATACAGTTTTCCTCAAGGACGCTGTCCATCTCGGCGATGATGCCGGCCGCCGAACCGACGGGAGTGGAAACCACAATAAGTTCGGAACCGGCTGCGGCATCGGTAATTTCGGCAACCGCCTCATCGATGGCTCCCGCCTCGAGTCCCGCTCGGAGCGAGTCTTCGCTGCGTCCGGCGCCCACTATTTTGCCACACAGGCTTCGTTTCTTTAATGCGAGTCCGAGCGAACCGCCGAGGAGTCCGATGCCGATGAGGGCGACTTTGTTGAAAAACAAGGTCACTATGAGTCCATCCGAATAATGGTGTTGCGAGTGGAACTGCAAATGGTTTTGACGAACCGGCTGTGGGGGAAACAGCGACGCTTTCCGGCAAACAGCGGGAGAAGGGAAGCTTGAAGGTATCCCGCGAATCGACAGTGCCCGTTTGGGGCACAATCGGCCCGATTGTCCCCCAGGAACCGTGCAGCCGAATTGAGAATTTCAGTCGCTGGGTATTGGGATAATCTCACTGTTTCTCTTGTCGTCCTGAGCTGACGGCTGCTATATCGATAACTCGTCTCAAGCTGATGGTTCCTTCGTAAAGCGCCTTTCCTATTATCATACCGACAATTTTGCCGGGCGCGAGGCGAGAAATCGCGGCTACGTCGGAATGGCTGGAAATGCCTCCGGAAGCAATCACGGGCACGGAAACGTTATCGGCCATCTGTTTCAAGGCGTTCATGTTCGGGCCCGAAAGCATGCCGTCCCGCGCGATATCGGTGTAAATGATAGTCGCTGCGCCCGCGCTGACAACCGATTGGCCGAATTCCGTGGCGTCCACGTCCGTAACATCGCTCCAGCCGCTGACGGCCACCTTTCCGTTCCGCGCGTCGATTCCCACCGCGACCTTCTGTCCGAAACGTGCGCAGGCTTCCTCGAGGAAGCCGGGGGTTCGAAGCGCAGCGGTGCCGAGCACGGCCCGGTCTATCCCCATATCGAATATCCGGGAAAGGATTTCCAAGCTGCGGTTTCCGCCGCCGAACTGGATGGGGATATCCACGGCCTCTCGTATCGCCTTGAGCTGAGCGAAGTTGCGGGGTTCGCCCGCGAACGCGCCATCCAAGTCGACAACGTGAAGCCATTGAGCTCCCTGTCGTACCCAGCTGCGCGCAGTGTCGGAGGGGTCATCTGAGTATGCCTTCTCCTTATCAGGTTTTCCCTGCTCGAGCCGAACGCAACGGCCGCCCTTCAGGTCAATCGCCGGAAGAATTATCATTTTTGCCCAAGTGCGCTTTGGCCACTTCCACCAATTGACTGAAAACTTCCCGGTCATTGACGGCGAGTTCCGCCAACATCTTACGGTCCACCTCGATTGAAGCTTTGTTCAATCCATCGATGAATCGATTGTATGACAAACCGTTCAAACGGGCCGCCGCGTTGATGCGCATCACCCACAGGCGACGAAAATCTCGCTTGCGGGCCCTGCGGTCACGGTACGCGAACCGAAGGCTCCGAATGACAGCCTCGTTCGCGGTGCGGAACATCTTGCTCTTGCCGCCGTAGTATCCTCTTGCCATTTTCAGCACTTTACGACGGCGGTCACGCGAAGCAGGACTGTTTCGTGTTCTTGGCATTGTTCAGATCACTCCTTTTTGCTGATTTGAGAAAAGTGCGAGAATTCAAACCGACAAGAGCCTATCAATTCTCTTTTGATCGGCCTTCGACACAATGCCGGGCTTTCGCAATTTTCGTTTTCGGGCCGCAGTCTTTTTTGTGAGAATATGGCTTTTGAACGCCCGACTCCTCTTGAACTTGCCGGTGGCGGTTCGCTTAAAGCGTTTCGCCGCTCCCCGGTTGCTTTTCATTTTCGGCATCTCTCGTTTCCCTTTCCCAGAAATGAAAAAAAATAGTCCGCTTCTCTTTGGTATGCTAGTGAGAAAGCCTTGATTGGAATTTAGTGCTTCGGCGCCAACACGAGGACCATGTTGCGACCTTCAAACTTGGGCTGCTGCTCCACCGTCGCAACATCCTGCGTGTCTTGTACCAGTTTGTCGAGCACCTTTCGGCCGAGTTCGGTGTGAGCCATCTCGCGACCGCGAAACCGCACAGTTATCTTTGCCTTGTTGCCCTCGGCCAAAAATTTCCGTATGTGCTTTAATTTGAACTGGTAATCATGCTCTTCGGTCTTCGGGCGGAACTTCATTTCCTTGACCACAATCGCATGCTGATGTTTCTTGGCCTCCTTCGCCCGCTTGCTCTGCTCATACTTGTACTTGCCGTAATCCATGATTCTGCACACGGGGGGCGAAGCATTCGGCGCAACCTCCACCAAGTCAAGGTCCTGCTCCCGCGCCAATCTCAGACCTTCCTCAGACGATACGATTCCTATTTGCTCTCCATCGACCCCGATCAGACGTATTGACCTGGCTCGAATCCTTTCGTTCACCCTCGTTTTTTCAACTTTTATTGCGCACCACCTCCCGACAGGCCACTGAAACAAAAAACAAAAAAAGATGGCAGCATGCCATCTTCCCACGCGCCGGAACGCGTGAGCTCGATAACCCTGTGAGCGGCCATCCCAGTGTTGGCGCAACAGGGTGAGAAGCTATGGCTTCTGCTTGTTGAATTCTCTTGTTCTCTCACCGTGTATGTCGTTTGTTGCCAGCTAGAATACTAGCATATGCCCCGGCCGGTGTCAAGCAAGATGACAGCAAGATGAACAAACACGATCAAGAAGAAAGCGGCAGGACCAAGGCGTGGCAAGCGCGGGCGCAGTATCTGTCGCGGAGTTTCTTGACGCGGGGCTTTCCACTTCGGGGAACCGTGAGCCTGTCTCACAATTGGTCCTGAAGGTTGATCGCTTCGGGGACAGTGAATATGTCCCACGTTCGGTAATCCGTGCTTCGGGGGCAGTCCGCCAATCTATCCCGCGAATGCGCGGGACTTCGCTCCGCTCAGCGATGAACAATGGGGGGATTCCGTCATTGGGTACAACCCCCTGGGCTGGCTTCTCGGCAACGTGAGCAATCGTGGGACGGATTCACAGTCCCGATTCTATCCCGCGGATTGCGCGGTCATGCGAAACGCGTGATTCGTGAGGAATTCCGTAACTGGGCACAGTCCTCTTCGATGGGCAATTGTGGGACGGTCTCACGGTCGCCTTCGCTGGGTGACCGTGAAACACTTTCGCAGCGGCGGGACGCACTCACGTCATGGTCCTTTGGCGATAGCGCAACATTTATGCAAGTTTGGGCACAATAACATCCCAGGACCCAATATTTTGTGTTGCAACGGCTCTCCTTTCTTGACAAGGGGCGGAATCGGATGCTATACTTCCATACATAAGTCACATAAAGAAAAGGGTTTTGTGTCTTTTCAACGCGAGTTAGGTTTTTTGGCACCCGTATTTATGGCGGTAGATATGAAATGACTCCACAAGGTGTAGTAGACATTGGTCGCGACGCTTTGATGGTCACCCTGTTGATCGCAGCGCCGCCCCTGTTGGCGGGACTTATCGTCGGGCTGGTTATCAGCATATTTCAGGCGGTAACCCAGATTCAGGAATTCACGCTTACATTTATCCCGAAGATATTGGCCGTATTTATCGCTACCATGATTTTTCTTCCGTGGATGCTGCAGGTTTTCCTGGGATATACGACGAATCTGTTCATACAGATTCCGATGTTTGCCAAATAGCGGAAAAAATGCGTGGAGCTTCGGGCCTGAATGGAAAACCCGGTCCTGTTTTCGTTAGCCAAGTTCGAGGTGTTTCTGCTGATCTTCATGCGGGTCGGGGCGTTGCTTTTCGTCGCGCCGGTATTCGGTGGCAGCGTGGTCCCCACACAAACAAAACTTCTGTTTTCTCTCGTTCTCTCACTTGTGCTTCTTCCCTTGGTCTCACTCCCGAGCGAGATGCTGCCACTCGACCTCGCGCCGCTGAGTTGGCTGGCGGTGAACGAGTTACTTGTCGGGATAGTAATGGGCGCGTCTCTTGCCTTTATCTTCGCAGCGGTTCAATATGCGGGGCAGGTCATAGACTTTCAGATGGGCTTCAGCATCGTGAACGTGATCGATCCCACGCAGGATGTGCAGATACCGGTCATGGGCTTTTTTCATTTTCTTGTCGCCACATTGATCTTTCTGGCCATGGATGCGCACCATTGGGTCATACGCGCTCTTTTTGACAGTTTCGAGATTGTTCCGTTGCTGACGGCGGGTTTTTCGGGACTTGTCGTTGGCAACATTGCGCGAGCGTTCGGCGATCTGTTCGTGGTGGCGATGAGGATAGCGGCCCCGGCGGTGGCTGTGCTCATGCTTTACAACGTTTCACTGGGGATCATCGCCAAAACGGTTCCCCAGATAAACTTGCTGATCGTTGGCTTCCCGGTACGGATCGCAGTCGGGATGATCGTGGTTGGGCTTTCAATGACTTTTTTCCACCCGTATTTGTCGCGCGCCTTCGATTTGATGGTGGCGAATGTGTACTCGATAATCCGCCAGTTCTGAGGTGAACCGTGGCTGAACCATATGTGGGCGAAAAGACCGAACCGGCAACCCCGCGAAGGCGGGAGGAGGTGAGGAAGAAGGGACAGGTTGCCAAGAGCGCCGACCTCAATTCGTCGATCGTGCTTTTGGCTTCCACGCTTACGCTGTACTTTCTCGTGCCCTCCTTAATGCGATTGCTGACCGCCGTCACCAGGTCATACCTCGAGAACGCCGCTTCTATGGAAGTGAAAATCACCACCGCTCCGGCCCTGCTTGCGCGTATGCTGATTCAGGTCGGGGGGTTCTTTATCCCCTTCATGCTGATAATTTTTTCCACCGCCTTGCTAACCAACGTCATTCAGGTCGGGTTTAACCTGAGCGGATATCCTCTGGCGCCGCGATTGGAGAAGCTCAGTCCGGTGGCGGGATTTCGAAGGATGTTCTCGGCTCGGTCGCTGTTTGAGCTTATGAAATCGCTGTTCAAAATTGCAGTGGTCGTTACCATCGCGGTTTTCACCATCAGGAGCGAATTCGAGAAATTGCTTTCCCTGATGAACGTCGATGCATGGGAGGCGTGGGTATTCTTCGGAAAACTCTCCTTTGTCCTCGCCCTGAGGATAGCGATTGCGTTTCTCGTGATCGGGTTGGCCGACTATGGTTTCCAGAGGTATCAATTCGAGCAGGACATCAAAATGACGAAAGAGGAAGTGCGGCAAGAGATAAAGGACTTCGAGGGGGACCCGCAAATTCGTGCTCGTATCAGGCGCGTTCGGAGGCAGATGGCGATAAGCCGGATGATGGCCGAGGTGCCGCGGGCGCATGTGGTTGTAACCAATCCGACATTTTTGGCGGTCGCGCTTCGATATGACATGCAAGAAATGAAGGCGCCGTTGGTTGTAGCCAAGGGGGCTCGACTCATGGCGGAACGGATTCGAGAGGTGGCGGCTTCACACGGTGTCCCCATCATCGAGAACGCTCCGCTGGCGCAGATGCTGTACAAGTCGGTGGACGTCGGCGGTCAGATACCGGAACGTCTGTACCGGGCTGTGGCCGAAGTGCTGGCGTATGTGTATCAGATTGACCGGCGGAGCCGGGAACGATGGACAGCCGTGAGCGAGGCTGTCAGGTGATGGCCGAGAGGGCGCAGTGAGTATGTGCGACAATTTCATATGCCGGTTCTCTGCTCGGGGGACAGTCCCCTTCGCTTGGCAATTATCAGACAGATTCACAGTGAATATGTCCCATGATCGACAATCCCCGGTTCGGGGGCGGTCCCCGACGCCGGGCAATCGTGAGAGAAGGTCGCAGCGCGTGTCGGAACGCTCGAAACCTGAGTTCAACGAATGGGTCAAACTGCAGTAAATCCCAGGTTTCTGCGCATGGCGCGTAACCAGGACGTGCTTGTCGCAGTCATTATCATCGGCATTCTCTTCATAATGCTGGTGCGGGTTCCGCCATGGACACTCGACCTTCTGCTTACCCTCAACATATCGGTTTCCGTTTTGATGATACTGGTTACGATGTATGTGCGAGAACCAACGCAGTTTTCGGTGTTCCCATCGCTGCTCTTGATAACCACGCTTTTCCGACTTGCGCTGAACGTCGCATCTACCAGACTCATACTGATAGAAGCCTATGCCGGGAGGGTAATCCAGGCGTTCGGCACCTTCGTCGTCGGCGGCAACTATGTTGTCGGCATGATCATATTCCTCATCATTATTGTTATTCAGTTCGTCGTCATTACGCGGGGCGCGGGCCGCATATCCGAGGTTACGGCGAGGTTTACGCTCGACGCGATGCCCGGAAAACAAATGAGCATCGACGCCGACCTCAATGCGGGACTCATCACGGAGGAGCAGGCGCGCGCTCGCAGGCGCGGGATAGAGGACGAGGCCGATTTCTACGGCGCAATGGACGGCGCCACCAAATTCATCCGGGGCGACGTGATCGCCGGCCTTATAATTACGACCATCAACATCGTCGGCGGATTGATTATCGGTGTGCTACAACGCGGAATGAGCCTCGGTCAGGCCGCGATGGTTTACACCACACTGACCGTGGGCGACGGGCTGGTCGCCCAAGTGCCGGCGCTGTTCATTTCGACTTCGGCCGGCATCATTATCACGCGAACCGTATCCGAGACCAACCTCGGCTCGGATATCACACGACAGATGCTCTCCTTTCCCCGGGCTGTCGCGATCGCCGCGGTGCTGCTCGTCGTGTTCGCGCTTGTGCCAGGCCTGCCGACTCTCCCCTTCCTGATAATAGCAGCCGGCGCGGGTTTCGTCTGGTATCAACTGAATCGTTCGCAGGTGCAGACGAGGCTCGCCGAAGAAACCCAGCGCAAAGCCAAAGAGGAAGCCGCGCCGCGCGCGCCCGAGAACGTCGAGGGCCTGCTGAAGATAGACACGATGGAAATCGAGATCGGATACGGCCTTATTCCGCTCGCCGATCCGAAGCAAGGGGGCGACCTGCTCGACAGAATTTCCGACATCCGCAGACGCATGGCCATTAAGGTTGGAATTGTGCTGCCGCCGATCCGCATTCGCGACAACATGGCGCTCAAGCCGAACGAGTATACGATCAAAATCCGGGGCAACGAGGTCGCGCGGGGGGAGCTTCTGACGGACCACTATCTTATTGTGAACCCCGGCAACATCATGGAAAAAATCCCCGGAATCGAGACGAAAGAGCCTGCGTTCGGCCTGGAAGCAACATGGATAACGGAGACGCAACGTCCCCGAGCCGAGCAGTTGGGATACACGATTGTCGACCCGCCATCGGTTCTCGCCACTCACTTGACCGAGATTCTCCAGGCGCGCGCCCGCGAACTGCTGGGGCGGCAGGAAGTCAGTAACCTTATTGAAAACGTCAAAAAGACCTCTCCGGTGGTCGTTGACGAACTCATACCGAATCTTCTGGCCCTCGGTGATATCCAAAAAGTTCTGCGGAACCTGCTCAAGGAGCGGGTATCCATAAGGAATCTGGAAACCATCCTGGAGGTCCTCGCGGATTATGGCCGTCGGACTAAAGATGTGGTCGTTCTCACCGAGTACGTTCGGCAAGCTCTCGCCCATACGATTTGTCAGGAGTACATGGACGAGAAAGGCCAGATCGTCGCAGTCACGCTCGACCCTCGCCTCGAACAGAAAATACTGGAATCTCTCAGGGAATCGGAAGGGACTACATATGTTACCATGGACCCCATCACGGTTCGGCAAATCGTCTCCGCCACGACGGCGGAGTCAAAGCGAATGGTAAATGAAGGCAGGCAGGCGATTGTGGTGTGTTCCCCTCGAGTACGGCCTTATTTCAAACAACTTGTTGAAAGCTCTCTTCCCGGGCTGGTCGTGTTGAGCTATGCCGAAATAGTGCAGGAGGCGAAGCTTCACAGTGAAAGGATGGTGAAACTCGAAGGTGGAGGTTAGACGGTTTCGTGCAAATTCAATGCAGTCAGCGCTGGCGCATGTGAAGAGGGAGCTCGGCCCAGAGGCCGTCATTCTGAACACAAAAACGTTTTATCAGGGGGGCTTCTTCGGACTGGGGAAGCGAGAAGTCGTCGAAATACTCGCTTCGAAGGAAGTCAAGATAGTTGACACTCCCCCGGCTTTCGCGCGTCAGACAGAAGCTTACGAGCGGTATGGAGCATCGAGGCCCGCACCCTCCATCCAGCGAGACGCCCGCGCAGGGGGTCGCGGAGAATCGGCCGAACTCCTCCGGGAACTCTCCGAACTGAAGACCCAGGTCGGGCTTCTGACGAGGGAATACATCAGAGACCCCGAACTTCCCCCCACACTCAACGAAGTGTACCAGCGTCTGCTGAGAGCGGGAGTCTCAAAGCTGTTGGCAAAGAAGGCCGTTGGTGTGGTTCACACCGACTTGCCGAGAGACCAAATCGACGACAGAGAAGTCGTGCAAACGAAACTTGGCGAGGAACTCGGCAAGCTTATACGTCTGGGCGGCGGCATCCGATGCGATGGAAAACAGACTCGCAAAATCGTCATGACCGGCCCGACGGGAGTCGGAAAGACGACGACAATCGCAAAGCTGGCGGCTCAGTACTCGATAAAGGAGAGGCGGAAAGTCGGCCTCATAACGGCCGACACATATCGCATTGCGGCGGTCGAACAGTTGAAAGTGTATGCAGACATCATCGGAGTGACGCTCGATGTCGTTCTGACGCCGAAGGAACTTCGAGAAGCCATCCGCCGAAACTCCGATAAGGAACTGCTGTTCATCGACACCGCAGGTCGCAGCCAGCGAAATCAAACCCGTCTGGTGGAACTGAAGAGTTTCGTCGATTCGGCCGAACCCCATGAAAACCACTTGCTCATCAGCGCTACGACCGAAACCGAGGAAGCCGTCAACATTATCGATAAGTTCAGTATTGTGGACGTGTCGGATTTCATTTTTTCGAAGGTCGACGAATGCAGGAGACCCGGCATGTTATTTGATATTTTGGCGTGTTCCGAAAAGCCCATTTCGTATCTGACGACGGGACAAGATGTGCCGGACGACATCGAGGTGGCAACGGCGCCGGGACTTCTCAATCTGCTTTTCAGGGATGGAGAACAATGATCGATCAGGCACAGAAATTGCGCGAACTTGCCGCAACGCACAGGGTTCCGCCGCACGTGATCACGGTCACCAGCGGAAAAGGCGGGGTCGGCAAGTCAAACGTGGTCATCAATCTCGCCATCGCTATCTCTGAACTCGGGAAGCGGGTGCTGGTAATCGATGCTGATCTGGGCCTTGCAAACATCGACGTTTTGCTCGGTTTGAAGAACACATTCAATCTGCAGCATGTGATCGAAGGGAAAATGAAGCTGCGCGACATCATAGTCCGGGGGCCAGCGGGCATAAAAGTCGTTCCCGGAAGTTCCGGCATTCCACGAATTGCAAACATGAGCAGCCGGAAGCGACAGGAGTTTATTGGTTCTTTCGGCGAACTGGAAGACGATGCCGACATGATTCTCATTGACACGTCGGCCGGAATGACAAAGAACGTGATCAACTTCGCCCTGCTCGCAGACGAAATTCTGCTCGTCACCACACCCGAGCCTTCTGCCGTCACCGACGCATACGCAATGATAAAGGTGATTCACAGCGAAAAGAACACTGCCCGCGTGGGGCTCGTGGTCAACATGGGGCGCACCGAGGCGCAGGCTCTGGATATTGGAAACAGGATTGCTCAAGTTTCGCGCCAATTCCTCAATTTTCATGTCTTCGTGCTCGGCGCCTTGCCGACCGATCCCTGCGTGTCGAGAGCGGTGATGCAGAGGCAGCCATGGGCGGCATTATATCCGAAATCTCCGGCTACGAGGGCTATAAAGCAAATGGCAGCGCGAGTGCTCAACGGCGAAAGCCGGCCACCGGCAAACGGGGATGGGTTCATGGAGAGGCTTTCGGCTTTCTTCAAACCGCACGGCAGGACATAGCCATTGTGAAAGCCTTGGCTGCAGTCGCTTTGTGAAGATGCGCGCTCGCTGCTCATTCGGTCGCCATGTCTGCGAAGAGAACGCGGTCATTTATGGCATTTCATCCTATGTATTTCAAATTGGCTGTGGTATAATATTTGAGGAAAGCTGATCACTTTTGACTCGGGAGAGAGGAGCGCCGGATGGCCGATATCTTAAGCCAGGAAGAGGTTGACGCCCTCCTGACGGCGGTTTCGGAGAGCGAGGCTGCGGTTGCCGAAGCCCCCGAGCCGCCCACGAAGCGATATCACGTCGCGAGATACGATTTCAAGCGTCCCGAACGGGTCTCGAAGGAACAATTCCGTGGATTTCAGACGTTGTCGGAATTGTTTGCGCGGGACCTGAGCACGGCGCTCGGCGGGTCGCTGAGAGCTATCGCGCGCGTCAGCGTTGTTTCGGTGGACCAGATTTCCTACGACGAGTATGTCCTTTCAATCGCAAATCCGACCTCGTACAACATCATTCAGTTGCCCCCTCTCGACGGAAACCTGATTCTTGAATTCAATCCGTCTCTTATATTTCCGATAATTGACAGGCTGCTCGGCGGGCACGGGATAGCCATTCCCAAGGCTCGGGAACTGACCGAGATCGAGCAGAAGCTGGTCGCAAAAATCGTTGAACTGGTCCTGAGCACCCTTGTGAGAGCATGGCGTCACCTCGAAGATTTCTCGTGGAAGCTGGTAGCACAGGAAAACGACCCGCAAATCGTCCAGATCGTGACGGGAAGCGAGATTGTGCTCGCTATCAAGTTCGAGCTGAACGTCGGAGAGATCTCGGGAACAATGAGCCTGTGTCTGCCAGTCGTTGTGATCGAGCCAATCCTTGATAAGGTTGGTGCGGAGTACACGTTCTATGGGGCGCGTTCAGAGCACAGAGACCCGCAAACAGCCGGCGTCGTCGAGGAAATAATACATCGCGCAAAGACAAGTTTGGAGGCATACCTGGCGGGTTCCGTCATCACGGTGAGAGACCTGCTCCGGTTGCAAGTGGGTGACATTGTGCGGCTGGACAACAGCGTGAACGATGAGGAGTCTGTCACGATCAGCGTCTCAGGAAAGCCCAAGTTCAAGGCGAAACAAGGCCGAATCGGAAACAAGCAGGCTATTCAGATAACCGGACGACTACGCTAGAAAATGGATGACTACTTGACCGAAGACGGTACACGAAAAGACATCCCACACCATGATTTCGCGACGGTTCTCGGAGCCGTCCTCGAATCCGCCTCGGCAATGTTCCCCGGGGCAGATGATTTCGACCTTCGCTTTGCGGTCTCACTCGTGGGCAAAATGGGCGGCGAAGAGTTCCCGCACCTCGCGGAACGGCTGCCGGTCATCGCAGACCTTTCTCTCGATGAGGAACTCGACCAAGGAGCCGCCATATTAACCGATATCCCGACAGCGTCGGCTCTCTCAAGCCTTGTCTCTATCGGCGTGCCCGAGCAGAAAACGACGCTGGATGAAGACGATTTCATCCTGTTGCGGGAGGCTCTGAGCCCGCTTCTCGACGCGCTGTCCGAAGAATATGAACGGGCGGTGGGGCGACCATTCGGTTCGATAGAGACCGTCTTTCTGTCAGATTCGGCAAGACTGGAGCAGACACTCGAGAAGCTTCGGGGACCGCTCTGCCGCGCAACCGTTTCGCTCACCGTCGGCGATGCCTCGAAAGGCCAGCTGGACCTTGTGCTGCCGATGCGTTTTACTGAACTTCTCGCGGAATCGAGGGCGGTGTCGGAGGAGCCTGCGGTCCGTCGCTACGAACACGTAGAACTCGAGGAAACGGAAACCAGAAAGACTCAACCAGGAGCGGAAGCTCGGCGGGAGCCCCTCATGGAGAACATCGACCTGATTCTCGATATTCAGTTGAAACTCACCGCCCGGTTGGGACAGGTGGAGATGCCGATTGGCGAGATATTGAAGCTCTCCCCGGGCTCCGTTATCGACATCGATCGGTTCGCCGACGAGCCAATTGAATTGGTGGTCAATGATCGCCCCATAGCTCGGGGCGAAATCGTTGTCGTTCAGGAGAACTTCGGCATCAAGATTACCGAGATCATCAGCAAAAAGGAGCGAATAGAGAGTCTGAGATAGTTTCGCGCGCAGAGGAATGCTCTCGAAACTTTTCCCTGCCGGTCTTGATGTCATTTTCGCCATTTCCGCCACGATGCGAGTTTTATCCTGGCTTCGCAACGAGGAGTTCTCTTGAAACAGAAATCGGACACGGGAAAGGAACTTTCCGGACTCTGGAAACAGTACAAGGCAGAGGGACGGGCCGAGGCGAAGGAAGCCATCATTGTGGCCTTCTTGCCGCTCGTTAGAGTCATTGCGGGAAGGATGGCGCTGAATGCTCCTCCGCAGGTCGATGAGGATGATTTGATCGGATGGGGAATCCTCGGCCTCATCGATTCCGTGGAAAGATTCGACCCGGAACAAAACGTTTCCTTTGAAACGTACGCATCGCTGAGAATACGCGGCGCGATAATCGACGAAATCCGCTCTTTGGATTGGGCCCCTCGTTCTCTGCGGCAAAAGGCGCGCAAGCTGAGCCAGGCATCGGCTGAATTGCGAGAAGCAACGGGCCGCGAACCGACCGAATCAGAGTTGGCTGACAAGCTGGGAATGGATGCCGACGAGTTGTTTGCCTTGCGGACCGAAATCCATGGCGCCTATGTGCTGTCACTCGACGCAGCAATGCTGTCTCGTTCCCAGGCCGATGAAACGACCCTTGCGGACATTACGAGCGATTCCAACGCTTCTCCCGCCGACGAATCACTGGCCAAGCGGGAAATGGAGGACTGTTTGGTCAAACTTATCGCAGATTTGTCGGATATCGAGCGCCACGTTATCACCCTTTATTATTATGACGAGTTGACCCTGAAGGAGATTGGGGAAGCGCTGGAATTGTCCGAATCCAGGATATGCCAAATCCACAGGGCGGTTATTAAGAAACTCAAGAACCAAGTGGGGGTTGGTCTTAAAAATGCTATTCCCTGAGTTTGTTTTCATCGCCGCCGGCATACTTTTCCTGTTGGCTGTTGCCCGAATGAGGACAGACGAGTCGCCGACCGGCAAGAGCTGTCAGCCGCTTCCGGCCGGTTCGGAGCTTTCGGCCGAGCACGCGGCAAAACTCCAGGCTTCGCTCGCCGAATTGCTTCACGAACTGCAGACGCTAAGCCAGGACGTAACCGGCGACCTTGAACAGAAACTCTCCGAATTAAAGGAATTGCTTCAAGTTGCCGATAGAAAATTGGAAGAATTGTCTTCACAGGAGCAGGAGCAAGAGGGGTACTATCTGGAGAAACTGCGGGCCGAAAAAGAGCGAACCGCCCGACCGGAACTTCAAATCACTGTGGAAGACGACGATGTTCCGCCTTTGTCCGAGCGATACAAACGGATTTATCGCATGGCGGATGAAGGCCTTTCGATCGATGATATCGCCCGCCGTCTGGAGATGGGCAAGGGTGAAATCCAATTGATCCTGAGTCTGAGGAAGAAAGAGTGAGACGTGTCGCTCCGGCTGCCTGTCGACTTCCTTGTCGACGCGAAACCCGAGGCCGGTGAGCGCCGGTTTCAGGAACTCAAACATGGTGAATTGCTGCTCGGGAAAGTGGCGCGCATCTCTCCCGAGGGAAAAGCCGTAATCACGTTTCCGCGTTTCCGGGTCGAAACCCGCTCTTCCCATCACCTCGCCATCGACAGTCGCGTATTCGCGCTTGCCCAGAGGGCCAAAGATGAAGCCGTGGTGTCATTGCTCCCGAATCTCGAAGAAGGAGAGATACTGAAAGGCTTAACGGTCAAGTCAGACGCCTCGCAACCCCTCGCACGTTTCGGCGCTCTCGAGCTGCAAGTTCGACTTCCCTCGCTGACAGACATGGTTGTTCCGGAGGGCTCGCCGGTGCGCGCGCAAGTGCAACTGTGGGGTGAGACGCCGGTGCTTCGCGTCATTCCGGACAATGTTCTGGTTCCGTCGGGAAGGGTCGTGGCCGCAAGACCGAATGGAACCATTTTGGTCGATGTCGGGCGAACGCTTCTCATCGTTCAAAACCCCGCCTCTCTCGAAGTTGGCGACACTGTTCAAGTCGTCAACCGTCAAGTCAACGGAAAAGAATGGCTGGTGACGACCTCGAGTGATGTCGGCAAACCGGCCGAGTTGCCCGCCGTGTCCGCTCCGCCAAATTCACTGAGTCTCGGAGGGTTGGTGGAAAGGTTTCTTTCCGGACCGCTCTTTCGGGCCATGTTCGAGGCCATCGCATCCGGAAAAATGAGGATTGATGATTCCCTTCGGGAACTGATGCCGCTTCTTCAGCAACTGGCGCAGTCCGGCGAATCCGAAAAATCCGTGTGGGCGGCGGTTCTTGCCCATGTAATCGAAAATACTCTGGTTAGCGCACGGGGACAAGAGTCGGCCGCTCAAATCGAGCAGGCATTGAGAAATTCCGGCATCTTCCTTGAATCCCGCCTGTTGGAGGCGGCGCTGTCAGGTGAGCGCGACTCTTCCATATCAGAAGACCTGAAACTGGCTCTGCTCCGAGCAAATCAGGAATCATCCAAATCATCGGAATCGGCGCCGGCGAAAAACCCGGAATTGTTGGCTCGGCTCAGCGAGATCGCTTTGAGGACCGGGCGGCTGTTGGACACCATCACGGCAGAACAGTTCCTTAACCTTCGTTTGCTCAATTCCGAAGAAATCTATTTCCAGCTTCCCCTTTCACCGGACAGCGATCTCGATTTTCTTGAAATAAGAATTTCTCGCCAGGGGAAAGGAAAGAAACAAGATATCGACCCTCGAAACGTTCAACTGACCCTTGCCGTTACCATGTCAAAACTGGGGAGGATCAAAGCGTCGCTGTCCATCATCGACGGGCAGATAAGCTGCCGGTTCAGAACAAGCAGCAAGAAATCGGCGGGAATCATTGCTGACAATGTGGAAATGCTGAGGGCCGGTTTGGAGAAGCTCGATTATCGAGTTGCATACATCGAGTGTGCCGTGAGCGACGACCAAAGCGAGTTCTGTCTCGCGCAGGACAGCCCGGAGACTTTCCAGAAAGGTTTCGACATTCGCGTATGAGAGATGAACAGCATGGTGTCGATGGCGAAGCCCGACGAAAGGCAGTTGCACTGCGCTACAACCATGAACGCGAGAACGCTCCGCGTGTCGTCGCCAAAGGCAGCGGCCACGTGGCCGAACGCATATTGGAAATAGCGCGCGAGCACGGGGTGACAATCTATGAAGACACAGAACTGATAGAGATTTTGTCGCGAATCGAGTTATATTCGGTCATCCCCGTTCAACTCTATCAGGTCATAGCCGAGGTGCTCGCGTTCGTGTATCGACTGAATAAAAACGCTTCAAGCTTTTAGAGCCTTCCCGTTCCCTTTTCGAAATCAAAAACCTCAAAAAAAGTCTTTGGCTGACTGTTTTGAGGCACGGCTAAGCAGCCGATAGCCGCCAGGATTTCCGACCTGTTCGTTTGAATTTTAGAAGTCCCTGTAAAATCACAACTTATACACCACATTCTCAAGGCGCCATCTGCTGGCAAACTTCTTGCTCAAGTTTGGTGTTTATGAATTCAATGTCGTGGAGAAAGTCATATGCCAGGCTCTCAGAAATCACTTTCGCCTCGAAAAACAAAGGGCTTCCTAAAGCATTTTCATTTTGTGAGGTGATCAGTGATGGGGGCCGTTACGTTTGTGATAATTGCAGTCTGCATCGTGGTTGGAATCTACCTCTACGTGATGGGGTTGTGCTATCTCTGCGACCTTCACGAGCGCCGGAAGGCGGCGAAGCGAGAAGCTGAAGAGAAAAGGCGCAAAGAGGATCTCCAACTCGCGCTGGAGCAGGCGGAAGCCAGACGGCGCCAGGAAATCGAACGACGCAAGAATCTGGCGCAAGCCCGGCGGCAAAAACCAGCCGGTAATTCGGGAATGCCAAAGAGGCCGGCTAGGCCGCACCAAGCTCCTGCAGCTTCATGAGAAGAGTGGTTTCAGTCGGTTATATCGGTAAGGCGGCCGGGTTGCTATAAATGGCAATACGTGGTAAAATAGAATACAACCTCGAAAAAGTTTAAAACGTTTAAGAAAAACGTTTTTGCGGGCAACCTAAATTGGTGTGGGTGGACGGTGGGTGCCGGTCAACGGGGACGGCCGGCGCCTCTGCCCGCAATGAAAAATTTTTCGGGAAAGGTGTTCCGCACCTCCTAAAAACAACAACGGGAGTCCCGCGTGCCAGTCGGAATCCTTTCCCGAATTTTTTTATCTGCCGACCCCGCGGCAGGCTACGATTTTAATCAGTTTTCGTTTCTGCAATCTATTTCCCCCCGTTCTCTTTGAAGCACGTCTGAAAACTCCGCGGCTCTCGAAGCGTTAACCCATCTTCCGCAGTTCAAAAAATTAAGTGTTGACACACCAATGGCTTAGCG
>CAYVQZ010000032.1:0-27224 GCA_964453435.1 uncultured bacterium
CTGAAAAGACAGGAATTATGCATGGATTTTATCGAAATTTCGGAGGGAACTTCGGCTTAGAGCCTTTTCCGTGATACTTCGCAACGGCCCTGACCGTAAACACTCTCGGAAATCGCGGCCGCCCGCCAACAATGCGCGACGGCCGAAAATTCATCCTTCTCTGAACCCGCCGAACAATTGCACAATACGCCGAAGACCCGGCGAAGGGGGCTCTGCACAATCACGGAATCGCTTGCATTTTGTGAACCAGCCTTTGGCGGGATAGATGATTGACGGACTGCCTCGCAAATACGCGCCATAGAATTGTGAGACAGATTCCTTTCCACCTTTCCACCGAAATTGTATCTGGTCGGAACCGGTCTTACTACGAATCGTTCTCCGCGTGATAACTTTTCGCTACACGTTTACTTTTGCCCATCGCCCCTGCCGGTTGCTCAGAAGTATCTTGTCGACAAGCACAGCCATCCGATAGCCATCCACAAACGTTGCAAAAGCCGGGGCTTTCTTACCGCTTTTCTTCTTCGGTTCCTTCGCTATGGATCGATAGACGGTATCGAAAAAGTCTGCGAGGGCATCGGCCCACGGCCTCCCGAAACCCGGCGGGTACTCCAGCCGTGGCTCGGAGACCTTCTTCTCTCCTTTTTCTGTCATCGATTCGTTCGGTTCGTCCCGATTGCCGATCCAGACGAGGTCGGGCCGCTCCTGGTCCCAGGCGGCGGACTTTTTGGAACCGTCTATCTGAATAAACAGCCGGTTCTTTCTCCCGGCGCTCACATGAGAAAACGTGAGCGCGCCTCGGACGTCTTCCTCGAAATGCAGCAACATGGAGCCATAGTCTTCCGTCGTCACATGCATATCGACCAGCCGCGGGCTTGTCAACCGGCCGAAGGTTCCCACTGTAGTCACGCTCTTCTTTCGGACCGGAACAAAGGTCTTCAGGTCTCCTAACACCTCAAGAATCTTCAGGCCGGTGATAAACTGTGCAAGGTCGGCCCAAGCGGAACCCAGGTCAGACACAGCGCGTGCTCTTCCACCCATCTCGGTGTCCACCCGCCAATTGTAATCGGTCTCATACAAAAGCCAATCCTGAAGGTAGTGACCGTGAACCGCATAGATTTGGCCCAATTCTCCCGTTTGAACCATTGACCTCAATCGGGAAACGGCAGGATAGTTCCTGTAATTGGAAACAACGGCATGCACCGAACCGGCCCGTTCGGTCGCATTAAGCAACAACCTCGCTTCACGCGAATCGTTCGCCATCGGGTTTTCCGAAATTACATGCTTTCCCATTGTGAGCACGGTGCGATTAACGGGAAAGCGAAATTTATTCGGCGCACAATTGTGGACCACTTCAACATCGGGGTCCTTAATGAGGTCCAGATAATTTTCGTACGCGCGTTCAACGCTGAGTTCGGACGCTTGTTCGCTCGCAGGCTTTTCCTCAGAAGCGCCTCCGATCGCTATTACTTCACCCAATCGGCAGCGCCGAACCGCCTCGAGGTGAGCCGCCCCCGCAAACCCGGTCCCGATAATCCCAGCCTTCACTGTTTTCATCCCTCTTACACCTCTCCGCGATGAACCTTCGTATTGAATTCCCTTTCTGTCGCGGGCGCGAATAAAGATAGGATTTCAGACTTGATGATTTACGCCCCCAAAAACGGAACTTTTCCCATGGGAATTCGACCTTTCCGAATCCGGATTCCTCTCAGGGTCTCCGAAAACTTTAGTCCGGACGCAGCCGGCGCAAGTGACACTTGCCCACCGGCAATTCCCTTTATTTATTAGTATTATGGCAAAGTTGTTAAAAAATGCAATGCTTTTCATTTTATTAAAACATTTCAACAATAACAGCATCTGCTCAAATGCAAATTTCCCTGAATTGCTCAGTAAGGCGATTCATCCCGTGTTACCGGTCGTGATAAATTACCGTGACATCGGAGGGGACGGAGAATACGAACGCATCGTCGGAGATGTCGGACACGGGTTCGACCGTGAGGATTTGCAAGCGCATATATGCCTGCCCGCCGACGATAAAAACCTCAATATCAACGGGAACAACAGCGTCTTCAGTGAGTGAATGCTCGTTGTACAGGATCTCGGCGTAACCGGAGTCATTATTTCGAATCAGTAACTGACGGCGAACCAAGCCCGTCGTCGGGTCGATCCACATTTCCTTTTGCAGGTCTCCCGGCTCCACCATTGCCAGCTTGGCGAACCCTTCCTCGAACCAGATACTTGCGGAACCGGTGCGAAGTGTTTCGAAATCGGAAACAACGAGGACGGAGGCGATAATGGCACTGGCCGGAAATTGCGCATTCGCAACATTTCCGTCGCCGATGAAACATTCATCGCCTCGGTACACAACCCCTTTCGAAGGAATATATACCCAGCACTGACACCCGTCGCTCACTAATTCGAACAGAGGCGGAACCAAAGGCCTATATGCGCGGATTCTGAGCTTGTTCGGTCTTTCGAGCATAGAGATGAACGAGGCCGGTCTCGCCTTTTCCTCCCCCGGAAGTCGAACCTCGATACGGCCTGTGACCTTCACCGAGTTCAAGCCGCCATAATCGCGGGAAAGAACCCGAATGGCCTCTGCAGCCGTGTCCAACGGTGGAGGCGGGGCTTCTTCGAAGGGTTTCAGCGCTCCCCTCGAAGCACAGCCCGCCTGAAACATGGCCACAAGCATTACGGCCACGAGGCCGCATGTCAAGAACTTGTAACGAAGCGGTTTGTTCATACTATTGCCAGCACGTCAGAAGCGGAGTGATTGCCGGCGAGCGTTTTCAAACGTTGCTTCACAATGATTTATAGCTCGACGGAATAGGCGCCATCGGAAGCGATGCACTCAAAGACGTTGGGAATGGTATTGAATGCCCGCAAGTAAGCTTCCGAAACTTCGTTTTGAAACACGTCAATCGAGGACCGGTGAATTATGCTGATTGTTGAGCCCCCAAACCCGGCTCCGGTCAGCCTCGAACCCAGCGCCCCGTCGATATTTCGCGCAGTGCGCACCAAGAGGTCGAGTTCCGGACAACTCACCTCGTAATCATCTCGCAGGCTGTCATGGGACAAATTTACCAATTCGCCGAGGGCCGCAATCCTGCCCCGTCCCATGGCGTCTATCGCGGAGAGAACCCGTCCGTTTTCGCTGACCACGTGGCGGCATCGACGGAAAATTTCCTCAGGCAGCAAATCCGAGCACTGGTTTAATTGTTCGAGGGTCACATCCCGCAATGCGCGGACACCTGGAAACCGCTGGGCAAGAACTCTCACCCCTTCTTCACACTCCGCCCGCCGCTTGTTGTATTTCGATGAAGCGAGGCCGCGTTCCACCCGTGAATCACAGGCAACAACAATGTATTCGCCGAGTGAACACGGGATATGCCGATATTCGAGCGTGCGACAATCCAGAAACAGAGCATGTTCGGCCAGCCCCATCGCCGATACGAATTGGTCCATGATTCCGCACCGCGTGCCTGCAAACTCATGCTCCGCCTCCTGACACAGAAGCGGCGCTTTCTCAGGCGGAACGGAAAATCCGAAAAGTTTCTCCAAGAGACGACACATCAGGACTTCCATGGCCGCCGAACTGCTCATGCCCGCCCCTATCGGAAGGTCACTCAGAAAGAATACGTTAAACCCCTCGACAGGGAATCTTTCTTCTTTCAGTTTCGCCACTATTCCCTTTGGATAGTCTCCCCAGTCTCCGGCCGGTCGTATGGTATCAATACGGAAGGCGGTTTCACCCTTGATGTTGCCCGAACACAGTGTCACGGTTCTGTCCTCGGTGGCTGAGGCCGCCGCCCAAATTCCCTTGTCAATCGCAATCGGCAAAACATACCCGTCGTTATAATCGGTGTGTTCCCCGATGAGGTTCACTCGGCCCGGCGCCCACGCTGTGACCGAAGGCTCCTTGCCGAACCGGCGCCGAAAATTCCTCTTCAGGAGATGTTGAATTTGACCCGTGCGGCTCGGAAACGAATTGTCGCAACGGTGCACGTCAGATTTCATCGATGGTTACCACTCTCTTTTCTTTCAACGATTTCTCTGCGGCCAGCGCTACCACAATACTCTCCCTGCCGATTTCGCCATCACAAAACGGGGCGGTGTTTGTGACAATTGCGTCGACGAATGCAATATGTTGTTGATATGCCCCGGTGTGAAAGACTCCGTGTTGGCTTACATCGCTCGCGGGCTCGAACACCTGCATCTCCCCGGCCTCCGAATTCTTCCAAAGGTGAATCCGATGCGCCTTCACCCAACTCTCGATTTTTCCCTTATCGCCGACGGCGCCGATTTCAAGGTCGTTGCCGTATGGAGAGAAAAAACAGAGCGTAAGCTGCGCCCGGGCGCCGTTCTCATATTCGATGATGATGACCGCATTGTCAATGATTTCACTGTCCGTGACAACGTTTTTCTCATGAGTATCCATGACAACGACTTCGACCGCAGTTCCCCGCCGTATTACGTTTTGCCCCCCAAACGCGCACACTCTTTTCGGGCGGGACCCTATAAACCAGTTGAAAATGTCAAAGTGGTGACAGTTCTTCTCCACAATTGCGCCGCCGGAGCAACGTTCCTTAAAGCGCCATTCGCCGTAGAAGGCCCCCAGTAATTCCTTGCACCACATCAAATGGACGGTTCCTATTCCGCCGTCAACGATCAGCTTGTGCATTTGGCGATACAAGGGAGAGTACCGATAGACCAAGCCAACCTGCAGGATTTTTCCTTCGCGTTTCGCCGCCCCGATAATTTCGTCGCACTCCTCGAGACTGGTGGCGAGAGGCTTCTCGCAGAACACATGCTTCCCCGCGCGCAAGGCATCCAACGCGACCTGCTTGTGAGTGTGATTCGGAGTGGAAATGACCACGGCGTCTATTTCGTCTATATCGAGAAGCTTCCGATAGTCGTCGAATACTCGTACCTTGTATGGGAAAAGATTCGCGCACGCTTCGACGTCGCCAACGTTCAAATCGCAGAGAGCTTCCACCCTCACTTTGCCGGCGACAACATTGTTGAGAAAAAGAAGATGCGCCATCCCCATGCGTCCGGCGCAACCTATCACCCCATAGTTCAGCTTATCCAATGGCGGCGGTCCCGGCACTCATAAGGCCTTCTTTTCTACAACGGAAGAGTACTCGACGACCGTATAGTCGATTTCGCTCTCGAGGTCAAGGGGTAAAAGTTCCACAAATCTGCGTCTGCCCTCTGCGTATTCTCTCTGAATATAGCCACTAATCGTGTTTCCTTTCCGAAATATGAGTTCCACCCGTTTCATCGTATCGAGTTTGGGTATGGACCGCGGCTTCTCCGCAATTATGTCGGCGGCACGACGATAAAACGTAACATACCGGATTTCCGAAAATCTGACCCGAGCACGCTCACTCGGCGATACCGCATCCATTGGACTCATCCGAAACCCTTCCGCATCCATCCCGAGCGCATCAAGCACTCCCGAGATTTTTCTTTCGTTCCTGTAGACGACATCCACCTTCTTGTATAACTGGGAATCCTCGAACTGATAGCTGAACTCGCCAATATCTATCTTTGCTCCGTCTCGCAACAATGTCCTGGACGTAACCTTTTGATCATCCACAACAATCATGGCCGAACCAATCGGAATTATGTACGTCATCAAGCGTTTACCCTCCACCTGACCCTCGACCGTGGCGTGTTCAGGATTCACGGAGGAATGCTTCAGACGCACATCGACACCCCGCTTACTACCCACCACGAGAGAGAGTCTGCTGGACTTCGTACCGATTTCATCCAGGTTGATGGAACCGGTTCGCCCTCCGGTCGGGTCACCGAGTATGATCAGCCGGCCAATCACCCGGTGAGGCCTGGGCCGAACGGGAGTACTCGTCCGAAGCGCGTAGAAAGCGCCGATGGCCCCAACGGCAACGATGGCGAGCGCTGCAATGAGAAACGTTATGCCCGAAAGCGAAAGCCCCTTTGTCGTGATCGTGAAAGGGATCGCCACCTTTTCGAATACAACCTGGGAATCATTCGCCGGGGTGAGCCTCAGCAGGCCCGTGTATGAGTTTGTTCCTCTTGCTCGGAAGCCGCCGCTTCCGTCCAACTTCAAAACGAGTTTGCGCGTATTGGGTTCTTCGCCGTCAACAAATCTTGTTGAAAGCGATAACCCGCATGGCAGTTCTATGGAGGTTTCAACGTTCATTTTCAGCTTGGAGACGTCTTGAACACCCACAAGTCGGATCGGATAATAACTTTCGTGAAGCTCACCGGATTTAATCGGACCGATGGAGATGTTTTGTCGGGGGAAAAGCACCTCCGGCACCGTAAAATTTATGTCGGACAAGCGGATGCTTGTGCCAAGAGCCCTGCTCCACAACTTCGCTTTCTCTCTCAAGCGAGCTTCGACTTGCTCCGTCTGGGACCAAGCTTGGGCCGGTCCCAGAATGACGGAAGAATTGATCCCCAGACGAACCGGGTCAACCGAAGTTTTCGGGAAACTTACGGTCAAGGAGTCGGAAAACGACACAACCCGCAAATCACCCATCTCTTCGGTTCGAATGATAGCAGCCTTGGAGCCGGCGATTTCGGCAATTGTATCACCCGCATGTATTCTCAGGATGCTCTTTCTTTTGCTGAACAGGTTCGTCCACACGGCCCCGTCATGCAACATAATATGAAAGGCTCCCTCGGCCGCAATCGGATTGCGTCTCATCTCCTGAAAGACAATATCCGTTTCTGGCTCCAAGCCAAGCCATCCGTAGCCTTCAAGAAAGATGACTGCGCGCGAGGCATCTGCAATCCTCACATGGTTTTTTTCATAAAGGGTGGTTCCCCCTTCGAGTTTTTCCCATTCACCCGTCGACGGGCCGCCTCGAAGAACCACTCCCGTCAAATCACTTATCTCCATGGGGCAAAGCTCTTCGGCAAAAGAAACAACCCTATACAATGCGGGAATAAGTTCGATGTCCCTTTCAGCCCGAAGCAAATCAATATCATGTGTCAATCCGTAATTCTCTGCGACAAACCGTCCCATATGACGGTCAACCACACCGTTCAAATAGCAATATTGAACATACCACTCCTCTTCCGGAACGGAACCTTTGAGTTCGTCCAGCGACTTCTCCAACAATTCCGCCGACCCCGCCATGGCGCTGGATTCTGAAGCGGAGATAAGCACAACGCCCTTGCTGTTCGTATCTCCTCTGCGCCTTAATCTCACAACCTCCTCAAGTGCACGGGCCACCCCACGGGCCAGGTCTGCCTCGCCCCCCGGCCTCATCGCATCGAGCATGACCCCGATGGATTTTTTGTCTCCCGGTCCGGAAATCTTTTTCATGGTCAACAGACCGGCGGTATGAGAAACGGAAATGATTCCAATGTAGTCTCCACGTTGGGCCTCATCAGCAAAGAGCAGGACGGTGTCTTTCACACTGGTGAGGTAGGGGCTCATAGTATCCGACGCGTCAATGACAAAAATGAGCGATTTGTTGGGGTCTGCTCCGACCGCCTTGGCAGGAAACGTCGCTATCGCGGCAACCAACGAGACGGCCACGAACACCACTCCTAATCGTCTCAACGATGACTCAGTCTTGTTTATGCCAGGAGCCATGCCCTCCTCCACCGGGCGTCATGATACGCAGGCGCTCACCCTTCCTGCACTCGACATTCGACTTTGCGGGTAGCTTCTCCCATGAAGTCCCCCGGAAAACCGCGTTCTCACCGCATCTCCCCTCCCCGCCGCCGGCAAGCCCATACGGGCGGATGCGTCTCCGCTCGGAGAGGACCGAAACCTCCGTATCGCACAGCATCTCGTACTCTCTCACCAGACCGTTGCCGCCCCTGTGCTTCCCTTCCCCGCCCGAACCATCGATTATATTGTAGCATAAAACCCGCAATGGATAAGCGCTTTCGATCACCTCGATAGGAGTATTCATGGTATTGGTCATGTGCGTGTGCGCCGCGCTTATGCCGTCTTTGTCCGGACGCGCACCCATACCGCCCGCAATTGTCTCGTAATATGCGAACGGTCGCCCCCGAACGCAATCGTATCCGCCAATGGAAACATTGTTCATACTGCCACAACTCGCAGCGGGAATTCTGCCGGGCACAGCCCGGGCGAGCGCCCCCAACAGGACATCCACTATTCGTTGCGATGTTTCAACGTTTCCCCCTGCCACAGCCGCCGGGGCACTGGCGTTTACAAGCGACCCTCTCGGCGCCAGCACTTCCAGGGGTCGCATGCATCCGGAATTCGAGGGGATTTCCTCTCCGGCCAGACATCGAAAAACATAGTAGACACAGGATACCGTGATTGCGAAAACCGCATTGACGCATCCCTTTACCTGGGAACAAGTGCCAGCGAAATCCACAACGGCATGGTCTCCCTCCACGAAAATGGTAACGCGGATCGGCAACGGCGTCTCCGTCAATCCATCGTCATCCATGAAATCCTCAACCGAGTAGGCGCCATCAGGTATTTCGGCTATGCATCGGCGCATCAGCTTCTCCGCGTAATCCTGCAAACCGGACGCATGGGCCTTGATTTCACTGAGTCCATACCGCGCCTTCAACTCCCCCAGTCTTCTGGCGCCTGTCTCGCATGCGGCGAGCTGCGCAGATATGTCTCCCTCACGCTCTTCCGGAGTGCGTACATTTGCACGGATAATGGAAAGCACGTCGGGCTGCAGATTTCCCCTCATGACAAGCTTGACCGGAGGAATGATTATGCCTTCCTGATAAATTGACGTTGAAAGCGGCATGGAACTTGGCATATAGCCGCCGACATCGGCGTGATGGGCCCGGTTCGCCACATAGAAACTCGGCATGTCAGTTCCGAAAAATACCGGCGCAACCACCGTAATATCGGGCAAGTGGGTTCCGCCCCGATATGGGTCGTTCAAAATGGCAACGTCGCCCGGTCGGAGTTCCAGCCTCTGAACAGCACTTTTCACGGACAGGGGCATCGAACCCAGGTGGACCGGTATATGGGCCGCCTGAGCGACCACTTCTGCATCTTCATCAAAGACCGCACAGGAAAAATCGAGCCGCTCTTTTATATTGGGTGAGAAACCGGTCCGCTGCAGCACGACACCCATTTCATCGGCGATAGCGCCGAACAGATGTCTGAAGATTTCCAGTCCTATGGGGTCAACCATCTGCGTCAAAGCCCCAAGTCCTTGGAAACACCTTGCATCGCCCCAAGGCAGATTCCGACAAATTCTTCCAGCGAAATTCCCAAATCCTCGCATTTCCGGATTTGGTCTCGATTTGCCCCGGCTGCGAATCGTTTTTCCTTATAGCGATTCATAACAAACTGAACATCCACATTTTCCAGTTTTTTCGTCGGATGCATCAGTGCTGCCGCAACGATGAGACCGGTAAGGGGGTCAACGGCATAGAGCGCGCAATCCATTTTGGTGGATATCTCGCCATGTCCCGCATGAGCCTTTATGGCATTCAATATTTCAGTGGACACATCACGGTCTCGAAGCATTTCTGCTGTCAGGAATCCATGCCGCGGGAAATCATCTACCGTCTGGTCATAGTCGAGATCGTGAAGCAGCCCTGCCAGCGACCACTCTTCTTCACTCTCTTCCAGACGGTTTGCCAGCGCGCGCATACAAGCCTCCGTCGCCAACATATGTTTACACAGATTCTTCGTCGTCACCTTTTCCTTCATAAGTTCAAGCGCTTCGCTCCGATTCATCAGCACACCTCTTTGATAAGCGACCTTTACCAAGTCAATGCGTCAGGGCAACCTCAATATGAAGTCATTATTATGTTTCCATACAGGTCCACCTTCGCCTGAAAATCCGGCGGGACAACCGTCGTGGTGCTCAGTTCAATGACGACGGCAGGTCCCGAGAATCGATTACCCGGCTGCAACTTCTGCCTGTCATAAATCACCGAATCGAATCGCTTCCCTCCGAAAACCATTTGTCCGGCGCCCAGAACGGCCTCCTCCGGAATCTTATCGATTTCTTCCGCGGGGGCTAACCTCGGCCGATTCACTGCTCCCCTGGCGCACAACCTGATATTTACCAGCTCCACTGGCCATTTTTGATTCGAGTATCCGTATCTGCGGTTGTGCTCGGAATGAAAAGCGAAAACGAAATCCTTTGCAGCAGGAATCATGACTTCGTAGGACTGCCCCACGTACCGGAAGTCCAGAAACCTGTCGAGCCGGACTCGCTCAGGCGAAAATCCCTCGCTTGTCAGCACTTCGTTTGCCTGTTGTTCGAGCGGATGAAAAAGCCTGTCTAAATCTTCTACAGTGACATCTGCGGCTTTAAGGAGAACCGTTTGTGAAAAATCCTTTTTTACATCGGCCATGAGCAAGCCAAATGCTGAAAGGACACCGGCGTTATGAGGAATTACGATGTTCGGAATTGACAAGGCGCGGGCCAATTCACATGCGTGCATGGGACCGGCCCCACCAAACGCGACGAGCGAGAACCTTCGTGGGTCATGCCCACGTTCGACCGATATTACGCGAATCGCCCGCTCCATCGTTGTATTTGCAATTCTTATAATGCCTTCGGCCGCTTCCTCGGGAGCCAACCCCAAAAGTTTCGAAAATTCTATCAAGCATTGTTGAGCCCGCTCAACATCAAGCCGCATTGCGCCTCCGAGAAATCGGTCGGAAAGCATCCGACCGAGACAGAGGTTCGCGTCGGTTACGGTCAACTCTCTGGACCCGAGTCCATAGCACACCGGCCCGGGGTCTGCGCCTGCGCTTCGAGGTCCCACATGAAGAGAGCCTGCCGAATCCCGCCATGCGACAGAACCCCCGCCCGCACCGACGGTCTGTATGTCAATCATTGGAATACCAACCGGACAGTCCGCGATTACTGATTGTGTCCTGACAGATATTTTCCCGTCGCAAAGACTCACATCGGTTGAGGTTCCTCCCATGTCGAGCGTGATGGCGCGGTCGTACCCCGCAGTGCGAGCGACTTCGAAAGCGCCCACGACACCGGCTGCCGGCCCCGAGAGGATGGTTTGCACCGACTCATGGCGGGCTCGAGCAGCCGAGATCGAACCGCCATTCGATTGCATAATCCTGAGTTGAACAGAGCTTGGCAAATTGGATTCCACAGAATGCAGATACTTGTCCATTCCGGGCGAGACATAGGCGTTTACCGACGTTGTGCTGAAGCGTTCATATTCACGGTACTCGGGAAGCACTTGGTGGGAGGCAGAGACAGGGATGCCGGTCTTTTCGAGTATCTCCGCCGCGAAACATTCATTTGTCGGGTTCGCATAGGAATGGAGAAAGCAAAGCGCTATTGAATCATATCCGCCTCGAAGAATTCTTTCGGCGATTTCTCCGATTTCCGACGGTACCGGTTGTTTGTGAACGGTTCCGTCGTATAAAGAACGTTCGTTGACGCCGAAGATGTTTTGCCGCGAGACCAAGGGAGGAAGTTTTTCCACATTAAAATCGTAAAGCGAGGGTCTGGTCTGACGGCCAATCTCCAGTATGCTCTCGAAACCGGCAGTGGTTACAAGCGCCACGTTGGCCCCCCTCCTCTCGAGCATGGCATTGGTGGCCACCGTCGAGCCATGAGTGATCTCATCGGGGAGCAATGTGCGGCAGAGAACGCTTACTCCCTTGAGGAAAGCTTCGGCCGGGTTTCGGGGGGTCGAAGAAATCTTGTGTATCCTGATGGACTCCGGTTCTGCAAGAACGAGGTCGGTGAAGGTTCCGCCGGTATCGATACCGAGAACTGGCATGGGTGGCTACCGGTTTTTGCGTCTTCCCTGAAGCGTATCCCTTCTCAGCGCCGAAGTTACCAGGCGATGCGCTCTGCGGGTTGGCTCCGGCAGTCTGTATCCTTTCGTGCATCGGAGCACCACCCGCCTTGCTGCCCCAAGAGTTATCATGTGGCCCACTGACACAAACACCGGTTTCACTCCCTTTCGTGTTCGCACCACCGCCCCAATCGTCTTTCCGTCCAGTTTCAGCGAGGCGTAATTGCCGATATCCGGGCCGATAGGACCATGCGTACCGCAAAGCCGGCTTTTGGCGCATCCGATCGAAGGTATCTCGAAAAGCAAGCCCAAGTGAGACGCAAGCCCGAAACCGCGGGGGTGGGCGACACCTTGCCCGTCGCATATTAGAATGTCAGGCTTCAAGTTCAGCTTCTGAAATGCCTTTGCGATGCCCGGAGCTTCCCGAAAACTGAGCAACCCGGGAATGTAGGGAAAGGTCGCTTTCGCCTTAACACTGACCTCCTCGATGGGCGCCATATCCGGATACCGGAACACTGAGATTGCCGCGTAGAGCGTGTTGTTTCGCTTGTCATACGAGACATCGGCCCCGGCAACCGTTCGCGTCCTTTTTGCTAAAGGGGCGAACCTGACCTCGCGGCAGAGCTCGCTCTGGATGGAAACGGCCTCTTGATATGTGACATTCCAATCGTGTAATTGTTTGACCTCAACCACAGTCGGAACCCGGTCACAAAATGGTTTGCGATGGAAAATTGCTACGATATGTCAATTCAAGTCTCTCCTTTTTATTATGCTTTTCTCCCGGCCCGATTCGGGAATGCAAATATCGACGCAGGCGGCTCCCTCGACAGTTTGGCGCGATTCAGAACGATTGTCTGAAATGAACTACGCCATGGGCTGTCACATTTTGATCAGGACTTTCAGAGTTCCCGGTTTGGAGGCGAATTCAAAAGCTTCCAACGCCTTTTCAACCGGGAATGTCTTCGCTATCAAATCGGCTACTCGGATGGCGCCGTCCGAAAGCGCTCGCAAGGCCGGTTTGAACGGTCCGCAGCGGGAACCCAGGACCGTAACCTCATTAATAACGAGAGGAGCAAGATTAATCGAGAACCGGGCAGTCACGGTGCTCTTAACCACTATCGTCCCGCGAGGTCTCACCAGTTCGAGCGCCATCTCAAAGCCTTCGGTTGAGCCGGTACAATCAACAACTATGTCGGCCTGAGCCGCGTGCATCTCATTCGCAAGCATCGTCTTCACCGACCACTTTCGTGCCAGGGATAGCTTTTCGGGCGAACGGCCCAAAAGGAGAACATCCGCCTTCGCCGTCTTCAGAACCTGTGCGACAAGGAGACCGAGTTTGCCGTCGCCGAGGACGATTGCTCTTTGTCCGGGTTGCACCGGCAGTTGCGCCGGGATTTCGAAAGCCGCCGCCAGAGGCTCACAGAAGACGGCCCTTTCGTCGGGTAGATTGGGAGGCGCCTCGTGGAGGTTCGAATCGGGAAGAGTGCAGTAATCGGCCATCGCGCCGGGATGCCCCATTATGCCCAGAACCGTCCGGTTTCTGCAATGCGTGCGCATGCCGGAATTACAGAGCTCGCAGTCGCCGCAGCTCAAATTGATATCGCCAACGACTCGCTTGCCGACAAGCCGTGAATTATCGCTCTGCTCAACCACTCCGACGAATTCATGCCCGATTATTCCCGAATATCCCATGTAGCCTTTAATAATTTCGAGATCGGTATTGCAGATGCCCGCGACTCGAACGCGTATGAGCGACTCCCCGGGCTTTCTTAGAGGTTCCGGATAGTCTGTCGCAAGCTTCAGTTCTCCATCAAATACTATTGCTCGCATGCGATATCCAGAGCACGGACCGGAGTTCAGCGGAACAGAGCGCTTACGGATTCGCCGTCATGAATGCGCTTAATTGCCTCGGAGAACAACGGCGCCACCGAGAGAACGGTAACCCTGTCCAGCTTTTTCTCCGGTGGAACGGGAACCGTGTTGGTGACAACGAGTTCCTTGAGTTTCGAGCTTCCGACTTTTTTCACGGCGTCACCGACAAGGACAGGATGTACGATTCCCGCCGACACCTCTTGCGCTCCAAAGTTGAGGAGTTCGCTGGCAGCCTCCACAAGCGTGCCGCCGGTGCTGATTTCGTCATCAAAAATAATGGCCTTTTTCCCTTTCACTTCTCCCACGATATTTAACACGGCCGCCTTGTCGTCGTCCGCGAAGCGGCGTTTGTCGATAATGGCAAGCGGCAGGTGGAGACGCGATGCATAGTCCGCAGTCATTTTCACACCACCCGCGTCCGCTGCGATTACAACGTAGTCGTCATCCAATTTCGCCGCAAAATAATCGCACAGAATGGGAAGAGCCTGCAACTGGTCCGCAGGTATCCGGCAGAACCCCTGAATCTGAGGGGAGTGAAGGTCCATAGTCAGGATTCGGTTTGCGCCGGCGGTTTCAAGCAGGTCCGCAACCAGCCGGGCCGTGATCGAGATACGCGGCTCATCCTTCTTGTCGGATCGCGCATATGGATAATAGGGAACCACCGCGGTGATCCTGTTGGCCGACGCGTGTTTCACGGCGTCGATGATAATCAAAAGCTCCATGAGCCCCTCATTTACGGGTATGGTTGAGGGCTGAATAACGAAAACATCCGCATTCCGCACATTTTCCTCAATCTTCACCTTGATGTTGTCATTTGCGAATTTGTGAATAGCAATCTGTCCCAGTTCTATCTCGAGGAGACCGCATATCTCCTTTGCCAGTTCAACGTGGGCACTACCCGAAAAGACTTTCAACTTGTCTCCCATCGCAAACACCTCATCCCGCTTGTAAACAGCTTTCCCTTACAGTTCCGCCCAGCTTCCCTATCGGTCCAGAATCACCGCAATGTCCAGCGCAAAGTTTGTGGCCTTCTCGGCTAACGAGAAATCCACGTTCTCGATGGTGTCGGTCGGCCAGTGCCAGTGAGCGATGCCGTCCGATTCATCCAGACCCATCAAAGTGATGGTCTTGTAGCCGCGGCTCGACGGGACGAGCGCATCAAGCGTCGCCAGTCGATACGCATGGGGGCGAACATCGGCATATTCTGCCCGTGATGCCAATCCTTCGGCCACACAAACAAGCTCAGTCGAGGACGGATACAGCGTAAGCATTCCTTCCCCCGTTATGTATCTCAGTGTGCCCGCGCCAAGATTGTCGAAATTGATAAAATATGTCGTTCCTTGGCTGAGTTCGTACTGGTGCGCTTTCATAAATGAGACCATGCCCATCAGGTTCACTTCCTCGCATCCCGTAGCAACAAACCACGGCTCAATATTCTTCGGTGGTTCTTTCGCAAGCTTTTCGGCCACACCCAGCATAGCCGCAACCCCGGACGCATTATCGGCTGCTCCTTGAACATAATGCCCGAAGACTTCCCGGTGAATCAGCAACACAATCGGAACCAGCATATAAGCGGTGGAAACGGACAGAATCCAATAGAGCAGTGTTCCGCCTCCGCCAAAGCAACGAATGAGCAGCGTTTCGGTCAATACCGCCATCATGACGACGGAAACAACAAACGAACTGCGAAATGACCCGACAAGCGAGGGATGAAAGCTGAGCCCGCTTTTGGAGGAATCGTAATGAGCAACGAAGACAAGTTTCTTGCGGGCCGATTCATTCGGAAGTATTCCGACCACATTTTGCGATGGACGTTTGGGAAGAATGCCAGCGATTGCTTTCCATTTTGATGTGCATTCACCGACGAAAAGCGCAAGCATCAGACCGCATAAGAGCGCTCCCCATAGTGAATGGTCCCACCCGATCCAGCCCGCAATAAAGAAACCGCAATAAATAATCAGGAAGACCCAGGAAAAAGACGTGTGCGAAACGAAGTGCTCAAGCTTGGCCTCGAGTCCGTCAGACGCCATCTGTTCGCGTATGTATTCCGCCGCCTGCCTCTCTTGCTCCGTCGTCGAACCCCGATGCGGCCATCTGCAAAGCCCTTCAAGGTAGTCGCAGACCGGCATTGACGCTAGCCTCCAATCTTCACGTTCATTGCCGCTGGTATTATATCGAACTTCGCCGGAAGTCTTCCAATTTGCTCTCCTTCGACATCCAGAAGAACCCTGTCGGGCGAATCAGCGACCACGTGCGCTCCTCTGAGCCATTCGACCTTCGGGTGGTCCATATGCCGCCCCCTGTAAATGTCGGGAATATTCGCGAGAGACTCGAACAAACTCATGTGTTCGATTACGAGGATGTCGAACAGACCGTCATCCACCTTCGCCCGGGGGGCAATCCACATGCCTCCGCCAAAAAACTGGCCGTTCGCGATCACGACATTGTTTATGAGCTTCTCGCATTCATATTGTTCGTCTATTTTGATTTTAACAAACTTGCTCTTGTATGTGAAAAGCGTCGTGAGAACGCCATACAGAAAAGAAATGAAACCCCCAAATGCTTTCGTGGTTCGGTTCACTCGTTCGACGGTCTCTCCACCGATTCCGAAATCTGCGATGTTAATGAAATAACGCTCGATTTGCCCGCCGTCGTCCCCCATGCATGTGAAACGCCCCACGTCGCATTTCCGAACGTTACGCCCGCGCAAAACACCGGATACACGCTCGATTTCCTTTGGGATTCCCAGCGTTTTGATGAAATCGCTGCCGGTCCCCCGGGATACGACTCCGAGAACGGCCTCCGGATTTATGGCCGCTCCCGACTCAAAAAAGCCGTTCACCACCTCGTTGATCGTGCCATCGCCCCCGACAGACACGACCATTTCGAATCCATCGCGCAGGGCCTCCCGGGTGAGCTCACTCGCATGATTGGCGGCTTCGGTGAAGGCCACTTCAAATTCCGGCAGGTCTCGCTCGATGACACCCGCCAGTTTTTCCCACAATCGGCCCGTCGAGCCATTGGCTGAGGCGGGATTCACGATAAATTTTGTTCGGAAATTCTCAGTGGCCATACTCAGCCAAAAAACCGCATTCAGGTCTTGTAGAGGCCAAGACGCAGACGCCACACGGCAAATACCGCTTCCAGAATGTCAAGCTTTGACATCTTGGTTTTGCCCGAACGCCTTTCAAAAAAGATAATTGGAACCTCTCCGATTTTGAAGCCCAATTTATAGGCGCGATACTTCATCTCGACAAGGAATGAATACCCGCGCGCTCTCACCGCGTCAAGGTTGATTCGTTCGAGCACTTCCCGTCGGTAACAGCAGAATCCGCTCGTGCAATCTCGCAAGGGAAGACCGGTAATGGTGCGGGCGTAGTTGTTCGCAACGAAGCTGATAAAAAGCCTGCGGATCGGCCAATTTACGACACTTATGCCGCTCAGATATCTGGAGCCCACGACAACGTCATACGTTTCCGCCGCTTTCAAGAAATCGGGTAAATACGACGGGCTATGCGAGAAATCGGCATCCATTCCGAAAACCAAGTCTATATCCGAAAGAGCAAGCGCCCTTTTGAACCCATGGATGTATGCGGTGCCGAGCCCAAGCTTGCCCGGCCGGGTCTCCAACAAAACGTTCGGATTTTGCTCTGCGAGTCTCCTCACAATCGTACTTGTCCCGTCGGGCGAGTTATCGTCTACAACCAGCACACGAATATTTTCAACCGACTGAAGCACTTCCCCGATAAGTCTCTCGATGTTGTCGGCTTCGTTGTATGTCGGTATTATCACCAAGGGTCTGGGGGGAGACATGGATAGTGGCTTCCTTTATTTGCTTGCGCCGACTTGAGGTTGACCGTAACAGACAGAAACAAGTTACCAGGAGCGGGACGGGCCGAATTATATCCCGGTGACGGAAAACATGTCAAGAAACGAGGTTCAGAATTGCCCTGACCTCAATTGCCTTTCGGACCAATGATACCCTCACCGATAAGATAATCCGCCAACAACTCGGCCCGGATTCTGTTCCCCCCGCGCGTGAAATGGATTCCGTCCAAAAAATAGATTCGGTCAATAGACATAATTTTCGCAAAATCAAACACTTTCATCTCATCCGAAAAACTTCTGACAACGTTGTTGTGTTCGTCTATTCCCCTCCTGCATTCGAGGCTGGAGGCCGCAGGGTCTTTGAAAAAGGGGGAGTATGCAAATGTTGAGAAAACAACTTCCACATTGTTTTCCGTCGCCACAGCAACAAGGTTGCGCAAATTCGACTTGAAATACTTCGGCGGATTCGCATCGAGCATTTTGCGCGCAGGCACTTCCAGAAAGAATCCTTCCGGATAGCGTCCCAGCATGTGTTGGGTCGTATGTTGGCCCGCGTACCAAGTCGGCGGCCGCTCGATTAAAGTCCAGTCAAGGGAACTGTGAGGCTGTGCGCGACCGAGGCGTATCAGGAATGTCCTCACGAGTGTGCTGTGATGCCAAACCGGAGGCATGCGCACAGCGGAGACACTGGCAATCCTGGCGCCCGAGTTGTCGGCCCTGTATGCGGATGGCGACCACACCATTCTCGGATAGACATCGTTGATTGCATGATAAACGATTATGAGGTCGGGGTTTACCTCAAGCACGCGGAACTGGAAATTGATAAGCGTCTCCCATGATGTATAGCTTCCGGCGCCGGCATTAACCACTTCAACCTTGGAATAGCCCCTTTCATGAAGAACCTCCTGAAGCTGATAGGGATATGCGTCTTTGTAGTCGTCGGTCAACCCGTGAGTGGTGGAACCGCCGACACACGCTACTCTGAAAATTCCTTCCGGCTTCTCTATTGCCACCTCCTCGCCACGAAAACCTAATGAGTTGTGCTTGTCGGCAACACGCTTGAAATTCGGCGTCGGGTAGAAGCCCAGATATCTGTGAGGCGAGTACTTCTGCTGCGCCCCATCTCCTCCGTGTCGGGAAACAAGTTGCCGGTAAGACGCGTATCGCTTGAAATACTCGTCACCTGCAAAATACAGCAGGTGTATTTGAAAGAGTGCCTCCAGGACGGCAAAAGTAAAGAAGACCGAAACAACCAGCAGAAATACTTTCGAGAGCACACTCTCGATTCTCATATTCGCATTACCTCTTGCAGCAATTCAATAGGGCAAAATAGGCGATTCCAGAACGACGCCGTCAGGAACCGCCGGTTAAATATTGAATGTGCCCGAATGTCAGAAGTTTTTCCGAAACGCCTGCGGAACCGTGAGCGTTTCGCATGATTGCCCTTTTTGCCGAAATGCCGGACACGCTCCGAGCCTCACATCCCGGAAATCAGTCAAGGGTAAACTCCTGCTTCCAGTCATGCGTTTCATGCCAGTGTGGCTGTTTCTTTTTGTCAAAAAGAAGGTCCTCCATTACCAGATAATCCATTTCCGTTCGCATGAAACACCGGAACGCGTCTTCGGGAGTGCAAACGATGGGTTCGCCCCGCACGTTGAAGCTTGTGTTGACAAGCACGGAACACCCGGTCTGTTCCTTGAATGAATGAATTAATTGCCAGTAGGCCTCGTTGGTGGCTCGGCTCACTGTCTGCACGCGAGCGGAAAAATCGATATGAGTCACAGCCGGGATATCCGAACGAGCCTGGTAGAGCCGTTCAAACAACGGCAGATTCTGGTAGTCTGCGGGGAGAGGCTTCCGGCGCCCTGCCTGCACTGGCGCAACCAGGAGCATATATGGCGAGGGGCGGTCCAGGTCGAAATATTCCTGGCAGTCCTCTTCGAGCACCGACGGGGCAAACGGCCGGAACCCTTCGCGATACTTTATCTTCAGATTCAAATGTTTCTGCATCTCGGGGTTTCGCGGGTCACCGAGAATACTTCTGTTCCCGAGCGCACGGGGACCATATTCCATCCGGCCTCGGAACCAGCCAATCACGTTGCCTTCGGCAAGCAGTCTCGCAACCTCCCTGCAAAGCTCTTTGAAATCGGCATAATGAAAATAGTTCGCCGCATACTTTCTGGCTACACGGATGACATCGGAATGGCCATAGGATGGCCCCAGCAATGCTCCTTGCATCTGGTCCTGTCCCGAAGCGCGCCTCTCGGCTCCATTCCGAATATGCCAGGCCGCCAGCGCTGCGCCCAGCGCCCCCCCCGCGTCACCGGCAGCCGGTTGAATCCATATGTCCCTGAAAACGCCTTCGCGGAGCAACTTTCCGTTTGCGACACAGTTGAGAGCGACGCCACCTGCCATAACAAGGTAGTCGGAACCGCTCAGTTCGCGGGCCGTTGCCGCGAGTTTCAGCATTATCTCTTCGGTCACCAACTGGATGGCGAGCGCCAAGTCCATGTAAGGCTGGGTCAATTTGCTCTCCGGCTTCCGAGGAGGGATACCAAACAGTTTTTCCCATTTCGAATCATGGCACATCTTCAAGCCCGTAGCATAATCGAAATAATCCATGTTCAACAGGATCGAACCGTCATGCCGAACATCCACCAGCTCATCCAATATTTTTCGGCGGAAGCCGGACGTCAGCCCCCCGTCCGGGTTTCCGTAGGGCGCAAGCCCCATCAGCTTATACTCACCGCTGTTCACCTTGAAACCGCAGTAATAGGTGAATGCCGAGTAGAGCAATCCGAGAGAGTGAGGAAATTCGAGTTCCTGGAAAATGCGTATTCCGGCGCCGCTTCCGTGTCCAACGGTAGTCGTTGCCCACTCACCCACTCCATCAACGGTCAGAATGGCTGCCTCTTGAAACGGTGACGGATAAAATGCGCTCGCCGCATGGGAGAGGTGGTGCTCGGGGAACAGCAACGGGGGGAAACCGTCACCGAGTTTTGTCAGTTCTTTTTTGAGAAGTTGTCGCATCAGCAGCTTCTCTTTAACCCACACCGGCATCGCCGACAGGAAACTGCGCAAACCTCTCGGCGCAAACGCATGATATGTTTCCAGCAACCTCTCGAACTTTATGTACGGTTTATCATAAAAGGCCACGGCGGTGAGCTCTCGCAGGGAGACGCCTCCCTCCTTTAAAACATAGGCAACCGCATTGGCGGGAAAGGAACAATCATGTTTGCGGCGCGTAAACCGTTCTTCCTGGGCTGCGGCGACAATCTGCCCGTCGCTCAGCAGTGCGGCGGCGCTGTCGTGGTAGAATGCCGATATTCCCAATATTGCATTGCGCATCAGCGGCCCGCCTAGAATATCGTATAAATGAAGGGAGCGATCGCCGAACCGCTCGTCAGGAAGATTAATACGCCGAACAGAAGGAGAGTAAGAATGATCGGAAGAAGCCAGAATTTCTTTCTGACCCTCAAAAATCCCCACAAATCACGGATAAAATCCATAACCGCTCCGATGTGCTCGCATCAGTATGGCTGCTCGATGTCAGCCGGTCCGTAGGTGTGATTGCGCGTTTTAAAGACCGATGTTTCGTCCTTTTTCCACAACTTTCTTCGCATCGGGTCCGCGCCGCACATCCGTCGTACCAAGCCGACCGGCGTCACCAGAACAAGGAATAATATCGAGAGAATGACCCTCGAGACAATGCTTCCCAGAAATTCAGCGAGCCCGAACCAGGCCAGAGCGGGAATCCGAAGCAGCGTTGGCCACACCATGTCAATTACAAGAACAATTGCGGCCAGAATCAAAAACGCGCTCTTGTCCGAATAATATGACACGAGCACAAAAATCAGCGCCAGCGCCATCCCAACATCTTTGCACTGGTCTCGGCTGATTTTCCCTCGCGAAAGTTCCGAAATCCTGCCCATTGCGGGTCCTCCAAACGCCAAGAAGAGCGCGTCCCACAATTCGGTAATGCATGCTTCGGCGAAAACTCGCGAATCTGCGCCCCCAAAAAAGCAGGGATTCCCTACATGGGTACAACCCGCTAAGCCGGCTTCTCCGTCACACTGGCAAGTGTGGGACAGATTCACAAGACCACTTGAACCCGACCGCCGGGCAAACACCCGATTCCGCCCCGGTTCGAAAGAGAATGCTCGTATGTGTAAGCCAATTAAGATATTACAGAAAAACCGACATGTCTGTCAATTGACTTGGATTCCGAAACTTTTAAGCAGTTGCCGGCGCTCCATCCACGATTGGAGCGGCATGGCTTTGGAGCGAGATTTTTGTGATTGAATGTTTTCTGTCCTTATTTCAAGCGCGAGTGATTCACCGAGCTGTATCGCTTGGAAAGGTCATACTCCTTCATGTCCTTGCGGGTCAATTTCTTCGACGGACACTGATGCAAACATTTCCCGCAAAAGTCTCCGCAAATGATTCCGAAACAGTTGTCCAACATGCCGCGGTCGAACATGTGGATATTGTCGCCGTGCAGTTCCGAGTAGAAGTGCATGGGCTGGCCGGGTCCTTCCGGAATCTCGATGCTCGTGCGACCACCCGAACCTTTGACCATTGCGTGGATTCCGTACGCGCACCTGATGTTGTCATGTGTTGAATATGTGATCGTCTTTCCGTCGATGGTAAGCGATTGGCTCTCTGTCTCCGAAAACGCATTGGCCGGACAGAGTCGAACACATTTCATACCGCAATCATCGGGCCGGCACAGGGCGGGACCGTCATACAGTGGGGTCGGCTCAAGTTCGGCAGAGGTCAATATCGAATTAAACCGCTGCATCGAACCGAACTCTGGCGAAAGCCCTAGTCCGTTCCACCCAAGGTCGACTATTCCCGCCGCGGCGGCGGCATGCCGATGGGAGAATTCGGCCCTCACCTTGTTGGTCGCCAGGGTCTCTTCGAAATATTTGTAGAAACTGCTTACCCATGTAGGCATGAAACACAGAGTCTTGTATCCTTCGTACTCCAACCATTTCGCCATTCGGTTCACTATCCGCGAACTTTCGATGTTTGTCAGACCATAGCCGTAAAAGAGATATGGCGTGATGGTCTTTCCGCCCTGGTCGTACTCGCCCCATACATCGGCCATCCCTTGGAAAATATGCAGCGCAATCGAAATCACCGATTTACACTCCGGCAAGAAGTCGGTGGGTTTGTGTCCTTCCGGAGCGTTGGCGAACCGCTCGACCGGCGCTATCCCCACCAAATCCGCCCCCCAGTCCAACAATGTGTTGACAACACCCTGAGTCAATTCATCCATCTTTCCTTTCCTCCTTTGGCACGTGTGTCTGCAGTTGAGAGGGCGAAAGCAGGCTTGCCATGCGCGGCCAAAACCTACTGGAAAGCCGAGAATAATACGCTGGTAAAGGTGATAATGGGCACTTGTTCGCGCACATCCTCGGCGGCGTGTCGCGACTCCTTAAACAGCCTTGTGGCTTCCTTATACAAGGTGTCGTCCTGCACAAGTTTCCCTATGGTCCCTTCGCCTTTTTCTATCTTCATGGTGATGGTGTCGATTCTCTCCATCGTTTCCTTGAGTTTCGGCGTCGCCTCTCGAAGAGCCGCGATGGTTTCCCTGATGTCTTCCTCGTTGTCGCCGAGTATGCGTGTCACCGTGGACGACGCTTCCTGCAAACTTCCGGACAGTTCTCTCATGTCCTCGTACAGGGTATCATCTTGCACCAGCTTCCCTATTGTGCCCTCTCCGCTTTCGATTTTCTTTGCAATCTTGTTCACACTCTCCACCGCTTCACTCAATTGGGGACCGGCCTTCCTCAAGGCATCGATGCTCTCTTTGATACCTTCCTCGTTCTCAGTGACAATTCGAGACAGGGTCTCGAAACTGGTTCGGATATTCTCCCGATTTTCGCCGAGGATGCCGTCGATTTGCGATGCCAGGTTTTCCTGGTTTTCATTGAAATTCCTCACCAATGTTCGGAGGTCGGTGGCGACTTCGGCCACCTCCTGCAACGTTTGCGTGACATCCGCCGCTTCCTCCGTTTGAATCACCTCTCCGTCTTCGAGTGGCCGAGCATCCAACGAGCCTACCGTAATGCCGAGGTACTTGCCGCCAATCAGGCTCTCGCTCTCGACCCGCGCCTTCGAGTCCTCACGGACCACAACATCCCCGTCGACGAGCATAACCACTTCCACCCTGTGGTCAAAGAGCCCGATTTTCTTCACCTTTCCAACCTCGACTCCGGCCAGTGTGACAATATCGTCCTTCTGGAGGCCGTCGACCCGGTTGAAATAGGCTCGGAGCGCGTATCGATTTTTCAGCCAGTCTTCGAAACCGCCGGCGTAGAGTGTAAGCACTCCCAAAATAACCATCCCCACAACAAAGAATATACCCACCTTCATTTCGTTGGACATAGTTTCCGACCTTCCTTTCAACCCCCGCGGCGCCTGCTGTTCACGGCAGCAGACTTATCAATAATATCCTGGACAGGAAATAGTCAAAAACGATTATCAACAGGAACGAGAGCACGACGGACTCAGTCGTGTACCGGCCGACCCCCTCTGCTCCGCCCGTAGTCTTGAATCCCTTGTAACAGCCGATGATTGCCACGATTCCACCGAAGAACATGGCTTTTATGAGTCCCCGGAAAATCTCGCCGAATGTAAGCGATGTGAACAAGTTGTCGAAGTAACTCTGCATGCCGACGTTGACATATGTCGCCGAGATGATTGCGCCGCCAAGTATGCCTATCAGGTTCACATAGATAACGATGACCGGAACCATGACGACCGCCGCGATAAGGCGAGGCATCGAGAGATAATAAACCGGGTCGACGCCCATGACGCGAAGCGCGTCAATCTCCTCCGAGACCTGCATGGTCCCTATCTCCGCCGTAATCGCCGCTCCCACCCTGCCCGCAACGAGGTAACCGCTCAAGACAGGGGCAAGCTCCTTGGCGAGCGATAGCCCGACAATCGCTCCGATGATACCCTGCAAATTGAAGCGCAGCAACTGATAGCCGGTCTGCAAAGCCAGCACCATCCCCAAAAAGAAACCCATCACCAAGGCTATCGGCAGCGTGCCGACACCTATGAACGTCATCTGCTTGAAAATGCTGCCGCGGCTCTGTATCGCCGCCTTCGACCACAGCAGGGTCCGCCAGAAGAGAATCAAAACCTCTCCCGTGGATTCAAAAAAATAAATCAATCTGCTGCCAATGAACCGTAAAAGCCCTCCCATGGCTTCCTTCCTCCGGAATTAAAAAAGCAACTGTGGGCCGCCTGCCTCGAATGCTCTCAGTACGGTATCTCCCAAAAATATAACAGCCGAAGCATGCGTTTTTCCTCTTCACGCTTCGTTCCCACTAACCCGCCGAATACTGTGGTCTCTTGAAATTCTTCTTCATGTTTGCTTGAGAAAACAAACGGTATTCGAGTCTCCGTGCCGGTCTCCGTGTATTCGCGCCGATACAACCGCCACAACGCGTACACATAGCCGGTTCCGTCCGGCCTGCTCTCTTGTTCGTATATCGTCCAGAGGGGTGAGTATTGAAGCTCGAAACCCGACTCGTCATCGAACCAGAAAAACGAAAACATGCGAAAATGTGTCGCGTCATCCTCGAAGCGCCGAAACCGATACAGCGGCCAGCACCGCGTCTTATGGGTGATGACCTCACCGGCTTCTCCGCGCTCGGTCTTGGAAAACCAGAAAGGCAGCAGCCATGTCTCAGACCTCGTCAAGTTCCGTTCCATCTCGTAGAAACGGCGCTGCCAAAAGGGCCACAGAATGAATCTGCTTTCGATATCACTGCTTTTTCTGAAGCCGTAGAACGGCCAGTACTGTGTTCGGTGGAAATCGCCCCTCGCAATCACGATGAAAGGCCATGGGGTCGACCTCTCCTCGAAATTCCTGGCGTAGTTTTCCTCCCATGAGAAAAAGGGCCACAGGACCGAGCGATATCGCCTGCGAGAACTGTCTTCTTTTGCATAGAAGGGCAACACAAACAGGCGCTCGGCGCTCTGCTCCTTATCGAGGTTGAACTCATGATAGTGATAAAAAGGCCACAGCGCAAACGTGCGGCGGTATTCGCCTTTCTTCTCCAATCTTCCATACAGTGGCCATACGCGAAAACCACTATAATTCCCGCCGTCGCTAAAAGAAAGCACCGGCCAGAGATAGTTTCGCTGCCGCAGTTCGTCTTTGTCGTATTCCATATACAAAGGGAACAAGACGAATCGTATGTCGTCACGGCCCAAAAAATGCTTGATGTTTCCCCCTATCGGGAATACGGCGAAATAACCATCCTCCTCGGTCGAAGTCCCCCCGAATACGAACGGAAACAGCATGTACTGAGTTTCGTATTCATGGGAATCCTCATAGCTGTAGACATTCTTCCAGTATGTGTAAACAGGCACAATCCGTATCGAAAGGTCCTCATCCGACCGCCTGTAGCTGTAAATCGGCCAGAGAAAGTGCACTTTTTTTTCGAGCCCGTCCGTTGTTTCCCATTCCACATAAAACGGCCTGAAAACGAACCGCTCCCATGAGGCGGCGCTTTCCCAAACGAGGAGCGGCCAAAAACCGGTTTGGATTACCTCATCATCTTGTCCGGACGCCAAACTCTCTGACGATACGGAGCCTTCAGATATTTCCTCCGCATGGGAAGCGCCGCCGAACGTCACTGCGAACAGGAAGAAAAGCGAGAAGGCGACCGACCGAGGCGAGAGAATGCCGCTTTTATGATATTGCGCCAATTGAATAGTATGTTCTTTCAGCAAAATCAGCGAAACAGCGAGCCCGTTCATCCCTTCATCGACCCGAAATCAGGGAGTCCCCGCAGAAACTGTTGCACATAATCGTTGTCGCTATGGATTATCTCCGAGGGCGCGCCGGCCGCTATTATATTTCCTTCATGAAACATGATCACCTTGTCGGCGACTTTAAAGCCATGAAGCAACTCATGGGTCACAATCAGCATGGTCACCCCGGCGGTTTTCTTCAGCTTCAAAATAAGCTCGTCGATGCCGCTCGCGATGATGGGGTCAAGACCGGCAATCGGCTCGTCGAAGAAGATGTATTTCGGGTCGAGAGCGAGTGCGCGCGCGAGGCCTGCGCGCTTTTTCATGCCCCCGCTGAGCTCCGAAGGCATCATGTCCTCACACCCATCGAGGTCAACGAGTCGAAGTTTCTCACTCACAATCGAGCGAATCTTCTGCTCGTCGTATTCCCGGTGCTGTCGCAAGGGGAAGGCCACATTCTCGCCGAGGGTCATCGAGTTGAAAAGCGCGGCTCCCTGAAACAACATCCCAAAGTCGCGGCGAATCACATTCAGCTCGTGCTCGGGAATCGAGGTGATCTCCACTCCCTCCACGAAAATCTGTCCCGCCTCCGGTTTTGACAGCCCCAGGATGCAGCGCAGGAGCGTGCTTTTCCCGACACCGCTGCGACCGATAACAACAGTCGTCTCATTTTCTTCGAGTGTGAACGAAACATCGTTCAAAATAATCTGGGAATTGTAGCGGAAGACCAGGTTGCGAACCTCTATCACTTCGGAGCCTCCGTGCGCGCCAAAGATGAAAAAACCGTTTCTTCGGGGTGATCACCGATTCAATATTACCTGACGGCCAATCCACTGTCAAGGAACGGGTTGCGAACCCTTGACAAATCATAGCATTACACATATAATTAAACCGTGCTACGATGGGGTCTGACGACCGGACAAAATCCAGGTCGTCGATTTGTTGTGGGACCCGGTCACGGTTACCTGTTTACAATGGTCCCCGGTAGCTCAGCAGGTAGAGTCCCGCCA
>CAYVQZ010000032.1:27324-59194 GCA_964453435.1 uncultured bacterium
TGGTCCCCGGTAGCTCAGCAGGTAGAGCGGGTGGCTGTTAACCACTTGGTCGCTGGTTCGAGTCCGGCCCGGGGAGCCCGCAAGCCAGGCCGCTTCATTAAGCGGCCTTCTTTTTTCCCATGCCATATTGGGTCTAGATACTCCAAAGCAAATCCACCGCCCGCTACTACTGCGGCTCCACCGACGATGTCCAAAGAAGGCTGCGTCAACACAACGACCCGGAGTACACCGGAAGCAAGACGACCAAGCGTTTCCAAGGGACTTGGGAAGTGGTATGGACCAGCGAATGCTCCACTCGCGGCGAGGCCGTCAAGAACGAAAGGCAAATCAAGCGCCGCGGGATAAAAAGATATCTCGAGAATGTTGCTCAGCAGGCAGAGTCCCGCCACCGGCGGGATTAATCACGCCATGGCGTGATTCGAGTCCGCCCCGGGGAGCGCAAACTCAAAAGGGGGCCTTTTTGATTGGCCCCTTTTGAGTTTGCTTTCTTGGTATCGGCGAGAACCCATCTTCTCTGGCCCCGATTTAGAGGCGCCATCCTATGTCTGAGTGGTGGCTGTATATATGTGAAAGACAAGGCAGACTATATGTTGGTATCACAACCAATTTGAATCACCGCCTTGAGCAGCATGGCAATCCCAACCTGTTATACAAAGAAGGTCCATTCACGCGGGCTGAAGCTGCAGCCAGAGAGCATCAGATCAAAGGGTGGAGGCGCGAGAAGAAACTTGCGCTCATAGAGCACGGGCCAGAAAAGGCACGGTGAGCTTGCCCTGAGCGAAGCCGAAGGGAGTCCGGCCCGGGGAGCCAATGAGAGACAGTTGCAAGAACTCTGGCGCCCTTTATAGATGGCTTTTTATCACACCGCATTGACGCATAGCTTTACGTGTATTTCCCAAGGAAACCTCACTCGCCGAAAGCCAAACCCTTTTGAATCTCTATTTCGATCTGGCAAAGTTTACACCTTTAGCCTGATCGAAAAGCGCCGACGATTGAGTGCCGGTGAAGAATGTGATGCAAAAACTTCACTGTTCGCGTCCAGTATTAACCCATCTTCCGCAGTTCCCCTATCCATAAGGGCTTAGATTTATGGGATATTTGCATCTTCCGATCGTTTAAATTCATTATTTCAGGGGGCAAGGCCACCGGAATATCCGGAATATTCCATCACATAGCGAAGCTATCGCCTTCGCCCCCCACCCATACCTAGGCGCAGCCTACGGCTGCGGAAAGTGCGCCCATTCCCTTGCGGCCTGCCTTTGTGTTCCGGCGTTGGGGCGATTTCATACTTGAATCCCGAAATCTCTTCGATCCGGATCTCGTGGCCAAGGAGCCGTTGGATATTGGTCAGCAGCCCTCTCTCCTCGGCACAGACAAGCGACAACGCAACCCCCTCGGTTCCGGCCCTGCCGGTGCGGCCGATACGGTGCACGTAATCCTCTGCAACATGGGGAAGTTCGTAATTGACCACGTGGGGAAGCCGGTCGATGTCCAAACCACGGGAGGCGACATCGGTGGCAACAAGGGTCCTTACTCTGCCACTTTTAAAATCGGCGAGTGCGCGAGTGCGCACAGCCTGACTCTTGTTGCTGTGGATGGCCGTGGCCCTGATACCGTCTGCCTGAAGCTGCCTTTCCAGTATGTTGGCCCCGTATTTTGTTTTGATAAAGACCAGGACCTGACTCCAGTTGCCCTCCCTGATAAGGTGGGAGAGCAGTTCGCGCTTACGGCTGCGCCCCACCGGGTGGACCACCTGGGTCACAAGCTCTGCGGCCATATTGCGTCGGGTCGCCACCTCGATGTACTCCGGTGAGTGGAGCAGCCTGTCGGACAGGTCCCTAATCGCCGCATTATACGTGGCCGAAAAAAGAAGGTTCTGACGTTTTCGCGCAAGCAGCTTCAATATCCTGCGGACGTCCGGAATGAAGCCCATATCCAACATGCGGTCGGCCTCGTCCAGAACCAGCATATCCACCTGCGAGAGGTTCACCGTGCCCCGCCCTGCGTGGTCGAGCAGACGACCTGGTGTGGCCACGAGGATGTCCACCCCCTGGCGGAGCTGTTTGATCTGCGGGTTGATGCCCACACCGCCGAAGACCACCGCGGAACGCAGGCGGAGGTTCCTGCCGTAAGTCTCAAGAAACTCGCTTACCTGGACGGCCAGTTCGCGCGTAGGGGTAAGGACCAGGGCGCGAGGCCTGCGTGATTCGCCGCCCCGATTGCTCAGCATCTGCAGCATTGGCAACGCAAAGGCGGCGGTCTTGCCTGTACCGGTCTGGGCGCCTGCGAGGACGTCGCGGCCCTTTAGGATCACAGGGATAGCCTCCGCCTGGATAGGGGTCGGGGTCGTGTAGCCCTGTGCCGATACGGCACGGAGCAGTTCGGCCCGAAGGCCGAGATGTTCGAATGACATAAAATTACTCCTCAATCCGCCTACTCAAGACCATTGAGCCGATCAAGGCCGATTCATTAAGGTTGTTTTTATCTGGGAGTGTGGTTGATAAAGAAGGGAATTAACAACGACACAACGAAGCCTATCGGTGGGCGCCAGATATACGATTAATACAGTTTAACACATGTTGCCTTGGATTACCAGCCTTATTTCGACCCAATCACCTTACCGCCCCCCCCGGGGGAGGTGAAACTGAAATCTGTTTTGTGTCAGAAATTGCTGAAGCTGGCCTTCTATGAATGCTACCTGTCGAAAGCAGATGCAACACGCAGGGAAGAGTATTTTAAGACCAGCGCGGGCAAGCGAACCCTGCGTTTGATGCTAAGGGATAGTCTTTCATCAGCCGTGAAGTGTGCCGAATCTGAGGGATGAGCCTCGAACGCTTCCTCCATTTACGCTGCTCTAACAGGCGTCGTGAACCGTGTTCCGCTCCGGTTCACGACAGTACAGTCTCACCAAAACGCTCATATTTTTTCGAAGATTTCACATTTGACGCTGCCGCCCTTTTTGGGCTTTGTTCTGAGTTTACCCTGAGCGAAGTCGAGGGGCCTCTCGAAAGGCTTCTCCAGAGATTCCCCTATTATCCCCATTTCCTTCACGTACAGTCCCAAATGTGAAGCTTGCTCCGGCTCGTGCTATGGTAAGCATAACCACGAAAGTGAGAGTTCAGAACATGGTCACAAGAAAGCCGTCGCCAACCCCCCTCAGGATAGCAATGGAGGCCATATCGGCCGCGAAGTTGGTTGGGCCTCTCTCCACTCTCGCCAGCAGCAAATGTTTGAAGCCTGAAAATATTGATTCTTGCGGGATTCATGTGGTAGTCTTTGAATATGAAACTTTGCGTCACAATCCCGCTGCATAGATAACGCACATTCCATAAATGAAAAAAGAATTCAAACCAAAAGCAAAGAGTCCGTTCAAGCGGCCTGGATTTAAGGTGTGAGACTGCATGAAATGCGCGCAGTTGGTCCTTAAAAACGCCAAGGAAGACCTCAATGGCCTCATCCTTGCACCTAATCACAACGGTTAACTCGGGAAGGGTCAAGAATATTGATGAATTGGGAATAGTGAATGGTGGGTCGACCAGACACAAAACAATTGCAGGCATCCATGACTTACCTTTTGGATGAGGCGTCAAAGAACCTCGCGCGTTTTCTCGAAAAGGTTCTTCCGAGCCTGTTTGACCATTGGTGGAATAAGGCTGTCGTCAACCTTCTTTCATTTCAGCAACAGCGTCGGGTCAAAGAACGAAGCATCAACTCCTTGGCATCCTTAGACCTCGCCGCGCTGCTTCGAGTACTTGATCAGAATTGGCACCAGATTTCCAACAAGCTCGGCCTGACGTCAGAGTCACGTCATTTCGTCAAGGAGATGCAGACAATCCGAAACCGGTGGGCGCACGCAACCGCTGAAGGCTTCCCTCTTGATGATATATACCGCGACCTGGACACACTCCAGCGTTTTGCCGTGGTCATCGAAGCGAATGAAGCATTGATTCAAGAGGTGCGATCCTTAAAGACGGCGCTTCTCACTACCGAGACGGAATCGCCTACGAAAATCGATGCCGCTGCCCTCAATTCCTCTCTGACGCCCCAAAAAACTGGCGCCGAATTTGACCCGGGGCAGATCGTATGTGTTCGGTCTGACCCAAGTATTCGCGGCGCTGTGATTTCCGTCCTGTTGGGCAAACCGGAAAATCGCTTCAAGGTCTTCGTCAGTGGCGAAACCCAGACCTACTATGCGTCTCAGTTAAAGCCTGAAGATGTTTCCGATGACGAAACCGAGTTTTTCCCCTGTGATGAGTTCCACGCCTACCTGACTGCGCTGCAAATCAGATATCCCGGCCTATCTACGCTTTATTCGCTCAACGCCGCCCGTGTGGATTTCATTCCGTATCAATTTCGGCCCGTGCTGAGGTTCATCAGGTCGGATCGGCCGCGATTATTGATCGCCGACGGTGTGGGCGTTGGCAAGACTATCGAGGCAGGACTGATTCTGCGCGAATTGCAGGCAAGACGTGATATCCGGTCAGTTCTTATCGTGTGCCCTCGCCCGTTGGTGACCGAGCGCAAATGGATGAACGAGATGAAGCGCTTCGAGGAACGTTTCACACATCTCGATGGTGGCGCCCTTCGCTACTGCATAAACGAGATGGACCTTGAAGGCGTCTGGCCCGAGCAATATCAGAGGGTGATAGTTCCCTATTCCTTGTTCGATGAAGTTCTGCTTTACGGTTCTGGGCCTGACGGCAAGCGAAAACGCAAGAAGGGGCTACTCGATCTCGACCCGCCGCCTCGATTTGATCTCGTCATCGTTGACGAGGCGCACCATATACGCAATCAGGATACGTTCAGCCACAAGGCTGTGCGCTTTTTCTGTGACCATGCTGAGGCCGTCATCTTCTTGACTGCGACACCGATCCAGCTTGGAAGTAACGACCTTTTCGTCCTCCTCAATACGCTGCGTCCCGATCTGATCATCGATCAGGAGAGTTTTGCGCACATGGCGGAACCAAACCCTTACATTAACCAAGCGATATCGCTAGCGCGGGATCAAGGTCCGGAATGGCAAGTTCGAACGCGTGGGGCCCTTGACCAAGCAGCGGCCACGGCTTGGGGCCAGGCTATTCTCCGCCACAATCCGAATTTTATCCGAATACGTTCCAGACTATCCGAAGGCGATGTCACAAATGAAGAACGTGTCCAGATTATTACGGACATGGAATCCATGCACACCTTCGCAGCAATTATCAATAGGACTCGTCGAAAGGATATCGGCGATTTCACGATACGGAAGCCTGAGACAGTGGTCGTTCCCTTCACTCCCACTCAGCAGCGCCTCCATGACGAAATTCTCAGAATTCAATCTGAGATATTCAATCGGCTACACGGAGACGTAAATGTCAAATTCATGATGACCACAATCAGACGCCAAGCCGCAAGTTGCCTCTTCGGGCTTGTGCCCTTTCTCGAGGATATTCTGAACCGCCATCTTGACGAGCTGTTCTGGGAGGAAGCCGATAACACCGCTCCTGTTCCTCAAGGCGAGACTGTCGACACAATACAGTCGCAAATCCAATCGATTCTTGAGAGTGCGCGATTACTCGACCCCGACGATCCGAAACTTGAGGCACTACGCGCCACCATCCGGAACAAGCAGAAGCTGCCCAACAACAAGGTGATGCTGTTTAGCAGCTTCAGGCACACTCTCAATTACCTTTATCGCCATCTCAATGAGGATGGCTTTCGCGTCGGGATGATACACGGCGGAACACCGGATGAAGACCGTGTCACACTCCGAAGTCGGTTCGAGAAGCATCGAGACGATACGGATAGCTTGGATGTCCTGTTGTTTTCGGAAATTGGCTGCGAGGGTCTGGACTATCAATTCTGTGATTGCATTGTGAACTACGATCTGCCCTGGAATCCGATGCGCGTGGAGCAACGCATTGGCCGTATCGACAGGAACGGACAGAAGAGCGAAAGCGTTGCCATAATCAACCTGATCACGCCGGGCACAGTCGATGCCGATATCTACGAACGTTGCCTTCTGCGCATAGGAGTGTTCAACAGCGCTTTGGGCGGCAGCGAGGAGATTCTCGGAGAAATCACCAGGGAGATTCGAGATATTGCAGAGAACTTGACCTTGTGTGACGAGGATCGGAGGGCAAAGCTTCAGCAGTTGGCGGACAATAAGATACGATTAATACGTGAGCAAGAGGAACTCGAGCAGCGTCAAATGGAGCTCTTCGGCATCCGCTTGCCCGAAGACCGGATGAGGAAAGAAATCGAGGATGCCTCAAGTTATTGGTTGTCACCGGCCTCCATACAAAGGATTGTCAGTCTCTATTTACAAAAGACCTGTGGAAAAGATCAGGAATTTATCCTCGGTGAAAAGCCTCTCAAGACACTTCGTTTATCGCAAGAAGCCCGGAGTATCCTGCTACGCGATTATCAGCAGCTTTCCAGACAAAACACCACTGCCTACCGCGAGTGGGAGAACTGGCTGAAAGCGGGTAATCCCCGTCTTCTCGTGACCTTCGAATCTGACTGCGCGACGGAACATCCCGAGGCGGCATTCATCATGCCTATACATCCCTTGGTCCGACAAGCCGCGATGTCGTTTGATTCAAGAAAGCGAGTGGCCGCCACGCTCAAGACTCAATCCGGAGACGTTCCAGCAGGTCGCTACGAGTTCGCCATTTATCAATGGCGGTTTCACGGGATCAAGGATGACCTGGTTTTGCGGCCAGTCGCTTCCACTGCAGCGGTCACAGCACATCTTAGCCGCCTGCTTGAAAAGGCAACCGACCTCGCTGTCGATGACCAAAAAGAAGTCGATATGGCTTCTTGGGACGCATTAGACGCCCAGCATTACAATCTCTGGTCCGATGCGCGGACGAAGCATCGGCAAAGGACACAGGAATTAGCGGAATTTCGCCGCGAGAGCCTTACAACGAGTCATCGGGCGCGTATAGCGCTTCTTGAGGAACAGCTTAGGCAGGCCAGCAACGAAAAGATTCAGAAAATGCGCCAAGCTCAAATCTCAGCAGCCGAGGCGGACTATGCGAGGCGCATTCAGGAACTGGACATCGCCTTGGAAAGGGCGGAAATAACCGCGGAGCCGGTAGCATACGGAGTGATCCACATCATGGAGGATGCTTCTCATGCCGAGTAACTACGATAGCATACGTAATGATGAAAAGCGGAAGGAGGCTATTCTTGACAAGGCGCTCAAGCTCTTGGGCAAGATGTATTCTGACAGGACACATTTTGTCTTTGAGCTTCTGCAAAACGCTGAGGACGCCGGCGCTTCAAGAGTCCTATTCCAACTTTTCGAGGACAAGCTCGAGGTTTTTCACGACGGTCGCCTTTTTGATGAGAAAGACGTACGTGGCATTTGCGGGGTTGGTGAAGGGACGAAGACTGAAGATCTCACTCAGATCGGCAAGTTCGGGATCGGCTTCAAGTCGGTCTACGCATACACAATGACACCAGAGATTCACTCGGGCGATGAAAGCTTCAGAATCGAGAACTACGTTCGGCCATTTGCCGTCCAGCAGCAAGACATCGGAGATTCATGGACCACACTCTTCGCCTTTCCGTTCAACAAGGAGGATGTGGAACCGGGAATTGCATGCAGGGAGATCAGTACAAGGCTTCGTGAGCTAAGCGCCAGGACACTGCTTTTTCTTCGCAAGATTAAGGAGATCAAATACAGATTGCCGGGTGGGATGGGTGGTGTTTATCGGCGGGACGAGACTGCTCGGGGCCGCGCACGCGAAGTAAAGGTTACTGGGCAGAACAACGGCGAGGATGAAAGCGAGAGCTGGTTGATATTTGAACGCCCCGTGCATGTGCCTAACCCTGGCGAGGATTGCCCACGTCAAGTCCCGGTCGAGATCGGGTTTTTCCTTCAACGTAATGAGGGGGAAGAACTGGAAGAGGTGGCGAGAATCAAGGATTCACCTCTCGTGGTCTTTTTTCCCACCGAGAAGGAAACTCGCTTAGGGTTTCTAATCCAAGGACCATACAAGACCACGCCGGCAAGGGACAATATTCCGAAAGAGGACGATTGGAACGCGACATTGGTGTGCGAGACAGCGTGTCTTATGGCAGACGTGTTGCCGCAGCTCAAGGACCTTGGTCTATTGGGTGTCTCGCTGCTTGAAGCTCTACCCATAAGACCGGATGATTTCCTTGAAGATGGCATGTTTTATCCAATCTTTGCTGCTGTTCAAGAAGCTCTTGAGAACAAGGAATTACTGCCCGCAGATGATGGCAGTTTCGTCTCAGCGCAAAATGCGAAACTCGCAAGCGCCGACTGGTTGAGAAAATTACTCGGGCAAGATCAGCTTAATCTTCTTTTTCAGAAGGAACTAAAATGGATTCACGCCGAAGTAACTGAAACAGGACGACATGAGCTTTGGAAATACCTTCGCGACAAACTAAAAATCGAGGAAGTGACACCAGACGGTTTTGCGCGTAAGGTGGATCATGCTTTTTTTAAAGATCAATCTGATCAGTGGATGATTGATTTTTATAGCCAGCTTCCCAACCAAAAGGCGCTATGGAAAAAAGGAGATGACGATGGTCCACTAAGAAAGAAGCCCTTTTTACGATTACAAGATGGCTCCCACGTAAGGCCATTTGATGATGACGACAAACCAAACGCCTATCTACCGGCGAAAACGCTAGGTGACTCCCAATTGCCAACTGTAAAAGCCGAAATAGCATTCCAAGACGAAGTACGCCGATTTCTGGTATCTGATCTGAAGATTCCAGAATTCGACATCGTAGCTGAAGTCATTGAGCATGTGCTCCCCAAATACACATCGCCGAATCTTCCCCAAACTGATGAGCATCTGCGGGATATTGAGAAAATAGTCGAAGCTTTTCAGACTGACTCTCAAGAAAAACAAAAGAGATTGAAGGATGCTCTTAAGGAGACGCCTTTCATTCTGTCACGATCATTTGTCTCAGGCGATGAAATGTATCGAAGACCGGATGCTTTGTATTTTCCGGATGACTCCTTGGAAATGTACTTTTCAGGCAATTCTGATGTTGGTTTTGTCAGCTCGACCTACCAGGAATCAGCGTTGAGAATTTTTCACGATATCGGTGTTTCTCCAAAAATAAGAGTTAAATGCAACATTGCGAATGGTTCCAGCGATTATGTAAGCCTAGAATATAAAGCAGGATATAGGCGTGGACTAAGTGGGTTCGATCCTGATATTAGCGTAGAAGGACTATCACATGCTCTTATGAATCCATCAATTGAGAAAAGTCAAATAATCTGGAATAAAATCTGTGTCCCTTACAGTCGTTGTATTAAAGGCAAGGTGTTGAGGTCAAGTCGCCAAGACTTCTCACCCAATGCAAGCACTTATAAAGAAGAAGAGTTGGTTTCTGAAAGGTTTGGCAAATTAGTGATGGATTTAGCATGGTTGCCATCCGGAAATAATGCATTTAAGAAACCGTCAGAAATTAGTCTCGATGAACTTCCGGAACAATTCGAACGCAACGAAAAGCTGGCCGATCTGCTTGGAATGAAAAAGGATATAGTCGCCAAACTCGCTGAAGAGGCGGGTATCAATCAGGAGACGATAGAACTCGCTCGAGAGCTGGAGAGGAATCCTGACATTCTTAAATCAGTCCAGGAACAGATCAAAAGAAAGAAGGGCATTGAATTTCCAAACCAAAAGGTGGTGGACCCGGAGCGACGAAAAAGCAAAATCATCGAGGAGTTACAAGTTAGTCCAGATAAACAATACGAGCCAAGAACCAGGTCGGTTCGTGTCAGCGAAGCTACCCAATATGTCCGGACTTGGTTGCAGAATCAGTATAAAAACGAGAACGGGCAAATAGGCTGTCAGATATGCAAGAAGGAAATGCCTTTTAAGAAGCTCGATGGCGAGTATTACTTTGAAGCAGTTGAGGCGTTTACCAAAGACATTTTCCCCAAGGAGCATGAGGCTCAGTTTTTGGCCCTATGCCCACTTTGCGCTGCAATGTACAAAGAACTTGTCAAGAAAGACGAAACCGTTATGGCCGATCTGAGAGAGGCTCTTCTGAATATGGACTCATTAAAGGTTCCATTGCGACTCGGCGATCGTAAAACCACCATTCAGTTCGTCGAGACCCATCTCTGCGATGTAAAGACGATTCTCGAAGAACTGGGAAGGAGCGAGGATTAGCAATGGAAGGCAACATGGATGAGAAAGCATGACTACGCATCTCTCAGTACGGTTGGCATGGCATGACCGGGCTTGGGATGGTCACGTATGTGACCTGCCACACCTCAACGCTCATTGTATTGTCCATCAACACATACGTGAGTCGCGGGATGATGAAAAGGAGCGCGGATCAGCAGGTAAGCCTCTTGCAGAATTGGAGGGTTGGTTGCCCCCATGCTCGCGTGATCCGGCTGCCTATGCTGAAAAAGGATTTTCGATAACACATCAAGACCCGCTTGAATTTCGGAGACTGCCGGCAGTTTCTGAGGACATTCCTCCCTTCTCATCGTGTCCGGCTCCTTACCGCTGGATGCGTGAGGAGTTTTTTCAAGAAGTCTGCAAGGCGGAAGATTTATCCCTTCGGGGGCCAGACGATCCGCGAAGTAATGGTTGGGTTTTTGAGCCTGACCGTCAGCGTGAGCTTCTCAAGCGATTCTGGGGAAAACTTAAGCCAAAGAGGTCACTGGTCTTTTATTATTGTAACCACGGGAATCCTCTGGATGAGAACTCGCCGCGCATTATTGTCGGTGTTGGAAGAATCTCTGAGGTTGGGCCTCAGCTTTATTTTGGCACAACCACAAAGTACCAGGATCAGTATCCGGTTTGGTCCCGACGTATTACCCAGGCGTACCCTGATCAGGGGGTGCGCATCCCGTACCAGGAATACCTGCGGGGTGGTTATAACACTGATGATATCATCTGCCGAGTTCCACGGAGCGCGCTGCTTCCGTTCTCGTATGGTGGGGAACACGTTTCCGACGACGTCGCGGTCGCCATCATTGAACGCGTTATACAGTGTGTGGAGCGCGTCAAGGCTGATGGGCGCGTCGCTTCTGATTGGGAACGACGTCTCGATTGGCTAAACGACGTTCTGGCCGAGGCATGGAGCGGGCGAGGCCCGTTTCCGGGCGCTGGAAGCGTACTCCAGTACCTCGGGTTTTCGAAGGGCACCTCGTTTCAGCGAACTGTGCTGGCACCAATGGCAAAACGGGGTGAAAATTCCTGGGACTACGTCTTGTCTATCCTTGAAGGAAGGATCGAACCGGACAAAGGAACGTACAGAACCGGACTCCTCAAAGCGAGAGAGCGCTGGCGCGTCATAAAAACTCGCCATGCGCTGCTGTCCAAGCTCGCTCGGCTTGAGCTTACCCCTAGCCAAGTTGAGCGGATCGCCAATCCCGACCTGCGGGCAGCAAGCGGAATTGACGCGACCGAGAAGGACTTGCTCGCCAATCCCTACATCCTATCCGAGTGCGACCTTGGGTCGGCGGACTCCGATCCCGTGGAGATGGAGACAGTTGATCATGGCTTGAGGCCCGAAGGGGATGCCGCGCTGTTTCCCGATGCCGACGAGATCTCTCACGACGACCGAGGATGTGGTCGCCACGGGTCTTGTCCCGTGTTGAGCTATCCCACTCTTCAGCGTGCGCGTTCTGACCTGAGAAGAGAGAAGAAGTCAAGATGTTTTGGACGGAGCTTTGATGGCCAGCAAGAGAGGATTGGAAGCTGATATGATTGGTTTGTCTGGCAAATATGAAGGCGATAAGTGGATGAACGAGCGTCTTAAGAAACTCGGCTCCAAGAGAACAATCCATGAAGTTTACGGACTTCTGCACGGCTGCATTGCCGCAACCCGGATGGTCATGCCGTCCCAATATTTCAAGCTGATATTTGATGAAGAGGGAGCGGCTTTGGAGACAGAAAATGAGGCGAAGGAGTTTCTCGGAAATCTGATGAATTTATGGAACCTCATTGCTAAGTGGCAACCCGAAACGACGCCGTTTCTTCAGCCCGCTGTCCGGTATCCTAACACGCGCGAAGGATTAAAAGATCGCACTACTCAATATGCGTCTCTCATCGACTATTTTATTAAGGGACTTGACCTCGGCGGGACCTATGAATCAGACTTTTCCGATGATGCTCTCAGCGCGCTTGAAATGCTTTCTGAGGCTGGGGCGTTCCTTAAAGAGTATGCGAGGCTTGCAGAAACAGACAAGAGCGACATAGGTGTTGAGGAAGCGTTCGAAATGATCGGGAAGCTGGAAGACATCGCAGGCGATTGTATTGCCCAAATAAATATCGGGTTAAAGGACGCAAGGATGCGCAATGTCCAGGAAATGCAACAATTTACTTCAAGGAACAAAGAGGCGCGACGGGCCGGAAGCAATAAAGTCGGCAGGAATGAGCCCTGTCCGTGCGGGAGCGGCAAGAAGTACAAAAAATGTTGCGGACTGAAGCACTGATTATTTCTATTCGCATGACGGGCTGGTCAATAGATAACCGTGGATACTGGATGCATCAGGACAAAAGATAGAGGCGCGAAAAGAAATGACCAAGCGCTTCGAGCCTGTTTTCACGATCACCAACCGGATCACCGCCGGGCGCATCGAGCGCACACAGTGGGTTCATTGCAAAATCGTCGAGGTAGGAAAAGACTGATGGCGGGCCCGAGGGAAAAATCTGCGAAGATGCTTTGATCCGGGAGAATTGTATCTATCCAGCCCCGCATCCGGCTTATGCGGTCCTTTGACGAGCGGAGTCACAGCTACCTGGGATATGTGCTTCGGGTTGAAGGGACAGTCGGTGATGAACCTGGCGAATTCCAAGTTGCGCTGGGGAAGGCCGCACAAGCGAAGCATCGTTTCCAGGCAGGTATGGAGGCAAGTGGTCAGGCGGTTCCGGTTCCTGATCCGCAGCTTGAGACGGCCGGATTCTACAAGGCAAGCGGTTTAAAGATACTGAGAGATGCTGAAGGCGAGTCCCCGACTGGTCCACCGTTCCATGGTGAACCACCTGACTTGGAAACCTATCGCAGCCGTGGACATCGGCGTCCGGACACCCGGACTTATGACGCCAAGTGCACGAGCTGTATCTGGGGCTGCCGGATGCCGGTGGAGATGATCATCGACCACTGGAATCCGTCCAAGAAACGGTGCCGTCTCGAGACCTTCTGTTACGGCCCGAAAAGCTGCGCTCTTTATAAGGCCGGACCGACACGCAAGGCGCCGGGGCGAAAGGGCATGTCCTACACCGAGGAGGACTGGATCGACGAAGACGCAACCGCTCACCGAGGGCCTGATGAGTGACTCAATACGCCAGGCAGAGATGTTGGAACGGGCTCAAGGCTGCCTCCTCGGACAGCTCGCCGGTGATGCGTTGGGAAGCTTGGTTGAGTTTCAGACGCCCGACCAGATCCAACGGGAGTATCCCAACGGCGTCCGGGAACTTGCCGACGGGGGGGCCTGGAACACGATTGCCGGCCAACCGACCGACGATTCCGAGATGGCTCTGTTGCTGGCCCGCATGCTGGCGGATCAGGGGCGGTATGATCCCGTGGAAGCCAGAAAAGCGTACATCTTTTGGCTGGACTCCGGACCCTTCGATTGCGGCATGACCGTTGCCAGCGGTCTGCGGGGACGACCCAATCCCGACAGCCAGGCCAATGGGGCGATGATGCGGATCAGCCCGCTGGGTATCTTTGGGGCCAACCATGATTTGGAGCATGTGGCCGAGTGGGCGCGACAGGATGCCGCGATCACCCATCCCCATCCGGTTTGCCAGCAAGCCAACGCATTGTTCACGATGGCGATTGCCCATGCCGTCCGCCATGGGGGCGACGCCCGAAACCTGTACGAGCAGATCGTGACCTGGGCTGAAGACATGGAGGTGGATGGGAGCCTCCTGGAGGCGGTCCGAGGTGCGGCCGAAGCACCGCCCGCCGACTATGTCCACCAGCAGGGGTGGGTCCTGACGGCATTCCGCAACGCCCTGTGGCAGCTTCTGCATGCCCCGAACCTGGAGGAAGCCGTTGTGGACACCGTCATGCGCGGCGGAGACACCGACACCAACGCCGCCATCTGTGGCGCGCTTCTTGGCGCTGTGTGGGGTCTGAACGAGATTCCCGCGCAATGGTCCGAATGCGTGCTGAACTGCCGCCCTGCGGCCGGACAACCGCAGGTGCGCCGTCCTCGCCCGGAGTGCTTCTGGCCCGTGGATGCATTCGAGCTGACGGAGCGACTACTCAAATCGGGAGAGGCGCGATGAGCTTCCCAAAGGATGTCGTCGACTTAGCCCTTGTCGCCGCAGGACGCTGCTGTTGCATCTGCCACAAGTTATGCAGTGACCGAATCTATTCACACCCGTAAGGAGATTTTCCACAGTGGACATCCCACGAATATTCAACATCACCGAAAGCGCTCACCGCATCCACAACCCGATCACACCCGAAAAGCTCGCCACTCTCGGCGCGGCGCTGCGTCTGGAATCGGGGGCCCGGGTGCTCGACCTCGGCAGCGGTTCGGGGGAGATGCTGTGCACTTGGGCGCGTGACCACGGCGTCATCGGTACCGGGATCGACATGAGCCAGTTGTTCACCGAGCAAGCGAAACGCCGTGCTGAAGAACTCGGTGTCGCCGATCGAGTCGAGTTCATCCATGGCGATGCTACCGGCTACGTCGCCGACGAAAAGGTCGATGTGGCGGCCTGTGTCGGTGCCACATGGATCGGTGGAGGAGTAGCCGGCACTATCGAGCTTCTGGCGCGGAGCCTGCGCACCGGAGGGATCATCCTCATCGGCGAGCCCCACTGGCGGCAGTTACCGCCGACGGAAGATATTGCCAAAGGGTGTCTTGCCAACTCAATCTCCGACTTTCTCATGCTTCCGGAACTTCTCGCGTCTTTCGGCCGCCTTGGCTACGACGTCGTTGAAATGGTTCTGGCTGACCAAGACGGTTGGGACAGATATGAGGCGGCCAAATGGCTCACCATGCGCCGATGGCTTGAAAACAATCCCGACGACGAGTTCGCGAAAGATGTTCGAGCCAAACTAACCTCCGAACCCGAGCGCTACGCAACTTACACGCGTGAGTACCTGGGTTGGGGTGTGTTCGCGCTGATGACGCGGTGATGAGGGGATTACCGGGCGACTCAGAAAGTGGGGAAAATCCAATCATGCCTGACAACTCATTCACTGCGTTTGCGGCCTCATTATCGATATGCGGTGGTTGAGACTGGGGGTGTTATTGTGCGGATGGTCCTGAGCGAATACATGGCTTGCGAGGTCGTATGGGAGATGTAAAATTCCACCCCGAAAACCGCGTTCGTTGATGGCTGTCGGAAATCGGGAATCTTTTAGGCATAGAAGCGGAAATCATAATCAACACCGCTTCCGCCTCATCGGGAGCGGCCTGGTCTTTGATAACCCGCTGATATTGAATGACTTCGGTTAACCGCGGGAGAAAGAGAACGGTTATGAAGAGGGTTGCACACGGGGAGCGCAAACTCAAAAGGTAAAGACTGATTCCTTAGACTTGTTCGCCTTCAGGAAATCGATAATCTCATCAGGGAGCTGGAGAAAGGGCGGACGGTAATGATGAATGAGGAAGAACCGCAGGCCTCTTTCATAATGAAAACCCCTGGATTGGATTCCCGATCAGGGCGGGAATGACAGACAAATCGCACCATCTCCGAACGGAGAAACGCACTCGAACACGACCCGCATGTTCTGCTGTCCCCTTGTTCTGCTTGATTCACCCTAAAATCGGATATATAATATAGTCATACTATATGACCATAAAGGAGGCCATATGAAAGCCATCACAGTGAGCATAGCCGAAGGGAAGAGAGACTTCAGTCGCCTGATAAAAGAAGTCGCCGAAAATAATGAAGATATTGTCGTGACCAAGAGGGGCAAGCCCATGGCGGTGATTGTTCCCTACGGTGAATACCGACACTCCAGGAAAATGGAGGCGCACCAGAAAATACTGGAATCAAGGGCGGCCTATGTGAAGGCCGGAGTCTCGGCCAGCGAGGTCTACAGAGAAACCAGGGATGAACTCGAGAAAAGGAAATGAAGCGCATCGTCATCGACGCGAGCGTGGCCCTCAAGTGGTATCTCTCAGATGAAGAGCATGGGAGCAAGGCTCTCGACATTCTTGCGGGCCATGTCTCGGACCGCCTCTCTCTTCACGCTCCGGCGCTCCTTGAGTTCGAGGTGGCAAACGGCCTTGCCATAGCAAAGAGGCGCGCCAGGGTCGCGGACGAAAACGCGCTAAAGGCGATGGATGGCTTTCTTGGTCTCGGCATTGCCCTTCACCCACTCTCGCCTCACTTTCAGAAGGTTCTCGAATACGCGGGCCAGTATAACATTTCTGCTTATGACGCCGCTTACGTAGCCCTTGCCGATGACCTGAAGAGCCAGCTTGTAACCGCTGACAGACAACTCTTCAACTCGACCCGGAAACTCAGGTTTGTTGAATGGATCGCGCAGTTCCGCGCATGATTCGCCGAATATTCCGCAAACACGGAGCCACGCATCCGCGTGACCTTCGGCCCATGAATCCGTGTCCCCGGAATTCTCTCCGGCCTGTGTTTGCGTTTCGGTAATCGATAATCTCATCAGGAAGCTTGAGAATGTCCGGTTTACGAAATTGCATAGGTTCTCATCTTGTAGAATCAAACAACCCTATGATACCATTGCAGGCACGCAAATAATCTTAAAGATATCGCGGTATAGCGCCCCAGGCCTGCATTCAAGCCGTCCGCACGCCGACATCGGATGATGAGGAAGTTTAACTCAGGAAACAGTCAGACCTGGATCATACGCTAGCGCCGGCGCCGGCTAAAACTTTATCGATTTCAAGGAGAATTTTCGATTGGTTGAAGGGACTCTGGATGCTATTGGAAAGACAATGAAATTCATGAATGCAACGAAAGACGAATCTGTCAATTGGCACCAACTTGAGCCGGGAGAGGTGTCGGAAAAACTTCAGTCGTCCGAAAATGGCCTCGCTTCCGAAGACGCCCATAAGCGTCTGGAGCATTACGGTCCCAACGTACTGATCGAGAAAAAACGCAAATCCTTGTGGATGATGTTTCTGGACCAGTTCAAAGATTTTATGATCCTGGTGCTGATAGCCGCCGCCGTTGTGGCTGGCATTATCGGCGAGCCTGTGGATACCATCGCCATCGTGGTGATTGTTTTGCTGAACGCCGTGCTTGGATTCGTTCAGGAATACCGCGCCGAAAAAGCCATGGCGGCGCTGAAAAAAATGGCTGCTCCTTCGGCGACGGTCATTCGGAACGGGCGGGCCGAGTCGCTTGTTGCGGAACAGCTTGTTCCGGGAGACATGGTGATTCTGGAGGCCGGTAACGTGGCGCCGGCCGATATCCGACTGACCGAAGCCGTCCAGCTTCGAATTGATGAAGCCGCCCTCACCGGAGAGTCCGTGCCGGTCGAGAAGGACGTCGCCGCTCTTAAAGAAGCGGACCTGTCCATCGGCGACCGGAAAAACATGGCCTACAAAGGTACCCTGGTCACCTACGGCCGAGGCAAGGGACTGGTAACCGAAACCGGTATGCGAACGGAACTGGGGCGGATCGCGGCCTTACTCCAGGAGCAGGATGAAGGGCGGACACCGCTTCAGAAACGTCTTACCACTTTCGGCCAAAAGCTTGCCTATGCTGTTCTGGCCATTTGCGCTATCGTTTTTATCACCGGCCTCTTTCGGGGAGAGCCTCCGCTTTTAATGCTTCTCACGGCGATCTCTCTGGCGGTGGCGGCAATTCCGGAAGCCCTGCCTGCCGTCATTACCATCTCGTTGGCCCTGGGCGCCAAGAAACTGGTCAAACAGCAGGCTCTGATTCGAAAACTGCCTGCGGTTGAAACCCTGGGATCGGTCACCTATATTTGTTCAGATAAGACCGGCACCCTGACTTTGAACCGCATGACCGTGGAGAAAGTTTATGCTGCGGGGCGGTCGCAGGGGGCCGACGAACTTATGCCTCCGGACCGGCAGGATGCCGGAAACGTTTCGGCGTTTGACAGGAACGCCTTCGACCTGCTGTTGATGGGTCTGACCCTCTGCAATGACTCGCGCATGGATGCTTCGGGCGCCCTCATCGGGGATCCGACTGAAACGGCCCTCTTCAACCTGGCCCGGGAAAAAGGATGCCTGCGGGAGAAACTTGATGAAAAATACCACAGGCTGGCCGAGATCCCCTTCGATTCTGACCGAAAACTTATGACCACATTTCATCCCTGGGAAAACAGCCGGTTCATTTCTTTCACCAAGGGTGCGGTTGAGGAAATACTTGCGCGCTCGAAAAAAACATATACCCATAGCGGAACGCAAGAAATCGACCGGGCGCAAGTCTTGGAAATGGCCGAACAGTTCGCCGGCGACGGCCTGAGAATACTGGGACTCGCCATGCGGGTCTGGGACACTCTTCCTGTTCCCCTGACACCCGACAATGCGGAAACCAGCTTGGTCTTCATCGGGATGGTTGGCATGATGGACCCGCCCCGACCTGAGGCAGCGGAAGCGGTTGCCATGTGTCGGTCCGCAGGCATCCGGCCGGTGATGATCACCGGGGACCACCCGCTGACAGCCGAGGTGATTGCCAGGCGAGTCGGGATCATCCACGGGGAGGGGAAAGCCGTCATGAGCGGCCGGGAACTCGCGCAACTTCCTCTCGAGGAGTTCGAAGCCAGAGTAGAACAGATAGGGGCTTATGCCCGGGTCGCTCCGGAGCAGAAGCTCAAGATCGTTAAGGCCCTCCAGGATAAGGGGCATTTCGTCGCCATGACCGGTGACGGGGTCAACGATGCCCCGGCGCTGAAACGAGCCGACATCGGGGTGGCCATGGGCATTACCGGCACCGATGTGTCCAAGGAAGCCTCCCACATGATTTTGCTGGACGACAACTTTGCCACCATTGTCAGGGCCGTCCGCGAAGGTCGGCGCATCTTCGACAACATACGCAAGTTCATCAAATACACCATGACCAGCAATTCCGGCGAGATAGTCACGATTTTCCTGGCACCCTTCCTCGGTCTGCCCATTCCTCTGTTGCCGATACACATCCTGTGGATCAACCTGGTCACTGACGGCGTGCCCGGCCTGGCCCTGACCGCCGAGCCGGGAGAAAAAGACATTATGAACCGTCCCCCCAGGGATCCGAAAGAAAGCATTTTTGCCAAAGGTCTCGGCGGCCACATCGTCTGGGTGGGGCTGCTCATGGGCGCCGTTTCTATCATGACCCAGGCCTTGTTCATCGACAGCAGCCAGACACACTGGCAAACCATGGTCTTTACAGTCCTTTGTTTAAGCCAGATGGGACATGTGCTTGCCGTCCGGTCTGAGCAAGAGTCTTTTTTCACGCAGGGAGCCTTATCCAACAAACCGCTTCTCGGGGCCGTCTTGCTGACCTTCGGCCTTCAAATGGCCACCATCTATGTCCCGTTTTTGAACCCGATTTTCAAAACCGAACCGCTTACAGCGGGAGAACTTTCCGTAACGCTCCTGCTGTCGACTTCTGTATTTCTGGCGGTGGAGATTGAAAAAACAATCAAGAGGTCGAGAAATAATACGTCATATGTGTGACGGTTCGGGGAAAAGCGACCCAACGACGCTGCATGCCGGGCCGACGGACACGGGATCTCCAAATCGGAAAGGAAAATGCCATGGGCATTGACGAATCGTTGGTCAAAGAGATCGTCCGCCGAATCCTCTCCGTTAGTCCATCGGGGATTGGACTTCGCGAGGACCCATGATCCTGTGGCCATTTTCAAGTTAGTGCAGGCGATCAGCGGCAATCCTGCGACGCAACCGCCAAGGACCGCTCATAAATGACGAAGGAGGTAAGCATATCATGGAGAAAACTATATCGGGTGTCACAATTGAATGTGTCAAGGGCGATATCGCCTCGCAAACAGGAATCACCGCTGTTGTTAACGCCGCGAACGCCCAACTTATGATGGGCGGAGGTGTGGCGGGCGCGCTTCACCGTGCCGCTGGGCCGGGGCTTGCCGAGGAATGTCGTCCATTAGCGCCCATTGAACCGGGAGAAGCGGTGATTACGAGCGGACACAATCTGCCCAACCAGTTTGTCATTCACTGCCTGGGGCCTGTTTACGGCGTGGATAAACCGGAAGATGAGCTCCTTGCGAACTGTTATCGCAACGCGTTACAGCTCGCCGAAGAACATGAGATAGAATCGGTTGCGTTTCCGGCCATCTCCACCGGCGCGTTCGGCTATCCCGCGCACGACGCGACCGAAGTGGCATTCAAAACCATCATGGATATCGTTCCGAACCTGAAATTCGTCAAGAGGATTCGATTCGTGCTCCACAGCGACAGGGATTTGCAAATTCACGAAAAAGTCCTCGAAATGAAAACCTGAAAGAATGGAATCGAACGAGCACATTGAGAGCACACGCTGATTGCGATACGCACACAAGCGATATGGCATGCCCCTTATGTCACAATTCGGGAGATACAGTTTCGGGGACTACATTCCACCTATGCGGCGAATGTCGCGGGCTCTACCGTCATGTCCGGTACCGGCCAAGCATTGAGGAAGAAAAAGCAAGGTATGAAACCCATAACAACGATGTAAATGACCCGGCGTATCAGCTGTTCGTGTCGCCCATCGTTTCTTCCGTGCTGAGGGATTTTACAACGAATCACTCGGGGCTGGATTTCGGCGCCGGTACCGGGCCGGTGATATCGAAGCTTTTGCATGAACATCGCTTCAATATTGTTCAATACGACCCCTTTTTCCACAACCAACCGGCATTACTTGAGGATACATACGACTATATCGTTTGTTGCGAAGTGATTGAGCATTTTTATTCACCTGACAAAGAATTTGCGCTGCTCAAGCGTCTCCTGAATCCGCAGGGACGGCTCTATTGCATGACTCACCTCTACAGCCCGGGAATAGACTTCGTCAACTGGTACTACATAAAAGACCCTACTCATGTATTCATATATCAATCGGCAACCATGGAATGGATCAGACACGAACATGCGTTTTCTTCTTGCACCATACAGGACAGGCTGGTCACCCTGGTGAATCCATAATGATTGTCTTAGCGCCGAAGCGAGTGCTTGCTTTGCTCGGCGTCCGGATATGACGCTCCCAGTAGCGTAACACGGCGTTTTCCCGTAACTGCCCAAACTAAAGGCACTTACCGCAAAAACACATCGGGAAGCTTGAGAAGATTCAGATACTGGGTCACTCGGTCCCAGCTTATTCCCATACCGCCTGGCCAAGTCAGCTTGGTTGTTAGCCGTTCCCTCAAATTCTGAATGACACGGCACAAATGCGCAGTTATTTGAGCTTAACCGGAACGACCTCGGGCTTCTTGCCGGCGAGGAGACCTTTTCTTAAAACCTTAACCTCTATCACGTCGCCTTTCTTGTGGTCAAAAAGCGCTATCTTCACGTCGGCGACCGACTCAACCTCGAGGCCGTCGACTGCCAGCAACACGTCGCTTTTTTTTAAATCCGCCGCCTCCGCCGACGTTCCGGACTGGACCTCGACTATTTCCACCCCGCCTTCGGTTTCCTTGAGAATCACGCCAAGCTTCGGCGACTGTGGCGGGTCGAGCCGCTCGGGGAACAGCACATAGTCGGCTATTCCATCCTCGAGAGTTTCGATGCTGGAATTTATGAGCGTTGCATAGTTCTTCCCGTTGAGCCTGTGCAGTCTTTGCGGGATGCCATATCCCCGTTCGATATGCCCCACGCCGGCCAGAACCACCAACTGGTGATCAGGGTTGTCTTTCAAAAAATCGTCCGCCGTGTGCGCCATGGTTTCATCCCAAAGTATCTGGGACTGGTAGAAATTTTCGAAAAGCTTCTTTTCGCCACCACTCTCATGCAGCTTGAATACTTCCTTCAGTTTTCTTCTATAATCTGCGTTTGTCATGTCCATGTTGTAGGGTATCTTTTCCCTCTCCTTCTGCGAAAGGGCGTCGAGACCGCCGGATGAAACTTTGTCAATGATGTCCGCGTCGATGTTCAGGGCCAAAACTCTTATATGATGCGCTTTCGCATAATCCAGAATCTCGCGGTAGAGGTGGAAGTTGAATTTCCATCGCTCGAAATACTTCGAGGCCTTCAAAAACTCCTTCTCGGTTATCTTTCCCCCAATGTATTGGTCGAGGGCTTCCTGAAAAGGCCTCTGGAACATTTCCATCCCGATTGCGAATTTGCGGTCCCGCTCGTTGAGGGCTCGTATCACCTCAAGCTGAACGCGATGGTCCTCGTAGTTGGTGTGTGACTCACCGATGTATATAATGTCCTTGTTTATGAGCTTCGTAATGACCTCATCAAGACTGAGCGCGCTTTGCGGTCTCACAGCCGATACGTTGTGCTCAAGGTTTGTCCTCATCCCGGTTTCGGAATCTGCAATACGCTTTTCGACATTTCTTCCGTTATGGAATCTGAGGTATGAGTACTTGCCGTAGTGGATTATCTTTCTCGCCGCGGCTTCCGATTCCTCTCTGCCGGATGCGACTGAAACCGCAAGGACCTTATCGGGATTCAAGGGGTTCTCCACCACGGTCATCTCAAAACCTTCATCGATTTCTCCCACGGGCGCTCTCCCAAAAAGCCTTCTGTGAACCGGCCCATCCGCGCCCAGCAAGACTACGCTTGAGGAGATGAGGTCCTGGTCTTTTACCTTGTTGTCCAAAATCACATTGAAGCCCTTGTTTTCCAAAAGACTCGTTAAGGGCATGTAGCGCTCTCTATCGTCTTCGGGCAGCGCGACAAGTCTCTTTTCATCGCCCAGCAGCCTGGAAATTGCAGGTGGAAACTCATTCGGCCAAAGCTTCCTCATCAGGTCATAATCCGGGTCCAGCGCTATCCACCGAGGCGTCCCATTGACAGCCGCCTCAAAGGACTTCTCTTTCTCTTTGATATCAAGCATCTCAGTGTGCTCGCCCCTGTCGGTGAATATCTTCATTTTGACTTTCAGACTGTACGGTTCGTCGTCCTGCCTGAGCCTGAAAAAGACCTTGGGGACACCGTCAAGATAGAGCACTCTCGGCTCCACCACAGAGAGACGAGGTATGTCGGAGCGCGTAAGCCACTGGTCAAAGAAATCGTCAAGATTGATTTCCGACGTTCTTTCAAAGGTCTTCCTTAAATCATCCCATGACGCTCTTTTGAATGCGTTTTCTCCTATAAAAAGCGTCAAGGTCCTAAAGAAGATTTCTTCGCCCACGAGGCTTTTAAGCATATGGAACACCATCGCTCCCTTTCCGTAGCCAACGGCTTTCGTGGCCGGGTCCACCCTTCCCGCAAATTCCTCGAGTGGTATGGCGTTTTCCGCATTCACATAGCTCTGGTAATCAATGAGAATCTGTTTCCTGTAGAGATTGCCCTCGCCTTCCTGCACCTTATACAGGTGGTCCGCAAGATAAGTGGCTAGCCCTTCCAACCAGTTTCCGGCCTCACGATCAGCGTAGACGGAGTTTCCAAACCATTGGTGAACTATCTCGTGGCCGAGAGAGGTTTTTACAATAAATGGAAGGCGCACCACGTCGCGTCCGAGCAACGTAAATGTGGGCATTGAGAATCCGGTGGGAACGAAGTTCTCTACAATCGAGAACCGTTTAAACGGATATTTTCCGAGCATTTCCTCATACATTTCCAGGTAACGCTTCGAATATTCAATGTATGTATCGGCCAATCGGGCGTCATCATCAAAGAAATACGCGTAGACCGGGATGTCTCCGCTAACATCGGCTTTGACTGTGTACCTCCCGGCGACGAGTGTCATGCCTTCCGAAGGATGTGGAAAGCGAAATGAAAACTCCTTTCCTTCAAGCGTATCTTTCTCCGTGATCACGTCGGCTTCTGAGATCGCTGTGAAGCCTCGAGGTACCTTTGCGGTTAAACGATAATAGGCAAGTTCTCCTATCTGCGGATACCATCCGCCCGTGAGTGAAATTCCCTCCGTCGAGATTACGCTTCCAACAACTCCTATATTTTCAACATCGACCGTTGCTCCTTCAAAGACCTTATCGTAGTTCACCCGAAGCGCTCCCTTTCCGGAAACAACGAACTGCTCCTTCTTGTTGATGGCGCCAGTGTCTAAGACTTTTCCGTTCAAGCTGGCTTTCCGGACACGAAGCCCACCATTGTGGATTATCCATTCTTTTTTTGAAGGCAAGGTAATTACTGCCTCGCCCCGGAGAAGGCTCTCCTCCATCGCAAAGGAAACCGAAAGCTCGTAACCCGGAATCCGGTCATCTCGCGCATAAGCGCTTGCTGTGATGAGAAGAAAAAGAAAAGGAATAATCAGCGTCATACGAGCGAAGCTGTTCATCATTGACCTCAGTTGCAGTCCCAAGGACCCACTCATCGCGTCCTCCTTCATTGCGGGCGATCGATTCTTTTACAAGCTTGACGGGACCGCGAGAACCTGTTCTCGGGTCGCTGTCTTGTCCTTGAAATCCTGGTCCAAGAGGTCCATCGTGGCCACGTTATCAATTCAATCCTTTGGTTCAGCATGCGATAGCACTCCCCCATCCGCCCATTCAAATGTCGGTCTCAGAGAGTTACGTTTTTCGATTCTTCGCTGATTTTAGCTTTCCGACCGCAGCTTTGTTGTTCACGCAAAATGGATATCGAGACCGTGCGCACAGAATTATGCGCTGAGTTCAGGTTCGTGGAGCCGCACGTCAATGCTTGGCGAATCGAGCAGGGGAAAACAGGTTCGCGTCGATGAGGCTCGTGCGACTGTCGATGAGCAGGTCGGCGGCTAGTTGGCCGGCCGCGGGGCTTGTCTCGATGCCGCTCCCTCCCTGACCCGCCAGCCAGAAGAACCCTTTGACCAATGGGTCCTCGCCTATTACGTAAGATTGGTCCGGCGCGAATGTCCTCAGGCCGGCCCATTTCTGGTGTAGCGATCTGGGAACAAGACGAGGCGCAACCGCTTCCAGCCTGTCAATCGTATGAGCGACGACCAATTCATCCGGCCGGGCGTCACAGGGTTCAACGGGGTCTTCATCCATTGGGCTTGCGAGCAAACCGCCCGATTCCGGTTTGAAGAAAAGCTTGTGAGTGTAATCCAACACCATTGGCCATCGGGTTACGTCGAGTCCATCCGGAGCTGCGAATGTTATCGCGGTCCGACGATAGGGAGTCAGTTCAATCTGCGTGGCGCCGGCGAGTTGTCCGATGATGCCGGCCCACGCGCCGGCCGCGTTGACGACCCACCGCCCCATGAACTCCCCTTCATTCGTCATGAGCCCGCGGCATCGACCTCGCTCAACGTTAATATCGTGAACCTCTACCCCGCAGCGAAGTTCAGCTCCCTCATGCCGCGCATGGCGGAGATAGCCCCACAGCAGCTCATGAACATCAATGTGACCGTCCTCGGACAGGAAAACGGCGCCGTCGAAATGGGCGTCGGAAACCACCGGGATTCGTTCGATAGCCTGTGAGGGAGTCAGCAGTTCCAGAGAGACCCCCATCTGTCGGAAAGTGGGAGCGATTCCCTCTATCATGCTCCAATCATCGCCCTGAAACATCGCCATGATTCCGGACCGTTCCAACAGAGGGCTTTGGCTGAAGCCTTCAGGGGGATTGCGGAGAAAATCCGCAGCCAGAATCGTCAATTGTAGTACCGACGGGACGAAGTCCAGCTCTATAAGCACAGCGGCGCTGCGGCCTGTCGAGTGATAGCCCGGCTGTTCCTCACGCTCGAGAATTATGATATCTGTTAATCCCCGTCGGGAAAGGAAGTACGCAAGGGAGGCGCCCGCGATGCCGCACCCCACGATGATGACTTCAGCGCTGTTTCCTCTATCCATTTTCCCACCTTTGATTTGCTGTTTGCCGCAGTCGGGTCTTATCTTCGCGATTCAAACCAAGTAACCCGTAACTTCGTACTATAATATCATTTTTTAGAACTCCAAAGGCGCACAAGGTTTCAGGTCTCGACGGAGGCGGTGGCATGCGGATTTCCATCCTGTCGACAGCGAACCCTCAGACTCGGCGGAATATTGGCGGAATATTGAATGAGGCTTCACTTCAGGCAATTTGTGTGAATTGGCCACTCTAGACAGAAAGGCTCATGCAGGCGGGAACAACGTCGCTTTTCTTCAGGATTACACTTTTCTCTACCGTCGCCCAGTTTAACTTCTCCCATCCGAACCTCCGAATATCGCTTTCAGCCAGCGCAAAATACCTACTCAACTCTTCACCGGTATCCTTGCCACAATCTTCCAATTAGCCAGCAGAGAAGCCCATCTCAAACGTTGGCCCCCAGCCAAGAAAGAAGCGCTCGTATCCGGTGATAAGACAGAGTCGAAAAGCGTTTCAAAATCCCAGGAAAAAGTGACCTCCTGCTTCGAGCGGAGTCGAGAGGTCTGTCTTGAGCTCGCCTTAAGCTTTTCGAAGAGAGTTCAACACGGGGGTTTCTATCGTGCAATTTGGGACTCTTTCGTCTTAAGTCTTCCGAACCGCCTTGTGCGACAACCCGATGCTCGTGTATAATTTTAATGAAGCCGTTTGCGCGTTGCGAGCAGCATGCAAGTTTTCCAAACCGGAAAGGAAATGGCCATGGGCATTGACGAATCGTTGGTGAAAGAGATCGTCCGCATCCTTTCCGTGACCACCCCGGACAAAATCGCCCGTCTCAAGCCGCTTATCGGATAGGAGGCAATCTGTGCACGGGGAAATCCAAAACATCCTTGATGAAGTCATACATCGCATTGTTGACACATTCCATCCTCGAAAGGTCATCCTTTTCGGCTCCCACGCCGCCGGTATACCAGGCATCAATAGCGATCTCGACCTTCTGATCGTGATGGATGTTGAGGGATCAACACGGCAGAAGGCAAATGAGATCGATCTGCTGATGGCTGACCGCAAAATACCCATGGATTTCATCGTGCTGACACCCGAGCAATACGAGCGGCAAAAAAATATCATCGGGACAATTGTTCGCCAGGCCGAGAAGGAAGGAAGGGTGCTCTATGAGCGCGCCGCCTGAAATCGTTGACGAAGTCCGGCGCTGGGTCGAAAAGGCCGAAAACGATTTTCGCAATGCGGAATATGTTCTGACCATGAAGGATAATTGTCCGTTCGACACCGTGTGCTATCATTGTCAGCAATGCGCCGAAAAATATCTGAAGGCGTTGTTAGTCTATCGGGGAGTGGACTTCGCGAGAACCCATGATCTTGTGGTCCTTTTCAACTTGGCGCAGAAAACCGGGCTTTTGAACCTTCGCGTTCAGGATGTGCAGCCGCTGAACCGTTATTCCATCGAGGCCCGTTACCCTGGCGATTGGGAGCCTATCGATGAAAGCGAAGCCAAAACCGCTTTCGTGAGGGTTCGTGCTGTTCGAGACACTGTTCGGAGTACCCTCGCTCCCGTGCTTTCGTTGAAGAATAGCGAATAATAGCAACCGAAAAATATCTGAAGCTGCTTTTGGTCCTCCAAGAATGGGTCTCTTATTAAAGTCCCTTTTGAGAGGCAAATCAAGCGCCGTGGCATAAAGCGATATCTCGAGAATGTTGCTCAGCAGGTAGAGTCCCGCCGGCGGCGGGGTTAACCACTAGGCGCCTTCCAAATCGACTTGTGCGACAACCCGCCTCTCGTGTGAAGATAAGGTCGTTCGAAAGATGCTTGGCAAATGAGTACACAGGCCAGCCAGGACATCAGGGTCGCCGAGACTCTTTTGTCGCAGGACCGGCCCTGCTCCAGCCTTGGCGATGACCTTTTTCAAGTAGTCTCCGGCAGTGTTTCCATGGCGTTTTCCCTTGCCTTCCATTGCATCGGGCTTATGACATCCGCATGGCTGACGACCTTGTCATAGACAGGCTCCACGACCCGAAGCAATTACCTCACATTCCTGAAACCCCTTTCTTAAAGCCTCCACATTCGGAAAGCTCTGAACCATCCAGTCCGACCATTATTTTGTCGCACATATGAAAATAGTTACGGCATCAACCGATTTCCCTCGCATTTTTTCACTTGAAAAAGCTTGACAACGGGTGACAATGTGCTATTATATGAGTAGGTCTTATAGATGAACTAATATCTTTTTGGAGGCGCACCATGTGTAATCGTCAGAATGGAGGTGTGCGACATGGCTTCTGTGGTCCAGCAGCGGGCAGGATGCTGGGTTTTATTCAACCATGGCTACTGCTTCTCCTCTCGGAAAAGTCAGCACACGGCTATGAGTTACTGGACAAGCTAAATCAAAATGAAGATACCAAAGGCATGGACCCTGGTTTTCTGTACCGCACCTTGCGTCAGTTTGAGCAAGATGGGCTGGTCAAGTCGTCCTGGGACGTAGAAGGACGTGGTCCAGCACGCCGGGTATACGAAATTACTCCTGACGGGGTCGAATACCTACATGCCTGGGTAAATCATATCCGTAGTACTCGGGAACGGTTAGGGCGGTTATTAGAAACCTATGAGTCACGTTTTAGGTCACAGACAACGGAGGAAAGGAGGTGAGCAATATGTGTGGACATGGCGAGTATTACGGGCAGCACGGCCACGGTGGCTGTTGCTGTCAGCCCGGCGGATTTCACGGGCATCATTTTCGCCAATACGCCCCTTCATGGGAAGAGCGAATTGCCCGGATGGAGGAATACCTGAAAGACCTTCAAGCTGAAGTCAAAAATGTAGAAGAACGCCTCGCCGTGGATGAGAGCCGCCAAATGAAAGAATCGAAGCCAGTATTGGGAGGAGAGGCTGATGGGGTCCGGCCTTTCCTTCCCCTTCCACTCTATAGGCTTGGTACAAGGCGGATGTTAGTATGAATACAACAGCTATCATCATAAATCTATTGGCCCTTGGTTGCCTTATCTTTGCGCTTATTAAGGACAGGGGTAGGACAAAGCAGTCCGTAGGAGTAGCCGTGGAATCATTTATCCGGATTCTCCCGACTGTTCTAATTATTGTCGCCATCATCGGTCTGCTGATGGCTTTCGCGCCGCCAGACCAGATTTCCCGGTTTATCGGTGAGCAGGCTGGATTCGGTGGGCTGCTCGCCATTGCGGCGCTGGGTGCGGTCCTGCACATCCCGGCACTCATTTCGTTCCCACTGGCAGCCTCACTCCTGCAAAGCGGAGCGGCAGTAGCTTCTGTCGCTGCTTTCATAACGACACTAACGATGGTTGGTGTGGTAACGCTTCCGCTTGAGATAAAGGAGCTGGGGAGAAAAATGGCTTTTCTCCGCAACGGCCTGAGTTTCATCATCGCCATTGCCATCGCGCTGATAATGGGGATGATTCTATGAGGCCAGATGCCGCGAGAATGCTGGGGGGATATGTCTTTTTTGTCGCTACGCTGTTAGCTGCCGCTATTATCTTGTGGATATTCCCGGACAGGATTACCGCCGCCGTTAACAGTATGTGGAATTATCTCTTTGAAATGATAATGATACTGCCGGCGGTAATGATTATCATGGGGCTTTTCAGCGTTTTTATCTCCAAGGAATTGGTAGTTGAATATCTGGGCAAGGCTTCAGGAATTAAAGGGATTTTGCTTGCCGTATTCTTTGGCGCGCTGCCGACCGGTCCTCTCTACATTGCATTCCCGCTTGCCGCAGCTTTGAGAAGCAAGGGTGCCAGCCTCGCCAACATAGTCATCTTCCTTTCCGCCTGGGCTTGCATCAAAATCCCTCAGGAGCTTGTCGAGCTTCAATTCCTGGGTATTAAGTTCATGGCGGCCAGGCTCGTATTGACGATAATCTTTGTAGCTGTCATGGGTATCTTCATGGAAAAGCTCATTGAGTCGATTGGCAACAAGCGAATAGATGTTTCAAAGGGAGTGGGCAAATGAAAATATTTGACCTTAACGAGATGGCAGCGTTCCCTTACGAACAGAGGGAAAAAAACATTTTTTACCAGACGAAAGAGTTCAAAACAAGGATTATCGAACTGCCACCGGGTGGACAGATCCCCGCCTGTGAAATGGCATCTTACGTCATCTTCTGTGTCCTGAGCGGCGAAGCCAAGGTAATAGTAGACTCAGACGGGGTAGAAATCAAGGAGAAACAGTGCCTCATTACTGATCCGGCGACAATCTCCATGAACACCGAAAACGGAGTCAAGTTATTGGGAATACAGATAGCGAGAAGTACTGAGTACTAAACGGGAATAATGCGCTGCGCATGTTATGGGACACCTTGATTCCGGAGATAGCGATGAACTGCTGGTTCAAGCCACTGGCCAGGGTGACCTGCAGTCCTTTAACCAAATCGTGGAGCGGCACCAGACCTGGGCCTGGAGGGTCGCTTATCGCTTCATTGGAAATGAAGAGGATGCCTCAGACATCATCCAGGAAGCGTTCCTGCGCCTTCTGGACGCGTCCGGACGCTATCGGCCCACAGCGAAATTCAGAACATATTTTTATCAGATCATCTCTCGCCTTTGCTTGGATCGGGCGAAAAAGAAACAGCCATTGCTTCTCGAAACGGTTCCGGACGCTCCCGATGCCCGTCCCAGTGTAACGGACGCGATGATGCGCCACGAAGCCGCCGTCGCGGTTCGTTCCGCCCTTGACGCCCTGCCGCCCAACCAACGTTTGGCCATTGTGCTGCGGTACTACGAATATCTGGATTACGAGGAAATCGCCTCGGCTCTGGAGACGACAACCAAGGCCGTGGAGCGGCTATTGGCCCGGGGTCGGGAACGTTTGCGGGCTATTCTCGGAAACCGGGATGATTTTTTCCACTCTTGAGCGGGGGTTTTTCTGTTGCCGCTCGTTTAATGAATAGTGAGGTGAATGAAATGCTGTCATGTCTGAGATACCGAAACCGCCTGGGAGCTTACTTGGATGGTGAGTTGAGCCAGAGGCGAAGCAAGGCCGTTTCCGCTCACGTGGCGCGGTGCAAGGCTTGCCGTGTTGCGCTGGAGGAACTTTGCCGCCTTGCACCGGTTATGCATACCCTGGAGGTCCCGCCGGTCCCGGCGGGTTTAGCGGGTCACGTGATGGCGCGTGCACGTACAAGAGCTGTCCGATCCCACGAGGGGCCGGTTACTTGGAGCCCCGTGGAATGGTGGCGGATGGTGTCAGCACCCCTGCGTTTAACCGCTTGCGCCACCGTACTCTTGGCCTTTTTCCTCGGCGTGGCGCTAGGCCGGGGCGTTTTTGTTTTCGGAAACAAACAAACTACCGTGCCCGGAACAGCAAGCATGGAGGGGTTCGAATGGTTCAGCCAGACACCCCCCGCATCGCTTGGCTCGACCTATCTGACGCTTGCTTCCAATGACGTGGGAGGCAGAAACCGATGAAAGTAAACCTCAAAGCTTTGATTTTCACGTTCTCACTCATTTTGAATGTGGTGTTTATCGGGATTTTTGCCGCCCATACGATTCCGATCTTAAACCGAAATAGAAAGGCCGATGAATTGATGAAACCCCCGTTTCTCCAGCTTGACCTCACCGCTGAGCAGCTGGAGCGATTCAAGTCCGACAGGGATAAGTTCATCGGGCAGTTGCACGAAATGGGACAAGCGGTCGGTAAAAAGCAGATCGAACTTGTTGATCTTCTGGCCGCTCCGACTCCTGACGAACGGGCCATCAAAATGAAGCAGGAAGAAATCCAGCGCCTGCAAGCAGCCACACAAGACCGGGTTATCGAGCATTTGGTTCAAAAAAGTTCTCTTTTGAGCCCGGAACAGCGGACCCGTTTTTTCCAACTCGTCAAGGCGCGCATTGAAAGCAGTGTCCAAGCATACCCTCCTTTCATGAGACCGTCTGGATGGTGCCGGCCAGGGGAAGGTAGCAATGAATAAGATGTCCCTCTACATGCTGGGTCTAGTTCTGGCTCTGGTGGTAATCTGTGGCTGCGCGCACACCGGCGTCACACTTTCTGATCCCCTTGGTGTCATGCCGGAGATTCCGCGTTCTTCCTCTACC
>CAYVQZ010000033.1:0-28646 GCA_964453435.1 uncultured bacterium
GTAGAGGACATTTCTATCGGGCGTACCAGAGGACATTATCATCCGGCGACAACACTTCGAGAGGTTTTCGTTGACAATCCTTTCCGTTTATGGTAGCCTAGCGTTCAAATTATTTTTTCCTCTTCCAATACAAAGTTAATTAAAAAGCAATGGCAAAGAAGAAAATCGGAGAGTTGTTGGTGGAGAGCGGGTATGTGACGACCCAGCAGGTGGAACACGCCCTGTCTTTGCAGAAAAAGCGCAAAGACAGGATTTGCGCCATCTTGATGGACCTTGGTTATTTGAGCGAACAGGCGTTCCTCGAGTTTCTTGGCTCGATGCCCGGAATAGCAAGCATTGACCTTGGGGGATACGAAATAGAAAGAGGGATCATTGATATAATTCCCGGAGACATGGCACGGCGCCTGGAGGTTTTGCCAATCGGAAAAATCGGGAAACTGTTGACCATCGCGATGGTGTGTCCGATTGACGAAGCGGGAAGGGAGGAGCTCGAGCACACAACGGGCTTGAAGGTGCGGCCGGTACTGTGTGGCCGCGGCTCGGTTCTGAAATCGATTGAGCGATATTACCGTCAGCCCGAGAGTCCCGAGCCGGAGGCTATTGAAAAGGCGGAGGAGGACCTGTCGGCACTGGCGGGAACGCTGAAGCTTGGCCGCGTCGCCAAGCTTGTCAAGGAGATAGAGGAGCTTCCGACGCTTCCTGACATCGTCAGCGCCATCTCAGCGATCGTGAATGATCCTAAATCTTCTGCCTCCGACTTGGGAAAGGTGATTTCGACCGACGGCGCGCTGTCGGCAAAAATCCTCAAAATTGCGAATTCTCCCGCATTCGGCTTTTCACGGAAAATCTCCGATATTAATCACGCAGTGGCTCTCCTCGGGTTCAGGGAAACGCAAGCGATAGCGGTATCCATCTCAATTTTCGATCTTCTGATTGGTAAGACCGACTTTGATTTTAAGGGGTATTGGAACCACTCGTTTGCCTGTGCAACTCTGGCCAAATTGATTTCCGTCAATCTCAAAAAGCATTCGGCTGATTTAGCGTTTGTTGCCGGGCTGCTTCATGATGTCGGAAAGCTCGTCTTGGCCATCAACCTCCGCGGCAAGCTTGAAAAGGCGGCAGCGCTCCATTCCGGCGCTGGAACAAGCCCGATAGAGGCAGAGGAAGAAATTTTGGGAATCAATCACGCTGAGGTTGGCTATCTGCTTGGAGAACATTGGTTGTTGCCCCAGGCGTTGACCAGCGCTATTCGTTATCATCATAGCCCTGAATTGGACCCCGACCCGCAGAGCCTTGCGCCTGTCGTATATGTGGGCAATATTTTTTCGAAGATGAGCGCAGCCGACCTGCAGGCCTTGGATGCGTTCGAACCCGGGGTTCGGAATGCCCTTCGGAGTTTGGGTGTCTCGGAGCAGGCCTTTCGAAAAACCATCGAGCTTTTCTCCGGGGTGGCCTCCGACATTTCGGTGTTCTGAAATTCAGGGAGCGAAAACATCGGCATGCATCCGTCAAAATGGAGGAAGAAAGCTATGGCGGCGAAAGTGCTTGTGCTTTATTTCACCAGGACCGGGAACACAAAGGCTATGGCTGAAATTATAGCTGATGCGGCAGAAAAGGAACAGGTGGAAGTCGTGCTGAAGGATGTCGAGGATGCCAGACCACAGGAGATGCTTGATTTCGATGCAATTATAGCAGGTTCCCCAACCTATTATGGCGGGATGGCGGGAAAAATGAAGGAATTTCTCGATGCCAGCGTTGCACATCATGGCCGGCTCGCCGGCAAAATAGGCGCTGCATTCTCTTCGTCCGCCAACATCGGTGGAGGAAACGAGACAACGATTCTTGGCATTGTACAAGCGTTCCTGATTCACGGGATGATTATTCAGGGAACCGCCGATGGCGACCACTACGGGCCGGTCTCAATCGATACCCCGGATGCAAGGGTTACATCTCAGTGCGAAGCCTTGGGCCGACGCGTCGCCGTGCTGGCCAAACGACTATTCTCTTGATTGAACCATCAGCGTCCGCAATGCCGGGAGACGCCAAAGGGACCTTGACGACAAATTCGTAATTCCGGTCGCTCTCCGTCGTTATTTTTCCGATTATCTCTCCAATTTAACATCGCTGTAACTCTTTTGTCATCAAAGGCTTTCAATTGAACCACCTTTTCTTCTCAATTGGCATATAATCTGCAATCCTTTGCGCAAGAAGTTTCCCGGCTGTTAGGTAGAAGGGAGGTTTCCTATGGGTTGGTCGATAGTATTTGAATGCACAAAAGCTCTTTCGGAAGCGTATCGGTTCTGCGCTTCTCATCCGGAAGCGGTATCCCTTGGCGGTCTGATGCTGTTCCTCATATTGAGGCACAAGCTGAAGGCGGCGCTAATTCTGGCATTTGCGGTGACATTGTGTTTTGGAAACTATTTCATGTTTTCGGAGCATCATGCTCTCGCATTGCCAATTATTTACTCCGCCGGACTGGCAGGGGCCTCTATTTTCCTGTTGTTGCTGCTTGTGTACCAGTTTATTGATTCGGTATAGCAGTGTGCGTGAGACCTCTTGCGGAGTGAAAGCGCCATGCCAAAGTTGTTGGGGGTGGCTTGTCGGCATGGCATCTTACGAGCCGGCTGATTCCTCAATCTCCCGAATCCAACCGTACACCTGTTGATCGGCGCCGCCCAGCTCGAGGTATTTCTTGTAATATTCAAGCGCCTTGTCGTCGTCTACGAGGTGGTCGTCGTAAATGATGCCGAGGTTAATGTAAACATCGGGCAGCTCGGGATTGAGTCGCTGAGCTTCGGTCAACTCGCGAACGGCGTCCTCGTAAAGCTCGAGATGCTTGTAGATTTCTCCGAGATTGCAGTGTGCGACGGCGTTCTCAGGGTCCACGCGGATCGCTATCTTGAGGGCCTCCGCTGCTCGCGCATATTGTTGCGAATCGTGGTATATTCGGGCGAGGTCGATATAGCAGGCCGCACACCTTTGCGCGACGCCGGTCTTCTCCTGCGAGGCCGAGTATAGAGACTCAACCCTTTGTTGCAGCGTTGTGAGTTCGTCATATTCAAGTCTCTCCAGGAAGTCCGCCTCCTCATCCAAACCCAGGAACTTGCGAATGCTTGCAACATGCGCCGCCTTTTTCGCACTGGCTCCGCTGTCAGGAGGTTCCTGCGGCTGGTCGGTCATCTCCCGCTCTGCCTTCGTCTGGTCCATCTTTTCCGCGGGCGGGGAGAGCCTTCGTTCCAGGAAAGTGAAAAACGCATCTCGTATTTGGATATCGGTTTGGTTCGGGAGGAACTTGCGCTTGGTTTTCGCAACAAGCTTGACCCGGGTGGTCTGCTCATCGAGTTTCGCGACGTAAGCGGTAACGGCGCCCGCGTCATCCGGCTTTTTAAACATGATTATGCCGTCGTTGTACTTGACGAGCTTGGCGCTGGTGTTGTCGAGCTCTCTCAGGGAATCCACAGCGGCTCGAAACGTGGTGTCGTAATCTGTTTCGTATGTCCGCTCGTTCTCGGAGGACCTCAGCAAATTGACCTCGGGGCCTCGGGGCGCTCGAGCGCTCTTTCCCGTGCCGCATCCGGAAAGCGACAGCAAAAAAATCATGAAGCACGCCTGTGCAACTTGTCTCATGCAGTAAATCTCCTGAGTGAACCGGTAAACCTGTAATGTTGTGAGTCCTGCTTTTTGCGCGGCAACCAGAAGCCTCCTGCCACCTTGTCGTTTGGATTTCTGAACAGCTTCGCGAATGCTTTGCGCCAATGCCTGTGAGCCTGTCTCACGATTGGGCAATCAGCGCTTCGCAGGCGTTTCGCCAATTTACGAGTCCCTAAAAAGACAGGAGTTTTTCGTAATTGGGTACAGCGAGTGTTTGCGACAATTTCATATGGCGGTTCTCTGCTCCGGGGTAGCCCCGAATCCACGACGCTTCGCGTCCGTGGATCGTGGGACCGTCCCTTCGCAAGTAATTATCGGACAGTCTCGCAACCCCTTTCGCCGGGGTTTCGGCACAATGCGCAACCGTCGGACGGATTCGCTGCGCGCACGCCGGTTGTTCCGCTCCGGATCCTTCCGGCTGGTCAATCAACCTCTGAATGGCCGAAACGAGGGCCCCGTCCCGGCTTTGCACAAAGCCTTCGTGGCTGTCGCCGCGGTTTCCGCTTAAACGGAATTTTTACATCTGTCAGGGTGCGGCTTCTTCGGTTTTCAGTCTGGTGGCAACCCGGTCGAGGGAGTACGCAATCTTCTCGTTTGATCGTGAATGCTCCAGGATCGCCACTGCGATTTGATGATTGGATTGGGCGATTTGCCGAAGGCCATCTGCAATTTGGCCGGCGACCTTATCGAGAGCAAGGTCTTTCGCCACCTCGGCAGCCTTAACCGCGGGAGGAACAGCGTCTTCCCCCGCAGCGCCGGCCTCTCTGGCCCGCAGATGTGGAATCACGAGATTCGCAACAAGGGCGATCAGAATAAGGGCCAGGAGATAATTGGTCAGCTTCTCGTTCTTCATTTCTTCAACCCCTTTCGTAAAACCGGCACACAACACTTAGTATCTGTCCCACGGTTTGGTAATCCAGCCTTGTTCAGTTCAATATCCTGTGCATCTCCACAGCAGTCAAAATATGGGGCACTCTTGCTGGAGGGATAGCCTTCCAGTCAGTTTCTTGAATCGTTTCCGAGGCGGCGTATCCCTTGAACACAACGCGAAAGCCTCCTTTCGGATTTGTGTGGTCGGTCGGAATCTGTGCGATTATTTTCACACCATTTACCCTGTTAGGCCATTCCCAACTCTTCGAGACCCTCATGGTTTTCATAACGTCCGAAAAAATCCCGTGCCGCAAGCCGGCCGGCGTGGGCTTGTAGTTGGCGCAAAGAAGCACAACGAGCGTTTTTCCGTTCTTTGTGTCAATCTCCATGCCAGCTAGTCGGGGAGTGTTATAATTTGTCTTTTCGCCCAAAGCCTTTGTGAGCGCTCGTGTGAGGATGTCGATATCTTTGTCCGGAGCGGAAGCGGGAGTGGTCAGCGTCATCAACGTGACCATTGCCGCTATTGCATTTTTTAGGGCGATCATAAGTCGTGCAAATTATGGCATGGAACGAACCCTCGGCGCCATAGAATTATTGACACCGTTCCGAGGTTCCGTCATGCAAGGAATGTGAAGAATAACCCTCCACGGACGGAGCCACGCAGTGCTCATTAAAATTCATATATCTCTTCTTCAAACGACTTCCGTTGGAATCTCCGACTCCTCCGAAGTCAATTCCAGGAAGACATCCTCGAGGTTTCGGTCCTGCTTCGCCTTGATCTCGTCAACGGTTCCCAACGCTATGAGCCTTCCTCTGTGGATGATACCGACCCTGTCGGCGATCTCTTCCGCTATGCTGAGGGTGTGAGTCGACATAAAGATGCTCACGCCCTCATGTGTTTTCGTCCGCAAATAGTCTTTGACGAACCTGATGCTCTTCGGGTCGAGACCGACCCACGGCTCATCGACGATGACGACCCGTGGCGCGTGCAGAAATGTGGCGCTGAATATCAATTTCTGTCGCATTCCGTGTGAGTAGTTTTCGGTGAGCTGGTCGGCATATTGTCGAATCTCGAACGTCTCGAGCAGGTGTTCAATTCGTTCATTCAGCATCGCTCCGTCAAGGTTATACATTCCCGCGACGAATCGCATAAATTCGCGTCCCGAGAGTCTTTCATAGAGGTAGGGGTGGTCCGGAATATATCCAATCGAGCGTTTAGCCTCGACAGGGTTCTCGGAGATATCGTGTCCCGCAATAAATGCGGTTCCGGATGTCGGACGAAGCAATCCCGTCAATAGTTTTATCGTTGTCGTTTTGCCTGCTCCATTCGGGCCGAGAAAGCAGAAGAACTCGCCGGTCTTCACGGTCAAATTCAAGTTGTCGACGGCTCTTGTGGTTTGGAAAACTTTTGTCAGATTTCTCGTTTCGATAATCGGTCTCTTGATACGTGGTTCCGCAGTTTTCATTGTTATTCCTTGGGTTCCTGCTCGAGACGCAGCCGGATGTCCTTCTCAATTGTATATGCAGCAAATCTCGCCCGTTTAAATTGTGCCGACGAGTCCGCCGAGACCAGCTTCGAGTACTCCTCGAGCACCCGCAGGGCTTCTTGGGCGCGGCGGAGATTAGCCGTCACCAAATGTGCGACACTCGATCGCGACAATTCAGAGCCCAGAGGAGCGGTAGCCCCCACGTCGTTATCGCTCTCTCTCGCACGTAAAAGTGCACGAGTGGCGCTCATGCCTTCGACTGTGCCGGTAACGCTGTGCCGCAGCTCTTTTAAACGGGCAGTCAGTTCCTTGTCATCGCAGCAGAGGCGCACGTATTCCTCGACTACCCGCAAACCTTCTCGGGCGCGATTTGCGTTTGCGTCGAGAATTCGAAAGATTTTGTCGTTCGTCATTATTGGAAGCGCTCGCGCCTAATCGCCGCTGGGATAGGAGCCAAGGGTCTTGAGAAAAATGCAATTCCTGGCAGCTTCCTTGAGCGCGCGATCAAGGTGGTTGTCGTCCACATGGCCTTCCAAATCTACAAAAAAAACATATTCCCATGCTCTTTGGCGCGACGGCCTCGATTCAATACGAGTCAGGTTAACGCAGTTTGAAGCGAACGTGTTGAGAATCTTGGACAGGGCGCCGACCTGATGGAGAATGGAGAACATGATGGATGTCTTATCCCTGCCTGTGGGTTCGGAAATCGAGTGGCCGATGATGAGGAAACGGGTATAGTTGTATGGACTGTCCTCGATTCTCCTCACGATCAGGTTCAGGTCATACAGTTCCGAGGCGAGTTCGTTTGCAATGGCCGCCGATTGGGGGTCCTTCGCCGCCAGTTCTGCTGCTTGCGTGGTGCTCGAGGTGGCGATGAGTTCCGCATGAGGGACGTTTGCCTCGAGCCATTTCCGACATTGTCCGAAAGCCTGCGGATGTGAATAAATCTTTTTGAGGTCCTTCAACTGGCCCTTGGACATGAGATTCTGCGATATCTCGAGCATGACCTCCGAGAAAATTTTCAGGTCCGATTCCATAAACATGTCGAGCGTATGGCTCACAATTCCTTCGGTTGAATTCTCTATGGGAACAACTCCGTAATCGGCGTGGCCCTTTTGAACTTCAAGGAACACGTCAGAAATTGTGCGAGAGGGAACATAGGTGGTCGAGCTTCCGAACTTCTGGAGCGCAGCCAGATGCGAGAAGGTGCCGGGAGGACCCAGGTATGCTGCCGCAAGAGGCTTTTCAAGGCTGCGACTTGCTGATATGATTTCCTTGTATATTGATTTCAAAGCATCGCTGGTCAACGGGCCCGGATTCTTGGCGCATATTTGCTCCAGAATCTGGATCTCTCGGCCGGGGGCATACACATGGGCGTTCGCTTGTTCCTTCAGCTTGCCGATTTCAATCGCCGCACAGGCCCGTTCGTTGAGAAGCCTGATAATTTCATCGTCGATTTTATCTATCTTTTTGCGAATTTCTTCCACCGACATGGACGACGGTCTCTCTTTCACCTTTTGCGCAGACCCGCAAATTTCACGACAAGGTCTCTCTTCTTGTTATCACGGAAAAAACGGACGGCTACTTTCAGTCTCTCGCCGCTGCCGGAGACCGCGCTCACTGTTCCGCAGCCGAAGGCGACGTGCTCCACCACGTCTCCCGGCCTGAATGATGGGTCGTCATAATCAGGAATCTCCTGATAATATTCGACGCCACCCTTATGCGGAGGCTCGCTTTTTTCCGGAATCTCCAACAAGTCCTCGGGAATTTCGTTGAGGAACCGTGACGGAACCTGCGGCAGGACGGCGCCCCGTATCCGGCGGGTATCGGCCGAGGTCAAAACCACGCGCTTTTTTGCGCGGGTCAAGCCGACATAGCAAAGGCGGCGTTCCTCTTCCAGTCCCCTGTCGCTCTTCAGGCTGTTTGCGTGCGGGAACAGGTCTTCTTCCAAACCCGCTATGAATACCTCAGGGAATTCCAGCCCCTTTGCCATATGGAGGGTCATCAAGGTGACGACGTCTCTGGTCTGGTCCCAGTCATCAATGTCGGTTCGCAACGACGCATTCTCCAGGAACACATCAACGGACGAATCGCCCGTTGTCTCGGCTGTCTCGGCGGCGGATGAGAGAAGTTCGTCAAGATTCTCCAACCGAGACCGGGCTTCGAATGTCGGGTCCTGCTGCAACATATCCGCGTATCCGCTGGATTCGATGACTTCTCTGATAAGGTCTGCCGCGGTAACCTTGTCCTTTGCCTCTCTCAATCGCGTGACGTATTGGTGGAAGGCGCTCAAATTGTCCTGCGCGCTTGACCGAAGCCCGGGTATCTCCGATGAGCGCGCCAGCGCCTCGAGCAAGGAAAGCTGGTTTTTTGCGGTGAACGCCTCCACCTTCTCGAGCGTGCTCTTCCCGATTCCTCGCGGGGGCATGTTGATTATTCGCCTCAGGCTGACGCTGTCGTCCGGATTCGTTATCACCTTCAGATATGCGAGGATATCCTTGATTTCCTTGCGGTCGTAGAACTTGACGCCGCCGATTATGGTGTAGGGAATGCCTGCTGCCCGAAGTTTATCTTCAATCACCCGTGATTGCGCGTTCGTTCGATAGAAGATTGCAAAGTCACTGTACGGAAGACCGTCCCGGCCTCTGAGCGTCTCGATCTCGTCGACGATCGCCTGTGCCTCGCTCTGTTCATTTGCCACGGAGCGCCAGGTGATTTTCTGGCCGCGCTCGCTCTCTGTCCAGATGCGCTTCGGCTTCAAACGAAAGTTGTTCTGGATAATCCAGTTCGCCGCCTCGAGAATCAGTTGTGTCGAGCGGTAGTTCTGCTCGAGGAACACAGTGCGCGCCTCCGGAAAATCTTTCTGGAAATCGAAGAGGTTTTCGATATTGGCGCCGCGCCAACTGTATATGCTTTGGTCGTCATCGCCAACGACGCATATGTTGCGATGCTCACCTGCCAACAGCCGGACAAATTCGTATTGCACACGGTTCGTGTCCTGGAATTCGTCAACGAGTATATATTTGAAAAGCTTCCCGTACTTTTCCCTGGAGTCCGGAAATGAGGCGAGTATTTCCAAGGCGTTATTCAGCAGGTCGTCAAAATCCATAGCGTTGTTCTCGCGCAGACTTCGCGCATATGCGTAGTACACGCGAGAGACCGTTTCATCAAAATGGTCGATAGCGGCGCACTCAAAATCTTTTGGCGAGAGCCTGTCGTTTTTTGCAAGGCTGATTCGGGACAGAATGGCGTGCGCGTTGTAATCACGCTCCGGCAGGCCGAGTTTTCTCATGCAGTGTCTTATGAGGGAAAGCTGGTCCGATTCGTCATAGATCGCAAAATTCCGCTTGTATCCAAGCCGGTCAGCCTCGCGCCTCAAAAGGCGGGCGCATGTCGAGTGGAACGTTCCGAGCCACGATTCGAGAGTGTCTGTTCCAAGGAGCCTGTGAACGCGGGTCCTCATTTCTTCCGCGGCTTTGTTTGTGAATGTGACTGCGAGGATATTGCGTGGCGACACGTGTCTTGAGCCGATAAGATACGCCACTCGATAGGTTATTACCCTGGTTTTTCCACTGCCCGCCCCCGCGATGACAATAACGGGGCCCTCGGTGGTCGTCACCGCCTCACGCTGTGGTTCGTTCAATTGTTCGAGAAGTCTTTCCATGTTGTCGGAAGTCCCGTATCACCCCTGCAGCGGGCCATTTCGGGCCATATTTCGTATCATAGTATATCCGATGCGACACCGCCAAATCAACCGCCATCCCCATCCGTTTTCTCACTGTTTACGGATATTTTGCCGAAATGTTGGAGAGCCGTTTGAAATGTCTTGACATGAATGACAAAACTAGGATAAAATTATTATGTAAATGTTGACCAAAGAAACGAATCTTATCCGGGGAAGGATAAGATTTTTTCTTTTTTGCCCGCGTGCTTTCGGAGATTGACTCGGGCTCTGAAGGGTGCCCATCGAAAACTGTGAAGGAGGCCGTCCGATGAATCGCAAACGGGAGTCCCAACCGACCACCCAGCCTGATTATGGTTTTACGCTCCTGGAATTGCTCGCCGTGATCGCTATCATTGGGCTGCTTGCAAGCATCGCGCTGCCGGCCATCTCGAGAATTCGGGAGCGAGCCCGCATTGGCGCCGTGAAGGCGCAGCTTGCTCAGATCGAGATTGCGGTGCAACAGTACTATACGGAATGGGATACATTTCCCCCAATGGGAAGCGACTGGCTTGGCGGTTCTTTTTGGTATAGCGAGGATGTCGGTGCGGATGGGCAGGGGCCTTTCCTCAGGGGCGGCGCCGTGAATCCGGCTTATACGGGACCGGATCAGGACGGTACCGAGGGTAATTATCGTCTCGACCCTGGCGAGGACACCGGATTATATCCGTGGGATGCGGACGACCCGACCGCTGATAACGGCAGACTCGATGGGACGTATTATGACAGGCTGGGAATGTTCACCATGGCAGACACCGGAGCACTGATCGACGAGTTTGCGAAGGGAACGTATTATCACTATTATGCCGGGTATGTGTCGGGAAAAACGAGTTTGGGTATGCCCGAGTATGATTCATATTCGAGTCTTGCCGACTATAGGGTAAATCATCCGAACTTTTACAACCGTTTTGTGATATACAGTGTCGGCATTGACGGAAAGGACCACGGCCTGCACAACTATTTCCTCGTGATGCAGGATGGAGAAGATGTCGGCTCTGACGCATATGCCAGCGACCCGATGGACCTGGACAGTGACGGAATACTATTCGAGCCGAGCACGGGCGAGAACAATGATACAAACGACGCCATCGTTTCCGGCACAATCAGGGAAACAAGATGGACGACTCCCGGCGGTGGTTCGGAGCAGGCCCTGCCCGGAGGCAACAGCTCGAGACTGGAAGGTCCAAAGGGCGAGCCCGTTTTCAGCTTCGATGTCAGGCAGGAACGCAGACGGCGCGGACAGGTTCACGCAATGCCCGATGGTGACGCCCAGGCATATGGTGTTATCATGAGGTACGGTCCCTGAGGCGCTCTGCTTTTGCCCTGCCGCTTTACCCGACGCTTCTCGGAGGTTCGGCGCAAGCGTGCCATTCGGAAAGCTCGATAAAAAATCCCCGCCTCTATGCCGTGAGATTCGATTTCTTGAACCGTAAGGTTCAGGTGGGCGCCCGCATCCAAGCTTCGTGCTTCCGCGCCGAGGCGGCATGCAATCAACTCGAAGATGTAAGGCTCCCCTAATTTAAGTGTTGGCTCAAATTTATCTCATCTTCACGAGCATGGCAGGGATTTCCTTCGTTGTTGCCATCTCAATATTACATATATCATAGAACCAACCGATTTGCAAGTGATGCTCATTCGGCGTCGTGCCGTGACCTGACAAAAGAGATTTTTCGAGACAATCACAGTCAACCTTCGGCCGGTTCATGAAGCGGTCAGCGCGGTCGGTCCGAGCGGGTCTTCGCTGCTCGGAACGGAAGCAAGCGCAAGAACCTCCTATTCGGGAACGAGAACGCGGAAGTTCATCTTTCCAATGAACAATCCAATTGATAGTGTATCAATCTGCCGATAGTTATCCGCAATCGCTCTTCTTACCGAGGGGATGCCGTCGAAATAGATTCCGCTCGAAACGATCAACGAGAATCTCTTGTTTTGTACGGCGTCTATAACAACCTGCGGGTCAAATTTTCGACGCATAATGAGGATCGGCAATTGGACTGCTTCGACGTTGAGTTCCCGATTATTCCGTGTGGCAAAACTGTCGATGCGCTCGAGGAGAACCGGACCCGGATGAGCTTGTATGTAATTGTCAAGCCGTTGCGCCTGAATACGGTCTTCCTCCGATGGCGTCCGGATTTGGGACGCAAAAAAACCGAGCGTCTGGACGAGCAGCAACGCAAAAAGAATCGTTCGGAATCGCGGCGCCCACGGGTTGAACTCTTCATCCGCAAGGCAAAAGCCTGTTTGAATACAGACTGCCGTAAACAAAGGAATAAAATAACTCAGGGCGGCTCCTGCTTTGCCTGCGAGAAGAGTCGAGAGCAGGGCGAACAGGAAATAGAAGCTCCAGATATCCATTCTTCTCTTGAAGCTCGAGATTGAATACATAAAAGCTATCGCAAATGCTCCAAATAAAACAAGGCCGAATCTCAAAAGATGGCTCATCAGTAATCGAAAATAGAATGGATTCATTGACGTGGTCAAGAAGGCGTTGTCAAAGAACCAGCCCCCGCTCAGAGCCTGAAAGAGAAGGAACACCGAAGCGCACAGGAAAGCGAAACTCATCCCGAAGACGACACCGTTTCTCGGGTTCCGGGTTGTCACGAAGGCGGTTGCCGCCGCGGCGGCAAAGATGCTGGTTTGTTTTGTATAGAAAGCAACGACCAACAATATGGCCGCTGTGGCGAGGCGGCTTTTCGAACCGGTGTTTCGTGACAGGATGAACACGGCGCCCAACGAGAGCAGGGCTGCAAGAACATCAATTGACCTCACCAGAAACCATACGCTCAGTTCGGAAGGCCCGAAAAACATCATGGCGGACACAAAGGCGGCGGTTCTGTTCCGGGTTTCCCTTGACACGGTCACAAAAATAAGAGTCGCAATGCATATCGAGCAGGCAAGTCCGAATGCGCGCTCGTACCAGACCGAGGTTCCAAAAGCTTGCGCCAGGAGCCCGATGACGGCCGGATATATTGGGACATATTCGAACGGCATGAGGATGCCCTCATATCCAAAGTATATCGGCGTGCAGGAGATGAGGCGGAGACCATGGTAAACATAGTATCCGTCCATGGTTGACCATTCGTACGGGTATGAAACGACGTGGAATGCGCGGATGAAGAACAGAACGGCGCGAAGGAACATCAGCGCGGAAATTGCCAGCAGGAGACGCCGTCGAATCCTTGCGTGACACGCTGGTTCGGGCGCGGAAACGCTTTCAGAAAGAGGTGCAGTTGGGGCGCGCACGTGCGTTAGCGATTACTCACAATCGGTGTGATTTCCGGGGAATTCGAAACGTGAACTTGCTTCCCTTGCCGTATTCGCTCTCTACCCAGATTTTGCCTCCATGCATTTCAACGAATCTCTGGGCCAAGGCTAATCCCATACCCGCGTCTTCGTAAAAGGGCTCTTGCGCATCCTCAACTCTTTCAAATTCCCTGAAGATACGTTCCTGGTCCTCGCGACGGATTCCGATTCCCGTGTCGGCGACGGACACCTCTACTGAATCGTCCACAGCGCTTGCAGAGACCATGACCTTCCCGTTCAATTTGTTGTACTTGATGGCGTTTGTGTACAGATTGAACACGATATGGCGGAAAAGGTTGATATCGGCAGCGAGGGAACCTGCGCTGCTGTCGATATTAAATTCAAACTTGATATTCTTTTCGGATGCCAGCGCGCGCACCGTTTCGTAGGCTTCTCGCAGGAGTTCCTCGACGGAGAACTCTGTGATATTGAGTTCCATCTTGCCGGAGGTTGCTTTGGCGAGCGTGAAGACTTCTTCGATGAGTTGATTCAAATGTTTCGCATTGCCCAGTACATCCTTTAGATAATGTTCCTCCATTTCATCGAGTTTTTCCGATGTCCGCTCCGTGACGAACTCCGCGAGGCGGATTATGTTCAGCACGGGGTTTTTCAGTCCGTCGCAGATGTCGGCGAGGAACTGCGATTTGAGGGTGCTGGCTTTCATTAGCTGCTTGTTTACTTTCAGCAGCACTTCCCGCTGGGACTCCAATCGTTTGTTCGCCTCGGAAAGTTCGGTTGTTCGTTCTTCGATTTTCTTCTCGAGGTCAGCATGTGTTTCTTTGAGCCGCGTCGACATGATGTTGATTTCTTCCGCCAGGAGCTCGATTTCGTCATTCGTGTGGACTTCTACCGTACGGCCCAGGTCGCCTTGCGCGATATATTGGGCTTCTTCCCGGAGAAGTCGAATGGGCATAACGATCCAATTGGCTGCATAGAAACCAAGAACGCTCAAGACCAGTACCAAAAAGAGTCCCAGTGAGAACACCTGATACGCCATTTTCGTGATGCGAGCATAGGCCTCGCTTACTCCCTGGTAAAAGAAGACATACCATTTTTTGCCGCTGAGAAAAGCGTCGCCGTCAATGTTCCGCGTGTTGACCGTTGCAAACCCAACCACATTCTCTTTTTCTTTTTCATCCTTGGCGATTGCCCATCCGTTCCCGTGGCCTGCTATCGTGGTCCAGAAATCCGAAGGCACGCGAACCGGTCGATGCGGCGCAGAGGTGGCAAGCAGGTTCCCATCGGCTGTTGTCAAACCGGCATACCCGCCCTCTTCCATGCGGAGGTTGTTGATGGAATGAAAGAAGTGCTCGGCTCTTAACACGATTTTCAGAACGCCCATAACGGTGCCGCTGGCAGGGTCTCTCACCGGAACCGCAACAGTAACCGACCGAATCTGGGCGCTCTCGTCGAATTCTACGCCCTGAATGATATTACGGCCATTGCCGCGGTTAAAGGTTTTGAGCCACCAATCTTCGTCTGCCTGATAAAAATCCGACGTTTTCCCGGTGGCTCCCACAATGGCTCCTCGCTCGTCGGTAACGAATATTTCAGTATACTTATCCGATTTCAAATTAAGAACATTCTGAAGATACCGTGACACGGGACTTGACAAATATTGCCGAATTCGGTCGTTGAGCATCGGAACCGAACGCCATTCGTCGTCTATCCTCATGATTTCTTCAATTACGGCGTCATCGTCCCTCCCTCTGTAGGCCTCGTTCGCGTCGCTCACGGCCTGGAGCAACGTTGGAGTGAGCGCAAGGCTTTTCGCTTCGGAAAGTTCGGAGGAAAAGGATGCCTGCATCTCATTGGCCATCCATTGTGCGAAGCTCTCGAATCTGACACCGATGTAATACTGCCGGATGTCGGTGCCTGCCAGATAAGCAAGCAATAGCGCAATCGTGAGTGGCGGCACACTCACGACCAACAGCGCGATAAAAATCTTTACGCGCAGGCTTATGCGGGGCTTTTTCTTCGTCGGAGGTTTTTTATTCATATCATCCCTGCATGGTCTCTGGTTTAAGCAAAGCCTTCCTCGACTAATGTGCCAAAGTTTTCTATTACCTTCAAGCCCGCCTCCTGGCTTTTTTCCGGATGAAACTGCGTTGCAAACACATTTCCGCGCCAGATTGCGGAAACGAATGAAATCCCGTACTCCGTGACACCAGCGGTCACGGCAGGATCGTCCGGGGCGACATAAAAGGAATGCACGAAATAGAAATAGGCGCCGTCGGGCACCCCCGAAAAAAGGGGGCACGCCTCTCCCCGTGTCTGTCCGTTACCGCGTGCCGGAACCCGCACCTGGTTCCATCCCATGTGGGGAACTTTGAGATGCCTGTCTGCAAAGCGTTTGACAACCCCGGGAATTACGTCAAGGCCCGGAGTGTCGGCAGACTCTTCGCTTTCCGAGAGCAGAACTTGCAGACCCAGGCAGATACCGAGAAACAAACGGCCGGAATGAATCCATTCGAGAATCGGAGCAACAAGATTGCGCTTTTTCAATTCGCGATAGCAATCGCCAAATGCGCCCACCCCGGGAAGCACAATACCCCTCGCCTTGTTTATAACGGAAGCCTCCTCGGCAATGACAGCCTCGAATCCCGTGTGCTCGAATGCCTTTTGGACGCTGCGAAGATTTCCCATTTGGTAGTCGATTATCGCAATCACCGTTACTCAGAGTTCTCCCTTTGTTGACATAACGCCCTGAATCCGGTCGTCGGTGCGAACGGCTTGCCCGAGAGCACGCCCGAGCGCCTTGAAAATTGCCTCAATGCAGTGATGAATATTATCGCCGTATGCAAGATTAACGTGGACCGTGAAGCCGGCCCCGTTGCAGAATGCGTGCAAAAATTCGCGTATCAATTCGGCGTCAAATTTCCCGACCTTTGCTTTCGGAAGCTCTTCGTTGAAAACAAGGAACGCCCTCGACGAAATATCTACGTCAACCTGAGCAAGGGCCTCATTCATCGGAACCCGCGCCGACCCGTAACGAACGACCCGTTCCTTCGTTCCGAGCGCTTCCCCGAAGGCTTTCCCAAGACATAGGCCCACATCCTCTACGGTGTGATGGGCGTCGACTTCGAGGTCCCCCTTTGCCATTATCTTGATGTCGAAGAGCCCGTGACGAGCCATGAGGCACAACATATGGTCTAAAAAAGGAACACCTGTCGTAATGTCATACTCGCCCCTCCCATCGAGACTGAGACTCAGTTGAATTTCCGTCTCGCTGGTCTTACGCTGAATGTTTGAAGTACGCACGGAATTCTCCCATAATGGCGGCGACACCGGGCGGTTTCTAAACTCCCGCCAGCAATCGTTCGGCCAGGTAACTGTCAAGCCCGGCGCGTTCGACCTTTTTCGCGCATTTAATTATGTCGTATTTCAACCGAAAGAACTCGACCGTCATCTCATCGGAATCGAAGATACCGAAGCAAGTCCGAGGGTCGCCGTCTCGTGGCTGTCCGAGTCCGCCGAAATTGACAAGATAGCGATTGCTTTTGTCAAGGGTATGCTTGCCGTGCTGATTCAAGTCGTGATTAAATCCCCGGTAGGCAAAGAGGGCGGGAAGATGACTGTGTCCGAAAAAACAGATATTGACGGATAATCGTTCCATGACTACGAATTGACGCATCGCGTCCATCCAGTCGAGGATATAATTGTCCCGGTTTTCCGGAGAACCATGGGAAAGAAGGATGTTCCCGTCAAGAATAAGCTGTTCAGGCAAAGTGCGAAGGTATTCCCTTTGCCTGGACTCCAGTTTTTCTCGCGTCCAGATGATGGCGTGTTTCGCCGCCGAGTTGAACCAGAGCGGGTCGTCCAAACCGCAAGCTGCAGCGTCATGATTTCCCATAATTGACGTAATGTTCTCACTTTGTATTAGATCAACACATTCATTTGGGTTCGCATTGTAACCCACGATGTCTCCCAAATTCACAATTCGGTCGACTCTCTGACGCTTGATCTCGGATAGAACTACTTCGACCGCTTCGAGATTCGAATGAACATCACAGATTACTGCGTAGCGCATGCACAATTCCCGCAGACTCTGCCGCGCGCATCATGGCGAGCCTGCCGAACTATTAAGTACGAGCAAATGAAAAAATGAATCATGTTTAGCAAATGAAGACAATTTGCCAGCGCCCTATTATAGCATAAAACTTATCAAATTCAAGCTGCGGGCAGAGCGATACAACCAAACCACAGAGTTTCCCGCGGCACGGTAAAAATACATTTGGAACATTGGCCGCCGAGAGGGGCTACACTACATCAGCAGGTCCAGGAATGAGAAATAGAAGAGCCGAATCCCCAGCATCCCCACCCGACAAAGGAATTGTCAGGCGCCCAAACTTTGGACTTCTTTCAGAATTTTTTCTATTTTACGGATTTTCTTCTTTGCTTTCTCGTAAATAGGGTCGTCCTCACCGATTTTCTCAAACTCGCTTTTGGCCTCATGGTATTTTCGGGATTTGATGAAGTTGACACCCCGGTTGAAATTGCAGACGGAAATCTTTAACGCCAGGCGTTTGTCATGCGGATGTTCCTTTTGCACCTTCTCATATTCCGCTAATGCCGCGTTGTAGTTCTTCATGGAAAAATAGACATCGCCCATGGACTCGCTTTGACTCAGGGGCGCTCTCCCTCTTTCCTCGATCCCGGAAACCGCAACGCCTTCTTCTTCGGCGAAAATACCCTCACGAAAACCGTCCATCTCCATGCCCTTGAGCGCGGAACGCTCCACCAGCATGCTGATATTGTTTGTATTTTCTTCGACTGGCGCCATGAAAAAACGAAGACAGGCAGGATCGAAATGATGAAGAATTCGCCCTTCCACGACTTCTCCGTCATCGAACATAATCTTCACTTCTTGGCTTTCACTTGCAGGCTCGGAGACAGCCTCGGCGGGGTCAAATTTCCCCTCGAAATCCCTCACGAAGTAAATTGCTTTCAAATCCGAGAAGTGCACAAAGATGCGATCCTGTCCCTGGGTTGACTCCAGCGGAACAAGATAAAAACCGAGCGAGCGCGGGTCGAGCTTATAAGTTGTTCCCTTTAAGACTTTTCCGTTCTTGAAATGGATGATCAGTTTCCGGGTCGTGCCGGTTTTGCGGGCTACACTGGACCGACCTCCTGTTGCATGAGAAGCCGTGGCCTGCGTCTCTTTTTCGGCGCGAAATTTTGAGAACAACCCCTTTTTCTCTTTATTTTTGGCCTCCAGCGCCTTTTCGCATTTCACGCAAAGGCTTTCACCTCGTCCCTTTGGGACAAGGCAGACGTTGCACCCGAAAGCGCCGCATTCGATACAATATCCCACGACATCTTTGTCGCTGTGTACCGGGCACTTCATTTGGCTCCTCCCTCTTTTGGCTTTTTGGCCAGTCCCGATTTGCGCGGAGTTTCTAAGTCTCTATCTTCAAAGTATTTTAACACGAAACGACACCATAGTCAAAAAGGATTCTCTCGCTTGGCGTGCCGCCGGAGGGAAATGCCTGAGAAGAATTCCGAAACGGCGCGGCGGTGCTTGAAAATGGAAGAACTCTGTGGTAAGCTCTAATGGTTCAATATCTTCTCGTAGCGTTACCTAAGTTAACTGAGGCCAACTGGTTAAGCGTTTTGCGGAATAATGAAAGCGATGATTGACAGCGGCGACGGGACGGGATTCTTTGAGCAGAACGACAATTTGGGCAGGCGTTCGGTTCATGTTATCACTTTCGGCTGTCAAATGAACCAATACGATTCCGAATTGATCGCCGGCCTGCTTCGACAAGCTGGCTACGCGACGTCCGAGACCCCTGAGGGAGCGGACATTATCATATTCAACACGTGTTGTGTGCGGGCACATGCCGAACAAAGGCTTTACACAAGGGTCTCACAGCTCAAGCGCGCGAAAGCGAGAAATCCGGACCTCATTATAGGGATCGGAGGGTGTGTGGCCCAAAGAGAGAAGGGAGTGCTGCTGGAACGATTTCCACATGTGGATATAGTGTTTGGAACCAACGCTCAGAGGGCAATCGTCGGCCTCGTTAAGCAGGCTGAGCAGGGAGTCCGACCGGTCGTTGAAACCCCCGAGAAGGGTCCCATCCCCGACCTTGGCGACGTGTCGCTCCCGGGTCACCGAGGCGTGAAGGCCAACGTTTCCGTTATGCGCGGTTGTGACAATTACTGTACTTACTGTGTCGTTCCGTTCGTCCGGGGTCCTCAGAGCAGCAAAAGCCCTCAGAGAATCATTGACGAGGTCTCGGCGCTGGCGCAGCAGGGAATAGTGGAAGTCACATTGCTCGGACAGAATGTGAACTCCTATGGGGAGGACCTTTCATCGGGTGTTCGCTTTCCCCGTCTCTTGGAATTGCTCAATGAGGTTCCGGGCATTGTCAGGATACGCTTCACGACCTCGCATCCGAAGGACATTTCGGATGAATTGATGCAAGCCATGCGCGACCTTTCCAAGGTCTGTGAACATTTGCATCTTCCCGTCCAGTCAGGTTCCTCGCGCATCCTGCGTCTAATGAACCGGAAGTATACGGCCGAGGATTATCTCAGAAAGGTCGACAGGCTTCGGGAAATTGTTCCTGAAATCAGCTTGACCACCGATGTCATTGTCGGCTTTCCCGGAGAAACCGATTCCGACTTCGAACAGACACGGCTGCTTTTGGAACGAGTGGGTTTTGACGGCGCATATATCTTCAAGTACTCGCGCAGGGAAGGCACCGCGGCAGCTCGGCTGGAGGAAGCGGTCGATGAGGCGACAATTGCAAGAAGGCATCGCCAATTACTCGATTTTCAGAAGGATATAAGTTTAAAGCGGCTTCGAGCATTGGTGGGCACAGTTCAATCGGCGCTTCCGGAAGGTCCGGATAACAAACGGTGCGGATATCTGCTCGGACGCACGCGCGGTCATCGCGTCGTGACTCTCCGTGTCGATTCCCGCCTGACAGGGACGGAAGTCGACGCGAACATCACCGGTCTTGAAGGGTGGACACTGCTCGGAGAAGCCGTCGAAACGGAGCGGCGTTAAACCAGAAAAATGGGATATCCTGCCCGCATACTTTCGCGCGCGGCTCTGCGGCTCCTTTCTCGCGCATTTTCTTTTATTGCAGGCATCCTGCTTGCTATTACATTTGCGCCGACAGTGTGTGAGGCTGAATGGGTTTTGTTTGACCATGCCCAGCGCCGATATCGAGAATGCGTCGAGCTTGCCGAATCAAGGCGGTTCGCCGAGGTCCGCGAATGCGTTGACGAATTTCTCTCCGACTACCCACACAGCCGATGGAGCGAACACCTTCGCTTTCTGGCGGCGAAACTTGAAACAGATGTAGAAAAAGCAGAAGAGAAGCTTTACAACTTTGTGGTCGAGTTTCCGGATGGTCCTTATTCCGATGAAGCAAATTTTGCTTTGGGCGAGCTTTATGAGTTGAACAACAAGGCTGACCGCGCTCAGCGGTATTACCTTCGTGTGTATGAGTTTTTCCAAACGAGCGGACTGAAGGACGAAGCTGTCTTGAGGGCGGCGAGGTGCATGCTCTTGAATAATCAACCCGAGGATGCAGCGCGACTCATGGAGAATTATCTCACTGGGGCCGTCCCCAAACCCTGGCGCGCTCGGGCTCATGGGCTCTATGCGGATGCGCTCTATCAGTGTGGCGATTATCTCAAATCACAACGCGAGTATCGAGAGGTAATCTCCAGCCACGAAACACCTCGCAACGCGCCGGAGCGTTGCTATATCAGGGTTGCGGAGATTTACGAGAAACTCGGCGATTACGAGTCCGCCGTCCAGACGTATCGCCAATTCCTTCGCCTTTATCCTGAGAGCACGCATCGGGCGGACGCAGAAAAAAGGCTGGTCTTACTTGCGTCCGCCGCCGAGCTCGAGCTTTCCGGAGAAGGGCGGACATACGTTGTCGAGGCGGGGACCTCCGATTCGGATCACGAGGCTATGGCTCTCGTGGCCCGGCTGAGGAAAATTGGTTATCGCGCCTACATGGTTTCGAAACAAGGCAATCGCAAACAGATATTTTCCGTTCGGCTGGGCCCCTATGACTCGCGAGACTCGGCAGTGGCTGTCGTTGAGAGACTGCTCGAGGAAACCGGCATTGCGAGCACGGTATTACCCCAAAGGATGCGCTCCGAAAGAGGGACCGAAGTTGAGTGAAGAACTCACCCCGATGCTCAAGCAATACACGCGCATAAAGTCGATGTATCGGGATTCCATCCTGTTTTTCCGAATGGGCGATTTCTATGAGATGTTCTTTGAGGACGCCAAAGTCGCCTCGGCAATACTGGACATCGCCCTGACGTCTCGGGACTCCGCGCGCAAGGAGGATCGGGTGCCGATGTGCGGTGTTCCGTACCACGCGGCCAGAAGTTACATAGCCAAGCTTCTGCGAGCGGGCAAGACAGTCGCTGTCTGCGACCAGGTGGAGGACCCGAAACAGGCCAAGGGGATTGTTCGGCGCGAAGTGGTTCGTGTCATCACGCCGGGGACCGTTCTCGAGCCGGAGCTGCTTGATGAAAATGCGAACAATTTTCTGGCAGCGGTTTCCCATGGAGATACGGGCATAGGTGTCGCATTCGCCGATATTTCGACCGGAGAATTCCTGGCGACGCAACGGGTAGGCGATAATATCCAAGAACTTCTCGCAGAGGAGATGATTCGTGTCAGGCCATCCGAACTGCTCGTGCCGAAATCGCTGATGAGCGGCGGTCTGAAAGCGGAACTAACCCGGCATATACCAGAGATGGCGCTTAAACCGGTTGACGATTGGATGTTTTCCCCGCCTCAGGCCGCATCGCTCATAGCATCCCATTACGGGGTTCACTCACTCAGCGGTCTGGGTCTCGACGCCATGACTCTGGCAACAGGGGCCGTCGGCGCAATTATCCAGTATTTGAACGAAACATATCGCGCCTCGCTGAAACACCTCAAACGTCCGAGTTCGTTCGTTCGGTCGGAATACATGGTGCTTGACGGCGCCACCCAGCGGAACCTGGAACTACTATCCACTCTTCGTGACAGGAGCAAGCGAGGTTCGCTGCTGGGTGTCCTTGACTCGACGGCTACTTCCATGGGTGGCAGGCGATTGCGAACATGGATCACGCAACCGCTCATGGCGATCGAGCGTATCCGGGCCAGACAGGATGCAATTGAAGAACTCGTTGAGTCCAGTGGGCTCAGGGTCGGCATACGAAATGTTCTTCAAAATGTGCACGATATTGCGAGACTGTTGGGAAGGGTGTCTGGGCCGACAGCGAATGCCCGAGACATGGTGGCCCTGAAAAATTCCCTGGCGCAGGCGCCGCTGTTGAAGACTGCGCTGAATTCGGCCGCCGCCACCCTGTTGCAGTCGATCAAGGATACGCTTGACCCACTCGAAGACGTGACCTCTCTGGTCGAACGCGCGGTGGCGGATGCGCCGCCAACGACCATCAGCGAGGGCAACATAATTCGTGAGGGATACAACGCCGAATTGGATTCTCTCCGGAACCTCGTGAGCGAAGGAAAGGATTGGATCGCTCACCTGAAAAAGAAGGAGATTCGCCGGACCGGGATCAACTCCTTGAAAATAGCCTATAACAAAGTGTTCGGCTATTACATCGAGGTCACAAAACCAAATCTGTCGCTCGTTCCGCCTGATTATATTCGGAAACAGACACTTGTCAATTCAGAGCGTTTCATCACGCCCGAGTTGAAAGAGCGTGAAAATGCAATCCTGGGCGCGCAGGAGAAAATATCCGACCTGGAGCATGAGATTTTTCAAACCCTGAGAGATCACGTCTGCTCTCAAGCAGAACGAATTCTGACGAATGCCGATCTTATTGCGGACGTCGACGCTCTTCAGTCACTGGCGCATGTGGCCGCGGCCAACGATTTCTGCAGGCCCAAAATCACAAATTCCTTTAAGCTTGAAATCGAGGAAGGGAGACATCCTGTTCTCGAACAGCTGAACCTCATCCATCAATTTGTCCCGAATGACACACTCCTGGATGAAGAAAAGTCATTGCTCGTAATAACGGGGCCGAATATGGCCGGGAAATCGACGTATCTGCGTCAAGTGGCGTTGATTGTGCTCATGGCGCAAATGGGAAGTTTCGTGCCCGCTCGTCGCGCCGAAATAGGCGTTATCGACCGGATATTTACGCGTATCGGCGCGTCCGACAACCTGGTTGGCGGGGAGAGCACGTTCATGGTCGAAATGAGCGAAACGGCAAATATTCTTAATAACGCAACGCCGAGGAGTCTTGTCATTCTGGACGAAATCGGCCGGGGAACAAGCACCTATGACGGCATGAGCATTGCTTGGGCCGTGGCCGAACATATACACAACCATGTGGGCGCGAAGGCTCTTTTCGCCACACACTATCACGAATTGACGGAACTCGCGAAAGAGCTTCCAAAAATCAAGAATCTGAATGTCGCAGTGAGAGAGTGGAATAATCAGGTGATTTTTTTATATAAAATTATCGACGGAAGCGCGGACCATAGTTACGGAATCCACGTTGCCAAGCTGGCCGGTCTTCCGACTTCTGTAGTGAGTCGGGCGCGGCAAGTCCTGGCAAATCTCGAACAAATCAGCTCGACGCGAAAACAGCGGGGCGCCACAGAGTCCAAGCAGTTGCAACTGTTTTCCGCTCCTCCCCTCTCCCCCATCGAGGACGAATTAAGGAAGCTCGACATCGACCGGCTCACCCCTCTTGAGGCGCTTTCCAGGCTTGCCAAGTTCAAAGCAAAGCTGAAAGTGAACAAGGAGAGCGAGTGATGTGGGCTTACGTTTTGCTGAGCCTGGTTCCGGGAACGGAAGCGAAGACCTTTTCTTTAAATCGGCGTTATTCCGGGTGTGGCGAAGGAAAATCCCTTTTTCGGCCATTGGGACACCGTCCTCGTCATAGAAGCCGATACTTTGGATAATCTCGTGTCTGGTTGTCCGGCAGATACGCGGCGCTCAGGGAGTTCAAGCGACGGAAAAGCTGGTCTCCGGAGCAATACAGACAGAGCGCAGGCGATGCCAAATGTGTGATGCGCCCCGGCTTCGCACAAGAAAATGGCGGGCTGCATCATACCGTGCGTCCCTCTCCGGCGGGCCCTTCGAAGTTGTATGAAAATCGTGCCAAGCGCGAAAAAAAAATAGCTTGCCCTTCTATTACAAAATCTGTATAATACAGCGCTGTGACCGGTGACGGTAACGCCGCCAGTGAGATCAAAGAGAAGGAGGTTAGAAGATGGCAATCGAGAGGGTCTGGATAACCGATGACTGCACCGGCTGCGGCCTTTGCGAGACCACTTGCCCCGACGTCTTTCAACTCGACGATGTTGCGAGTGTGAAGGAGGATGCGGATCTGAACGCAAACGAAGAGCTGATAAAGCAAGCCGCTGAAGAGTGTCCGGTTGAAGCTATCCAGGTAGAAGAATCGTAGTTCCTTTTCACAAACACGCACGAAGGCCCGTCCATCGCGGATGGGCCTTTTTCTTCCTTCACGTCAGGTCGCCGATTTTTCCATCTGTTCCCGAGCATCCCGATATCCTTCTTGGATAAATCGCTTCGCTTTATCTGGATGAAAATGCAACAAGCCCATCGGGCCAAAACCCTCGAGATAAGTGCTCGGTTCGATGATATGAATCTCTCTACCCTTGTACATGCTGTCCATGAAATTGCGCTGCACCATTCCCCCGCAGCCTACGTGAACCCACATGACGTCATAGAAGCGAGTCAGAACCTGGTAAATGTTGCTGAATTTTTCCTGCCGCGGCAGGCTTCGGCCAATACAGAGCAGCATGAAGATTCGCGCGGCTCCCCGCTGTAACGCATATTCAAGCGGTACATTCCATACAAACCCTCCGTCGCACCAATAGTCTCCGTGAAACTTGACCGGAGGAAACAGTCCCGGAATGGTATAGCCGATACGAGAAATGGTTCTCAGGTCTTCGACATTGTCCTCTGTCCGGTTCGACCGCAATTCGCCAGTCCCTTTTGACAGATTCGTAAGAATGAAAGAGACTTCGGTTTTGCTCCGAAAAACTTTCCGAAAATCGATGAACTTCTCGATAACGTCAAAGTTTTTCCGCATCGAAAGCAGGGAATTTCCGAAAATAACATTCTCACGCAAGCTCAATCCGCCCGTGAGTGGCTGTGTCTTGAACGATGTCCAAAACTCCATCATTCCTTCGGTTCCATCCGACGCATAGAGGCATGCGTTAATGACGCCGATTGAACTGCCGATAATCATGTCTGGTTTTACGCCGATTTCGTTCAGATATTGCATGGCGCCTGCTTGATGCGCTCCGCGGGAGGCGCCACCCTGGAGGATGATTGCGGTCTTCCGTCCATTTGTTGTTTGCCTTCTCCTTGTTTTCTTCCTTCCATTCCGGGCCTCCTTAACCATGTCACTCTCCTGTTCGAGGGAGCAAAATCGATCTCACGCCCGTTCTCCAAACATAGACACGCTCGGATGTTCTTGCATTATTGGCCGGGGAAACGAGCGCCCTCCCGGTTTGTGAAGTAAAACCTTCAACAATAGCTCGGCGGCCGCTATTCAGCCAGGATGGGTTTGTGTTCAGCAGGAAAAGAGAATTCAAGTTTCCGCTCATCCGCACCTTTTGAATGTTCGTTCAGCAGTTCGACATATGTCGATGCTATGTAGTCGCGAGTGAGCTTCAGACGTTTGACCGCTTCCTCGACATCGCGGTCAGTCGGAGCTTCGATTTCCGCAAACAGCCCCAGAAGGGGCAATTCATCCAGAACGACTTCACAGGCGCCAAGTCGCCATGTTTCTCTGAATTTTTCATAATAAAACCACTTCACGAAGCCGACCGCTTCCAACAGCGCGCGACCGGCCCGAGAGCTGGGAAACTCCATCTCGAGTTCTTCTCTTTTTTTGTATTTGGATTTTTCGCGAGGTCCTTTATAGGTGAGAAAGACCCGATTTTCCTGTTCCCGCAGGCGAAGCAGTTTGTCGGCTCTCGCGAGCAATCTTTCGGGATGGTCGAAGAGCCAATTTCTTTCGAAGACCCTCCCCTGATAGAGCCCCCCTGCGGACCGTAGACGTTTTCTCAAGTGCGAGTAGTCTTTCAGCTTGACTTTCGCCTCAATTTCCATTGTTGTGATCCTCCGCGTACCCTGGTTTTTCATGTCAAATAACGGACAAGGCGGCATGAACGATTCCGCAAAATCGATGGGCTTGACGCTGTTGTGAACGCCCGCAATCACAAGTTGCGCAAAAACGGATGGTGATTATTTTGAGGCTGTTCCACCATCGCCGGCTTTGCCGAAAACTCAACGCAGGAGACTGTGAATCTGTCTCACGATTGCCCAGCGCAGGGGACGGTCCCAGATTTACGGGCACGAAGCGCCGCAGAATCGGGCCCGTTCCCGAAGCGAACAATCTGCGTCATGAACCATGAGACACACTCGCTGTGAGCGTATCCCACGATTGGTAGTCGGTGCTTTGGGAAACCGCTCAATTTCGGAATCGCCACCTATTGCGCTATTGCCATGCTTGAGGACGCGACCCAGTCATCCGTTCGCTCAGCAAACCGACGTTCCGACCTCTTCGCGGCCTGGAATGGCGGATTACCGCCGACGCGCGCATCATCCAAGCATGAAACAGATTCATTTTACCTCATTTCCTCTTCTATTTCGACTATCCGACGCCGCGCCTCATCCCTGTCCGGGTCATAGACGAGAGTGGCCCTGAACTCTTCCAGCGCCTCCACGAGTTGACCTTGTTGCTGGAACGCGATCCCGAGATAAAAATGCGCAAGATGATTTGTCGGCTCAATTTCAAGGGCGCGACGAAACTGCGCCATGGCTTTCCGCGTTCGTCCGCTTATCAGATAAGCAATCCCGAGGTTTGTCAGTACCCTCGCGGAATCGGGGTCTATCTGAAGCGCGGCCTTGTATGAGGATATTGCTGAAGGCATATCCCCTGCCTGCCGATATGCGTTCCCAAGGTCATTGAATGTCTGGAGTGTGGGATAGGCCCTCAGGGCTTCTTCGTACTGCTTGATCGCCTCGAAATGGTCACCTCTTTTGTAATACTCACCGGCGAGGCCCATTCGAGCTCGTAAGCTGTCGGGATAAGCTTGCAGATTCTGGGAGTAGAGGACCTCCGGGTCTTTCCACGCCGAGTTCTTCGTCACGGTTATCAACCCGAAGCCCAGGACCAGCGCGCAAAGCGCAATAACGAACAGCACCAACTGCATTCTCTTCCCATCCTTGACGACAACGTGAAGAATACTTGCAAATGCCACCGCCACTCCTGCCATCGGCACATAGAGGAATCGTTCCGCCATGAGCATAGAAAGCGGAAAGATGTTCGACACCGGAGCAAGAGCGGCGAGGAACCAAATCATCCCAAAGCCGCATCGTCTCGAATGCCAAAGCATGGGTATCAGGCACATCAACAAGAGGCACAGAAAAACGAGCGGCGCAAGTTCCCCGAGAGTGAAAGGGGGCGTGACGAGGGGAACAAGATATTCCAAACAGTTTGTGGCGCGCGGCAGAATGACGAGCCGCAGATAGATAAGAAAACACTCGGCCATTGTCATCGCCGTTATCGTCAGGCTGCCGCCCCATAATTCCCGCTGTGAAACGGTCTGCAGAACCGTCGAGCGAATGAAAAAATATGTCGCCGAAATGCCAATAAATATCGCATACTGGAAAAACCTGTTCCGCGCGGAAATTCCCTGCTTCTGTGAAAACAGAAGGTCGTATGCAATGAAGATGACCGGCAACACTATGGCCGTTTCTTTTGCCAGCAGGGCGAGGACAAACAGAACCGCGGACCCGGGCAGGACAAGCCAATGCCCATCGCCGGCAATTCGAGACCGGATGAACAAAAGTGCTGACAAAAGCATAAAAATGGCCGCGAGCAGGTCCGCCCTGCTCGCAATCCAGGTGACGGCCTCAACATGAGCGGGATGGACTGCGAAGAGAAGGGCTGCCCCGAAAGCAGCGCCGCGCATGAATTGCAGCCGGAGGCAGAGGAAATATACAAGCCAGGAAGTTATGGCATGAAGCACCAAATTGACAAGGTGATACCCAAAAGGGACAACGCCCCACACACGATAGTCGATAGCGAAAGACAGCGTTCGAAGAGGTCGGTATATTCCCTCATAGCCGGTCGCACGGGGATGCGTGAAAAAGAGTTTGACATTGGCAAGGCTCTTTATGAAGCTGTTGTTTAGAATGAAGTGATGGTCATCTGAAATCCAGCCGACCGAAAGAGAATTCGCGTAAACGATGAAACAGAGGCAGAGAATCAAGCACGGGTCTGATATCGGCCGCCCGCGGTTATCCCCGACCAAGAATCGCGGCTCTGTTGAATCCGTGCTTGTAGTATTTTTGATTGAACCCTTCGGCACGCCGTAATTCTACCAAAAGAGAGCGCGAAACAAAAATATTCGCAGATTGTCAAGCCCTTCAGTCGCTTTCTGAAGCTGTCTGTCGTAAGCAAGTTTTATACGCTGCCTTACGGTGCTGGCAGGGGGCGAAACAAAAGGTAATATTTCTGCCACTATTCGCCTGGCACCAACCGTACTGGCGTTTGCAACTTAGCGCGGAATTGTTCCGATAAGGCCCTTCAAAAGAAAAGGCCTTGACAAATACCATATAAAGTAT
>CAYVQZ010000033.1:28746-56942 GCA_964453435.1 uncultured bacterium
TGTTCCGATAAGGCCCTTCAAAAGAAAAGGCCTTGACAAATACCATATAAAGTATCCGATAAGGCCCTTCAAAAGAAAAGGCCTTGACAAATACCATATAAAGTATTAGAATTTGTGTAATATACCATATATGGGGACAAAGGGGGCTTTCTCCTTCGCAAATGGTTGCCGGACATTATATTACAGCGGATCAGGCTATCAATAGGCTTGCGGTTGAGCCGGCCAGGTTTCGGTTTCTTGAGATGCAGTGCCGCGACTTTCTTTCGCCCTCGAAAGTGGAATTTTCCCGGCGTTACTCCAGCACTGACCTGCGAGTACTCGGAGAAGCGAATCGTCTGCTGGCCCAAGGACTGCAAACCACAGAGGTCAAACTTCGATTGGGCCGAATGCTGGCGAATCCTGCGAAACAAACTCAAAGCATCGCGAGCGCCACCGGGGCCGTTTCCTCGCGACTGATAACCGTAGCAAGCGGAAAGGGCGGAGTCGGAAAAAGCAGTATCGCGTTGAGCCTTTCCGTGGAGTTTGCGGTTTCAGGCTTGCGAACCATAATACTCGACGCAGACCTGGGAGTCGCCAATCTCCACCTCATGGCCGGTGTGCATGCCGACCGAACCCTTAAGGACGTCATTACCGGAGAATGTCGGATCGAGGAGGTGGCGCTTCAATTACCGTGTGGTTTGCGCATTGTGCCGGGCTCCTCCGGAATATACGAGTTGGCTAACCTGCCCGCCTATAATCGCCATGTGCTTGTGTCGGAGTTCAGGAAGTTAGAAGACCGCTATGATGTCATTGTCATCGATGCGGCCGCAGGGGTCGCCGCCTCTGTCGTCGATTTCGCTGCCTGCTCGGATTTCCTTCTTGTTGTCACAACGCCGGAGGCGACATCGGTAACTGATGCCTACGCCCTGATCAAATTGAGCCTTCAACGAAATCCTGCTTGCCGTGTCGGGCTCGTGGCGAACCGCGTGCGGAGCGCGCGAGAGGGAAATTCAACAATCCGCCGCATTTCCGACTGCGCCCGGCGTTTTTTAAGTCATTCCGTCCTTCCGCTCGGATGCATATGGGAAGATTCTCATGTGCGACGGGCTGTAAATGAGAGAGTGCCGTTTTCGCTTCTTTTCCCCGATTCAAGGGCATCAGGGTCTATACGAAGACTGGCGCGAGAACTTCGAGAAAAAGTTGTTGCAGCGCCGACCCGGCGAGCGGATGGCAGTGACGCGGGGATGAAGAACCAATCTCTCCCTGCAGCGGCGCATACGGCTGATTCGGGCTGTTCAGTGGGCTATGGTTTATCAAAAGCAGGAGATTGCCGATGGAAGTAGCAACAAGGTGGCTGGATGTGACTCTCGATTATTGCGAGTATTTTCGATTACAGCGCATGCCGTTTAATGATAATGTGAATCCGGAATTCTTTTACCGGACCGAAAGCCATGAAACGGCATTTATCCGCTTGATGCTATGTGCAAAACACCGCAAATCGCTCGGCTTGGTTTGGGGGCGCAGCGGTACCGGAAAAACTCTTCTGGCACAGATGCTGTTGAGTGCCCTGAGCGAGAGCGACTTCATTCCCGTGGTGGTATTGGCGAACCCGGGCATGAGCAGGACAGGGCTTCTCAGGTGCATTCTCGAGGAACTGGACATCGCGGATGAAAGTCTTGGCAGAGAGAATACCCAGACTCTGCTTCAGCGAATACACGCTTTTTTGATGGAAAGTTACAGCAGGGGTCAACGCGTGGTTATTGTGGTCGATGAGGCACATTTTCTGCCATCTGACCAACTGCACATGATTCGCGCTCTGACGAATCTGGAGACGCCCCAGGAAAAGCTCTGCACCGTTATCTTGCTGGCCGAGGAAACATTTCCACGGAGACTGCGTCACAAGCGCTACAATTCACTCCGAGGAAGAATTGCCATGACATCGTACTTAATGCCAATGTCTCGTGCCGAAACGGAGCAGTATGTGAAATTCAGGCTTATGGTGGCGGGTTCGGCGGAGGAGTTGTTCGAACCGGAAACGTACGACCTCCTGCATTCACATTCCGGCGGCATCTGCAGAGAGGTCAGCAAGCTCGCCGACAATGCGCTCCTCGAGGCGCATCTGAGGGGTGATTCCAAAGTCACATCGAACATCGTTGAGCACTGTATTCAAAGCAGCGTTTAAAATGCGCAAGAAGCTGACAAAAACAAGGTTACGCTTGGAGGTTCTGGCACCCGGAGCGTGCAATCGCAATTCGGGCGTGAGTCAGGATGAATTGCGGGTTCTGCTTCCGCCGGAGAACAGCAAAGAAGCGGACTGGTCAAAACCACAAGAAAACGAGACGAAGACCGACCCCGGCCATCATACGTGACTCGGAGCCGCACGCCGACCCGCCCGTTCGTATAGCCGCGTGTCTCTTTTCGTTTACGCGATGGGGCGATTCCGTAAACGGGAAGGGATTTTTTCGCAAGCGATTGTTTATTAAGAAGTACCCCCCCTGCGGATTGTCTGAACAAAATCGCGATTGAAAAGGCGCTTTGAGACGCCGCCGTATCTGTTATATTCATAATAAGGTAGATAAGAGGAGGCGCACGTCATGAGTTTCAAGCGCGCCGCTTTCACAAATCACGCGCTTATCAGTACCAGGAAACCCATCCCGGACATCTCTCATCACGCTCAAATGAAAATGCGGGAAACCGCACTGCCGCTGTAACCTCGGAGCGCCCCACGTCTGGCCGTCCGTCGGCCAAAGCCGCAGGGGATGGATCAGGCTTAAGACGTTTTCCCGAGAACAACGGGAGGACGTCCGAGAGGGGATCGAAAACTGGCGGAGGGTCCAGGAACTTCTGGAGGAATTTTCCGAGGCCCAATGAAAGAGGCGGGAGGCTGGGGAGCGACGGTGAGCAGAAGGTTTTTTCGTTACATTGACAAGGTTTTCCATATGCGGTCGGAAATGGAGCGCCTGAGAGATGGTTGTCACCCGGTTCGGCTGAAGGTGTCTGCAGGATGGGACCTTTGCGACAGCGCCCAGACTGTCTCGCGTCCCGAAAGCCGCTTGTCCCCCTAACCCCAGCCTGTTCGGAAGGCGGATTTGCAGAACCGCAGCGCCAGAATTAAACACTTGAAATGCGACGTGCCAGCCGATATCATAGAGTGTCGCCCCAAAAAAGAAGGACCGACGAAGACGTCGAACCCGTCATGAAAGGCTGCCGAATGGCACGCCTCGCGATGTGCGGCTTTGCATTATTACAACTCCACGGCGCCGGAGAGGAGAAGCGGCCATGCCCGTATTGAATGTGAACAACCTGGACATCCACTACGAACTCGATGATTTCACGGACCCTTGGGGAAAGAACGACACCATTTACATCCAGCACGGATATGGGAGGAGCGGAAGGTTCTGGTTCCATTGGGTTCCGGCATTGGCGCGGGAATTCAGGGTTCTCCGGGTGGACATGAGAGGCCATGGCCAATCCGCCGACCCATCACCCGACAAGCCGTGGTCGGCCGACGATTTCCTGTCGGATATCAAGGGTATGATCGAAGGACTTGGCGTTGCGCCCGTCCATTACGTCGGCGAGTCGGTGGGAGGCATCTTTGGCATCGCGCTGGCGGCACGCTGGCCGGAACTCCTCAAAAGCCTCACACTTGTGGCTGCTCCCCTTTCAATCCGCCCCGAGATACAGCAGATATTCGCCGTAGGCGAAAAGGACTGGCCGACGGCGATGGAAAAGCTCGGAGGCGACGGGTGGGTTCGAGGTCTGATGGGCTATGGGGCAACTCACACGGATGCAGGGCAGGCAAAACAAGAGTGGATATTGGCCGAATGGTCGAAAAATCGGCCGAAAATGCTCTCGAGCCTCGCAAAACTTGCCGCAACGGTCAATGTCGAGCCGCTGCTGTCCGACGTCAGCGTTCCCACCCTTATCCTTGCTCCTGCCAACAGTCCGATCTCACCGCTTGAGGAACAGGTTATGATGAGGAAAACAATCCCGAACGCCCGGCTCGCTGTGATCGAAGGCGCGTGGCATGAAATTTATTTCGATGACCCGGACGCATGCATAGCGGCTTTGCGAAGTTTCCTATCCTCGGTCTAATGCAAGAGATTCTGAGCATATTTCGTCACTGCTCTTTCTCGAGCCATCTTCGGGACAAGCCGGGTCCTCCGACTCGCTCCGCCTCTTGCTGCTGGAATCTCCCAAATCCGTATGGTACTATTTGATTGACTCCTTAGTACACGTGGTCACAAATACCATTACGTATTGCATAGCACTATGCAGAAGCGGCAGGTCAGAAATTCCGGGGACACGGAATCACGCGGAGCGTGACCTTCGGCCGAGAAGTCCATGTCCCCGGAATTTCCAATGTGATGAAATACGTGAGCGGAATTATGAACCAGTGCACTTAGCAATAATGTGGCCGTCACGGCTCGCATACCCGGACAACCCGCCAACGCGGCAATGACAAACCCAAAAAGAGAACGAAAGCAGCGACCGAGAACGCATGAACGGATTGCGCCGTATGTTTTTTTGGCTGCTCTGGTCGCCGTCTCTTACGCAAACACCCTGACCGCAGACTTTGTCTACGATGATCACATCGTGCTTGTTGAAAATGTTCCCCTGAGGGACCTGAGAAATATTCCACGGTTCTTTACGGACCCTGCTCATACATCCGCTTCCTCAATACTTGAGGAAATATACCGCCCCGTACGCGCCACCGTTTTCGCCATTGAATATCGGCTCTGGGGATTGAATCCCGCGGCGTTCCATGCAACAAACCTGGTTTTTCACATATTGAATAGCTTCCTGATTTTTCTCTTTCTAAAGCGCCTGTCGGCAACGGCAGCGCCTGCGTTCGCAGCGTCACTGCTTTTTGCCGCGCATCCCGCACTGACTGAAAATGTCAGCTGGATTTGCAGCCGGTCCGACCTTCTGTGTATGTTCTTCTACCTTCTCGCATTGCTCTCCTATCTCGAAGGACGCCAACGGGCGGGAAGGGGGAAGACGGTATTTTTCGGGCTCTCGGCATCCGGCGCCTTCCTCGCAATGCTTTCGAAGGAAATGGGTGTCACGTTTCCGCTGGCGATACTGACAATTGACCTTTGGAAAGACGGCCTGAGACCCTCTCTCAGACGATGGGCCGAATACCTGCCCTTCATAGCTTTCACGGGAATCTACATGATTATCCGGACAAGTGTCGTGAGCCAGTTTGCCCAAAAAGAACCATGGGGGAGCACTCCCTTTGCAACGGCGGGCATAATGGCAAGGGGTTTCACATACTATATCCGCCTCCTCGTCTTCCCTTTCAATCTCACCGTTTTCCCATATGTCGAGCCACGCTTACCACTGACCCACCCCGAGACTCTCGTTGCCATTTCGCTCGTTCTCGCTTTAATCGGAGGAGCAGTATCCGGTCGCCGCATGTTTCCGCTCGCGTCTCTGGGAGTAACGCTGTTTTTCATCTTGTTGTTGCCGGCTTCAAACATAGTGCCGATTAAAGCAGTCGTGGGGGACAGGTTTATCTACGTCCCTTCTCTCGGTTTCTTCATCATTGCGGCCGCATTTTTCAGGCGGTTGTATACTCCTAGCAGAGCGAAACCAGTGGCAGGAATCCTTTTCGCGGGCGGAGTCACCGCAATCGTGTTCATCCTCGCCGTCAATACGGTGGTTAGAAATGTCGCCTGGAAAGACAATTTTTCGCTGTTTTACGAGGCGGCTGAGACGTCCCCAAACTATCCCCGTGCCCGAACTGCGCTCGGATGGGTATACGTTCAACAAGGGGACATAGAAGAAGCGCGGCGCGAGGCCGCTGCCGCACTTCGTGTCGACCCGGCGTACAAGGATGCCCATCTTCTCCTGGGGGCCATTTATTACAAGGAAGGTCTTTGGAATTTAGCGGAGCGGGAGCTCAAAACGGTGCTTGCCATCGACCCGAAAGATTCACAGGCGAAAAATACGCTGGGATTGGTGTATGAATCACAGGGGAAACTCGATGAAGCGCTCGAAATGTTTGAATCCGCTCTCGAAAACAATCCCACAGTTTCGGAATTCTTGAACAATGTCGGAGTCGTGCTTCTGAAAAAGAAAGACTTCGCTCCAGCGGCTGATTACTTCAGACGAGCGTACAAGGCCAGCTCCGACAACCTCGATGCCGCGCGAAACCTTGCATACGCCCTCACGAAAACAGGGAAATTCGGAGAGGCCGTCGGTCTTCTCCTCGAAATTCTGGCTCAGATCCCTGGCGACGTCGAGTCATTGATTCTCCTCGGACACGCATATACCGAGTCCGGTCAACACGAGCTGGCAATCCGAACCTATCAGCAAGCTCTAACAAAGGACCCCCTCAACAATCGCTCCTCGAGATCCCTCGCGAATCTGTATATCGATATCGGGCAGTACGAGAAAGCGGCCGCACTCTGCAGGAATATCCTCACACGGTACCCCGCCTCCACCGACCATCATGTTTTGCTTGCCCGGGCCCTCGAGAAGCTTGGTCATCTCGACGCCGCGCTCACGCAGTTGCGAATTGCCGCCAAGTTGCGACCCGCCGATCAGGGCATCCAATCCAGCTTGGCGCGCCTCCAAGCGGACGTAAACAATCAACCCAAAGACCCGGGTTCCGGTTCCCGGGAAAAGGCGCATCCCTGATATAGAAGAGCGCTCCCCGCCTTCGCCGACCCTTAGTGTTCGTGCTCGGCGAAGTACGCGGCCTTGAATTCGCTCAGGAGGGAACGAAGTTTTTCCACGTTCCCAAGGTCGGTTGTCTGCTTTGCCTTCATTGCGTAAACGAGCATTTCGTGCAACAGCCTCAACTTTTTCATGTAAGCCGAGTGGCCCTCCTTGTCACTTTCCCCAACCGGTTTGATGCGTTGTGTCATGAAGTATTGCGAGACAATCTCCTGAAGCTGGTTTGCGTGGTCCTCCTTATTCTGCACCCAGCGCACCATTTGGTTGTAATTCAATGGCTTCTCTTTTGACAGTTCAATAATCTGGTTCATCGACTTTTCAATCGTCCGCGCGTGCTCTGCAATCATCGATATCCGAGCTTCGTCGTCATAAATGCCGCACGGTATTTCGCAATGGGCGAAAACCGGCAGCGTCATAGCAACGGATAAAACCAGAACTCCTGCAAGAAAAGAAATCGCTCTCATTCCTAACTCCTTTCACTTTACTTGCTAAATTCCCTCCTCAAAATAGCCAGAGGAACTTTTAAGCCCTACAGAGAGTGAGAAAACTGAAGTTTCTTCCGCCTCACCCTGTTCTTCCCCCTTGAAAAATCCACATTTGAATATAACATTCTGATGAAAGTTGGCTAGCCCTCTATCATTTGGTCAACATGGGCAGGTGTCAGCATGACCGTGGAAGTGGCGGGGTGAGCTTTAGACAGGTCGAGAAAGAATGACGCACGCGTCGTGTCTGATTCCAAGCCTCTTTAGACCTTGAAATCACGGTCTTTCCAGTAGGGTGCCCGGATTTCCTTTTTCAAGACCTTTCCGGTATCCGTTTTGGGCAAATCATCGACGAAGTCTACCGACCGCGGAATTTTGTATCCCGCTAAGTGTTTCCGGCAATAGTCAACTATTTCCGCATCGCTGGCCGATTTTCCCCCCTTGAGTACGACCACTGCTTTCACCGATTCTCCCCATTCTTCATCGGGAATACCAATCACGGCGGCCTCGAGGATTTTCGGATGCCGGTACAGCACAGCCTCAATCTCGGCGGGATAGATATTCTCTCCCCCACTTATGATCATATCGATCTTTCGGTCAACGAGATAGTAATATCCGGCTTCGTCAACATAGGCCATATCGCCACTGTAAAACCAACCGTTTCTGAACCATCTCGTTGTGGATTCCGCGTCCCGGTAGTAGCCTTTTGCCCTCTCAATCGGAGCTCCCTCCAGCGGGCGCGAAATAAGCTGGCCAATCACGCCTCGCGGCGCCTCGTTACCCTCGTCGTCCACAAGTTTGATTTCCATCGTGGGAAGCGCCCTGCCCACCGAGCCTGGTCGCTGCAATTGCTCCTCCGGGGAAAGATAGGTCACCACACCCACCTCGGTGCCGCCGTAGAACTCATGCAGCCCTGCGCTCGTGAAATTCTTTACAATCCACTGTTTCGTGGAAAATGGCAGCGGGGCCGAAGATTGAATAAAGCATTTCATCGAAGAAGTATCATACTTCTCGAATGTTTCTCGCGGCAGGTTCTTCAACCTGTTAAACATGGTCGGAACCATGGACGACATTGTCGCTTTGTATTTTTCTATCAAGCGCAACATCTCTTCGGGATCAAAGCGTTCCATGATGACAATTGTTTGTCCACTATAATGCCCGATACTGGCGCTGCTGATTGCATTCGCATGAAACAGCGGCATTGTCAACAATTGGATATCATTTCCGGTCACATTGAAAATGGCAGAAAGCGACATTTCCTTCAGTTCCCAGTTTCCGTGAGGATTGACGGCGCCTTTTGGAAAACCGGTTGTGCCGGATGTATACCCGATGTAGAAAGGGTCGTGAGGCCCGTTTTCTATTCCGGCGGGCACAGACGATGAATCGGCCAAAAGGTCCTCATAGGAACGCATTCCCTTGGGCCCGTCACCGTCAAGATACACGCAATGGTCAGATATGACATTGGGAAGATCACCCCGTATCTCGCGAAGCTTTTTGGAGAACTCTTCACATACGACGACCGCAGACGACTCGGAGTTGGCGATAATGTACTTCATCTCCTCGGCTGCGAGCCGCCAGTTCACCGGCACAAGCGTCATACCGGCCCTGCTCAGGCCGTAGGTAATCTCCAAGTATTCGGTTCGGTTTCTGAGGATCACAGCCACCTTCTCGCGGGGGCGGATTCCAAGCCCCACTATCGCGTTCGCAAAGCGTGTCGCCCGCTCATTGAGCTCGGCATAGGATGTTACCCTGTCTTTGAATAGAACAGCCGGCTTATCGGGAAACGCTTCTGCGTTGTTCTGTAACTTTCTTCCAAGGTCCATCCTTCAATTTCCTCACAGCCGAAAAATGCAACCGCATTTTTCGATACATTTTAGCCAGAGATAAACCATGATTCAAACGGATAGTTTTTTTTGAAGTGAATTTTATCTGTGTCCAATTACTAGCGATGGTTGGCGCCAGGAATATTTCCTGCGGAATCCGCGCACTGTCTGTCTTGAGCCAATAGCGCCGGAAACAGCGAAACCTCTGTTATTTGCTCATTAAGATGCGTTCGCTTTGTATTCTCGACTATGTGGAGGGGACCATAGACCCGACGCTCTCTTCATCTCCTCTGCCGATTGTTTCTTGAACAATTTCATGCACGTGCTTTGCAGCGGCAGACCTGTTTTTCAAAAAGATGAACTGAAGAAATTTCCCCTCGCTTTTGATTCCAAGAATATCGACCAGGAATCTCTTTTGCAGTTTTGCTTTGTCGAGTTCATCCAAATTCCAGTGTTTGAATCTCGTTCTGAACAGCTTGCGAAAGGCAAAGAACATCCGCCGGTCAGTAAGAATCAGGTATCCTTTTCGGTTCCTTCCGCATCCTTTCACTTTGCGCACGTGACATAGCAAAGATACCCGAATCCGTTCATTCTTCGAAAGTTCTTCGTCGAACGGTTCCTCGATGTGATCGGGCAATCCTTGTCTGACCTCGGCCCTGCCTTCACCCGTAAATATTGAAAACAGCTTCACGGGAATGGCTTTCAGAATCAACAGGGCTCCGCGCCAGAGACCCGGCCCGAACCAGATGAGCAGGATAAGAAACAAAAGCGCCAGCACAAAAGAAATGGAAGGATGAGAGAGCACAAGCACGGAAAACCCCACAACCCCAATGTCCTCTGCCACACTGACTGCCATATTCGAGAAGGGCTCCGGACTTGTGTTCACAATCAACCTCGTTCCCGCTTTCGCAGTGTGCGTGGCCAAGGCAAGGCTTGCGCCAAACAAACCCGCCAGCGCTTCAACCGACGGGTCAGCCTCGCCAATAACAGTCAGGGAAATCAACGCGGCGCCAAAAGGTCTGATGAGCGTGTGAACGCTGTCCCAAAGACTGTCGAAACCGGGAATCTTGTCGGCGGCAAACTCGCACAGGTACAAAGCGATTGCGACAATGATAAGCAAATCGTTGTCGAATGCATCGAATTCCCGTGGAAGCCCGGTGATCATATTGAACTTTGTCACGAGTCCTACAACCGCCACTGTGGCATAGAGGTTGATTCCCGAGGTCATCGACAATCCCATTACGCTGCTGAGTTTCGCAAGTGCATCCATTTCGGACCCCTTTCTTCACAGGCCGCAAAAGAATGTGCGCTCCATGCCCGTCATTCCCAATACCTTATCTGCGCAAGCTATTCCTTTTACGCGCCGGATGCCGTTTGTATTCTACGGATAATCGGTTGTCGTTGCAAGAAAAAATTTACCGTCCCGGCTGCTCCCCAACAATGACGGTAGCAGAGACCTCCCCCTTCACCTTGGCGCCGACACAATCCAATGGCATAATGCCATTAAAGTTCTCGAACAATGCCACACCGGCATGATTACGCCGGAAATATTCTCGGAGACCGGAGAACACGCCTTTCTGAGCAAAGATCAATTGAGATTGCCGGGAGACGGATGACGAAAGAGTCCGGAGTCCGTTCGATTCGAGGGAGGCTCACCATTGCTGCCTTTGCTCATTCCCCTCCCCGAATGTTCCCGCCGCCTTCAACCTCACAACCCCATTTATCATTTGCAGTATTTCATGTTTTATGGTATAAGTGGGTTGCATCTGTCATCAGTTGGGAGCCGGGGTGCAGAAGAAGCGTTCAAAGCCAAGCTTTCGTTCCTGTCCTTTTCCGCTTCCTGTATCCTTCTGTCCAGCCTTTTGTTGTCAGTTGCCGGAAAAACTGAAGGTGTGAGTCGGCAGGTATTCTCTGCGCTACCTCCGGTCAGGATGCGGAGGTGGCATCGCGCGGCAACGAAAAACAGCCAATCGGGAAGGTCAGCGCATTATCTGTTTCTGAAACAAAAAGATTTGCGATTTTGCGTTGATGGTGTTCTATTTTCGTTCGCCGCCGGCTTTTACGGGGTTATAGAACGTGGAAGAGGAGGCCAATCCAGTGCTCGTCGTCGGGGAGAGAATCAATACGAGCCGCAAATCGGTCGCTGAAGCGACGGAGCGTCGCGACACCGATTTTATAATCAAGGAAGCCAAATCACAGCTTGAAACCGGCGCACATCTCATTGACGTAAATGCGGGCACCTTCGCGGAACGGGAAAGAGAAAACCTGTTGTGGCTTGTCGAGGTAATCCGCAGTGACATAAAGGCGCCGCTTTGCATAGACAGTTCAGACCCGGGGGTTGTCGCCGAGGCGTTGCAGCTCTGCGGCGAGGAAACGATGATAAATTCCATTAGTTCCGAGACGGATAAGTACTCGGCAATGCTTCCTCTCGTCAAAGAGTCCAAATGCAAAGTGGTCGCTCTGTGCCTCGATGACGAAGGTATTCCTGCTGACCTCGAACAAAAAGTGAGAGTTGCATTTCGGCTTGTCGAAAACCTCATCGGCGACGGAATAGAGGCCGACAAAATCTATGTGGACCCACTCGTGATGGCGATCAGCACGAACCAGGACGGCGGCGTGATAACGCTGCAGACCATCGGCAAGATTCGCAAAGAATATCCGGACGTTCATATTATCTGCGGTGTGAGCAATGTCTCTTTTGGCGTTCCGGTGCGGTCACTGCTGAACCGTACCTTTCTTGCCATGGCGATGACGGTCGGGTTGGACGCCGTGATCCTCGACCCGTTGAACAAACAGATGATGGCGAGTCTTGCAGCCGCAAATGCGCTTTTGGGCAAAGATGCCTTCTGTAGCGAATATATTGCGGCTTACAGAACAAAAAAATTGGAGTAGTCAAGGGAGAGGCAATCGAGAGACAGATACACAGCCACGTAGAACTGTAAAATTCCGAAAAAAATTCTGACTGAGGGGAAGGAGCAAGGAATGGTCGATTTGAAAGAGCTTTCGGAAATTCTCCAACAAGGCGATGCGGAGAAGGTTAGGGAGCTAACCAATCAAGCAATTGCAGACGGCCTGTCGCCGCAACAGATTCTCTCCGAGGGTCTTATCGCGGGGATGGACGTGGTCGGCATGAAGTTTAAGGAAGGCGAACTCTTTCTTCCCGAAGTCCTGAGTGTAGCGAGAGCCATGCATGCCGGTCTGGATGCCCTGCGACCGAAATTGGCCGAAACCGGCGCCAAAATGGTGGGTAAAATTGTGCTTGGAACAGTGAAGGGCGATCTTCACGATATCGGAAAGAACCTTGTCAGCATGATGCTCGAAGGCGCCGGTTTCGAGGTGATTGACTTGGGAATAGACGTTTCTCCGGAGAAATTTGTCGAGGCCGCCCAAGAGGACGACGTCGATATCGTAGGATTGTCCGCTCTGCTCTCGACAACAATGCCGAAAATGAGGGAGACAATCAACGCGCTCCACGAGGCGGGTCTGAGCGGACGGATAAAAACAATGGTTGGCGGGGCGCCGGTAACTCGGAAGTACGCGGAGGAGATTGGCGCTGATGGCTATGGAGACAATGCTGCGGCCGCCGTCGACACGGCCCGGAGGCTTATGGGAAAAACCGACGTCTCGTGGCGCAGGGAAAATTGAAATCAACGAACCTTGAACAGCAAGAACCACCGGAGTGACGGAATATGGCCAAACCACTTCTGCTGACACATGAAAACGCCGCAACGCTCCACGAAGCCGCACTGAAAGTACTTGAAAAGACCGGCGTGCACCTGAACCATAAGGAAGCAGAGGAGCTCCTGCTGGAGGCCGGCGCGAAGAAGGATGACAGCGGCCGTATCCTCATTCCGCGACAGCTTGTGGAACAAGCGTTGGAGAAGGCGTCTCCCCAGATACAGATTTATGACAGAAATGGGAATGAATCGATCATGCTCGGCAAGGGGCGGACGTATTTTGGCCCCGGCTCCGACGCGCTCTACAACTACGACATGGAAACAAAGGAGCTCCGACTATCGGTTCTGTCAGATGTCAAAAACAACACGTGTCTTGCCGACGCGCTCGGATTTGACTTCGTCATGTCGATGGCGCTTCCGCAGGATGTGGACCAGGACAAACTCTACGCCACCGTATTCGCGGAGATGCTGAAGAACACAACGAAACCCCTTATCGTGACGTCCACGACGCTTGAAGACATTCAGCGCAATCATGAAATAGCCGCGATGGTCAGGGGAGGCAAGGAAAACCTGCGAAAGAGGCCGTTTTGGCTGGCGTATATTGAACCGATCTCTCCCTTGATATTCGATGAGCGTTGCACGGACCGGCTGCTCTACTGCGCCGAACATTCTATCCCGTTTCTCTTCGCCGCCGGGGCGAACTGCGGCGGCGGAGCTCCTGTCACCGTTGAGGGCGGCGTCGTCCAGGGGACCGCGGAATCTCTGGCCGGCTTGGCGCTTGCCACACTGAAAAATGAAAAGGTGCGCTTCGTCTATGGAACCAACACTTCTTCTATGGACATGAGATCGATGATCGTCTCCTATGGCTCGCCCGAATGGGCCAAGACGGTTGCCATGTATGCCGAAATGGGAGAATACTATCATTTGCCGAGCTGGGGCACCGCTGGCTGCAGCGATTCTTATTCGATAGATGGCCAGTCAGCCATGGAAGCCTACGAGGGAATTTTCTGGGCCGTTCAGTCCGGCACCACATTGGCGCATGATGTCGGATTTCTCGGACACGGGGAGGCGTACCATCCCGGGATGCTCATTTTGACCGACATGATGATTCAAAGGGCCCGATACGTCCTGCGAAAGGTTGATTTGTCCGAAGAAGCGCTGGCGATAGATGTCATCGACGAGGTTGCCAGAGCGGGAAGCTTGTACGTCGCACATCCACACACGGCGAAACACTTCCGAAAAGCCCTGTGGATACCTCCTCCCTGGATTTTCCGTGACAAAATCGAGCAACTGTATCACAGGAAGAAGCTGAGCGAACTGTTGGCCGACGAGGCGGGCAATATTCTTTCCAGACACCATCCCGAAGAACTTTGTCCATGCATTGCCAAGCAAGTGGACGACTATTGCGCCTTGCTGTAAGCCGCTGGTCCCGAGAGTTGAGTACCTCCCGAGAGACCTGATGGTGCACAATTACTCCTGCGGGCTTAAGGGTTACGTCCCTTCACAAGTATTCCCGGCGACTTCAGCTTTTCGGTGTTTCCTGGAACGGGTTGACTCTGCCCGTTTTCGAAATCCTTCAGGCGCACTACCCCTTCTTGCTACGCCCACCAGACCCGCGGCATGCGGGTGGGTTCCCGCTTCAATTCTGCATTTAAGAAGCGCTGCAGTAACGCCATCTTCAATTTCATAGAGTTCGGACCATCCCAAAGATTGTGTATCTCTCCCGGGTCTTCCCGTAAATCGAATATCTCGCCATAATCATGATCGCGATAAACCGTTATCTTGTGCCGCTCATCCACATACGTGCGCAGGTGCACCAGAGTCGGTTCGTGCCGATTCTCGATGATGACGTGGTCTCTGGCTGATTCTTCTCTTCCACACCAAGCGTCCAACTGGTTGACCCCCTGCATGCATCCAGGCGCCTTTATTCCCGCCGCCGCCAAAAAGGTGGGGGCGTAATCCACCAGCGATTGCAACGCCGCCGTTTTCTTTCCTGCAGGCATTTTCTCCGGGAATCGTGCAACCATCGGCACCTTGATCATGTCTTCGTAATGAAAGGCGCCCTTGGCTATGAGGCCATGTTGACCCAGGAAATGGCCGTGATCGGATGCGAATACCACAAGAGTATTTCGCGCTTGTCCCAGCCGGTTTAGAGCATCCAGGATGCGTCCGATTTCTTGATCCATGAAGCTGACCATGCCGTAATAGACAGCCATATCCTTCCGCAATTCTTGCTCGTCGATCAGATGCGAGTGGAATCCGTGCGGTCCCCACAGTTCGTAATACATGGAAAAGTCCGGATTCTCCTGCTGTGTTTTGGCAAAATGCGGAGGCATTCGTTCATGCTCTCCCTCCACGAGCCTGCCCGGCTCCATATCCTCCGGTCGATACATACTGGCCCACGGCTCGGACACAAGATAAGGAGGGTGCGGGTCCTGAAAGCTGGACCAAATGAAAAACGGTTTCCCCTGTGCCACACACCGTTCGATGTTTGCGATTGTGCGTTCTCCGGTCCAGGTAGTGTAATGAAATTCGGCAGGCAGAGCCCACGAACCCCGCTTTTCGGGCTTATCGGGGTGAGGCGGCCATTCCTGAAAGTAATCCAGCCAGTTCGCGAGACCTCTCTCCTCCATCCATATCGCATAATGCTGGCCGACATGAGATTCATCGGCGTGATTTCGGGCTACCTCCACGTGTTCAAAGCCATACCAGGGACCGTTAAACCGTCGCCAGAAATCGAGGTCACGGAGCGTCGGCTGGGATTCCAACGAGACACTTTCCTCGGTGGAGCCCAACGGTTGGAAGTGGGCTTTCCCGATCAATGCCGTTGCATAGCCGTTCGCCTGGAAAATCTCGCCCACCGTTGGCGCGTCCTCCGGCAACTTTACCCCGATAGTCCAACAGTGATGCCAAGCGGGATACATGCCGGTTATAACGCTTGCTCGTGACGGCGAGCAGGTGGGGTTGCTGCAGTAGGCGCGAGTGAAGAGCACGCCCTCACGAGCCAGTCGGTCCAAGGCGGGGGTTCTTATTCGAGGGTTCATAACGCCGAGTGTATTCCAATGTTGCTGATCGCTCGTGATTAACAGGATGTTTGGTTTCGAAGCCATTGGAACCTCCCCGAAACGATCTCAAGTCAATGACTCATCTTTCGGTACCGGTTATGAAATATTTTCGGAGCTTGAGCGCATGATTTTTACAATTCTCACCTGCCTGCGGCCCAGTTTTCCTGGCGCGGGTCGGCGCCGCCGATAAGCTCGCCCGTCTCCGGGTCCCGGACGATTGCGCAGACGGCGCCCATCTCGTAATACCAGTCTTCCACCATCTCAATCTCGTATCCCATCGACTCGAGGTTCTCCCCTACTTGTTGGTAAAGGCCCCTCTCCATAAGGAGCTTTCCGGGATTGTATTCGTGAGGCGAAAACGAGTCGGGAAAGTTCTTGGAACGAAACCGCGGCGCATCCATCGCGTCCTGAATGTCCATGCCGAAGACCATAAAATTCAGGAATACCTGCAAGAGAGCCTGTGGCTGTTGATCGCCTTCCGGAGTGCCGAAGGTCATGAATAGCTTTCCGTCTCTGGTGACCATGCTGGCGTTCGGCGTGATTCTCGGCCTTTTGCCCGGCATGAGCGCTGCCGGATGGTCCGGCTCAAGCCTGAACTGGGTCATCCTGATTCCGAGACACAGCCCCGTCCCCGGGACCATGGGCGACAAAGGAAAGTCACTCGGAGTGAGAGAAACGGAGTTTCCCCACTTGTCCGTCACCGCGAGATAGCTGGTGTCCGTAATATTGGCAAGAGAGCCCGTTCCCTCCGATTGCCGCGCCAACGTGCCCGGTCTTTCCGACAGCTTTCGTTCTGTCGTTCCGGCGTCTGCGAAATCGGCCGGAATTCCCGCAGCGGGCATCTTACCGAATGCCCTGTCCGGAGTCATCCACTCCCGCCTGCTAACCGCATAGGTCCTGCTTAACAGACCTTCGATTGGGACATCGACGAAGGCAGGGTCTCCGAAATAGGCTTCCCTGTCCGCCATCGCCAGTTCCAGCGCCTGGATGATAGTGTGGACGTAGCGGGGGGAATTGCGCCCCATCGAACGCAGGTCAACGCCATCGAGAATCTGGAGCGCCATCGGCAAGACAGCGCCCTGACTCCATGTGCGATTCGCATGCACCTCATAGTCGCCAAAACGCCCGGTGAGAGGGACCTCCCAATAGCCTGCATAATTCTCCAAATCCTCTCTTGTCATCAGGCCGTCCTTTTTGCGATGAAGCTCAGCAATTGCATCTGCAACAGGGCCGTTGTAAAAGTAGTCCCGCACCGCCCGCAATCCTTCGGAGCGGCTTCCTCCCGCCTCGATTACCGCAATTTCCGCCTGTGTCATAGCCGTGAGTGTGCGAGCAAGGTCGGGCTGCCGAAAAAGCTCCTTGTGCCGGAGCGGTCGCCACCATCCCCCGCTGAAATAGACTTGCGCATTATACGGCATCAAAATCCTGAATCCGAGCCGCTCAAAGATATTGAGTTCGAGATGTTTCAACATCATCGAATGGACCGGGAAACCCTGCGAGGCCAGCCGAATCGCCTCTTCGCTTATGTCTCCGAAACTCATGGTTCCGTACCGGTCGAGAATCGCGATAATTGCGTCGGGCGAGGCGGGAACAAGTTGCGCCAGAATTCCCATGGTTGGTATGTGCTCGTGCCCCTTTGACCTGAAATAGTCGATCGTAGCTTTTGCCGGCGCCGTGCCCGCCCCGCAGTAACTCCACACTTCGCCTTTCTCCGCGTCGTAAATCATTGTGGGCGCAACCGAGGGGAAACTTGCCGCCTCGGGATAGGTCACATTGAGCGCGAGCAACGCAGCCATTCCTGCGTCAAAGGCGTTGCCTCCCGTATCCAAAATCTTGAGAGCGGCCTCCGTCGCCCACGGGGCTCCGGTCGCCGCCATATGCGTTGCCGACCGTGCCGATTCCCTCGGCGTCCGGTGCGGGTCATCGAACTCGACGACGACGCTGCTCGCTCCTCCCCGAAAAGCGGCGCAACCAACTGCAACGCCTGCGATGACACAACCAATAAAAAGAGCAGGGGCCACACATTTCACAGACCTAACAGCTTTCAAGCCGCTCATCCTCTTTCTCAACCCGAGATTATGGCTTCGTTTCAGGCTCATGCGGCGCTTTCCTTTCGTATGGTAAAAGACTCACATTGCAGAGAACGGGTCTGTCAAATGTGTACGGCGTGTTTCCGAAAAAGCTATTTCTTCCAGACGACGTCCCTAATGTCATTCTGAGGAGCAAAGCGATGAAGAATCTCTCTTTTTTGGCGCAATCCATCGCGAGATTCTTCGCGGGAGTTTACCCTGAGGGACTCGAAGGGCTCAGAATGACAACCAAAAGCGCCCGGAAAGTTATTCCGGCAACGCGCCCTGGAGACCCTTTAGCATGCGGTCGCGTTCGGCGCGGATTTCTTCGTTATAACAGTCCACCGGCCACATTGCGCCGCGCGCGTAGCACTCGTTGCAAAAGTCGCACTCGGGCCCTTGGACTCCCTGCTGCATGTGCCGATACAGAAACGGGTCGGCGATAAGCGCTCGAGCAACCGCAACCATGTCGCAACCACCGCTTCTGATGGCGTTTTCCATCGCCTCGCGGCGCACGAAACCCCCGACGCATATCACCGGGATTCGGAGCGCTTGTTTGAAAGACCTTGAGTAGCTCAGGTTGAAGCCCTCCCTGTAACCGGCCACCCGCCTGAGCCCGAAGTCCAGGAGGGGAGCCAGCAACCGCGCGGTTCCACGGTGATACCACGACAGATTTGTGCCCATCCCGATTGTCGTAACTGTGGAAAAGAATTTTTTCCATTGACCTCGCTCGAACGTGAACCCCGATTCGTAATGACCCGCCGTTATCTCAACCCCGTCGATTCCCTCATCCTCCATTCTCCGAGCAACTTCAACCAGTTCATCCGTTGTCAACCCCTTGCGGAGAGGAAGGTCGTCAGAACCGTTAATCTTCATGATGACGGGATAGTCATCACCTACCCGTTCACGGATGGCGCGGTACACCTCGATGAGAAGCCGGAGACGCTTTTCGAAGGAACTCCCGTACTCGTCCTTCCGCCGGTTCGTGTGAGGAGTCAGAAAAGCGCTGAGAAGATAGCCGTGCGCCGCATGGATTTGAATGCCGTCGAAGCCGGCTTCGCGGGCGCGAGCGGCGGCATCGGCAAACCCCCGAATGGTCTCCCCTATTTCTTCTTTGGTGATTTCGCGCGGGCGCACACCAAGAGTCGGCTCGAAAACGGGCGCGGGCGCCACCGCATCCTTTCGGCCGACGAAACGGGGTATCGCCTGACGGCCAACATGATATATCTGCATGAAGACCTTTGAGCCGTGTCGATGAACGGCATCTGCGAGACGCCGAAGTCCCGGAATCTTGTCGTCGTTGTCCGCGCCGAGTTGTCGTGGTCCCGCCTTCGAGTAAAGGTCAAAGAATGCGTTGCCGGTGATAAGCAGGGGCGTTCCGCCACGCGCTATCTGTTCGTAATATCCAATGAGTTCGTCGGTGACGAAACCGTCTTCCGTGCAACGGGTTTCCGTCGTCGCCGACTTGACCAGGCGCCCCGATAGCTCGAGGCTGCCAATATTGATGGGAGTGAACAATACGTTTTGCGCCATGCATGGAATCTCCTCGTGCAAGATCCTGGTGCGAGCTATCGGCTCATCAATCCCTGCCGACGCCGGCCCGCTCCACGGCGTCTCCGTTCGGGGCGCCCCTCCAGGAAAAGGGTATAAGCGCTTTTGCCAAGGCCTCAACGAGCGAATGATATGCGATCTTCGCGATATTCCCGGGCTCGAATGCGGGGCTCTTTATATCGAATTTATGCAATAGCGTTACCGCGAGACGCGCAACCTTCGGGGGACAACCCTTGATGCGAAAGACCTTGGCGGCTTCGAGCCTGCCTTCCACGCCGGAACAGGTTCCTATCAACGCCACGGGTTCGCCCGGGTGGATGACGTCGCCCCTGTAACGACCCATAACGATTGCGCCCGGCCTCGCCTTTGCGAGAGCTCCGGCATACCTTTTTTCAGCGGTGCCCAGAACGCCCTTGATGGAACAGATACATCCTCCATAGCAGATATTCCCCGTGTCAGGATTGACGCCTTCATAAAACTTGAGCGGCGTTTTCACCCTGTTCAATCCGAAATGAGCCGGATAGGGAGGCTCGATGCAGCGGGTTTTCTCGGCCAGTTCCTCGATACCTGCGTCTCCCGTGATTACGATGTCATCAAAATGCAGCGAGCCATATCCTCTCTGGCTTGCTTCGACGAGATGCAAAACCTCTTCCGGCTCGTAATTCAGCATACGGGCCGCCACCATGTCCGCAGCCAACGGGTCGTTCGAAATGATCATCGCGCCCAAGTGAAATGGATATGGGCTTGATTCGAAGCCGTGTCCGATGGTTATTGCATCGGTCACAACCAGGTCCGGATATCCTATCTCGAGCAGGTCGACGATTTTTTCGTTCAATCTGTCGTCATGATACAGGAACCTCTCTTTGTGGGTCAGGATGCCGATGTTGAGCTTGACGGTGTTCGTGATCTGGCAAACGATATGATATTTCAGTTTCGGCATCCATATTTTGTATTCCGCTTCATGCAGGCGCCGCGGAACCATCAGCGTTTTATGCCATTTTGCTTTCGACAGGCTGATCTGCTTCGTTCTTTCCGTGTTGAAATTACTGAGCGGCACATCCAATCGTTTTGCCAGCGTCCGGTATCCCGAATCGGCAAAAACTAACCGGGTCGGCATGCCGATGCCGCCCGATTCTCCCATCGTTATGTCCGCATCCGAATCGCGCTCGCGCAAGACGCCGACCATCGCCTCGACAACGCGCGGCTCGGTGTAGGAATGATGAATGTAATCCGTGTTCGCCATCACGACATTTGGCTTAATGAATATCCTGCCGGACGGCCTCGCGGCCAGTTCCTCAATCCCCTCTCGTAGTATCTCCTTTATTCTCGACAGGTCGTAATCTTCACATTTTCTGATTATTACCTTGCGTTTTGTCATCTTTTACATTCTCTCTCGCAAATCGAATCGGCAAGAAGGCTATTCAGCCTGTCTAATGCTTCCTCAAAGCATGGTTCTTGAAACCCTGGCACGTTTCCAGCACGGCTCTCTCAATCGGTGTTCTCTCGATTGCCGAAGCGGCGACGAACCCCTGAGCATCTGTCTTCTCGTATATGATTGCCGCGCTCTCCGGGTCGTAAAACGGACCTCCATGAATCAGGCAGATTACCTCGGGATTCTCCCGCCTCGCCGCCTCGATTGCATCCTGCGATTTTTTCAGCAGCGCTTCCAGGTCTTCCAGTTCGGCAAATCCGGTCATGCCCCCCATGGTCGGGCCGACATGCACGCATACCACATCGGCGCCTGCGGCTGCCATCTCCGCGGCGTCGGCTGGTGTGAACACATAGACCATGGTGAATATGTCGCGCTGTCGCAGAATCCGAACCATCTCCACCTCTCTCGGCCATCCCCAATGTTCGACGCCGTAACCGGGCGCCATGTGTTCCGTAAATTTTCGAAGGGCCATGCCTCCTTCTATGAGAGTTTCATAAAGCCCTACCGTCGGAAAATTAATCACCCCGTTGAAGCCCTTTTCGATGAAGCGATTCAATAAAGCGGCCAAGTCGAGGTGAAAGGGGTCGTTCGCTTCGACTCCCGCAATGATGGGTGTATTTTTCACAACATTCATCAATTCATCCGCCATCCCGAGCGTTATCGGGTTCGACGGTCCGATAATCGTGGTCGGGAGCCCCATCATCCGTGTCTTTCCGGTGCTGTAAACGATTATCAAATCCGCTTTGCCCTGCTCGGCGCATTTCGCTATTATTCCCGCGCTGCATCCCGCCCCGAACACGGGCCGGTTCCGGCTGATCTCGCTCCTGAGCCTCTCCAGGATTTCGTTCCTTGTAACACGTGTGGGCATGTTCTGCTCACCTTTCAGAAATAATCTCTTCGAACGTCCTGTCCACGAGAGCTGCGAATGCATCATCATTGATATGGCAATCGACCTCGATTACCTTCACTCTTTCCTCAATATGTTCCTTGAGCGCGTCGATAAAGCGCCGGTCGACCTCGGGGTCGTATAAGGGCGCGCCCTTTTTGCTCGCCTCCGAGAAACCTCGCAACGGAATGAGGATTGCGACCGGACCCGAAGCCCTGTTTGCCCGGTCGGCGATGCTGCGCGCGATTTTTTCCATTTCCTCTTTGCTCGTCCTGAACAACACGATGTTCTCGCCATGCATTGTCCAGGCCCGCTCCCGGTATTCGGAGGGAACCGACTCGATGCCGCTCCCCGGAAAGATATGCATGTCCAGCCCGCCCGGCGCGATTATCTGCGGAAGCCCTCGTTCGCCGGCGCTGTCCAATCGCGTTCTGCGCACCTCGGGGCTACCGACCAGCAGCGAGACTATTTCGTCGGCATAAAGAGCCATCGGGACCGTTTCGAACGACGTCAGGTCGATTATCGCATCGACCGCGCCTCCCTTGACGAGTTTGTCCAACTCTGCGGTCTTGGCGTGAAACACCAATGAATCGCATCCCCTTTTCTCGAGACGGGAAATGACATTCTGAACGGCCGGTGTCGTCACCCCCAGGGCGGTTATGCCAACAAGCTTTTTCCGGTCCGTTTCCGCGATGTCCTGCTCGACCATCCCGCATATTGCGCCGGCGGCGTTTGACAAGGTCTTCCTGACAATTCTATTCAGGCCGACCAGGTCGACGGGCGACTGCATGACGGTTATATCCGCATCGGCTATCGGCGCAGAATCGATAAAGGTGGTGAGAATAAGCTTGGGAACGCCTATCGGCAGCGCCTTCATTGCCGTCGCTCCAAGCGTCGCGCCGGTGCTGCCGCCGAGGCTCATGATACCGTCCAGTTGTTCTTTCGAATATAAATCGAGAGCGATTGCCTTAACGCCTTCGATCATAATCCTGGTCGCCTCATACCGGTCAGCGCCCTGCTCGGCTGCCTGAATAAGCTCTCCAAGGCTTTTGCCGCCCGCTTCGGAAACCTGTTCTCTGCTGAAATCGCCTTCAAACAATGGCTGTCCCATGACACCGGCATCCACCACTATTGCCTTTTTCCCGCGTTTCTCGATGATTTTCTCCAGGAATTTTACTTCGTCACCTCTGGTGTCGAGAGTCCCGACCACCACGATTGTCTTATTCAAATCCGACCTCCTTCAATGATTGAGTGCGCGAGCGCATTGCTTGCATGCATTATTCTCATACCGTAAGCACCTGGTCGGCTTTCACCGGTTCTCCGGCCGTCACCTTGATATCGCACACCTTCCCATTGGTCGTGGAAGCCACCTGGTTTTCCATCTCCATTGCCTCGAGGACAGCCACCGTTGGAAATTCGCGAACAGCATCACCCACATTCACACGGATTTCAATAATCATCCCCGGCATCGGCGCCACTATCTCCGTCTTCACTTACTGTTCCCCCGCATACTCGGACATTCAGGCACGCTGTGCGATGTCAATCTGCGAATTTTGCTTTCAGCCGCAGGACCGTGGTGTCATCGTTCCGCTGTTCCATGCTGTATGCGTTTCTGGATATAGCTTCCAATTTGAGGAAATGTCTTCACGGCAAAGATTCCCAGCGCCGGGCTGCTGCACGCGTAAATGATATATCTTATCCCTTTATCATGCAAACATCGCACCGTCTGCCGGCGAATGTCACCGCCCCATAGAAATATCCTCTTTCCCGAGCTTCCTGGAAACAAGAGGTGCGGATGGAAGGACACTCGGCGATGGACGGGAGTGACCGCCGGGAAATACGTACGCATATCGCGGAGAAAAGAGCCAACCAGCCACGAAGGAAAAGCGAACACGAAGCGGCGACTACAACTATTCCCACACTCCACAGGCTGCCATAGCCCCGCAGAGATTTGATGAAACCATGATGTGACGGAAACAGGTAGGCGTCTGTCCGATACTAACAGTTCTTCAACCCGGGAACGTGTGTATTGAAAACGCTGAAAAGGACCCTGACAGCCGACGGATATCCGATAAGCGGTCTTATCTTGCCGCATTTTCAGAACTGCGGGGGGGAGAATTTACCGGAATACCCGGATAAGAAGTGGCGGGAAACGGAATCGAACCGTTGACACAAGGATTTTCAGTCCTCTGCTCTACCGACTGAGCTATCCCGCCATTAGCGGAAAGGCCGTATGCAGACACTAAAATACACAATTTCAATATATTTGTCAAGGAGGTCGGACCGTCGCGAAACAGGACCTTTTTCACGAAAAGGGCTTTGACACGCTTGCAGAAATTCTGTTAAGCTATGGCAATCTGCCGGCCTATTGACCGGCTGTTTCCCATCCAAAAAATCCTGGACCAACCAACCTCATGCAGGGGAGACCGTATGAAGATTCACGAATATCAAGCGAAGGACCTGTTGAGAAAATTTGGGGTTCCCGTCCCGCGCGGCCGCGTGGCAGAAACCCCGGGACAGGTGCGTTCGATAGCGGCAGAACTCGGTGCGCCTGTCGTGGTCAAGGCCCAAATCCATGCGGGCGGTCGTGGCAAAGGAGGCGGAATAAAAAGTGCAAACAGCCCGGACGAGGCACAGAATGCGGCCGCCTCGATTATCGGAATGATGTTGATGACCCACCAGACCGGCCCGGAGGGCCGCTTTGTCAAACGTGTTCTCGTTGAGGAGGCCGGCAGGATAGCGCGCGAACTGTATCTGGGTGTCGTAATCGACCGTGCCGGCGAGAGCCCCGTCATAATGGCAAGTGAGGCCGGGGGAATGGACATCGAAGAAGTAGCGGCAAAAACGCCGGAGAGGATTTTGCGAGTTGCCGTGGATATGGCCGTGGGGCTCCAGCCGTTTCAGATTCGCAAGCTCTGCTACGGATTGAATCTTTCGAAAGAGCTGAGTGGCAAAATCGGCCGCATGATATCGAGTTTATATCGCGCGTTTGTCGAGTGCGACTGTTCGCTGGCCGAAATCAATCCGCTCGCAATCACCGAAGAGAACGACGTCTTCGCGCTGGACGCCAAAATAAATCTGGACGACAATGCCTTATATCGGCATGAAGACCTGAAGTCTTTGCGGGATACGGACGAGGAAGACCCTATTGAAGTGGAAGCGTCCAGACACAACCTGAGTTACATCCGTCTTGACGGGACCGTTGGGTGCATGGTCAACGGCGCGGGATTGGCGATGGCAACCATGGATATAATAAAACTTCACGGACAGATGCCGGCAAACTTCCTCGATGTCGGCGGCGCCGCCAGTTCCGAACGTGTTGCCAATGCGTTCCGGATTCTCACTTCCGACAGGAACGTTCGGGCCGTGCTGATTAACATATTCGGCGGAATCGTACGCTGCGACCGCGTAGCCAATGGCATAATCGAAGCACTCAAAGAAGTCGAAGTCACGGTTCCCATTGTCGTGCGGCTTGAAGGAACGAATTCAGAAGAAGCCAGAGCCATTCTCGCGAAATCCGGCTTGAAATTCACGGTGGCAGAGACATTTGATGAGGCCGCTCATAGAGCTGTTGCGGCCCTTGGCGGAGGTGCGGCATGAGTATCCTCGTGGATGAAAATACCCGCCTGCTGGTGCAGGGGATTACCGGAAAAGAAGGGGCTTTTCACACGCAACAATGCGTCGAATACGGGACGAACATCGTGGCGGGAGTGACACCGGGAAAAGGCGGGAGCAAGATGGATGACGTTCCGGTTTTCAACACGGTGGAAGAAGCTGTTCGGGAAACAAGAGCAAACGCCTCTATGGTTTTCGTTCCACCGCCCTTCGCGGCTGACGCAATTATGGAAGCAGCCGATGCCGGAGTGGAGCTTGTTGTCTGTATCACTGAGGGAATTCCCACGATTGATATGGTAGGAGTAAAACGCTATCTGCGGGGAAGGACAACCCGCTTAATCGGTCCCAATTGTCCCGGCGTTATCGCGCCCGGGAAATGCAAGGCGGGCATCATGCCCGGATTCATTCACAAACCGGGACCGGTTGGGCTCATCTCTCGGAGCGGAACGCTCACCTATGAGGCGGTTGACCAACTGACCCGACGAGACATCGGCCAGTCAACGTGCATCGGAATTGGCGGAGACCCGATCATTGGAAGTTCATTTGTGGACCTTTTGCAGCTTTTCCAGGATGACGACGGCACCACGGCGGTCGTCATTATCGGCGAGATCGGAGGCGCAGCCGAAGAAGAAGCGGCGGCTTACGTGCAAGAAAACATGACCAAACCGGTCGTGGGTTTCATCGCCGGTCGTACGGCTCCGCCCGGCAAACGGATGGGTCATGCGGGCGCCATCATTGCCGGCGGCAAGGGTACGGCAGCCGAGAAAATAGACGCGATGGAAGCTGCGGGGATAACGGTTTGTGAAAGTCCTGCGAGAATCGGTGAAACCGTTGCCATGGTCACACAGCAGCAGGCGAGATAAGGCCTCACACAAACAGGAAGAAAACGGGAGAGCTAACCACCGGTGTAATGGGCGCCGATTTGCTGCATCAAGGATGAAGCGGCTCGTTCGATAGCAGGCGCCAACCGGTCAAGGGAACTCAACCGTTCCGATGTAACGGCGATAACCCCATTCGAAACCATGTCAGCCACTCGAAGGTTAAGCACATATTGACCTTTGTAGTTCCCTATCTCACCCAGAGTCATCAGGTCAACCGAAAGTGCATGCGCCACCTTCGCAAGGTGTGTTGGAGTTCCGAGGTCGGAAGCAGGTATTTTAAGAAGGTCCGCCGCAGCAAGTATTTCCGGCCTCTTCACCGTTGCCAGGGAGCCGATGTCTTCGAAAGTGCGACGCAACAAGCTTCCCGCCGCAACATTCAAGCGGTCGAGATCGGCACAGCAGATCTTGCAGTCAAGGTCGTAGATAATGGCGGTTCGCGGCAGAACGGCCGACGACCTTTTGGCCTTCTCACTTCCCGTTCTTTCGCTCAAGGTCTTCATTAATCTCTTCTGTGCCATCCCGTCCCTCGAAAACTCCATTGCGGATTCAAACTCATCCAGCAGCGACCGAATAAACTTATCGCTCACCTGCGTTGTTTTTAAGGTGTCGGCATAGGCCGAAGCGGCCGGATAATTCCCGCCGGTCCAGTGGACGGTCATGAGATTACAGTTAATTTTCGGGTCCATTGGAGCAGCCAGCAAGGCCTCTTTGTAAAGTTGCAGGGAGAGGCCGGAATCCCCGCCTTGCTCCGCAACGCGTGCCGCCATGTTCAATACGATCCCCTTCTGCCAGTCAAACATGAAGCTGCCTTTAGCGGCCTTCCGAAAAGCATCGCTCGCGGCATCGCATTCGCCGTTCCGATTTCTGACCATGCCGGCGACCCAGTTGGCGAATCCGCTGTTCGGCGCCTCCCTGCACTTCGCCAAGGCATCCGCATCGGCGCCACGCAGAAACGAGAGCAACCCGAGGGATGCATGCATTTCTGTCGGAGGAGACGGCCGATTTGAAAGGGTATCGAGAAGCTGTTTCGCAGCCTCGTTCTCGCCCATCAGCATCCGAACAAGGCTCAAAGCCAGTATCTTTTCCTTCCGCTTCATCCAGCTCTCCGGCATGGACTCGTAAATATTGAAGGCGGACTGATACGCCCGCATTGCCACCAATGTGTCAGCGCACGTTCGCACCGGAACAGCGGCATTCGTTATATTCGTCTGAATCGATGCGACAATTCCTCCCGCCGCTATAACCACCGCCGCCGGGAGCTTTCCCCTGAAACCATATTGGTTGAATGTCAGACCTTTCCCATCGACAAGAACACTTCCGAACAGCGCTTCATCCTTGACTCGTCTCACCAGAGATTTTTCGTTTTCGGGACTGACACCAATGACAGAAAACACCCCGACACTTCTTTGCGCCGCCTCGTCCAGTTTCCTCAATATGTCAACTGAGTCGGGGGAAGCATCGAAAAAGAACACGAGAACGAGCCGCTCTTTTTCCGGTTTCGCCAATTCCACGGATTCTCCCATAAGGTTTATCAGCGAGAAACCGGGTGCGAGTGAACCTAACTCAAGTGCTGACACAAGGGGTACGAAAAAAAGAAGCAGCACGGAGCACAGCGGAAGGGTCCTTCTATAGTCTGGCGAAAGTACGCGTAAAAGCGAGGATTTCTTTCGAATGAATTTCCGCACCGGAAAAGATGAGATTCCCGTATGGTTGGCGCATTGTTACCGGTTGACTCTCGGGAATATGGCGGGAGCGACGAGACTCGAACTCGCGACCTCCGGCGTGACAGGCCGGCGTTCTAACCAACTGAACTACGCCCCCGTGGGTCCAGACCTCGGAAATACCAAAAATTACGGATTGCGTTTCTCCCCGTTTCAAAACGCAATCCTCCTTAAGAATCCACTACTATTATATACTCAAAAACCGCAAAAAAGTCAAGAGCCTTTTTCCCCGAGCCTTGTTTTCCGAACGCCGTTTCCCCGTAATCCCGAACACTAAGAGCTTATCCGTAAATAATTATTGACCCTTTCTGCGCGGCTGTGGTATGCTGGT
>CAYVQZ010000034.1:0-55734 GCA_964453435.1 uncultured bacterium
AAGAGGACATTTCTAATGGGCTAAACTAGAGGACATTTCTATCGGGCCTTGACACGAAAACCTCTCGAAGCGTCGCCCGACTGAGCGACAAACAAGAATTTCCTCACGTTTGGACGCAGTACAAGGCGAAAGAAGCATGTATCAACATTAACCATTTGACATTGACCAGCCCTTTTGATATTATAAAACGATTACGTCGTGCTTTTCGCGAACCCTAAAGGACTGCGGGAGTGAAGTTTACGGAGTCTGGGGAGTCGCCAAGCGGTAAGGCATCGGCCTTTGGAGCCGACATGCGCAGGTTCGAATCCTGCCTCCCCAGCCATTTGTTGATTTATTCGAGTCTCCCTTGGGAGGAGTTGCCATGAGTGGTCAATCGCGGAATTCCTGCGTGTGTGTAATTCTTGCTGCCGGCCAGGGCACACGCATGAAATCCGAGATTCCAAAGGTATTGCACAAGGTCTGCGGAAGGCCGATGATCGATTACGTCGTCAGAACCGCCAAGAGCGTGACGCCGGACAAGACCTATCTTGTGGTAGGTTTCAAACAGGAACTGGTTCGCGAATTTTTGGGGGATAGCGTCACATACGTGACTCAGGCCGAACAACTCGGCACGGGGCACGCCCTGTTGCAGACTCGCAAGCACCTGACCGGATACGACGGAGACGTCGTTGTTCTGTATGGCGATGTTCCGTTGCTTCGGCCGCAGACTCTCCGCTCATTGCTGGAAAAACATAAAAGGAGCGGCGCATGCGCCACAATAGTGACCACACGAGTATCCGACCCAAAAGGGTTTGGCCGGGTTGTTCGCAACAAGGCTGGAAAGATACGAAAAATTGTCGAGGAAAAGGACGCGACGGCTGTCCAGAGAAAAGCCAAGGAAATAAATTCGGGAATATATTGCTTCAAGTCGGCTTCGCTGGTCGATGCGCTGCAAAAAATCGGGACATCGAACAAGCAACAGGAATACTACCTGACGGATGTCATTGAGGTGTTGACGAAGGCTCGGAAAAAAGTGGAAACGATAACGACCTCGAATGAGGTCGAGATAATGCAGGTGAACAATCGGAGCCAGCTCGCATGCGTCGGCAACATAATGCGCGAGCGCATATTGCAAAAGTTGATGGAAGACGGAGTAACCGTCATCGACCCAGGCACAACTTTCATCTCCGAAACGGTGAGGGTGGAACAGGACGTGGTGGTCTATCCGTTCACCTACATCGAGGGATACACTCGGATAGGCAAGGGAACGGTCATCGGTCCCCAGACCTACATAACAGACAGCGAAATCGGCTCGAATGTTGTCATTGTCATGTCGTACCTCTCCTCGTGCGTGGTCCGCGATTCGAGCCGAATCGGTCCGTATTCTCACCTGAGGCCGGAAGCGATCATCGGCGAGAATGTGCATATCGGAAACTTTGTTGAAATTAAGAAATCCGTCATCGAAGACGGCTCAAAGGCAAACCACCTGACATATATCGGAGATGCACGAGTGGGTAGCGACGTGAATATCGGCGCCGGCACGATAACCGCGAATTATGACGGATCGAGGAAGAACGAGACCATCATCGAGGACGGCGCCTCAATCGGAAGCGGGACCGTTTTGATTGCGCCCGTCCGGGTGGGGAAGAAGGCTGTTACGGGCGCCGGCGCAATCGTGCCGAAGCATCATAACATTCCCCCCCATGCTGTGTTCGTGGGAATGCCGGCGCGCGAGCTGAAAAAGTAGAAACATGACGAAGACCTTGTCTGTTTTGTTGTTTTCTTGATGAGGAGCCAAGCTAATGGAAATCGTAGATTTGAACGCAAATGTCCGGCGCGAAACAGGGAAAAAGGGAGCGAAAGGCTGCAGAAAAATGGGATTGTTGCCCGGCGTTCTCTATGGAAAGGATAATCAGTCGGTCTCTCTTTCTGTCAACCCCAAGGACCTTTCCAGGGTCCTGCACACGCATGCCGGCGCAAACGCCATCATTCGATTGACCGTCGCGGGGAGCGAGAGCGAACCCATGACAGTGGTCGTAAAAGACTTGCAGATTGACCCCATGAAGGAAACCATGCAGCATGTCGATTTTTGCTCCATATCGCTCGATGAGACAATCAGGACTACAGTCCCGTTCCAATTAGTTGGCGAATCACCCGGCGTGAAGCAGGGGGGGATACTCGAACACTCCCTGTGGGAATTGGAAATCGAAACGTTGCCTCTAAATATTCCCGACTACATCGACGTTGATATCAGCGGCCTGCAGATGGGCGATTCCCTTTCTGTCGCCGATTTAATTTTGCCCGACGGTGTTACCGTGTTGACGGATTGGGACGCGGCAGTGGTGTCGATCGCCTCTCCCCGGGTAGAGGAAGTGGTGGAAGCGGCGGCGGCTCCGGAAATTGAAGGCGCCGAACCCGAAGTGGTGGGAACAAAGGAGAAGAGACCGGAGAAGGACGCGGAAAAAGAGGAGCCAAAGGCGGAAGAGAAACGGAAGACGAAAGAGTGAGACTCGTTGCAGGGCTTGGGAATCCCGGAAAGCGATATGCGCTCACCAGACATAACATCGGGTTTATGGTTGTCGACAGGCTTGCGGCCGACCTTCACGTTTCCTTCTCGCGCCAGAAATTCAAAGCAAGGCTCGCATCGGGCTTGATTGCCGACGAAGAGGTCATCCTCATCAAACCCCAGAATTTCATGAATTTGAGCGGCGATGCAATCGGGCCGCTTGTTCGTTTTTATAAACTTGAATTATCTTCTCTGTTGGTCATATATGACGATATTGACCTGCCCTTCGGAAGAATGCGTTTGAGGCCGGCCGGTGGTTCCGGAGGGCACAAAGGAATGGCATCGATAATTTCACGCGTCGGTTCGCATGCTTTTCCCCGACTTCGAATCGGTATTCGGGGGGAAGACCCGGTTGGGAATCTGAGCGATTATGTGCTTTCGGAGTTTACTTCAGAGGAAAAGAGCCGGTTGGGACCAATTATTGAACGTGCCTGTACGACGATCAGGGATACCTTCACTCTGCAATTCGACATGGTCATGAATAAATATAACGAAGGTGGGGCAACATGAGCAAAAGTGCAAAACAAAAGGGGAACCAGAGAAGCCGGATGATGGTCGAAGGAATAGCCAAGGGGCCTCACCGGTCGCTCTTCAAGGCCATGGGATTTACCGACAAGGAACTGTCGGGTCCGCTCGTCGGCATAGCATGCGCCTACAACGAAATAATCCCCGGTCATATTCACCTCGATAAAGTCGCGCAGGCCGTGAAAGACGGTGTCCGCATGAGTGGCGCGACGCCCATACTTTTCGGAACGGTCGGTGTCTGCGATGGAATCGCAATGAACCACGAGGGCATGAAGTATTCACTCGGAAGCCGTGAATTGATCGCCGATTCTGTTGAGATTATGGCGCGCGCGCACCCCTTTGACGGACTGGTGCTCGTTCCGAACTGCGATAAAATTGTTCCCGGGATGGTCATGGCCGCGGCGCGACTGAATATTCCCGCCGTGATTTGCAGCGGCGGACCGATGCTTGCCGGAAGACTCGACGGCAAAGCTATCGACCTCAATACGATGTTCGCCAATATTCCCAAGGCGTCATCCGGCGAAATCAGCGAGTTCCTTTGGAAGGAAATGGAAAACTGCGCGTGTCCCGGCGCCGGCGCTTGTTCCGGCATGTTCACGGCCAACACGATGAATTGCTTGTGCGAAGCGCTCGGCATAGCGCTTCCCGGAAACGGCACGATACCGGCGGTGTTCTCCGAGCGGTATCGGCTCGCAAAAGAGGCGGGAATGGCTGTCGTAAACCTCATTAAGAAAGGTATCCGGCCTCGAGATATCATAACGCGGAAAGCTGTTTATAATGCAATCGCTCTGGATATGGCGTTTGGGGGTTCATCAAACTCGGCGCTGCACCTGCCGGCAATCGCGCACGAGGCCGCAATGGAGCTGCCGCTTGATATTTTTAACAAAATATCGGAAAAAACCCCTCACATCTGCAATATGGCGCCCGGCGGCCCCCATCATCTGGAAGACCTCTATTATGCCGGCGGTGTGGAGGCTATTCTGAAAACCCTGTTGAAAGGAAAACTGGCCGATGGAAGCGCTCTCACAGTAACGGGCAAGAACCTTGCATCCACTATTCGCGGAGCAAAGGTCAAAGATTCCAATGTCATCCGCTCGCTTGATAATCCGTATCACGACACGGGTGGCCTGGCCGTGTTGTTCGGGAATCTCGCGCCGGGGGGTTCCATCGTCAAACAGTCGGCCGTTGCCCCGGAGATGCTCAAGCACAGCGGACCGGCACGCATCTTCGAGAGCGAGAGCGAAGCCGCCTCCGCCATTATCGGCCGGAAAATAAAGGCAGGCGAAGTCATCGTAATACGATACGAAGGACCCAAAGGCGGTCCCGGAATGCAGGAAATGCTTACTCCCACCGCGGCCATAAAGGGAATCGGGATGGACAAGGATGTAGCCCTGATAACCGACGGCCGATTCTCGGGAGCCACGACGGGCGCCTCCATCGGGCATGTCTCGCCGGAAGCCATGGCTGGAGGACCGATCGCGCTGCTTCGAAACGGTGACATCATTGAAATAGATATTCCCAAAAAGAAACTCCACGTGCGGCTGACGAATGCCGAAATGAAAAAACGATTGAAGACCTGGAAACCGCCAAAACCAAAAATTTCCGAAGGCTACCTGGCACGCTACGCCAAGCTCGTCACGTCGGGAAGCACCGGCGCGGTCTTCCAGGATTGATGAAACCCGGAAAGGCAGGCGATTGTTAGAGTCATGTCAAAGATACAAGGCGCACAAATCTTTGTTGAATCACTCCTGAAGGAACAGGTTGACGTCATATTCGGGATTCCCGGCGGCGTGGTAATTCCGATATTTGACGCGCTGTTTGATTCGCCCATCAGGGTGATTCTTACGCGACACGAACAGGGCGCAACGCACGCCGCCGACGGTTATGCAAGAGCAACCGGCAGGGTGGGGGTGTGCCTTGTTACATCCGGCCCTGGCGCATGCAACACGGTTACTGGTCTGGCCACCGCAAATATGGACTCCGTTCCGCTCGTGGTATTTACCGGACAGGTTCCCACACCGATGATCGGAAACGATGCGTTTCAGGAAGCAGACATTGTCGGCATCAGTCGTCCCGTCACCAAACATAATTTCCTCGTGCGGGAAACCGCAGATATTGCCCGCACCATAAAAGAGGCATTTCACATAGCTTCCACCGGCAAGCCGGGACCCGTGCTGGTTGACCTTCCGAAAGACGTCGCAACCAACGAAGCCGAATTTGTCTATCCGGAGATTGTCAACATCCGCGGGTACAAGCCGGTGGTCGAAGGAAATATGAAACAGATAAAACGGGCCGCCGAGCTGATTAATTCATCTCAGAAAGCTGTCATCTATGCGGGAGGCGGAGTCATATCGTCGGGCGCCTCACGCGCCGTCACCCAGCTTGCGCACAAAACGAAAATACCCGTCACAACGAGTCTGCTCGGGTTAGGCGGTTTTCCCGGCGATGATGACCTCTTTCTCGGAATGCCCGGCATGCACGGAACACGGTACGCGAATTATGCCTTTTCCGAATGCGACCTGGTTATCGCAATCGGCACGCGATTCGACGACCGCGTTACCGGGAATACAAAGGAATTCGCCGTAAATGCCAAAATCATCCACGTCGATGTTGATCCCACCGCTATCAGCAAGAGTGTCAGAGTGGATGTCCCCATCGTGGGAGACGCTTCAAGAATTCTGGCAAAATTGCTTCCGCTCGTAAAGCGGACAAAAAACAAGGAATGGTTGAAGCAGATAAAAGAGTGGAAGAAAAACTATCCCCTCGTTTACCGGAAGAACGACTCCGAGATCAAGCCGCAATACGTGATCGAGCAAATTTACGAGTTGACCAAAGGCGACGCAATCATAACCACCGAAGTCGGACAAAATCAAATGTGGGCGGCCCAGTACTACAAATACAAAAAGCCGCGCACCTTCCTTTCATCGGGCGGTCTCGGTACGATGGGCTACGGTCTGCCGGCCGCAATCGGGGCTCAAATCGGCCGACCCGACAAAGTCGTATTTGACATCGCCGGCGACGGAAGCATTCAGATGAACATTCAGGAACTCGCAACCGCAGTGAACAACAAACTGCCCGTCAAGGTGGCAATACTGAACAATCACTTCCTCGGCATGGTCAGGCAATGGCAGGAACTCTTTCATAACCGCCGATATTCCTCCACCTGCCTCATTGACAATCCGGATTTCGTGAAGCTCGCCGAAGCATATGGCGCCAAGGGGATCAAGGTCACACAAAACAAAGAGGTGCGCCCTGCGATCAGCGAGGCGCTGGAATCGCCGCTTCCCTGCATACTCGATTTCCATGTCTCGCGCGAAGAAAACGTCTACCCGATGGTCCCTGTCGGCGCGGGAATTCGCGAAATGATTGGGGGACTTGCATGAAACATACCATCTCCGTACTCGTGGAAAATCGATTCGGGGTGCTCGCAAGGATTTCCGGACTCTTCAGCGGGCGAGGATTCAACATCGACAGCCTCTCAGTCGGAGAGACCGAGGACCCTTCCATCTCCCGCATTACTATCGTAACACACGGGGACGACGTCATCCTCGAACAAATAATGAAACAACTGAACAAGCTAATTGACGTGATCAAGGTCAATGATCTGACACAAGATGAATTCATTGACAGAGAGCTGGCTCTGATAAAGGTTCATTCAGATGGCGGCGCCCGGTCGGAAATCATGCAGGTCGTGGACATTTTTCGAGGCAAAATCGTCGATGTGTCGCCCCACTCTCTCACCATCGAGGTCACAGGGACCGAGGATAAAGTGCGGGGCATCATGGAGCTTTTGAGCGAATTTGGGATAAAGGAAGTCGTTCGGAGCGGCAAGATCGCCATTTCGCGGGACAAGAAAATGCCAAAGCCCCACAAAAAGGCGGGTGGCGCCTGAAGCGCATCGAAAACGCTTGGCAACGAATCACGGGAAGTGATAGAATACTGCGAACGGTCGTCCCGACACAGGCGGATTGACGAATGGCGCAATTCATACAAGAAAGTTTATGGCAAAAACGATCGCTGAAAAGATACTGGCGAAGCACGCCGGTGTGGAGGAAGTCTCGCCCGGGCAATTGATCAACGCCTCGGTTGACTTTGCGCTGGGCAACGATATTACCGCCCCCATTGCTATCGAAGCCTTCGAACAAATCGGAGCATCCAAAGTATTCGACCCCGCCAGAATCGCATTGATAGCCGACCATTTTGTTCCGAACAAAGACATCGAGTCCGCCGAACAAGTGAAGCGCATGCGTACCTTCGCGCGAGCGCACGGACTCGATTATTTCTACGAAGTGGGCAAAATGGGAATTGAACACGCCCTCTTACCCGAGATGGGCCTGGTCCTGCCCGGCGACCTTGTGATCGGCGCAGACTCCCACACATGCACGTATGGAGCGCTCGGCGCATTCTCGACAGGCGTAGGCAGCACCGACCTTGCCGCGGCGATGGCGACAGGAGAGGTGTGGCTGCGAGTGCCGGAAACCACCAAGTTCGTTTATCACGGAGCGCTTTCCGAGTGGGTCTCGGGCAAGGACATCATTCTGTACACCATCGGACGCATCGGTGTTGACGGAGCTTTATACCAGGTGATGGAATTCGGCGGAGACACATTGTCATATCTTTCGGTGGCCGACCGCTTGACGATGTGTAACATGGCCATCGAGGCAGGCGCAAAAACGGGGATAATGGAACCTGACGAGGTCACCATGGACTATGTCAGACCACGCGCTCAAAGAAGCTTTCACGCCGTGAAAAGCGACGCCGATGCGCCCTACCACAATGTTATCGAGTTGAACGCTGAGGAAATCGGATTGCAGGTCGCCTTCCCGCCTCTTCCGTCGAACAGCAGACCGGTTGAGGAAGCAAACTCGGTCCAGGTCGACCAGGTCGTTATCGGCTCATGTACGAACGGCAGAATCGAAGATATGCGCGTGGCCGCTGAGATTCTAAGCGGCCATAAAGTGCATGAAAACGTGAGATGCATTATTATTCCGGCAACCCCGAATGTGTTTAAGCAGTGCGTGAGGGAGGGCCTGATGGACATTTTTCTCGATGCCGGAGCAGCAGTCTCAACCCCGACGTGCGGACCATGCCTCGGAGGTCACATGGGAATTTTGGCCGAGGGCGAAAAAGCGTTGGCGACAACGAACCGAAATTTCGTCGGACGAATGGGACATCCGAAAAGCGAAGTGTACCTTGCCGGTCCTGCTGTCGCCGCTGCAACGGCGATCGCAGGAAGAATCTGCCACCCCGAACAAGCGCTGTCAATTATTCGTAAGCGAAAGTAATGGACACAAAAATGGCAATGCAAAAACTCTTGGACGTTCAAAAAGTGGATTTGCAAATCCAGGACTTGGAAAGAGAATCTGCGGCGATACCGTTGCAAATGCAGGAGAAAGACAACGCCCTCAGCTTTCTGAAAGCTGAACTCAAGAAACTCAAGGATGAACTTGAAGAAAAAAGAAAGGAACAACGCCACCTCGAACGTCAGCTTGACCAGAAACAGCAGGAATTGGGACGATTCAATGCTCAGCTTCCGCTGATAAAAACCAATCGGGAATATAAGGCCATCCTCGTCGAAATCGATTCGGTCGAAAAAACGATCGCCGACCTCGAAGAGCACGTGCTGGGAAAGATGTCCGAAGTTGAAGAGATTGAGGCCAAAACACAAGCGAAGGAAGCCGAGATAGGGGAGACCCAAAGCGAAATCGACAAAGAAAAGCAGCGGCTCAGGGAAAAACAGAAAGCGCTCGAATTAAGCCTGCAAGGTTCCCGCTGCGAACGGGAAACCCTTGTCACTGGAGTGGACGATTCTCTGCTGAGTCAATATGACAAAATTCGGGTTCACAAGGGCGGACTGGCCATAGCCCTCCTCCAAGATGAATCCTGTGGCGCATGCCATATGGCTCTCCCGCCACAATTGGTGAATGAAGTTATCGGAGGCGTCATCAGGTCCTGTCCGAGTTGTTCCCGCTTGCTTTACTGGAACGAGACATGGCCGGAAGAAATTTAGACTGCTTTCCGGAGCAGGCTTCGATTCAGTAACAACGGACAAGCCCGAAACTTCCCGCCCCGAGAGAATAGAATACATGCAATGAACTCCTTGGATTATCTCCTATCTTTCCAGCGATTCGGCATTAAGCTGGGGCTCGATAACATCAGCTACCTGCTTGAGAAAGTGGGAAGCCCCCAGAGCCGGTTTCCGGCAATCCATGTCACCGGAACCAATGGAAAAGGGTCGGTGGTCGCTTTCGTTGCCAACGTCCTGAGCAAGATGGGATACACGGTCGGCCGATACATTTCGCCACACCTCCTGGATTTTTCGGAACGGATCGTCGTGAACGAGGTTCCGATACCAGCCTTTCGAATCGATGAACTGGTGGGGAACCTCCGTCCAATCGTTTCGGAAATGGCGGAAGACCCCGCATTAGGTCATCCCACCTTTTTCGAGGCGGTTACCGCGATGGCTTTTCAGCATTTTGCGCAGCAGAAAGTGGATTTTGCCGTTGTCGAAGTGGGCATGGGAGGTCGATATGATTCGACAAATATTGTGCAGTCGTGTCTTACCGTGATCACAAACGTGCATATTGAGCATCGCGACTATCTCGGAGACACCATCGAAAAGATAGCGTTCGAAAAAGCCGGAATCATCAAACAGGGAGTCGAGGTCGTCTCGGCCGTCAACAGACCCGAGGCTCGAAGGGTTATCGATTCCGTCGTTATGGAACGCGGCACACGGGCTTACTTTCTCGGAGAAGACTTCTTTGTGGAAAGCCGGCGCGACGTTTTTCCGCGGCAATACCTGGAGTTCAAGACCGCGCGCACCAGACTGCACAACGTGGAAATAAATCTTGCAGGCGACTTTCAGGCACAGAACGCCGCGATAGCACTGATGTGCCTCGACCTCCTGCAAGACAAGAAACTCGTTCATGTCAACGAAGAAGCGCTGCGAGAAGGGATGGCCAAAACGACGTGGCCAGCGCGAATGGAAAAGCTGACAGACGCACCGTTGGTTCTTTTGGATGTCGCGCATAACCCTTCGGCCATCCAAGGCCTGGTAAGCAGCTTGAAAGATTATTTCCCTGGACGCGGCAAACTCTTTGTCGTCGGCATGCTTGCCGATAAGGACGCGCTCGAATGCCTGAGAATACTCAGGACTGCCGGTGACACTATAATCGTTACGCAACCGAACTACGAACGGGCCCTCCCGGCGCGAAAGCTTCAAAAACTGGCAGATACGGTATTTGACAATGTGGAATGTGCGGAAACTATCGATGCGGCGCTTGGGCACGCCTTGCCTCTGACGGCGGCGGAAGACATGCTGGTGATAACCGGCTCACTCTTTAATGTGGCGGAAGTTCGGGATTTTTTTATGAAAAAACCACGGGAAGAGAACGAAAAAAGCTGATAAGCCCGGCGACCGCGGAGCGAGAAATGCAAAAGACTTTCTTCATAGGCATTGATATAGGGGCAACGCGGATCAAGACTGGCCTCGTCACGCATGATGGCACGCTTGTGTCAAAGGACAATTTTGAAACTTCCAAGCTCACAAGCCCCGGCCACTTTTTAGAAATATCGAAGAGAACAATAGACTTGCTTATGAAGACAAACGATATTGAGCGGAAATCAATTGGAGGAATCGGAGTAGGGGCCCCAGGGTGGACAAGTTATTCCGACGGGGTCGTCCATGAGTTAACAAACATTCCCGGGTGGCATGACATCCCGCTCGCGACATTGTTGCGGGATGAAACCGGTTTCCCCTCCTTCGTTGACAATGATGCGAATGTGATGGCAACCGGAGAACTCATTCATGGAGCGGGCCGCGGATACAGGCATTTCATTTGTCTTACGCTGGGCACCGGTGTGGGCGGCTCCATTGTCACCGAAGGCAACATCTGGCGGGGCGTCCACGGCCTTGCGGGCGAAATCGGCCACATGTCGGTCGACCTCAACGGACCGCGATGCGCGTGCGGCGCGCGCGGCTGCCTTGAGCGATATGTGGGGAACCGATTCATCGTTGAAAATGCGCTGGCCAAGCTGAAGGAGAGATCCCCCAGTGGCGGAGAAAAAACCATAATAAAGCTCTCGGACGGGAATCCAAAAAATGTGACGCCAAAATTGTTGTCAGAAGCCGCGGCTCTGGGAGATGATATTGCAATCCGGGTGTGGGAGGAAACCGGCCATTATCTCGGTGTCGCTCTTGCGGTACTTGTGAACGTGCTGAATCCTGAATGCTTTATCATAGGTGGCGGGGTCGCGAAGGCAGGCGAGTTCTTGTTCGATCCCATACGAAGAACAATGGAAGCGCTTGCAATGAACCGGCTCGGGGAAAAAACAAAATTGCTCAAAGCTCGATTGGAAGCGGATGCCGGTATTATCGGCGCAGCGACGTTCGCCCGAAATTGTGCCGAAATCAGCTATCGTCCGAGCTGATAATCCAGTTTCTCCTCGTAATAAACGACGTTGTGCTTCCTCTCGAGTTCGTCCAGAAATGCCTCATATAATTTGAAATAAATTCTGCCCCTTACCGCTTCAAAGGGCTGCCGGTCGACCTCGGAGAGAATTCTGGCCACAACATACTGCTTGTTGCCAAAGGGTTGAAGAACAAATGGTTCGGAAACCTGCCCCACCTCAAGGTTTGCCACCTTTTGGCGCATCGACGGCTCAAGATTTGACAACGGCGCCAATGGTGTGGCTCCCAAAAAAATGATAGGAGGTGGGTTGCCCATGCCCGCAACGACATCGGCCAAGGAATCGCCCGTTTCAATCGCCTCATGACGGACGGAATCTGCAAACGCGCTGTGAGCCGGATCCACAACAAGTAACTCATAACTCGTCAACGAAGGAGAAATGGCGAATTCATCCGGGTGTTCGGCATAGTATCTTTCAAGCGCCTGTTCCGAGAGTTCCTGTGCGAGCATTTTCTCGATAGCAAGTTTCTCGCGCATTCTGGCCTCATCCCGTTTCGGGCGTTCGCCCTCATGAGAGTGCCCGTGGTGCGTCCGCCCTGCGGTCTCTTCCATAAGACTGTTTCCGTGTTCCGTATCTTCTTCCGTCGAATGAAAAGCCTCTTCTACTTCTTCGTCAGACACCTCAATATTTCTTCGTTTCGCCTCTGCAGCAAGCGCTTTTTCAAGAGCGAGGTTCCTCACAATCGCTTTTCGGGAGGAAAGGCGTATCGATTCATCGGCGTCGTTCGTCCGCGCACGCTCCTCAAAAGAGAGGGTCCTGATACGGGAAAGAAGGTCGTCCAAGCGGATGGGTTCTCCGTCTACCTCGGCCACAACTTGACGCCCCTCGTCCACGAGCATTCCGCAACCCAAAAATATGGAGACCAACCCCAAAAATAAAAAATGTATAAGCCGTTGCATTACCGTTCCTTTCCGAATAATCGAGCTTCATTATAACATGTCCTTTCCACTCAGACAAACCGTGGCCAAAATCTCGCCAATAAATAAGCGTGAATAGGTCAAAAAAACGACATTGCTTTTTTTTGAACCTCTATGCTACCATCTTAGAGTCTTAATTGGGAGAATTGCCGACCGGCGTTTGAAATGGGGGAATGAAGTCAAAAATGTCTGTTCTGATCGTGGGCTCCGTTGCCTTGGATACCGTTATTACTCCGTTCGGAAAGAATGTGGAAGCACTAGGAGGGTCCGCCACCTATTTCGCGCTCGCAGCGAGTTACTTCGGCAGTCCACGCATCGTGGCCGTAGTCGGCGAGGATTTCCCCCAGGAACACACCGAACTGTTACATCGAAACAATGTCGATTTGCAGGGACTCGAGGTCCGCCCGGGAAAAACCTTCCGCTGGACCGGCGAGTACGGGTATGACCTCAACCAGCGCGAAACTCTAGCGACATCCCTGAATGTATTCGAGCATTTTCATCCCAGATTACCCGATTCGTACCGAGAATCCCGCTTTGTCTTTCTGGGGAATATTCACCCGGAGCTCCAGCTCGAGGTTCTCGAACAGGTCGACTCGCCGCTCTTCGTCGCCTGTGATACGATGAACCTCTGGATAGAGAACGAACGCGAAGCCCTTGCAAAGCTCATCCGACGAGTCGATGCCATTGTGCTCAATGATTCGGAAGCTCGGGAACTTGCCCAGGAGCCAAATCTCGCACGAGCCGCACGCAGAATCCACGAACTCGGATGCCTGCAGGTCATCATAAAAAAAGGAGAGCACGGTTGTCTTTTTTTCACCCCGCACAGTCATTTCTCCGCTCCCGCCTATCCTCTCGAGGAAGTTAATGACCCCACGGGCGCGGGCGATTCCTTTGCCGGCGGATTCATGGGATATCTGGTCCGCCAAGGGAAAATCGACGACGTATCTATCCGCCGCGCAATAGTCTACGGCAGTGTTCTCGCATCCTTCTCGGTCGAAAGTTTCGGCGTGGCCCGCCTCGTCAGACTTTCACAAGATGAGATTAACGCCCGCTACAAGGAGTTCCTCGAGATTACGCACTTTGACGGCTAACGGCGCCCACCGCTGAGGGTCGCCTATCTCCCTCTCATCGGTCAATTTTTCCTTGCATTTACTGCCCCCGAATAGTATAATAATTCATTATAACATGCGGGATTAACTCAGCTGGTAGAGTGTCAGCTTCCCAAGCTGAAAGTCGCGGGTTCGAATCCCGTATCCCGCTCCAAGGCGGGGGAAAGCGCAATGCCCATTTACGAATTCGAATGTCAACGGTGTCACCATACCTTCGAGGCCCTTGTGCCGTCCTCAAGTTCCCCTTTTCCGCCATGCGCTGAGTGCAAGAGTAAGCGCGTGCGCAAATGCGTCTCACGCTTCGGCTTTTCCTCCGGCAATAAAACCGTCACCTCAGTCGGCTCATCGAGCTGTAGCAGTTGCACATCCTCAAGTTGTTCTAGCTGCCACTGACCACGCTCGCGCCAAATCCGGAATTTGCACGCCGCCGTATTGCGGCCACCTCTGTCCCGCCATGAGCCAATTGGTCCCCATTTTACGACACATTCCGCGACGACCTTCGTCTCATCAACCCGCTATCGCTCCTGGCTCATCGGGAGGCCCGAACAATTAGTATATCGTTGTCATGCAATATGTTATGTTGGCTATCCTCACACAATCGGTTACGTCATAAAAAGCCTGCGTCGCCAGAGAACGTTATCGCCAAGAGCGTCGTTTTGTCATGGCTGCCCATTAAATGAGCAAGCGGACAACGTGGTCAGACATTTGAGGGAGCATGCCTGAAGGAGGGCTTCGTCTTTATAGTAGACATAAGAACTATTATCAGACATTGCGCTCCGAGCCAAATTGCTAGGCGAGCAATCTCGATAACAGCCGAAGCAACTCCCTCGGAAGGCTGTCCAAAGCCGCAATCTTTGAAACCGAGCCTTCTCCGGCCGCGGCCGTCATCTCATAGCAGGCATGCGGGTCAGTGTTGAAATCCCCGAGCAGGATAATATGAAGATTTGAGTAGCGGCCGGCAGCCGACACTGGATTCCTGCCTGCCGTGTATTTTCCATCTGACAGAAGAATCCCGCATTGCCTCCTATGGGAACCCCTGCGAAGTTGTCGAAGGCCCTCCTCGAGCCCGTCCGAAATGTTTGTGTATCCCGATGCAGGCACCTCCAATATGCGCGTGACGACCTCTTCGAGTCTCATGGCCTGGCGCATCGCTTTAATGGTCGTCGCGGTTGATTCGAAGGCGACGATGGCGAAATCCTCTGGCGGGAGCTTATATGCCAGCGCTGCAGCCGCCACGGCGAGAAGCGCTAGCTTGCGGCCGCTCATAGACAGAGAGGTGTCAGCCATGAGAACACAATCAAAGCGTTTCTGCTGCTTGACGTTTACGAGAAGGTCGGTGGCCTCGGGATGCAGCTTATCAGCAATATTATCAATGGTTTCTTCGAGATTCAGGTCTGCGTGCGGTCTATTGCGCCAATTGTCCAGAACTCTTTTCGTCTCTTTTCTCGAGGCGCCGACGATATCTCTGGCCCTTGCCAGCACGGCTCGTACGGCGGTGGCGCGGATTACGCTCAGGTTGGCGGGATTTTTTCTTAGAAGTGATTTGATATCGTGATATTTGGCGGCGATTTTCCATGCGACGTCGGTGCAACCCAGCTCGATCCCGTACTGTTCGAGAACGGAAACAGAGGGTAAATCGGGTTCTAAGGAGGTATCTAACGAATCATTTTCCGGGATGGTGGAGAGGTTCTCTGCAGATTTTCGCGGAATCAGGGCTTTTTTTTTCTGGCGAAATGAACCATTTGCGTTATGACTTCGCTGGCCGTCTCCTGAGCGTCGTCCGCAGGCTCGATTCGGGTCGGCAAAGCCATCAGCGCTGCCTGGAGGAAAGAATCCGGCCCAGGAAGTTGCGAGGTCAATTCAACAATACTGATTGCGGCTCGGATGCTTGCGCCTCTGCGAATTTGCGGATGGTTGCGGGTTTCGCGCACCAGGCTCACAGCCTCTTGAACCAGGTTCTGACCGACGTGAAGCTCGGATGGAAGATTCAACCGAACGATTTCGGCTTCCTCGTCAAATGGTTGGAATTCCAATACGATGAGTTCGAACCGGTCTCTCAATGCTTCACTCAGATGGCTTGTCGCGACGAATTCGCGTGGATTCTGTGTGGCGATTACCGCAAAACCGTCCTGCGCGCCGATGTGGCCGTATTTTGGTATGGTGATAAGGCGTTCATCCAAACTCGGCAAGAGCACATTCTGGACCGATTCCGGCATGCGATTGAGTTCGTTTATGAAGAGCAATCCCGATTCGAGCATTGCCTGCGTGAGTGGCCCGGGGACAAAGGCGTCATGGGAGTAGCCCTTGGCAAGAACTATCGGTGGGTCGAACCATCCGGTGAGTTTCTGCTCCGTGTAGCGTTCGTCACCGTCAACTCGATAAAAGGCGCGACCGAGGTGGTGAGCCACCGCAAGCGCCAGAACGGTCTTTCCCACTCCCACGGGCCCCTCAATCAAGAGGTTCTTATTCAATCGGACGCAAGCCAAGGCAGCCTGAATTTCTTGCGCGCGACCGATGATCCGATACTTCTTCTGTATATCCCGTACTTCTTTCAATATTTTTTCAGCCTGTTTTGCTCTGCTTTGTTGGACCTCAATCACGCTTGAAAAGGATGGGTTCCGGAAGCCGCAGGCGCAAACCCGATATCTCTCCGTGTTTCCGCTTCAAATCCTCATGCCCGAGCCGGAGAAACTGCGTCAGCCTTCGAGTTCGCGGGTTGCTGAGATAGCGACTCGAAAATTTTTGGACGAGTGCGTCGTATTCCCTTTCTGACCTTGTATGCTGGTAAAACTTGCCCGGGAATCGCCTGATGTCCCCATTAAAAGAAGGATTGATGTGGTAGAGCTCGTGGAAGATAATAGTCATCTTTTCCTCAAAACTCAGGTTCTGGAACCGGGGCAGACAGAAGTATATCACGTACAGCACTTCATGCCCATTGTACACAATGCGCGGCATTTTACAGTACCAGTTGTCACCAGCTTGAATTACACGACGCCCACCCTGAAATTTCAAAGGAACAAGTTTGGCCTGAAGTCCGTGTCTCTTGTTATTCCTTGAACGCGAAATTCCAACAAGAATTCTGTTGCTGTCAATGTGACGAAAAGCGCTGCTCTTTCGCGATATGTCTGCAATGAGTCTCTCCATGTGATAGGAGTAATTAAACATTCGCTTGGTCTCTCCATGAAACCCGCTTTGCCGACAGACACCTTGCATAATTTTTCGAAAATAGAAAACCAAAAGACGGGGTGAAAAGCTATGAATTATTGGGGTGGACTTCGCCTGAAGTATCACAGCCCGAACGTACTATACACAAATTCCGGCCGGCTGTCAATACGCAAAATCAATATAAGCCAAGTCGTTGTTAATAATAAGCTTAGAGTGGTCTCAATCAGCCCGCCTCAAGGGATAAAAAAAGCGACTTTCTCAAAGAGAAAGCCGCTTTCGAGGTGATATTTTCGCTTACTATGAGGGCTTATCCGAAACCATGCGTTTTATGGCTTGGAAATCTCTCATCAAATCGGGAAGCTCTTGAATAATTTTCTGTATTGGCTGTTCGGATTCCACGGGTCTGGCGGGAGCCCCCATAACGCTCGCCCCATCGTCCAGCCCCTTGGTAATCCCTGCAAAGGGGTGTATTGTGACTCCCCGTCCGATATTGATATGCCCGATGATGCCCACCTGTTCTCCAACGTACGTCTGAGCGCCAATCGTCGTGCTCCCGGCGATTCCGACCTTTGACCTGATGATACTATACGCTCCAACATCAACGTTATGACCTACTTGGACCAGGTTGTCGATGCGCGCTCCCCGACCTATACGCGTTTTTCCCAGGGTCGCTCTATCAATTGCCACGTTCGAGCCGATCCAAACATCATCCTCGATCTCGACGGTTCCCATTTGTGGAATTTTGTGGTTTACCCCACAATTGTTTGCAAATCCGAATCCGTCGCTGCCAATTACCGAACCGCTATTAATTGTAACGTTTTTCCCGATTCGCACACGCTCGCGAATGGTGACATGCGCGTGTATGGTTGTTCCCGCCCCTATCTTAACTTCTTGTCCCACAGATACATGAGGACCTATCTCGGCCCCATCGCCTATCTCAACTTTATCATCAATAAAGGCAAACGGCCCAATGCGCACACCCTCTCCCAACACAGTATTGTCACCGATAACCGCGGTTATGTGGACAAAGCTCTCCTTTATTCCGACTGCTGAACCGTTCTTGGGCACATTCCCGTTCTTCGGCACGCTATCTGACACTGTCACAACAGACAATTGCAACATCTTTCCTCCTCTACTCCGCTATCACTGATTTCATGCTGATCGAGCGCACAGTTGGTTATTTCCTCAAGAAGAGCAATAATTATACCATAATCACTGCTTCTAAGCCAATACATCTTTCTCACGTTATAACCACTTTAATATAAATGACTTAAGGTCTAAATGCAGCCTCGCTGATTCCAGGGAGAGACATCAACGCTGTGGGCGTTTTAGCCCGTAACGAATGCCCGCCTCGCAGGCCATTTGATACATAAGCCATTGAAAGTAAATATATTAGGTGGGCGGACTAAAAGGGCCGGATTGAATTACGGAAGAGTATTTCCTTCTTTTTGGCTGTCAAGGTCATACTTTTCAGTCTTATATCGCATAATTTTCCTGGTGACTCCGAGGAGCTCCGCCGCTTTCGTTTTATTCCAATTTGTTCTTTCGAGAGCTTCCTGTATCAAACGCTTTTCAATCTCCTCCACCGTTTCGATGAGCGGTAATCCCTGATCGGGGAGTTTGAAGCCTTCCACAAAATTTCTTCTGAATTCCGCCTGTTCCATCAGTCGAGTTATCTGGTCTGGGAAGTTCTCAATGCTCACTATATCCGATTTTCCGAGCACAATGGCGCGCTCCAGAAGATTTTCCAACTCTCGCACATTCCCCGGCCAGTCATACTTCTGCAAAAGCTCCAATACCTCATTAGCTATACCCCTGATGTTTTTCCCTAACTCACGGTTCAATTTCGATATACAGTGCTCCACGAGTATGGGGATATCTTCCTTGCGCTCCCGCAGAGGGGGTAAATGAATTTCCACGACGTTCAGCCTGTAATAGAGGTCCTCCCGGAACAGCTTGCCCTCCATCAATCGCTCCAGGTTTTTGTTTGTGGCCCCGATTATTCGAACATCGACCTTGATTGTTCCCGTGCCCCCGACCGGTTCAAATTCCTTTTCCTGCAGCACTCTCAACAGTTTCCCCTGCAACGGAATAGACATAAGCGCAAGTTCATCGAGGAAGAGTGTGCCTCCATCTGCGAGTTCGAATCTGCCTTGTCTGTCACTATGCGCGCCCGTAAAAGCTCCCTTCACGTGGCCGAACAACTCGCTTTCGAGCAAATGCTCCGACAACGCCGCACAGTTGACCACGACAAAAGGTTTCGACCTGCGAAAGCTGCCTGCGTGGATCGCTCGAGCAACCAGTTCTTTGCCCGTTCCGCTTTCTCCTGTTACCAACACTGTCGTGTTCGTTGCAGCTACTTGTTCTATCAAGCGGAATATTTGCAGCATTTTAAGCGACTTGCCGACAAAGTTCTTGATATCAAATCGCGAATCGAGTTCTGCACGAAGTTGCATGTTCTCCTTCACCAGAGAACTTTTTTCGAGCGCTCGCGCCGCTGCTATCTTCAATTCCTCCATATCGAGCGGCTTCGTGACATAGCCCTCGGCGCCGAGTTTCATGGACTCAACCGCGCTCTTTATTTCCCCATACGCGGTCATGATTATGACCGGAAGGTCCGGAGAGATAGTTTTGACGCGCCGAAGTAGCTCAATCCCGTTCATGCGCGGCATACGCATGTCACAAATGATAAGGTCCGGTCGAGAAGCGCTCAGCTTTTCCAAAGCGTCCTCGCCATTTTCAGCTTGTATCACAACGTAGCCATCGTCCTCGAAATACATCTGGAGCACTCTCCGCATTTTCGTTTCGTCGTCAACCACAAGAATCGTAGCAGGCATCTCCCCACCCTATCCTTTCATGGAACCGATATCTGCGACGGGAAGCGATATGACGAAAACAGTTCCGGACCCATGACTGCTCGTGACGCCGATTCTTCCGCCGTGGTTTTCAACGATCTTGTGAACGAGAGACAGTCCGAGGCCCACTCCATCATCTCTTGTGGAAAAAAACGGGTCGAAAATTCTCGATAATTGCTCCGGCGGTATTCCCGGTCCCGTGTCGGAAATGCTTATATCCGCCATCAAGCCGACTTCCGACATGCTCGGCAACACCGGCGAATAATTGTTCCCCCTTTTTGAGGTATCGCCGTCGGCAGTCGCCGTCTGCGGATTTAACTCAGTCGCTACTCGCAGCGTCCCCGCTCCATTCATTGCCTGGAAGGCATTCATGCACAAATTCAGGAACACTTGATGGCATTGCTCGGGGTCGGCCATGACGGGGGGCAGGTTTTCTGCAAAAGATTTCTCGATAACGATATTGCTCGAACGTGTCTCTCTTTCCAAAGAGTTGATGGTGCGCTCGAGCGTTTCATTAATATCGATTGGTTCAAGATTTGGCCGGGCCGGTCTCGCGAACTGCAGGAAATTTGTCACCACTTTGTTCAACCTGTTGACCTCTTCAACAATATACTGCGTCAACTCGCGTCTCTTCGTATCGTCTTGGATCCGGTCTCGCAACATTTCGGCGGAATTCTTGATAATTCCAAGCGGATTCCTTATTTCATGCGCCACACCCGCCGACAGCTCCCCTAGCGCCGCCAGCCGATTACGTCTCTGCATTTCCTGCTCGAGTTCCCGTAACTGGCGAAGCTTTTTCGTCATGATATTAAAGGCTCGACCCAGATCGCCCACTTCATCCTTGGTTTCGGCCACGAAATGCTGGTCCAGATTTCCATCAGCGACGGCGAGCACATTCCGATACAGGCTGCGGATCGGCCGTGAAATGCCGCGAGAGATCGTATATCCCAAAATGACAGCCAGCACAAAGCCCACCGTTAGAATCCATGGAAAAATATGTAAGGTCGAAACCGTAGTTTCGAACGTGAATTTCCGCGGAATCCCCACGAAAATCAGTCCGAGCACTTTTCCACCATAACCCACAAGCGGTTGATAGATTGCGCGGTACGGGTCTCCCTTTAAAAGCGCGTCGCGATCATAGTAACTTCGCTTCTCGCCGAACATGCTCTGCTTTATCTCGGTCGTCATGGGCAAGTCTTCGATTGAACCCACCAGGGGGTCGCGATGCGACTTGAATTCGAATTCGACTCTCCTGTTGAGCGCTTTGTTTTCTTCGGAGGTTTCCGGCGCTATGGGGCGGGTTTCTCCGAAACTGATGGTTTCGATCCGCGACTCTTTGACGCCCTCGCTCACGAGGACCGATTTGACTGCTTCGGCTCGTTTCAGTCCTGCACGATAATTCTGCTTTTCCGACCCCGTCGAATCGGTGTGTCCCTCGACAATCAGTTCGGTATCAGGATGTTCCCTCATGATCGAGGCAACTTCTTTTATTACCCCTATCGCTCTCTCGGAAATATCATAACTGTTGCCCTTAAAGAAGATACTTGAAGGTCCCGCAGGAATTTTCTCATGGAATATGCGAATATCGGCGCCTGTCATGATTTCCAAATCCTGCGCAAAGCTTTTTCCAAGGACGTAGCCCACCGCCAGCACGCCGTATTCACGGCCCTCCTCGACAACCGGCATAACTGCCCCTGCGAGCAGCGTTTGGATTCCGTTTATCTCAGCCTCCATGGCAGTTTTGGTTCCACCGTGCGGCAGTTGCATCCAAGATAAGGCCGGTGCGGTTCCGGGAGCCGGCTGACCTCTCGGCACCCATAACCCGATGGGCGTTTCGGTTCCCGAGGAAATCGGAACGGTGAATATGTGGGGAACTTTCTCATTTTTTATCGTTTCGGCAAAGCCGGGCTTATCGAACACCGTCTTGAGACTGGCGAGAGCCTGTTCTCCGTATTCGTCGATGACAGACAGAGCCGTCTGGTTCGCTTCTTCAATTTTCCGCTTGATCTCATTCTCCGTCAATTGGGAGCTTATTCGCACTACGAGATACGTCGACACGGCGATTGAAAAAACCGCGGTAAAAACAAAAGCCAAAATCAGTTTGTTCTGCAGTCGGGGCTTGAGCAGCTTTCTCTGCGCTGTCAGCAAGAGATTCTCGGGGCCACTCGTCGTCGGCCGGTTATTTTCTCCATGCATTCCCAAGCTTCACTCCTAACCGAAAGCACTCTTTGTCTCCCGGCCTCCCTTCCTCCTCGAGAGCCGCAAGAAGGTGCGTTTCCGTGACCGGCAGGCCGGCAACTGCGGCGGAAATACCCAGGGTGATCGCATTCGTCGCCCGCAAGTTACCGAATTTTTCGCGTGCCATCGTGGTTAAATCCCAAACGCCGACACGTTTTGTAAACCGCTCAAGCATCGCGATAATTGTGTCCAGACGGGGATACTCGGCCTCACCCAATTTCACCGGAACAGGAACCTGCGGAAACGAATTCAGGATCACCGTGGATTCCTCATTTAAATACCGGGCCACGCGCACAGCCTCGAGAGGTTCCAAACCAATCAGCAGATGTGCGGTCCCCGCACACAACAGTGGCGAACACACCTCGTGCCGGTCATCCCTTCTTTGGCCGTTTTCGCTCCATCGGTATCGTATGATACTGGCAACGTGCCCTTCCCGCTGCGCGCCGCCTCTGCGCTCTGAACCACTAACATGGATTCCGGCCTTGAGAGCGGCTCTTTTGAACAGCGTTCCGAGGCTGATAACCCCTTGCCCGCCGATACCGGCAATCAGAGCATTATATATGGGCATTACTGCGTAACTCCCGGCATTAACCCTTCAGGAAGTTCTCTTTTCGTCACATGCAAACGGGAATGAACGATCGCCGAGTTGGGACAAACTGTCTTGCAGGCGCCGCAACGCGCGCAAACCTCTTCATCGATCTGATAAAAGTCTCCCGCCTCATCAGTATGTTCCGCAATCGCCGGACAACCGAAGTCTTTGTAGCACATGCCACACCGCTGGCATCGTTCGCGAACAATCGAGTAATATTCGTCGAATTTTCCGGGAACGTTCCGCTGTCTTCGCTGTGACTGCAAGGCGCATTCCCCTCTCGCGATTACAACGCGAACCCCTCTCTGGTTTAATTCTTGCGCAATCACCGACCTGAGTCCGGCAACGTCGAACACATCAACCGTTCGCACTCTGCGCACGCCCAAGCTCTTGAGCAGCGCCTTCAGGTCAACCGCTTCCATGGGTTCGCCCTGCAGGTCGATATTGGTCGTGGGACTGCGCTGATGCCCCGTCATTGCTATCCAGCGGTTGTCGAGGAGAATCAGGAGCGCGTCTGCTTTGTTCGCAACCGCGTTCTGCACACTCTGTATGCCGGAATGGAAGAACGTGGAATCACCGACAAAAGCGATTACCGGCTTTTGTCCGGCAACATGATTTATGGCTTGCGCGGCGCTCAGACCACAGTTCATACACGTGCACCATTGCGCTGCCCTGAACGGAGGCAGTGAAGCCATCGTATAGCATCCGATATCGCCACCGATTATCGCCTTTCCTTCAGTCGCTGTGAGAACGGCATAGACCGACGCCCTGTGCGGACAGCCAATGCAAAACGTGGCCACTCGCTGCGGAATCTGTGATGCCACCTCGTCACCCAACCGGATCGCGCGTCTGATATGAGCGGGCACTTCCTTGCCCGATTGTCTGCCCAACGCTTCCAGCACCCTGTCCGGATTGGTCTCTCCCCAGGGCGGAATCAAGTCTTTCCCGATCACATTGCAATTCAATCGCAACTCGAAGGCGTGGCGTTTGAGTTGGAACTCAAGAAACCCCTCGAGGTCTTCTATGACGACGACCGTTTCGAGTTCCCTCACGAATTGCTTCAATTGACCGCACGGGAAAGGATAGGACATTCCGATCTTGAATACGGGAACATCAAACAGGCCAAGAATCTCCAACGCCTCCATGACGTACAGATAGTTGACCCCCGAGGTAACGATACCCCATGAAGCTGTTCCGGGAATGATGCGGTTAAATGAGCTAACCGCCGAAGACCTGCCAAGAGCGGCGACACGTTCCATGCATGCCTCGTGGTTTTTCACCGCCTGCCCGAACAGGTTGAAATACCGCTGATAATTCGGCTTGAATTCTCCCTCCCTCGTGGCCGCCATCGGGCCCAACCGGAGGTCGCCGATATTGTGGCACAATCGGGAAGCAGCATTCAGGATAAATGGGATGCTGTATTCCTCAGAGAGACGAAATGCCGAAACCGTAAAGTCCTTGGCCTCCTGTATGGCGCTGGGTTCAAGCAAGGGAAGATGCGTGTGGAGCGAATACCAGCGGTCGTCCTGCTCCCCGGTTGAACTCGTGGCGCCCGGGTCGCTTCCGACCACAATGACAAGACCCGCTCCGACGCCCGTATAGCCGAGAAAATGCGCAGGCTCGGCAGCGACGTTCAGACCCACATGTTTCATCGCCACCATTGAGCGAATGCCTGACCACGAGGCGCCCATTGCCCCGTTCAGCGAAACATGCTCATTCGCGCTATATTCCATGTAAAAGTTGTCAAGCTTTTCGCACAGCCTCTCGAAAGTCTGTCCGATTTCCGTCGCGGGAGTTCCGGGATACATGGAGAAATACCCTATCCCCGCTTCGATTCCACCTCGAGCGACGGCCTCGTTCCCCATCGCCAGGATGACGTTGTGTTCACCCGCCAATAATGGTTCCATCCAGCAACCTCTTGAGGTCGGCAACTATCACACACACAGCGTCCGCCTCTATCTCGTCGGCGGAACGCTGAAGACTTTTCATATCTCCAGCATTTTCTTGAGAAACTGATAATACAATCTTGCGGTCAGTCAGTTTCCTTAGCATTGAAACGGTTTCGGGAACTCGTGTGAAAAAGATGTCGGCTCCCCCATCCAGGAATCTCTTTGCGCGCGCCCTGTCCGGCGGTGTGGCGCCTCCCACCTCTACGCCGATGTTCCAAGGCTGGGTAGAGAGAACGTCGTCAATTTTATCGCTGAATTGTAATGATTTGCCTCGCATCATACGCACAAGCGCCAGCGCATCGAGTTCGTACACCGGCTTCGCTGCCTGGAAATCCGTGAGAATAGTATGCTTTCCATCTATGATTACCACATTTCGCAACTCAAGACTCGCCGCTGTCGCCAATTGTGAGTGAAGCGCGATACGGTTGCGGTCCCTGCATGAGAATTTCAGGAAAATGTCCTTGTCGCACCGTTTTCTGACCATCTGGGCAATGAGAATGGCGTCCACGCCGCCATTCTCGGCGATAACGACTCCATGAAATGAATCCAGTTTTGCCACAGCCTCTGCAATCGTCTCCGCTGTGCCCGAAATCGGGGTTTCAATCTCAAGCATTCTCTTCACTTATCTTCTTTCGGAAAACCCGTTCGCGGGTATCCGCCCCGGCTGCCTCGTCCTTGACCAATCGACCAACGGCAATTCGAATTCCGTATCCAGACCGAACAGTGCCTTGCGCTTCTCGATGCTTACCCAGACGCATTCGTTGTCCGGGTCGACACTGCATCTATCATCAATCTTCTCCGAACATGGCCCGTTGGCGATACCCTTCGGGCACTGGGTCCTCGGGCATACCCCTGCAGTCCAATTCAAGATGCATTCGCCACATGAAAAACACAGTTCTTCGTACCTGGCGGAATGTATGACGGCTCCGGGAAATACCGTGTTGAGACCGGTCAAACAAGGCTTTTCAATCTTGCTCGCCATCACCTGCACTCCCGTTCCGCACGCCAGCATGAGAACAGCGTCAACAGCAGTCAATCGCCCTGAAATCCTCTTCAACTCGCGTGCGAGCACGCGATGATCGCATGGCTCATCAATTTGAAACGTGAAAACGATTTCGTTATTCGTCAACTGGCGAGCCAGGTTTTCAACCTGTTTTGTTCCGCCCGTTTGACATACCGCGGCGCAACCGCCACAACCGATGATACCCAGCCTGCGGAACGGCGCCGCCGATTTCCGTATTTCCCCCAGCGGTTTTTGCACAGTGACAATCATAGCTTTCTTTCCGGAATTTCCCCTGTGCGACTCATGTCCGCGTTCTTGAATTCTTTCCCAATTTTCATGAAGGGTCTTTCATGATTTCAATAACGGCCGGATCATACGGGGTGAAAGAGATTCTGAACCCGTGCGCATCCCGCCAAACGGCCGCCGCGGAAGGCTGTCCTGCTCACAATCTGTTTTTTTCGACTCCCCGGCGCAGCTTGCACGCATTTATCGCCATACGTTATGCTGCGACACCTTATCGAGAAACGCCATGCCAAATGCTGCTTCCAACAACCTTTGGTAAGAACCATGCGGGCTTCGTTAATCCAGCAGACCAAACAATGTGCGCACCTTGTCCACAAAGTATTCCGGTTTTTCTTCTTCAACCCGTCGAATGCGTCCTCGTGTGGCCGTCCATTGGTCATCTCGGTACACGGATGTCTTCATAACTTCGAAAACGGAACTCCGTAATCGCCATGTTTCTCCGTCGAACTCGAATTTTTCCTTCCGGATTCCCTCATCGCGAATGAAGTCATTGTCAGAAGCCGCCCTGCCTTTGGATTTCGTGTACCGCGTTTGATATCGGACCGTGCGATATTTCACCTCGGCTTCGTAAGGGTTCGCGAGGGTGTCGCTCGAAGATATCGTGATGCTGATGTCCGCGGGGTCTTCGGGAAACTCCTCATAGTACTTGTAGTAATAGGTATCCTTTCCCATTGGGGCGCCCAAAACCTCGTTCCGGAACTTCTCGCTGTTTTCCTCAAGAAAATTCATCTGTTTAACCAGTTTCATTTCGAGAGCGCGTCGCGCCTTTTCTTCCGTCGCCTCTCCCCTGATGATCGGGTCGGGATTGTTCGGAATGCGTGCTTTGTGGGCAGAGGAACAACCTCCCACAAGGATTCCAACCAATATCAATCTCATCATCGTCACATACGTTTTTGAAGTCGTCATCTTGCGGTCTCCAGTTCTCCGAGGGTTTCTATGCCGACCCCGTTCCTGGCGATTCTAAATGGCAGTACTTCCGCTCCCGCTGCACTGAGAGCGGCTTCAACTTCTTCACGGTTTGCCGGGTCCACGCACGTTATCATGCATCCGCCACCGCCTGCGCCACAAAGCTTATTTGCAAGGGCCCCGCCGCCAAGGGCCGCATCCATAATCTTCTCAATCTTTTCATTCGTTACCCCTTCTGCCAGGACCCGCCTTTCGCGCCACTCTTCTTGAAGGATGAATGCCAGCCTGTCCCAGTTGCGCAATGTAATGCAATCGCGCATGGAGCCGGCGATTTCTTTTATCCGCTTTATTCCGCCGACTGTCTCCGAGCAGTTTTCAATGTAGTTCTTGATCATGTTCCAGTTGGTTGCCCCCGAAAATCTCGGTGTGCCGGTAAACGAGAGAATGAGGCGGTCTTCCAGTTCCCTCATTGTTTGCTCATCTGACGCGAGGCATTCCCGCCTGTTCCCGCCGACATCAAACCACAGGGCATTGATTCCCCCGAAAAAAGCTGAATAGTAGTCCTGCTTGCCTGTGGGAACACGGATGCACTGGGCCTCGAGGTCCGCAGCGATATCTATCAATTGTTCCGCTGCGAGACGCCTGCTCGACAGTTCATTCAGGGCCGCCAACGCGGCAACCAGGAGAGCCGACGATGCGCCCAGGCCTGTTCCCTTCGTCACGTTGTTTTCAGTGTTGACATTCATCCCGGTGTCTGGCTTGAAAAACTTTATTGCCCTTGAAATGAGCCCCAAGACTCCATGCAAGTTCAAGGAATCAACGTTCTCATATTTCTCCTCGATACCCAAGTCGTTCGAACTCACCCAAATCGCCTCGTCGCTCCGCGATTCCAGAACAACCGTGGAATACATGTTGACCGCGCAATTAATCGTCAGCCCGCCCTCCTCAAAGAGATAAATCGGATAAAGGTCCAATGTGCCTCCGGCCAAATCAATGCGCATTGGCGCCGAAGCCTTTATTTTCATATTTATTCTCTCTGAAGGTCCGCGACTTACCCCTTCTTCAATCGAATTTGTTAAAATAATACACGAATGCGGGAAATATTGCAATAAAAAGTGGCCGAAAATGGCCACACGATATCCTTTGCCCAAAAAACTTCCTAACTATTTTATTGGAAGGGGATTATGGCATGCAAAAAAATGTCCCGCCGTGTGCTCGATTAGACCGGGAACAACGCTGCTGCAAACAGGAAGAGCGTTGAAACAACGCGGATGGAAGCTGCATCCTGGCGGGGGGTTCACTGGTGACGGCACATCGCCGGGCAGGATTATGCGTTGCCCTTTCTGTTCCGGGTCAGGAATCGGAATGGCCGACATGAGGGCTGCGGTGTACGGATGTCGCGGACTGCGGTACAGCTCATCACTGGCCGTCAGTTCGACAACCTTTCCGAGATACATTACCGCAACTCGATGGCTGATATTTTCAACGACTCTCAAATCGTGAGCGATGAAGAGGTATGAGATGCCGAATTCGTCCTGCAACTCCTTAAGAAGGTTAATTATTTGAGCTTGGATGGAGACATCGAGAGCGGAGACGGGCTCATCGCACACGATAAATCGCGGGTTGAGAGCCAGGGTTCTCGCAATGCCTATCCGCTGTCGCTGGCCTCCGCTGAACTCATGCGGATAGCGTTCCATGTGTTCCTTCGAAAGGCCGACACGATCAAGAAGCCGGGCAACTTTTTCCCGACGCTCCTTTCCCTCGGCCAGCTTGTGAACGGTCAGCGATTCCCCGATGATGTTCTCGATATTCATTCGAGGGTTGAGAGAGCCGAATGGGTCCTGAAATATTATTTGCATCTCTTTCCGCATGACTCTCATTTCGCTCCCGGAAAGCTCTTTCAACGGCAGCCCGTCAAACAACACCCGCCCATCCGTTGGCTCAGTGAGGTTCAGCAGTGTCCTGCCGAGTGTTGTTTTGCCGCATCCACTTTCGCCGACCAGACCAAATGTCTCGCCCGGATGTATGGAGAAACTTATATCATCGACAGCCTTGACATACTCCCTCACCCTCGCAAAGACTCCCCTTCGGACAGGAAAGTACTTTCGGAGATTCTCAACCCTCAGGAGTTCCCCGTCGACGTGTTCCAAGAGACGTTGTTTGGCATACCTCTCTCTGATACCCTGCGGAGTAACCGGCGGGGTTCTCACGGGCCGCCGCAGGAAGCAATAAATCAATTGGAAAGCGAGCCACGGCGCCAGTGCAAGCAGCGCGCAGAGAAAAGCCGCAGCGGACCACAACACGGCATTCATTTCGCGGCTCCTGCCGTCATCATATGTATAGAAAGCTATGTATGCGGGGATCGAGAATACAGCGCACAGAACCGCCCAAAAAAAGGCGTTGCGCCTCCTTTCGAGCGCCTGATACCAGACATAATACGACAGAAAGCCGTTCGGGGCTCCGAAAAAACCTCCAATCAGGAGTGCGGTCAAGGTCCATTTTCCGGAAGGTCTCCGATTGTCCTTGGTGTCAAGATACACCCAATAGGCGAAACCGAGCGCGGCAACCGTGTTTATTCCAACAATCCAGTAGGTTACGGAAGAGGCGGAGTTCATCGGGTCATACCTTCCAACACCGCACGAAATGCCCGGGCTCGATTTCTCGGAGCTCGATTTCCTCGTTGGTACACTTGGCCTCCATAAGGTCACATCGCGGATGAAACCGACACCCTTCGGGAAACCCGGAGGGGTCCGGCACAAAACCCCGTATCCCCTTCAGGTGTTTCTCTTGTGTCCCCATCTGAGGAATCGAGGCGAGCAAACCGAGAGTGTACGGATGTCGCGGATTCGCAAACAGGTTGGCGGTCGTTGTATATTCCGCCACCTGTCCCGCGTACATCACCGCCGTATCATCGGCGGTTTCGGCAATTACGCCCAAATCGTGAGTAATGAGCAGGATTGCCATCCTGAATTCGCGCTGCAGCTCGTTCAAAAGCTCAAGAATCTGGGCCTGAATTGTGACATCGAGCGCTGTCGTAGGTTCGTCCGCGATGAGCAGTTTCGGATTGCAGGAGATTGCCATCGCAATCATGGCCCGTTGCTTCATTCCCCCCGAAAGTTGGTGGGGGTACTCGCGGTAGCGCTGTTCCGGCAAGGGGATTTGCACCTTTCGAAGCAGGTCGATTGCGATTGCTCGCGCCTCGCGGCGAGAGACTTTCTTATGCAATTGCACGGCTTCGGCCACTTGGTAACCGATAGTGAAAACCGGGTTGAGAGAGGTCATGGGCTCCTGAAAAACCATGGCGATATCATTGCCTCGGATTGAGCGCATCTCCGCTTCCGAGAGTCTCAGCAGGTCCTTTTGTTCGAAAAGTATCTGTCCGCTTACGATCCGACCCGGCGGTGAAGGAACGAGTCGAAGAATCGACAACGCGGTGACACTCTTGCCACATCCGCTCTCCCCCACCATTCCCAGCGTCTTGCCCGTTCGCACAGTGAAGCTTACGCCGTCGACGGCGCGTGCGATATTCGAATCCGAATAGAAATATGTCCTCAGTTCGCGGACATCCAGCAGCACTTCCATGAACCTTTTATTCTCCCTCGAATGCTATACGCGGGTCAAATGCATCGCGGAGACCGTCACCGAGAAAATTAAAGGCCATTACCGCGCAGAAAATGAACAGGCCCGGTATCAAAATCCACGGATGAAACTTGATCTCGCCCACATTCATTGCTTCGCTCAGCAGGTTGCCCCAACTTGCATGTGGCTCCTGTATGCCAAGTCCAATGAGGCTAAGAGCTGATTCGCCGAGAATATACCCCGGGATGCTCAAGGTAACTGCGACAATCACATAGGAAAAGGTGTTGGGTAAAATGTGACGTATGATGATGCGCAGAGCGCCTTCACCCGACGCGCGAGCGGCGGTCACAAATTCCTTTTCCCGAATGGATAAGACCATTCCCCTGATTACGCGCGCCAGACCGGCCCATCCAATGAAACTCATAATGAGCACAATCATTAAATAAATCTCGATTGAGGACAAGTCAGACGGGAACGCGGCCCGCAAAGCCAGCATGAGATAAAAGCCCGGAATCATCATGACCATTTCACAGAGCCGCATGAGCGCATTATCCGTACGCCCGCCGAAATACCCGGATATCCCTCCGACAATCATGCCGACAACGAATGAGACGGTCACCCCCACAAACCCGATGGAAAGCGAAACACGGCTTCCGTACAGGATTCGGGAGAACAGATCGCGGCCGCGATAATCAGCTCCCATTATATAGATGCGGCCCGGTTCTTCCACCCCGAACAGACGTGTTTTCATGGGGAAGACCCCCAACAAATTATGTTCGTCGCCTTTCACAAACAATTTCACCGGAAAGCGTTTTGACCTGTCCTGCACATACACGCGGTTGTAATACTCGTCAAAACTATACGAATACTCATAGACGAACGGCCGGATATGAAACCTCCCGCTCTCATCGAAAAAATATAACCGCATCGGAGGACAATAAGACAACTGTCTCTTTTCCGAGTCGAAATCGTATGGAGCAACAAAGTCAGCAAAAATTGCGAGAGAATACAGAAAACCCAGCACCCAAAGACTGAGTATCGCCAGCCGATGCCGTCGCAATCTCCGCAACGCAATTTGCGTCTGTGTGGCCGGTGGTCCGGCGGTTTTCTTCTCTGCGTTTCCGCCTTTCATTGATATGACACCTGCGGGTCGACAATTCCCAGCATGACGTCGGCGACCAGATTGCCGATAACCAGCATGACTCCGCCGATAAGCATGCTTCCCATTACGAGAAACAAGTCCTGACTGCGCACCGCCTCAAGCATGACCTGGCCCAGGCCCGGATAACTGCAAACGATCTCCAGCAACGCTGCGCCACTCAAAAGTGTGGACAATTCAAACCCGAATATGGTGACCATGGGATTAATCGCATTCCGCAGCGCGTGCCGGTAAATCACCTTACTCTCGGGGAGCCCTTTTGCCCTGGCCGTGGTGATATACTGCATCCGGAGCACCTCAAGCATATTCCCGCGCATAATCCTTTGCAGACTCGCCAATCCGCCGATGGCCAGAACGGTTGCCGGTATAACCAAATGCCTCGCTACGTCGGTTGCCTTCTCAATAGCGGACAACTGATCATAATTCGCAGACTTCAGGCCGCCAATCGGGAGCAAACCCAATTCGGAACCGAGAAAATAAAGCAGCAATAGAGCTACGAAAAAGCTCGGAAGCGACATACCCACAAACGCCAGCGTGGAAAATATCTTATCCCCGATGGAGTACTGGTGGACAGCGCAATAGATTCCGATTGGGATTGCGACCAGCCAGGTGATAAAAATCGATGTGACCGAAAGAAGCAAGGTGTTCACCAGCCGGCTCGCTATGACATTCCATACCGGCTGTTTCTGGGAGATGGAATATCCGAGGTCCAGACGGGCGAGGTTGCCGAGCCAATATGCGTATTGAATCAGTGCCGGTTTGTCGAAATGATACTGCGCCTGGAGCTCTCTGATGGTTTCATCCGAGATCTGAGGATTCATCCGAAGCGTCGCAAAATAATCTCCCGGGGCAAGTTGGATAAACATAAAGGCGACAAATGACATCGCCAGCAAGAGCGGGACCAGAACAAGGAAACGGCGTATGATGTAGGCAGTCATAGTCAGACATGAATTAGCCCACGAGTTCTTATCGTGGGCATTGGCTTTCTACCTTGCGAGATCCGGAGCGCGTTCACTTAACTATATATATCTCCTCGATGTTATGGAACGCCCCGCCGGTAGGTGTGGGAAACAAATTGCCGAACTTGTTGCGAACGGCAAAGATTGATTCGGGTAAAACGGTGTAGATGAGCGGCGCCTGTTCGGAAACGATCAGTTGCCAATCGTCATACAACTCCTTCCGCTTTTCCCGGTCGAGTTCCTGCACCGCCTGCTCGAAAATCTCATCTATTCGCGCCTCCCACTCGGTCGCCGGCTTCTCCTGCCGGGGATACCATTCATGCAGTTGGCCGGAAGAGTGCCAGACGTTCTTTCCGAAGTGCGGCTCGACGCCTCCCGTAAGTCCCAGCAGGATGCAATCCCAGTCAAATGTGTTTGCGAGCTTGTCTACAATGTTGTTAAATTCGAGCGGCGTAAAATGAACGCGCATCCCAACGGTCTTCAAATCTTTTTGGATGATCGAGCCTATCTTCACGCGCACCGTGTTCTCGGCATTCGTGAACAGTGTAAACTCGACCGTGTTTCCGTCCGTATCCTCGAGAAAGCCGTCCGCATTCCTGTCACTGAAACCGGCTTGCGCCAATATGTTGCGCGATTTCTCGGGACTGTATTCATATTTCACAACGTCAGGATTGTAAAAGTAACCGGCGCTCGGGCTCATCGAAGAATGCTGGGGGTAACCAAGACCGTTGAGCGCAAGGTCAATTATTCCCTGCCTGTCGATGGCATGTGCAACGGCGCGCCGAAATCGCGCATCGGTGAACCACTTGAGTTTCTTTGGGTCTACATAGGGTTTTCCGCTCTCCGGATTCTTCTCCGGATTCTGGTTAAACACCAAAAAATTGGTGCCGAAGGCAGGACCCACACGAAAAATGGTGAAGTTTTTTGCCTGTTCCAGCGGCTTGAGAACGGGATAGTCGGAACCCCGCAATGCATAGAAATCGGTTTCGCCTTCCTGAAATTTCAGCAGGGCGACATCCTGGTCCGGAACGATCAATAGAATTATGCCGTCCAGATATGGCAGCCGATTTCCCTTGGCGTCGGTTTGCCAGTAATATGGGTTCCGCTTCAGAACCACTCGCTGGCTGGCCTCGAAACGCTCCAGCATGAACGGGCCGGTTCCGACAATTTCCTCGGGCCTCGAATTCACTCCCCACGTCGAGTTGAACGCGCCGTTCCTGACCGGTTCCTCAAGAATGTGCTTCGGCAGTATTTCCTGTGCTAACCCTCGAAGAAAAGGAGCAAATTTCATCGGTGTCGTGAACCTGACCGTAAAATCATCCACTTTCTCTACCGTGAATTCCTTTCCTTTGATGGTGAATATGTCCCGACTGCTGGAAGGGATGCTCTTGTTGTATACCAGCTGATTGTACGTGAATACCACATCGTCCGCCGTAAACGGTTTGCCATCGTTCCATCTCACATCATCACGCAGATAGATTGTCCACACAAGCCCGTCCCCTGACACCTCCCAACTTTTGGCGAGCGCAGGCTCCGGCTCATTCGTTACGCCCGAAACCCTTGTCAGGCCCTCGAAAATGTATTGCGTGATTGCCGTCGTGGAAGTTTCCTGCGCTATTATAGGGTTGAAGCTCTTCGGATTGGAAATGCTGTTCAGGATCAAGCGGCCGCCGTAGTTCCCGATCTGAGGGTTGTATTCGGCTGCTAATTCAACGGCGGGGGCCGGCGGTTTCTGTCCCGGCGAAGAGCCATCTCGCCCGCCATCGCCCTGTCCGCACCCGAAAAACAACAACCCGAATACAAGGATACAAGCGAGACACTCGTATCTCTTCGTGCGCGTGAACATCAAAATCTTCCTTCAACAGGTTAAAGCGTCCGATCCAAATAGAACCAGAGTCCGATGCAATAAATGCCGACAAGAATTATTTGGACGAACTCAATTGTACCAAAATTTTCCATGTGTGCACCAGCGGATTCTCGACCCTTTGAATCTGTCCCTGATTTGCAGATACGGAACGTCGTCGAATCAGGACAGCAGATTTGTCTCCCGGTTCGGCAATTCGTGCTTCGAGTCAGTCCGTCACTCTCCGAATCCCCAAAAAAATGATTGGGGAGAGCCTCCTTCACTGAGTTTTCGGCGAAACGGGCATTCGTGGGACAGACACTTTCACCTATCTTTTCCTTTTCTTCGGGGTTTTTCCACCAGCCTTTTTCTTCGATGCGGCCGCCTTCTTAACCCTTCGAGCGGACAACTCTCTTTTCTCCTTTAACGCAGCCTGGGCAGCGGCCAGTCTCGCCACGGGAACCCGGAAGGGAGAGCAACTGACATAGTCGAGCCCCACGCGGTGACAGAATTCCACCGAGGCGGGTTCACCCCCGTGTTCACCACATATTCCCAGTTTGAGATCGGGGCTGGCCTTTCTCCCTTTCTCCACCGCGATTTCCATCAGGCTGCCGACCCCTGGCTGATCGAGAGTTTGGAAGGGGTCCCGATCAAAAATCCCCTTCTTTTGATAATCGTTCAGGAATACGCCGCTGTCATCACGGCTGAACCCGTAAGTCATTTGAGTCAAATCGTTTGTGCCGAACGAGAAGAAATCCGCCTCTGGGGCTATCTTGTCGGCCGTCAGAGCGCCGCGAGGAACCTCGATCATAGTGCCGATCGTGTACTTCACCTTGACGCCTTCTTTCTTCATGACGTCTTTCGCGACCTCGACGATGTGCTCCTTCAAGTATCGCAACTCCGCCGCGTCGCCCACCAGGGGAAGCATGATTTCCGGTATGACCTTTACCTTCCTTTTCGCAAGCTCGCACGCGGCCTCGATGATGGCCCGTGTCTGCATTCGGTAGATTTCCGGATACGTTATGCCGAGGCGGCATCCCCGATGTCCGAGCATCGGGTTGAACTCCTTGAGTTTCTCCAACTTCGCCCGTAGCTCGTTGACGGACACGTTCATTTCAATTGCCAGCGCCTCCAGTTGCGAATCCTCGTGCGGCAGAAACTCATGCAACGGAGGATCAAGCAGCCGAATCGTTACCGGCAGACCGGCCATCGCTTCAAAAATCCCGATGAAGTCGCCCTTCTGCATCGGCAGCAGTTTTGCCAGCGCCCGCTCTCTTCCTTCCTCATCCGAGGCAAGGATCATTTCACGAACCGCCGAAATCCGAGCTCCCTCGAAAAACATGTGCTCCGTCCTGCAGAGTCCGATGCCTTCGGCGCCGAAGTCTCTCGCAATCTGGGCGTCATGTGGCGTGTCCGTGTTCGTGCGAACTTTCAGCCGGCGCGCCTGGTCGGCCCATTTCATTAAGGTACCGAAGTCGCCGCCCACACTCGGGGCGACGGTGTCCACCTTGCCCAGCATTACTTCTCCGCTCGTGCCATCCAGCGAGATATAATCTCCTTCCGAAACGACCAGGTCTCCCTTTACCCTGAACTCCGACTTGGCATAATCGATGTTAATATCGCCGCATCCGGCGACGCAACATTTTCCCATACCCCGGGCAACCACTGCGGCGTGAGAGGTCATGCCGCCCCGCTGCGTCAATATCCCCTGCGCGGCATCCATGCCGCCGATGTCCTCGGGCGACGTCTCCACGCGAACGAGGATAACTTTTTCACCATGGGCCGCAAGTTCCTCCGCCTTCTCCGCGGCAAAGACCACTTTCCCCGTCGCCGCCCCCGGCGAGGCGGGCAGTCCGCGGGCGATGACTTTTTTTTCCGCCTTCGGGTCAAACGTCGGATGAAGAAGCTGGTCGAGCTGGGCCGCTGGGACGCGGAGCACCGCCTCATCCTTGCCGATCAGCCGTTCTTTATACATATCGACCGCTATTTTAATCGCTGCCGTCGCGGTTCGTTTTCCGCTTCGGGTTTGGAGCATCCACAGCTTGCCGCGCTCGATAGTAAACTCGATATCCTGCATTTCGGCATAATGTTTCTCGATTTTTTGATATATATCGGTCAGCTCCTTATACACAGGCGGCATGTATTCCTCAAGCGAAACCATTCCGGGCTCCGTCTTTCTCGATTTCCGTATCGGCTGCGGTGTTCGAATACCGGCGACCACGTCTTCGCCTTGCGCGTTTGGGAGAAACTCGCCATAAAACTTCTTTTCGCCCGTAGCAGGGTCACGGGTAAATGCGACTCCGGTGGCGCAGTCGTCGCCCATGTTGCCGAAAACCATCGCCTGCACGTTCACGGCGGTCCCCCAATCGTGGGGAATGTTGTTCAGCTCCCGGTATGTTCTGGCACGCTTGTTGTTCCATGATTCAAAAACCGCGCCAATAGCGCCCCACAATTGCTTCTCGGGGGTTTCCGGAAAATTCTGTCTCGTGTGCTCCTTGATCGCTTCCTTGAACTTTTCAGCCAGGTCCTTCCAGTCCTCGGCGGTCAGTTCTATATCGAGCGTCGCTCCTTTCTCTTTCTTCTTTCCCTCGATGAGACGCCCAAAAACTTCGTCCTCGACATTCATCACCACATTGCCGTACATCTGAACCAGGCGTCGATAGGAGTCGTAGACAAATCGCTCGTCCCTGGTTTCCCCAACCAGTCCTTGAAGCGTCTTCTCGTTGAGACCGAGGTTTAGCACGGTATCCATCATGCCCGGCATCGATACTCGGGCGCCGGAGCGAACCGAGACGAGAAGCGGATGCTTCGGGTCTCCATACCGCCTGCCCATCGCCGTCTCGACTTTGCGCAGGGCCTTTTCCACTTCTTCTTTCAATCCTTTCGGATATCTTCGATTGTTCTCGTAGTACTCGATGCACACTTCCGTCGTTATGGTGAAACCGGCGGGCACGGGGATACCGAGGTTCGTCATCTCGGCGAGGTTCGCTCCCTTACCTCCCAACAGATTCCGCATCTTGCTGTTTCCTTCGGCTTTTCCGTTCCCGAAGAAATACACACGTTTCTTAGCCACCTTCGTTCCTCCAATCTGTTTGGCTCCGATTTCTCTGATTGTCCACTGTCACCGCATCATGATTTATATAACACACCTCATACTTTTATGCAACCTGCCATCCCCCCTTCTTCCGATGCCTCAATAGTACTCGACCTCCATTCGCCTGATAGAGAAAAACGTTCCCTGCCTCTGGCTCGGCCTGATTGCGAATCTGAATATCTCCGGGTCGATCAGCGACAACCCGTTCTTATACAAGGGGATTCGATACCTGTGGAACTGCCCGTCCGCCTTCGCAAAAAAACCTATCGACCTTCCACCCGAGTAGGTCGGACTCTTTGGCGTCACCCAGAATATCCTGGATATATCAATGGCATTGCCGTCACCTTTCAAACTCATGTCGAGGATAAGATATTTGAGCGGGAGACCTGGCGGAAACCGGGGCAGCTTAATCAACGCCAACTCGCCATTGACCACGAATGCGGGATACATATCCTGCCGTGCGATCAGAGAAACGTCCGCGCCCGCCTCGATATCCCGACGCTCCCGCGGCTGAAAGAAATCCCACACCCGTGACACAATCCCGACATTTCTTTCAGGTTCAATATCGCCGGCGGTTTCCAGCTTTTCCTCATCGTCGTTCCAATGAAACCAGAAATAGCGCCATTCTTCCTCCGAATACTCCTCCCGCTCGAGGTCGAGAATTTGGTTTGCGGGAAGGAAGTTTAAAGCCGCCTCCATTTCGGTCCTGTCGATATAGAGAGCAATTGCGCTGGGAAACGCATAGTCAATTCGCGGAATTTCATTTTTCATCCACGGAATGCCAGATGTATAAACCCGTGACTTCTTCGGGTAAGCCTTCAGCTCCGCCACGATCTTTTTCACGACACCTTTCGTTTCTGCCTGCGCCCGGATCCACTGTCCATCGTAAAATTTCGTCAAACCCGTCATCGGAATAACGAACACAAGCAGGACGATATAACGGATCACGCTGCGCCTGAAACCGGTCACTACACCGCATATAATCATGGAGATTATGTAGCATGACGCCGCCGATGGCAAATATAACCATCTTACCCAGTGCGTGATTTCCAGCAGACGAAATGTCCCAAGAATCGGCAGGACAGTTATAAGGACAAAGAGGAAGCAAAAAACAACCTCTCCCGGCGCCATCTTTCTTCTCCAGAAAAGAAAGCCGCCCACACATACTATGCCCGCCCAGCTGAGTTGAACAATGCGTTCGTGGAAGGAAATATCCGAAGAAATGGGAGCAAACAAGATTTTCACCGACGAAACCCACATCTTCGCCAGATCGCTAAGCAAAAGGTAGATATTCCCCAAGTACATAGACACGAGGTCTTCGCCCCCGCGAGTTACATATCCCGCACCGGTGTGGAAAAAAACATTGATACAAATCAACTCCAAAAAGAGCAAGAAGAAATACGCCGAATATTCGGCAGCCCTCCTTTTCAACGGAACGCTGAGGCCATGGCGCCGCGAGAAGAAAAAGTCGAAAACAATGATGAGTAACGGAAGCGTAAGTGATGTTTCATTCGACATAAGTGCGGCCAGAAAACAGGATATCGACAGTATGAACCATCCGATTGACGAGGAAAGTCGATAATAGGCGAACAGTATCAGGGTGCTCAGATAGAAAAGCGTTGACCATGATGTGAAATTTATGGAAAGCATGTGGACAGTCTCGGCTCGGCTCGGAAATACGGCGAAAACCAACCCGCAAATCGCTGCCACCCGGAGATTTCTGAATAGAACATAAAAGAAATTCGCTGCGGCGATTGTCGTTGCCGCATGGAGCAGCACCGACGTCAGGTGATACACCCACGGCTTTACCCCGAATACTGCATTCTGGACCCATATCCAGAACATCGGGACCGGACGAAAGAACTTCTTTTCTAAATTGGTGCCGTATCCCAGAAGGGTGTGCGCCAGGTTGCCGCTTCTGGCAGAATGGAGAACCTCGAAATCGTCCATGAGGAAATACTGATTTATGGTGTCAGCGTAAGCGACAAGAGTCAGAAACAGGAAGGACAGGCACACCTCCCACGGAAGCAGTTCTCCGCTCTTCGATGAAATGGTTAGCGGCAGTTTTAGTTCGTGAGAACGGAGTCGGCCCAACGTTTTCTTCATGGTTGCTCCGCAGGAAACCATGGAGCTTCCCGGGAATTCTCAATGCATCTGATAGACAAGGACCTCGCCCTTCAAGTATGGTGTCCTGTAAACAAGCCTCACCGGCTTCAGCAGACCTACGAGTTTCTTCGCGATTGCCTCGTCCTGGCGACTCAGATGCCACGTGTGGAGAAACACATATTTGATGTTGTTTTCCCGCAGTTTCCGTTGTGTGCTCGAAATTTTGTCCATCTTGTCAGGACTGTCCAGAAGATCGAAGTAATATTGAGCAAGCTCATCTTTTATGATGGAATGCAGGAGTGGGTCGCTCTCGACAAGACTCATGCTGCCCGGCGAGCGCCGAGGCACTTGTCCGCTCACGGTCGGTTTTTGATGCACAATTTGAAAATACATGCTGATCGGCCGCATCCCTTCACTCATGGGGATGTCCAGGATAGCGTATTCCGCCGCATCACGGGCCATCTCGTAATATATATCGGGCACCGGAAACCGCGCCGTTCGCAGAGGCGCGCCGATATTTTCCAATAGAATGAACGCTGCCGCAAGCGCAACAATCGCCGTTTTGCCTCCCGGCTTCCACTCGCCGAGCGCCTTCACTCCGTATGCGGCCAAGACGGCGAGCGACAGCATCACGATTACTATCATTCTCTCGGGAGCGCGCGCTATTTGGAGCACAGTAAGCCACTTGTACAACGCGAGGTATGGAAGTGGCACATTCCGGAGCACTCTCCCGCCAACATGTAGGTATGGTCCCATGGAAAGCACCAGAAAGAGTCCGAACGAGCCAAACCATATCCATTTCTTTCTGTCGGCGCACCGTATCAGTCCGACAACCGCGAGCAGCAGGGCCGTGTAGCCCAAGAAACTTTTCAGCCCGATCACTCGCCAGTCAAAGCCCTTCGAATACAGAAACCTGAAATCAATCAGGGCATCGTAAAATTTCTGATAAAAGCTCGGAATCACAAAACTCAAAAGGTCATTCGAAAATGCGGTGGGAGCCTCGAGCTGCATTTTCGCAGCAGACAGGTGACCGTCCGAAACAAAACTCCAAATCGCCGCGAGAAAGGGGCTTGCAGCCAGGACAAATACGGTAACAGCCGTTGCGCCGTTTGCGAGCACCCCCTTCAAATAGTCTCGCTCCAATCTGTTTGCGACCGTATACCATGCAATCAACACAAGCGAGAGGCCCAGCGAGAAAAGCGCGTAGTTCAAGGAAGAATAGAAAAGCAGAGCGAACGAGAGCCCGACCGCCACCCCCCGCCCCAAAGACGGAGCCTTGAGCAATCGGACTACAAAGAAAATGAACAGCGCAACAAATTCATAGCAAAAAAGATTGAGCGCGGAGAGGTTCCATACTCGATTCGCGCAAAATGAATAGAGCAAGCCCGCAACGAACGAGGCGCGCGAATCACCGACAACCTCCATAGAAAGCAGATACCCGAAGTAAGCCGCGAGGACGAATGAGCAAAGAACCACGATGCTATATGCAACAATGACTCCCGTCTCGCCGGAAAACAACCATTGAAACGGAAGCGAGGCGATGCTGTAAACCCCGATAAACGGGAGAAAAACCAAAGACGTGCCGTGAGGATAAAATATGTAATTGCTATAAAATGGCTGTGCGCCGAGATGGAAGAGCGAGTGCTTCAACCACCAGAAGTTCCACAGGAAGATGAACGAGTCCCGATTCAGATAGTTTTGAGGGTCCGCGACATCGACCGGCAACTGATTAACGCGAAGGATCAGCGGGTACGTCATTCCGGCAGTGACAAAGCTATAGAGAAGGATGACACCGAGCTGTCTCTGCCATTTTTTTTTCCAGGAAAGCCGCATTTTACAAGTTCGCCCGCCAGTGCTTCCGAGTATCCCACAAATCCCGTTTTTCTGTCAACTTCCGTCGTTATTTCGCCTGCCACTATCCATCTCACGCTGCTTTTGTTAGAATATTTGTGGAAGTAATTATGTTATCTTTGCCCTTCTCATTTTCGTGGTTCTTACCTGCAAAATGAGAGTTCTCTCTGTCCGTTCCTGATTTGACAATTCCGGTAACTTGGATAAGGGCAGAAGGGGTTGCGCATTTGTGCAGCGCGATTCTGCTGAAAGGATTTTGGCGCTGTGGAAGAAATCGGTGAATTCCTGCACTCACTCGGCATACCGAATCCGGACCTCGCGCTTGCATTGCTCGTTTTCGGCTTCGCCGCCATCTTCCTCTTTGTTATAATTCGAGAGAAGGCCCGCAGAAAAACAGGCAAAGATATTTTGTCAAAAACCGCAATGCGCGGTGGCAGGTCGCTCTTGAGGGGAGCAAATCATAGTAAAAAAGAGAATTCCGGTGACATTCGCCGCGAATCCGGCGGCGATATCCCGAAACAAAACGCGAGAAAATCCAAGACTTAAGATGAATGCGTAAGTTAATAGAGCGGTCGGCCCGCGCGCATATCGATTCCTGATTCTACTCTTTATATTTGAGGAGTGCCAGGGGAAAACGCCGAGGGGTCGTGATATTCATAAACGCTTGAACTGAGCGTCCTTGCTTCAATGGGGAACTTGGCCTTCAACTCATAAGAGAACTCACCGAGCCGTCTGCCTCTCTCTTTCGCAGACGAACGATTATCTGTCGATGCGCAAGGTTGTGCTTCTCGATTGTCTTACCTTCCACAAGCGCTTGCAAATCCGCAGTCCGAGCAGCGAAACCGCCCGGAACGCCGAGGGGAAACAAAATCGTATGATGTCCGAGTCAAAATCCGACTTGACTCGGTGAACAGATTCATTCTCAGAAATGTCGGACATTCATGATGGTGGGAATTTTTAACCCGTCGGTGCATGGCGAGTTCTTATATCCCATCTCGACAGAGATATTGTCCGTAATCCATGCAGAAACCATCTGAAACTCGAAATCCTTATCCAGGCAGGCAATTCGTTTGCCCGAGTCAATGAGGGCCTCGAATCCGCGGAGGAAGCTTCCATCCCCCAGTTCCCACAGTCTCTCCGCAATTGTTTCGTAGGCGAGCGCGGTTTCCTCAATGGGCCGCTGATCGTGCACGAAAACGATATCTATATCGACAGGCTCGTCCGAAGGCATGTTCGCCACCACGAGCATGCTTTCGCGTGCCTTCTCTTTTTCCAACCGGTACATGTTGGCCACCGGGAGATACTGTTTCCCCCACACCCCTTCGGTAACATCGTTCCTGCCGAATATATGCTCGAAATAGGCGTCGAGACACACGGCGGCGACAACTTTTTCCGAGTAATCCCGTTTGGCGGAACTTGTGATCACGTGCCGATAGCCTTTCTCAATCATGCGATTGAGGGTCTTTATGAGGTCGGTCCGCAACTTATATGAATCCTCGGGGTTGGGAAAAGCACCGCCGCTTCTGGCAGAGATTATGTTGCGGAACATCCCAAGAGTTTCATCGAGGTCCCAACAAATGGTTTTCAAATCAGCCATGGTCTCGTCCCCCATGCAAGTGCCGCTGATTCTCTTGAAAGTTGACGGGCGAGGTAACTCTACGTTGATTCCTTTTACCTAGTATACCATATTTTGCTCCGAAAAGCTTGACAACAAACTTATCCGCCCCCTATAATGAAAAAGGGTTGGCGGTTCAAGCTTCCTCTTCTCACCCCAGGTTATGTTTCAAAACTGCTTGACGCCACCAAAAAGCCAAAACCACGTTCCCTATGTAGGTTAGAGTTTCTGTTGCCACGCCTTGCAACTGTTTAAACTTAAATCCGAAAGGACGCTGTTGTCTTCCGCATCAGGGGGCGTTGGAAGACATGAGGCGCATGTCATGTCTGCGTCGCAGAATACCGCGTCGCGGGCGGTGCAATCGACCAGGAAACCAGAGTTTACAGGAGAGAGACTATGGACGTCGAACGCGAAAGCATGGAAGTTGATGTTCTGTTTGTCGGTGGAGGTCCTGCGAATCTGGCGGCCGCTCTGCACCTCAAGAGATTGATCGATAAACACAATGAAGAGGTTGAGAACGGACAAAGGCAGGGAGAAAAGTTCAGTGACGAACTCATGGTCGCGCTGATCGAGAAGGCCCAGGAGGTTGGCCTCCACGGCCTTTCAGGAGCGGTAGTTGACAAGAAAACCCTATTCGAGTTGTTCCCGGATTTTGACGAGGGTTGCGGGGCCGTCGAGTGCAAGGTTGAATCCGAGGACGTGCTCCTCCTCACCGAAAAGGGAAAGATAAAGGCCCCCATTACGCCGCCGCCGCTGAACAACCACGGCTTTTACACCGTCTCGCTTGCCAAGTTCACGAAGTGGATGGCCGAACAGGTGGAGGAAGCAGGGGTCGACATGTTTCCGGGCTTTCCCGGCGTCGATTTTCTTTATGAAGATAATAAGGTGATCGGTGTCAGGACCGGAGATAAGGGCGTCGACCAACAAGGGAATCCCAAGTCTAATTTTGAACCGGGTTATGATTTGCTCGCCAAGGTTGTCGTCCTCGGAGAAGGCCCGCGCGGATATCTCACGAAGAAATTGATTGAAAAATTCGACCTTTCAAAGGGAAGAAATCCTCAGACATACTTAACGGGAGTCAAGGAAGTGTGGAAGCTCGCTGAGGGCAAACTGAAGCCCGGACATGTCATCCACACTATGGGATATCCTCATGACAGCAAGACGTACGGTGGTGGATTCATCTACAGCATGAAAGACAATATGGCGTCCATCGGCCTCCTTACCGGGCTGGATGCGACGGACCCCCAAGTCGACCCGCACAGATATTTCCAGCTATTCAAGACTCACCCCATCGTGAAAGAACTGCTGGAGGGTGCGGAAATCATGCAATACGGCGCCAAGACCGTCCCTGTCGGCGGGTGGTACTCGGTACCCAGGCTCGCGGTCGACGGATGCGTGATTGTCGGCGACTCGGGAGCGTTGTTCAATACCATGCGGATCAAGGGCATTCACCTCGCGATGAAATCAGGCATGCTCGCAGCGGAAGCGATTTTCGAAGCTCTGCTGAAAAAGGATTTTTCCACGGCCCAACTCAGCAAATATGAAGACGCCGTGAAAAACAGTTACATTCGCGAGGAAATGTGGAAATGCCGCAACTTCCACCAGGGATTCCACGGCGGACGCTGGGCGGGTCTCTTCCACGCAGGAATTCAATACATTACCGGCGGGCGTGGCTTGAAAGACCCGTGGCCAGCTGAAGAGGACTACAAAACAACTGTCGCCGTCTCTCAATACTACGGCAGTCAGAACCCGGAAGAGGCCAACAAGGTCACATTCGACGGCAAGTTGACATTTGATAAGCTCACGGACGTGTATCACTCGGGAACCGTGCATGAAGAGCAACAGCCGTGTCACTGCACTTTGGTTAATCCCGAGTACTGCAAGAACGAGGAACACTGCAAGAAAAAGTACAATCGCCCGTGCGTCAAATTCTGCCCCGCTTTTGTCTATGAAGAGGAAGTGGACGAGTCGACCGGCGAGACAAGGCTCAAATTGAATCCCTCGAATTGCCTGCACTGCAAGACGTGCGACGTCAAGTGTCCATATGCCAATATCGTCTGGAACCCGCCTGAGGGCGGCGGCGGTCCGAAATATTCACTCGTTTGACCAAACAGCTTGAACAACAAATTGCAGCATCCCCTGCGGGATTAACCGCAGGGGATTTTTTCTGACTCATCCTTTGCGCACCCTTATCCGCCGGCAATGGAGTGTTCGAGCGCCTTTTCGGCATGGATTATCGTGGTGTTGAAGAGTGGCAGATTTGAATCACGCTCCGTGAGCAGCATGGGGATTTCGGTACATCCCAAGATTATCCCTTGAGCCCCTTCGTCTTCCAGTCTTTCTATCGTTTTTCGGAACAGCCGGCGGGACTGGTCAAGAACCTGTCCGCAGACCAATTCCTCATAAATAACGCGATTTATTTTCTCCTGTTCTACGGAATCCGGAACCAGGACGGCAATGTTGTTCATGATGAGTCGATCAACATAGAACACCTCGTTCATTGTGAACTTCGTGCCGAGCAAACCGACTCTCGATATGTTCTTTGCCCTTATGGCTTCTGCTGTTGCGTCGATAATATGAAGAAACGGAATATCGACGGCAGCCTGCATCTCGTCGAAGACGATGTGCATGGTGTTCGTCGCTATGATTCCGAAATCGGCTCCCGCCCGCTGAAGCGCCCGGGCCGCTTGTATCATGTCCTTGGCCGCTTCTCCCCATGCGCCGCTGTTTTGCCAGTCGACATATTTCTGAAAGTTCACACTATAGATAATGATTTCCGGAAAAGAATAATTCCGAGAGCGTTCGGCATAGCTCCGTGTGATATATTTATAATACGTTACCGTCGACTCCGGACTTAACCCCCCCAAAATCCCGATTTTCTTGTGCATCGTTCACTTCCTCAAAATTGGCCGACCCCGCAGGCATCATGTAATCGTGGCCGACAGGTTTCGTGTTCACATTGTCTGGCGACACGCCCCCGGCTCCGAATTAACCCGATTTCGGTATCAAGCAAATGAATCTCATCAACCGGTCGCTTTCGTTCCTGAACTGGTGATACTCATCCGGCTTGATAAATACCACCGTCCCCTCGCCCGCCTTGAACTTACTGTCTTCTGACACAACGTCGGCTTCTCCTTCAAGAATGAACACCTCATGTTCCCATCTGTGCTGATGGTACGGACTGTGGCCGCCGGGCTGTACCTCAAATATCCTCATGAAAAAGTTCTTCGCCCCGTCATCCTCGGAAATCACCCATCGAACGTCCACTCCCGACGCGCCCTGCTCATCTACTGCTTTGGCCTCCACATCATGGTAATCGACTAGCTTCATGACCTCTCCCTTTTCTTCAGTCACAACGGTTTCGTTCTTTCCAACTGGAAATCCGCGCGGTTGCATCCAAAAAACCAGGCGGACCGCATAATTATACCAGAATTTTTGTATGTTCGAACAGTGCTTCACGGCACATGGCATGGTATAATATGGTACGAAGGACGGCGAACGATTTCGAGGCAGAAAATGACGAAACTGAAGCTCCCGAAAGATAGTACGGCTCGCAGACGCAATTTCCTCATGAATGTTCTGTATCCCGTTTCCAGGACGGTCGCCAATCTGTTCCGCCTAGACGGCAAGAAGGTCGACGACTATTTTATCAAGAGAAACAACCGTATCATCGCGTTTGCACGCAAGAAGTATACGGCCGAAGAAGTGTTGCTGGTGTTTCCGCATTGCCTTCAAAATTGGGAGTGTCCCCACAGGATAACGGCGGATGTGCGCAATTGCCACAAGTGCGGCAAGTGCAGCATTCCCGATCTGATAGAAATTGCGGACCGCTATGGCGTCAGGATGTGCGTTGTTGGAGGAGGAACCGCCGCGCGCAGGGCCGTCTACGATCATATGCCGTCTCTGGCGATAGCCGTCGCATGCGAGCGAGACATGATTTCCGGTATTCGCGACGCCATCCCTTTGCCTTTATGGGGAATACTGAATGAGCGCCCGCACGGCCCCTGCAGAAACACCCAAGTCAGCGTCAGCCATGTTGAAGAAACGCTGACAACACTGCTCGATGGAAAACCTGCCAAAAACCGGGCAAAACAGAGACACGACCATTTCTGACTGTCAGCAAACCCCTTGACACGTCGTGCCGAAGTTGATATAAAGGAATTCCCCGCAATTCAGGGAAAACAACCATCCGGGCAAATCCCGTCATGGCCACAAGAGAAGAGGGCGGCGGGTCAATTGGAGGTTTCAAAACATGAACGAGACAAAAGTTTATCAAGAGCTGGCCGACAAACTGATGTTGGGCCATTCCGAGATTGTGAAGCGCCTGTTCAGCATGGTCGCTGACGAAGATGAGGCAAAACTCCTTCTGGCGATGCCGGGAACTCCGGAAGACCTCGCAGAGGCCTCCGGACGACCCTTGGATGACGTGAAAAAATCTCTCGACACCATGTTCCGGAAAGGGCTGGTGTTCCAATCCGGGAGTTCCGGCAAGTATCGCATGTGCCGCGATATCGTCCAATTCCACGATGCGACAATTCTCTGGCCCGAAGCGCCCCAGCAATTTCTTGACCTCTGGAAAGAATTTACGGACAAAGAATGGGGACCCACCGTGAAGGTTATCGAATCCATGTTGCCCGGTCCACCGACTCGGATCATTCCGGTGGAGGCTGCGCTGGAAGACAAAAACCAGATACTTCATTACGAGAACGTCAAGGAAATCCTGAATAACGCGCGACGCATTGCCGTAACCAAATGCACCTGTCGCGTCGTGGACGGAAAATGCGGGCTGCCGGTTGAAGTCTGCGTGCAGATAAACCGAGCGGCCGATTACGCAATAACGAGGGGAACCGGCCGCGAGATAGACAAGGCGGAGGCCATGAAGATAATGAAGGAAGCCGAAGAGGCCGGCCTCGTCCACGTTACGATGAACACCGACCACATCGACCATTACATCTGCAATTGCTGCTCCGATTGTTGCATCGGGCTTCGATACATGATAACCGAGGGAACCAAATTTGTTTCCCCCTCCCGATTCCAGGCGGTTATCGATGAGGATTCGTGCATCGGGTGCGAGTCGTGTCTCGAGCGTTGCTATTTCAATGCGTTATCCATGCGCGAGGAGGGCGACGAACTCAGGGCGCAAGTGGACCAGGAAGCGTGTGTGGGTTGCGGTTTGTGCGCCGTGGTCTGTCCTTCAGACGCTATTCACTTCGACGAAGTCAGGCCAGTGGATTTCATTCCGGCTTCCGGCAAATAGAAGCGCCATCGAGAAAAGAACGAAGGGGGTCCTTCCCGACCCCCTTTCGCTTTTTCAGGGGAAAGCCAATTCCTGAAAGCGTCCGCTTCTCAACGCCCCGTCGTGTGCGGATTGTCTATCGTCAGCGGTTTAAAAACCTCGGTTCCAACAATTATCCTCAAACACTCTTGTCCAAAATAACGTTTTGTCTTGGACAGCATTTTGAGGTTTAAATCACTTGAAAGATTCAGCCCAAGCCAATGGACTGTTCGAAACCCCTCATTTTACGCACCTGGGGGCCTCTCAGCCATCAAATAACCGCCGATATCAGGTCTTGCGTATCTTGGACAGCATTTTACAGGCTAAAAGGAACCTCTTTTTCGAAGACTCAAAAATGCTCGATAAGATCAGGTTTTTTTCTTGTCCAAGACCCATTTTCAGATTATTTTGGACAGCAGTGATCCTCAAAGGAGAACTACATGAACTGGTCCAGCGGCTTCCCGGTATCCATGCTTCGCTCCACCATCCAGGTAACCATGCTCGATGGTGGTTGAATGCATTGATCGGCCGGCTTCCGCACGAGCGAGATGGATTCCGACGGACATGTCGGGATGCAGACACCGCAACCAATACACCTCTCCCTGTTCACCTCAAAATAGTCGCCTTGATCGGAAATCGCGCCCATCGGGCACCGTTCATCCGCGCACGTGCCGCATGCCACGCACGTCTCCGGGTCGATTGAGGCCCAGTAGTTCGACTTCGCGAGCATGCCCGGCGCATTGAACTTGGTGACACCGCGAAGGAGCCCACAGCAACAAGCGCAGCAGTTGCAGAAGTGATAGGTGTCGTCGGTCATCGACATGGTTGCGTGAACGAGCCCGGCCTCCTCGGCTTCCTTCATGATGCGTTCCGCTTCCTCGTGGGACACGATGCGCCCGCCATATGCGCCATCAAAGGCATGCTCGTTCTCAGACATGGTGATACAATTACCCGTCGGCTTCTCACACCGTTTCCCGAGTACTTCCTGCTCTTTCCGACAGATGCAGTCCCTCGTCACGAACACCTTTGCTTTATCCATCATTTCCCGAACACTCTCATAGGGATGAACCTCCAGTTGCGCGTCTATTCCCTGCTCGATGGGAATCGTATGCATGAATTCGGGCTTGTTCTTGCCTATCCCTTCGAACAAGCCCTCGGCGATATACTCTTCCATGAGTTCCGCCATCTCCTTGTCCATCCGCTCCAGTTGAAACTCGTAGATTCCGATGATGAAGGGAATGAGATGGTACATCCTCTGTCCCTTTGGTCCGACTCCGCCGATCTCTCCGCGTTTCACCATCTCTTCGAGCTTCTCGCCCATGGTGGCGGGGTCGCGGCCAAGACGCTCCGCAATCGCTTCCGGTGTTTCCGGCACGAGCTTCAAATTGCAGGTTATCTCGGCCTCGTCCTCCGTGTAAATCTTCCTGAGTACCTTCAGCTCGATTCCGCTCCTGGTGCGAGTGAAACCGTTCGGAAGCGCCTCAAGCCTTTGCGCAAGTCGTTCATACACATCACTGCTCATTCCTATCCTCCTTTTCGATCCTTTACTGTGGCAGAAAAATATGCCCGGCTTCTGAAATCAGCCCATAACCTTCCAACCCCTCGTTTATGGCCTTTCAACACTGCACCGAATATATTTCTGCAGCGGGATTCCGGTAAACGGTTCCCTATGGTCTGCGGAAATCAATTCGTTGACATTGACACCAATTTGTTCGAGCTTCCCGGTCTCCTCGTTTCTTTGCAGCATTCCAAAGCCATGCGGAATAGACAAATTTCCCGGATAGATGTCATCGCACACCAACACGGGAATCGATACCGCGGAAGTATCAGTCAAAATTCGAACAGTCTCTCCGTCTGACACCTCGAGCCGCTCGGCGTCCTGTCTGCTCATTCTTACATAATTTGTCGGCAGTTTGGACACCCGCCAGCCATGGTGGCGAATAAGACTGTTGGCCGTGTAGTTGGTGCGCTCGCCCGTCTGAAGGAGAAAGGGAAATTCCTCGTCCGCCCTTGGGTCGATCTCGTCGGGTATCTCCAGTTTCTTCAACATATCGGGAACCATCGGAATCGCCAAATGGATTTTTCCGTCATCCGTCTTGAGGTTTTCGATATTGTTTTCGTCCAGAGTGTCACAGAGATAGATTCCCTCGGGATGCTCCAATATCGCCTGAAATAATTCCTGCGTGTCGTCGCCTTCACCGGTTATAAGCTTGTTCTTTACCAATGCATCTCGATGCTTCATCGCGAACATCATTGCAAACGCTCTGATCACGGAAAGTACCGGCGGGAGGTCGCTCTCCTGCTGCCATTGCTTCATCATGGCGAATGGAAGCAGGGTCGAAATATCGACTCCCATCTTCTCCAGAATCATCATGTGAATTTCACATTCCTGTTTTGCCAGTTCGGGACCTTTGCATACCGGATGACGGAGATGGTAAATGATTTCGGGATATCCTTTCGCGAAGAAGGATGCCTCATATTTCTCGAAACCGTTCTTAGCCGGCAACACATAATCCGCAAGCATCGCGGCCTCGGTCATATACGGGTCGATAACGACCAGAAGGTCCAGCGCCTTGAATGCCTTCTCAAACTTCTTCGAGTCCGCATATGACCTCAGTGGATTACTGCCTTCCACAATGACGGCGCGAATCCGGCCCTCACCCGGCTCGAGTATTTCCTCGGGCAGCGCGTTCGGCGGAAACAGGCCGCGTATGGCCGGGATACCGGCGACACGAGTCTTCCAAACTTCCTCGCGCCCCCCTTCCTGGCCCGGGTCAAGCGACATGAAGCTTTCCGGGAACACGCACCCGCCGGGAACCGCCAGGTTACCGGTAATGGCCAATAGGACGCGCTCGAGATATACATTTTCCATCATGTAGACCTGGTGATAGATGCCGAGGTCAACATACGTCGCAGCCCGTTTCGCTCTTGCGAAGGTCCGGGCGACTTCGTAAATCTGCCCGGCTTCGAGATCGCAAAGTTCCGCGGCCCTTTCCGGAGTCACAAGGTCTCCGAGCCATTTGATTTCGTGCCATCCCGTTGTATGTTCGGCGACATACTTCTGGTCGATGAGATTTTCTCTTACGATGACGTTGATTAACGCCAGAAGGAAATAAACGTCCGTTCCCGGCCTTATCATCAGGAACACATCAGCCTTCTGGGCGGTCTCATGTCGGCGCGGGTCAACAACGATGAGTTTGCGGTTCGGGTCCTTCGAGACCTCCGTTATCACATTTCTTGCCCGCTGCAATCCGTGGCTCATCCACGGGTTGCTCCCGATCATAAGCAAAACGTCGCAACGATGCTCATCACAATGCAAGTCAAGGTTCTCGCTGCCAAACATATGCCCATTCACCCAATATTTCTGGGTATATTCCTGCCCGAGCGCATTGTAAAGGTACTTAGTTCCGAGGGCTCGCATGAAAAACATCGCATACGGCACATCCAGATGATTCGCCTGTCCGCCGCCACCCATGAGCGCGATGGTCTTGCCGCCGGTCTCATCTATTATCCTTTTGAGTTTCTCGGCAATTTCGCCCGTTGCGGTATCCCAGTCTATCTCCTCAAAAGAGCCGTCAGCCTGCCGTTTCAGCGGTGAAAGAACCCGTTGGTCGTTATACTGATAGTGAGGATTATAGAAAGACTTGTTGCAAACATATCCTTTGCTGGCCGGATTCTTCTTGTCACCCCTCACCTTCACGATTCGGTCGTCTTTTACCTGCGTCTCGATGCCGCAACTGTTGCCGCACATGCAGCATGCCGTTGATTTCCATCCATCATTGCCCATCGCTGCAACCTCCTGTTGCTCGAGTTGTGGAACCGGAAACGGAGCAGCTTGCATTCAGGCCGACGTTTCCAGCAAGCATCCGGTTCCGAGATTTGCTCGCATCACGCGCGCTCGTGCCTAAGGAATTTCTATACTGACTGGTTAGTATAGAATCTAGCACAGGGCATCCCCCATGTCAAGCCTTTTTTGTTTCCGGGGCGCTAAATCGCTGTCAGAACCAAGATTCCGCATTAATCAATGAGCCTTGCGAACTTCTACAGACCCTTCGCCAGTATGACTAAAGCAGAACCAAACGCTATGACGAATCATATGCTCTGAAAGGTTGAAATTGCATCGGAGCAGCCAGCTCGCTTTCACTGAAGAATTCGTGAAAGACCCGCCTATTTCTCAACGTAGGAATCCGCGATTTCCAATGCTTTATCCATAATGCCGACGCCCTCGTCAATCTCGTCTTTCGTGACGATAAGGGGCGGCGCCATCACGAGGACATTCGACGGATTTGCCGCCATCGCTATCATTCCGAGCTCGACCAGCCGTTTTGCGACCTCGGTCTTTGGATTTGAGCCGGGGCGGATTTTCGCAGCGACGGAAATCAATGGCTCGCGCGTTTTGCGATTTTTCACGAGTTCGAGCCCCACGAAGAGGCCAATCCCGCGCACGTCCCCAATCGATGGATGCCTGTCTTTGAGTTCTATTGCTTTCTGCAGCAGGTACTCCCCCATCTTCGCCGCATTCTCGATGAGATTGTCCTCCTGGTATATCTGAACAACCCGCACGCCGGTTGCGCACGCTAGCGCGTGACCGGCATAGGTTGCGCCATGGCTGAAGAACTGTTCCTTGAACCGGTCTCCAATATGTTTTCGGACAACGGTCGCACCCAAAGGCACGTACCCGCATGTGATCCCCTTCGCCATGGTCATGATGTCGGGGACCACATTCCAATGGTCGATGGCGAACCATTTGCCCGTGCGCCCGAATCCGCTCATGACCTCGTCGTCAATCATGAGCACGCCCCACCTGTCGCATATCTCTCGAAGCCTCGGAAAATATTCTTCGGGCGGAACAATCAATCCGTTGGCGCCCGTGACCGGCTCGAAGAAAATGCCCGCCACTTTGTCGCCTCCGCCCTCGAGTTCAATCACTTCGTCGATATATGTGACGCAGCGTAAGTCGCATTCCGGATATTTCAGCCCGAAACTGCACCGGTAACAATACGGCAACGGCACCGAAGCCCATTCTGTGCCACCCAGGGTCTGCGCCCAGTTTCGAGGGTCTCCAGCGGAAAGCGTCATCGATGCGGCTGTTCCCCCGTGATACGCGCGATACCGCGAGATGATTTTCCGCCGCCCCGTGTATTGGTGGCAGATTTTGATAGCGGCTTCGTTCGCCTCCGTGCCTCCCGGGCTGAAAAACGTTCGGGAAAGGTCACCGGGAGTTATCGCTTCAACCAGTTTCGCTAGGTGCGCCCGCGGCTTCGTCGAAAACGTCGGCGCGAACGAGCACAGCGTCTCTGCCTGTTCGACCAATGCCTCGATAACGCGGGGGTCCTGATGACCTACGTTATGACTCACAAAGCACGAACTGAAGTCCAGAAATTCTTTCCCGCTTTCGTTCTTGAACCTGACACCCTTGGCGGAGACCACTCGCATGGGCGAGGCCGCGGGCTGATAGGACCACGAATGAAACAGGTTCTCGACCTCATACCGATCCAGGTCTTCCTTTGCGGTTGAAATGGATTTCAAGTCTATCATCTGTTCCTCCCATTTCTGACGGGAATACCAAGCGTTTTTTCTCCTAATAATTCCATTTCGGCGAGATATAGTACACTGAACGGCTTCTCTGGCGCAAATTCATTCCGACAAAGCCTTCGTGATGGTTCGTTCTCCACATTGACGAAAATAACATCCTTTGGCGTCTTCCAATTTCTTTCTGGTTTCCCGCCTTTATCAAAGGTAGGGAGTGAAAAGCCAGCACAGGGAGTCACGAATCCGGATGGGAAGCGAACGGCCGTCCATCTCGGCCAGTGAAGTTTCCCGTGACCTTGAAAAGGCCGCCAGAAACCGCTCTGCCAGGTTCTTGTTCAACGAAGGACTGAATATCTCCATGGCCAACTCGAAGTTCAAGCGCAGGCTGCGGGAGTCTATATTTGCGGACCCGATGATGGAGTAAAAGTCGTCAACAAGAAACAGCTTGCTGTGAACAAAAGGCGGCGGCTGATACGATATGCGCACCCCTTGCTGGAGAAGCTGCCACAACATGTTATCGGAGGCCCACTTGACGTATGGCAGGTTGTTTTTCGAAGGCAGGAGCACGCGCACGTCCACACCGCGCAGGGCCGCGCTCTGCAGGGCGCCGATGAGTTCCCGCGATGGCAGGAAATAGGGGGTCATGATGAACACTCGCTGCTGCGCAACGGACGTTGCGCCCACAAGGATCATCGCCAGCTTGTCCATATCCTCATTTGGGCCGTCAACGATGGAACGGCAAAGGGCATCGCCTTCTTTCGCGCCGACACTCTCTGTCGGAGGCGGGGTTTCATCTCCTGTGCAGAAGCTCCACTGCGCGAGAAATATCTGCTCCATCTGCGCGACCACCGGACCGAGGACACGAAAGTGTATGTCTTCCACTTGAGAGGGGTTCGAGGGGTTTGCGGCCAAGTGTCGGTCACCGATGTTCATGCCTCCCGTGAAACCGACCCTTCCATCCGCAACCAGAATCTTCGAGTGATTGCGAAGATTGATATAGAGCGATGGCGGCAACAGCCTCGGCGGAAGGAATCTGGCCGCCGAAACGCCTGCGCGCCTGAGCAGGGCGCCGGCCCACGGAAACGAATATAATTCTCCCACCCCATCCAAAATCACGCGGACGTCGACTCCGCGTCTCACGGCCTTTGCGAGAGCTTCGATAAATTTTCGGCCCGTGGCGTCGGTGTCCATGATAAAGGTGGACAAATAAAGCGTCCGTTTCGCCCCTTCGATGGCATCGAGCATCGCGGGATAGGCTTGTTCGCCGTTTTTCAGCGGTTCGACCCGATTGCCCGCAAGCAACTGCCGGTTGGTCACTCTGTCGGACAGGCGGGCTATAGGCCTGTAGCGTTCCGGCGCCAGAGAAGCGGAGACTTCGTGCTTGATCCGGTCCTCCGCTTCCTCAGGGCTCACGCGCAGCAACACCGTCAGCGGACCGCCCACGCGCCGGCCTCGGGTACGCACGCGGTTGATGCCGAACAGAAAGTAGAGTATCGGTCCCAACGGCGGAAACATGATACAGAATGCGATCCAGGTGAGGGCCGCCCGCGACTCGCGCTTGTTCAGAAGGGCATGCAGAGCGCTCCCCCATGAAAGCAGAGCGATGAGAACGATGGCTGCCCAATGCAGATAGGGTGTGCTCTTTGCCCAGACCGAAACAAGAAGGTCAGAGAATGTCGGGTCTGTCACGTCCATGGTCACAATTGTCCCGGGACAGATACGGACTTCTTATCGACTTCGCTTTCTGGACGACCGTTCCGGCGTTTCGCTGAAATCCTTGGGCGAACCGACGGCCCGGTCAACCTTTGGGGAAGAAGAGAAAACTGCCGCAAGAGAGCACATCAGGATGAACAAATAACGAAAGCGCATCGCTTCCGATGCAGCAACCATACATAAAAATGGCGACAAAAGCAACCGGCCACGCAAAGAGGGTTTGGCACTAAGGATGGCAGCGGGAGCGACTTTTTTAATCCGCACGTTCGCTGATTGGGAATGAATTAGAAATAGGTTACAAAGTAACCCCGAAAAACGGAGGGCTTCAGAAGGCCGGAGTTCTCCGAGGCATGGGTAAAGATTGTTCGGATTACAGACGCCTAAACAAAAAGAGCTGGAGAGGGGACTCGAACCCCTGACATCCTCATTACGAGT
>CAYVQZ010000035.1:0-55163 GCA_964453435.1 uncultured bacterium
AGTATTGTGCCACCACCTGCCATTGGGTCGAGGATAATTTTACCTTCCAAACCGCCGGGTTGGTAATAGCCCTGTTTTTTAGGGTCCGCAACGAGCTGTTTCAAGACATATCGGAAAGTGCTGCCTGATCGACGCGCCCACCACTTATGCAAATAAGTGTTCGGGCGATACAAGTGTTTATTGTAAGACTCAATTATTGCCAGTTCATTCGCTTTGTCTTCGGGAAAGTGTGTATCTATAGGTAGTTTTGTGTTAGTATGCTCACGCAACTTTTCCTCTGGGAAGGCCAAGTCCATTTGAAATGGAATATGCAGAGCGTTGGTCTTTTTCTGTGCCACAAAAATCTCCTGCAAACCCTGGAAAGTGGTTCATTATATCACGAGAGTTTCATTAAAAAAAATGAACCAATCTCTCAAATAAAAGGGCGCAATATGATAGAATAGCGCGAGTGACGGAATTATTCAATATTCGGTGATGGCAAACGTAAGCGAGGGGGGGACTTATGGAAATGAAGAAGATGCTTGCCGGGTGGAGCAAGGTGTGTCCCGGTTGCAACATCGCCCGAAAATATCCGGAATCGTTCGTCGGGAAAAAGGTGAGAGCTCACTGGGAGAAGGGATGCGTCTCGCACGACGCATACGTCGAGCATTACGGCGCCGACGAGCCATCGCCGAAAAACGTGAAGGCGAAGAAGAGTAATAATCCGAAGAAGAATAATAACGCGGGAAAGAAAAAGAACAACCCCCACAAAAAAAGCGGAAAGGCGAGAGGAAAGAAGAGAGCGAAACGAAGCTGAATAGTTTCCACGATTGGGCAACGGCGCGCACCCCGCGCGGTCCGCCAATTCACGAAGGCAAAAAAGTGGTCCCTGGCGTTGCTCAGGATGACAAAGAGGGCGGCGGAATGACACGAAGAAGTGGTGTGAAACCGGCCTGATCCCTCTCTTATCCTCATGTTACCTGAGAGTTGCGCCCAGATTGTCAGCGACTCTTCTCCGCAGGGTCGACGCAACCACTATGGGAACCGGCGAGATGATCGTGCCCTTGGCAATCACGGCTATGCCCTTGTCCGATACGGGGAAATGTTTCCGGTCTTCCTCCGGGTCGTAGCCGATCACCATGCCCGGTGGCACGACCACGTTCTTGTCGATAATCGCGCGGCGCACTTTCGCATAACGGCCGATCTGAACGCCATCCATCAGTATCGATTCGGAAACTTCTGAGTAGCTGTTTATCTTCACGCCGGGGGAAAGCACCGAATTGCGAACTCGCCCGCCGCTGATGATGCATCCGTTCGAGACGATTGAATCCAGCACCAGGCCGACGCGTTTTCCATCTTCGCCGCCCGCGAACACCGTTTTTGCCGGAGGATATTGTTTCTGGAAGGTTCGTATTGGCCACTCCTGGTCATACAGGTTGAGTTCGGGATTCACTTGCACGAGGTCCATGTTCGCTTCCCAATAAGAATCGGTTGTGCCGACATCTCTCCAGTATCGCGCCTCTTTCTTGTTTTCGTCGATGAACGGAAAGGCGTAAACACGGTGCGTTTTCAACATGGACGGGATGATGTTCTTCCCGAAATCGTGGGCCGTGTCCTTTTGCGCATCTTTGTCCAGAACATCCAGCAGCACTTCCGTGTTGAACACATATATTCCCATCGAGCCAAGAAGACTGTTTCCGTTCAACTCCTCCCCGCATAAAGTCTTCGGTTTCTCCATGAAACCGGTTATCTGCGATTTCTCATCGACTTGGAGGATGCCGAACCGATGCGCGTCCTCCACCGGAACCTCCACCGCCCCAACGGTTGCCTCCGCTCCAATGTCTTCGTGGTAACGAAGCATCTTGGAGTAATCCATCTTGTACACGTGGTCCGCCGACAGAATAAGGACATATTTCGGATTCGCCGCCTTTATCGAGTAAATATTCTGATGAACCGCTGAGGCCGTCCCCGTGTACCATTCTTCGTTTATTCGCTGCTGGGGCGGCAGAACGGTGATGGATTCGTTAAGCGCGGGATTGAATATGTTCCAGCCAAACTGGATATGTCTGTGCAGTGAATGAGATTTGTATTGAGACAGGACAAATATCTTTCTGATGTCGGAGTTTATAGTGTTGCTCAAGGTAAAATCTATCAGGCGGTACGTTCCGCCAAAAGGGACTGCCGGCTTCGCGCGATCCTTTGTGAGGGGATATAATCGTGTCCCTGCGCCTCCCGCAAGAATAACGGCCAACACATCTCTCATTCGCATAACATCCCCCTGTCGTTACAAAGTGTTCCCGGACATTCCTCCCGACATATACTCGGAAACTTATTGCGGGTGTTGTTGCGTGGACGGCCGTTACAGATACAGATAGAACAGTTTGTCGAACCCGTGCTGCTTCAAGTAGCGGGGCGCATTGCCCCACAGAGCTTCATTTCCATAGTCGGAATGGAGACAGACGCACTGTAGGCAATATGGGCAAACTTTGGATGGACGGTCGACTCGGGCTCCGCATCCGCACCACGTGGCATTCAGGAGGTCGAATTTCTTTCCGCAATGCCAGCACCTGACAACGTGCATGACATGCGCTTTCGTAGTTTCCATGAATCTTATCCTTGTCTCGCCCTTGCAGATTTCGGCTTGCGAAAGCCGTCCGAAATGCGATCAATCATGTCATACTATTTATTCAATTTCCGAAAAAGGCAACCGTTTTTTTGAATTTTTTTTAGAAAAAATCAGGATTCCGAGCGCTTGCCGAGGGTAAGATAGGAAAGCACGTACAGCAGCAGCGCAAGAAGCAGCAGCGCCTTGATTCCGACTACGAACGATGCGCATTCGAGCACGCCGCCGAGCATGGCGCCAATGAGGTTGGACGCAAACACAACATTGAGTTCCGACGATCGCCGAAACGAATGGGCGAAAATTATTCCCGAGAAGAATATGGGAAGCGCCAGCATGCTTCCAGAAATCGCCGCCTTTGCAAGAGGAGCGAGTCCGGCGAGTTCTCCCAGTGGGAAAAAGTAAAGAAAGGCGAGGGACGCCCACAATCCGGCATAGTATGGCGTATGCGACCGTATCCTGACCGTGGACACATAGTAGTTGGCGAGCAGTATCATCATGAAAATTGCGGAGATGATGATGGAGTTGACGACCCATGTCGACCCAAACAACAGCGCAAGCTTGCTCACGTTTTGCACCTCGAGCAGCAGGAACCCCGCGCCGAGGAAAAAGAAGTGCCAGTCTATCCTCCGCAAGCCCCGGAAATTTCGCCTTACCAGTCCCGCGGAGACCAACATCAACAGGCCAAAAATTATGTAGTAGAGGGAGGGAATGCGCCTGCCGCTCAGATACAGGTAGGGCCAGTCGTCGGTGGGAAGCGCCGTCGCCGTCTCCCCTTTTTCATACGACCTGTCAAGAAGCGTTTGCAGGAAGGGATGCTTCGCCATGGCTGAGGCAATTGTGGCTTCGTCTCCCGCAACGAACACGTTGCCGCCCCAGCCCCTGATGCCGTATTTCAGCCGGAAACACAACGGAGGCTCGCCGAAGACGCGCATCATGATTTCAAAAAGGCTTTGCCCGATAAACCTGTCGCTGACGTCGAAAATGAGAATGAGAATGCCATCCGGCTTCAGAAGGTTCCTGGCCTCCTCGATGCTCTGAACCGTGTAGACGTAGTTGTCAAGTCTCACGTTCGAGAGGTTCGACGAAAGTGTGTGCGAGTCGAGCAGGCCGAACACGATGAGGTCGTACTTCTTCTTCGCGCGATGGAAAAAGGAGCGGGCATCGTCGTTTATGAGGGTGACGCGCTCCGATTGGTACGGGTCTTCGGGATGCAATCGCTTGCCCATCGTTATTATGACGGGGTCGATCTCGACCACGTCCACGTGTTGGGCTCCGTTTCTGAGTGCGCCCGCGGCATCGTTGCCGGCGCCCGCCCCGACGATCAGCACCTCGTCCAGCCGCTCTCCGAAAAGGTACGGCAAGTTGTAGTGGTCGAATTTCAGCAATGCCGGGTCCTCGAATCCGTACACCTGCGGATTCGCCCGCACGAATTCATAGGAAAGATTGACCGCCTGCTGATACGGGACCGAGTTCACGTTGATGACGTATCCGAGCCGTATCACGTTCGAGTCGACTCGCGCGTCCATCGGCACAACTTCCAGTTTCTGGTATGGCGACCATATCTCCTTGCCCTCGCTCAACTTCTTGCCGATACTCGTGCGGCTGAGCAGCAGGCCGACGATGACGGCCATCACGACACCGGTCGGAACGGCCAGTCGTTTTTCCTTTTCCGTGACCAGCACCACGGCGACAAGCGCGAAATACACGGCGAACCAGACCAGCGGCGGCGTTGACAAAAAGGAGAGAAACGTGAAGAGCAGTATTCCGGCGAGACTGCCGAGTATGTTCACCGTGTATGCCCTGATCGGCCTGTCGCTCTCCGCTAACAGTTGACCGAGAAGCTGCCCGAACGGCACGAACAGGTAAACGATTCCCACCGTCAACAGCCCCAGCATCACGACTCCGAGCAGCACTTCCCACACCTTCCTCGCGCCCGGCGCCGTCGGCTGATACCAGATGATGAAATCCCGCAGGTTCCCCAGGTAGCCGGTGATATTGCGGAGCGAGAGGAACCCGAGGTCAACCGGGCAGTAAACCAGGAACACGAGCGTTGCCAGAATCAAGAGAGAGGTGAGAAAACTGCTTGTCCGTTCCGAACGGGAACAGCCGAGTCCGATGCCGAGGAAGCATATGATGAGCACAAGGTTGTGGAAATAGGCGAATATGCGCAGTTCCGCCGACAGCCACCTGATGATGAGCAGTTCAAGAAAAAGCAGCAATACACTGGTCCAGAACAGGCGAAAATCGTTTCGCAAACTGTGATTCGTCATCATCGTCCTTCAATATATCGGCGTCGCTTCAGCAAAGAGCGCGACGCCACTTTGAGCGAAGGGGGCTGTCCCAAGGATTACGGGCCGAGCTTGTCGAGACCGCAGACCCGGGACCGTGAATCTGTCCGACAATTATGCCCTTGACCTTAAATGCCTGGCAGGGGACTGTCACTATTCACGGAACCCCGTTTTTTGGGGATTCGTAGAATAGGGACTTTGAAACTGTCTCACGGTTGATCCTCAAAAGCTTTGGGGGCTGTACCCAATTACGGAATCCCCTGTCTTTTGGGGATTCGTAGATTGGCGGACTGCCCCCAAAGCACGGCATCCCGAATCGTGAGATACACTCACTGTCCCTGAAGCCGGTGTCAATGAGTTATCGGACACATTCACTGTTCCCTGACCGAAGAACTCCAAATCCAACTGTCAAACTCACAGCCCAACGCATGCTGACTAATGCTCGGAGATTCTACAATAGCCGAAGTTGGCTGTCAACGGAGCGAAACATGATATAGTATTTTTCGGCACTTCACAGAGAAGGAATGAGCCTCATGGATATATATCGCAGCCGAATACCAAACAAAATAGACGCGCATACCCACATGTTTGCCGACACCGATGCAATCCTCGTCGTAATGGACCGCCTCGGCGTCGGGAAAGCCGTCGTGCTCGCCGTGGGGATGGACAACCCCGAAGCCCTCGCATACAACGAAGCGCTCTGCTTCAAGCACGCCCGCAATCACCCCGACCGGCTCGCGGTCATGGCCACCTTCGACTTGTCAGCTATAGACGACGCAAACTACGCGGAGCGCCAAACGGAGCGTCTTGAACGGGTCAAAGATGCGGGAGCCGTTGGCGTCAAGGTCTCGAAGGAACTGGGCCTGTTCGCTCTCGACAGACTCGGAAACCTGATCGTTGTCGACGACCCGCGACTCGACCCGATCTGGGACAAGGCCGGCGAGTTGAACCTGCCCGTCCTTATGCACGCCGGCGACCCGCCCGCTTACTGGCGCCCGGTCGACGAAAACAATCCCTGGCAGGTTCTGCTCGGCGAGATGACGAATTGGAGTTATCACGGGCGAGAGAAATTTCCGACCTTTCAGGAGTTGATGCAAAAGCGCAACAATGTTCTGCGAAACCATCCGGACACGACCTTCATCGGAGCGCATCTCGGCAGTGAGGCGTGGGACATGAGCGTCACCGGCGTTGCCGCTCTTCTGGATGAATTTCCGAATCTCGCTGTCGACGCTTCGGCGGTTGTCGATGAGGTCGGCAGGCATCCCCGCGAGACGCGCGAATTCTTCCTGAAATACGCCGACCGAATACTGCACGGGACCGACATAGCTGGCATGACGGTATGGGACACCACGGAGGAAGTGACCCGATGGGCCGATGAACTGGCGCGGAATTATTCGAAAATTTTTCGCTTTTACGAGACTTCAGACACCATGCCCGCCATCGATAGCCGTACACGGGATTGGACAATCAAGGGAATCGACCTGCCCGATGAAGCGCTCAGGAAGATTTACCACGATAATGCGTGTCGCATTATCCCCGGGCTCAGCCGTCCTGTTTGAATGACGGCTTTCGTTTCTCGATGAACGCTTTCGCGCCTTCCTCGATGTCGAAACTTTCGAGCGCCGTCTGGCCGACCTCGGCCTCGATCCGCAGCCCGTCGTCGAGGGGTCGGCCATATCCCATCAGCGCCGCCTGTTTTTCTGTCTTCACCACCCGCTTATCTCTTTCGGCCAAAACTTTGGTTATGCTTTCTTTCACTCCTCGTCAGCTTTTTCGCCGCTCCATGTCGTTCTCTCTGCTATTGAAGGTAGCCAATCGCTTTCAGGCGGTTGATCTCCTCTTGCGATATCTCTCGTGTTACCGGCGTAGAATCAAAGGCTTTTCGCCGACAATTTTTTTTCAGTTTTTTCAATGTGAGATACAGGTCAATGAATCGAAGCGGATGCGTCAGCGCTACCGAATTCTTTTCTTGCATATCCTTCGAGAGGTCAAACAACTGCCATTCGGGAGCGGATTCGCCCTCCCGCGTTTCAATCAACTTCAGGTTTCCTTTTCTGACCGAGTATATTGAACGAGTTGTCTTCTTTTCACTCCCAGCGGCTGTTTCCTCGCTGTCAGAAGGGAATACGCTCCGGTGCAAACAGGCGAACACCGGTTTTTCCTGAGGTGGCCGCCCGTCATTTATCAGGAGCGGTTCGAGGTTTCTTCCCTGCCATTCAGCCGGCGGCTGCAATCCAGCCAACGAAACCAGCGTTGGCGCAATGTCAACCTGCTCGACAAGTTGCTCCACGGTTCCTCCGCCGGGCGCAATGGATGTCTTCAGCAAGAGCGGAATATGGATAACCTCCTCATACAGTGTATTTCCGTGGTAGTACCCGCCGTGTTCCCCGAATTCCTCTCCGTGATCGGCTGTGAAGCAGATTGTGGTATCTTTATATATTCGCCTGCTTTTCAACCTGTCGATAAACTTGCCGAAATAATCGTCAACAAACTTGATCTCAGCGTCATAATGTTCAATAGGCCTCTCACATCCGTACGGTTCACAGTACTCGGCCGGCGGCACATAGGGTTCATGAGGGTCGACCACAAAGACCGTCAGGAACCAGGGAACATTCGAATATCGGTCCACCCACCGCAAAATATCGTCAGTCACCTCTCCCACGTTTACATAGTAAGGTATCATCGGAAATTTGCTTGGATATTCAAAGGACAGGTCCAGGCCCTGGTCCATACCAAAGTAACTCTGCGCAAATCCGTTGACGATGAAGCCGGCGGTCAGATACCCGTTGTCCCGAAAAACTTCCGCAAGGGTGATAATGTCGTCGGCGAGTTTTTCGGGTATTTCCATGGAATTCTTTACCCCGTGTGTTTCCGGATAGAGAGAGGTGATGAGCGAGGCATACGCGGGCCGGGTCCAAGGCGCCTGAGCATATGCGCGTTGAAACAGCGTTCCATCGGTGGCAAGAGCGACTATATTGGGACTCGTGCTCTTCTCGTAACCATATGGTTCGAGATGGTCGGCCCGCAACGCATCAACAATATAGAGAACGAAATGTTTCGGAGCTTGCTGACGGGAATATACGAAGGGGTTGTGCCAGATAGCCAATGGGCTGCCCTCCAAAGGGCGCGCCTGCAATTTTATTTGTGTTTGTCCGCCTGCGAAATCGTTCAAGGAGACCTCGTGAAATTGCATCGGTTCGGTCGATGACAGTGTTTCTTCAAACACTTTTTGCCAATGCGTCCGGCCCGCCAGTTTCAGCGAGACCTCAAAAATGGCGGAGGCTTCACTCAGGATAGTCCCGCTAAAAACGCGGGCGCCGAAACTCAGCACGGGAGAATGAGGTGTGGTGATTTGATAGACATATTGGCACGGAGCATTCTGCGCAATGCAATCTCCCACCATCCTATCTACACGTATTCGGGATGGCGCCCCGGTGATTTCCGCAGGAATCAATTCGAGCTGGTCCACTGCGAAAGCCTTATCTGAATTCTCACAGGTAATTGTCAGCGAGGTGACTGTCTCTCGCCAGTTTGGGTTTTGGTCCAAAATTAATTCTGCGCTGTCGCCGTTCCCGGTCGCTTTTTGTGGAACAAAGTTTGTTTCGGCTCCGTTTGTCGTGGTCCAGGAGATGGAAAAGGTTTTCGCGGCGCCGACAGTCTTCAGCCGGACTCCTTTGGCCAAGGCGGCGTCAAAGGTCACATCATTCACCCGAAAAATCAGCGTGGTATGACCGTCGTCTCCAACCCTCTGTTCTATGGACGGCGCAAGCGGGACAGGCTTAATCTTGGAGTCAGGCAAAACCGCCGAAATCGGCGTCAAATCTGCGATGCGAACAAGTTCCGGCAAAGGGCTGTTCGGCGTCTCAGTTTCTTGAGTAACGGGTGTGTCCGAACACGTCGAAAGCGCGATTATGGCCGCGGCCAGCAAGCTCCCGAACGTGAAGATGAAAATTATGCCTTTACGTCTGTCGCTCGGAAATTTCATTATCACCGCTTCCTCTGCTCACATGTCTCTCACAATTCCAACGTGAAGGGTTTCCCCCGCCTGCCAGTCAGTAACAGCGGGGAAACGGACGATGGTCTCTGTTTCCTGCGACTCCAAAGACGCGTCGGGCACGCCAGAAGACAGGGAGCAGTCGCTCATTGGGGGCAGGTGAATCGCCTTTACTTTGAGAAGGCCTTTTATGATGGACACATTCACGTAAATCCCGTTTTCTGCTCTGGCGAATTCAAGCTCGCCTATGCAGCCGGGAACAACCAAGGGCGCTTTGAGATTATCCGCTTTCGGGGGCGGTTTCAGAGTCAGTCGCGCCTGTGTCGCATTATATCCAAAGCCTTCAAGGCCGAGCAACACCGACCAAGCCGACATCGGCCTGTAGTAAAAAGGCCACGCCATCGGCAATCCCGACTCGGCATCAACCGACTCACGCATGTTCCAGAGATTCCCAAGGTGATGCGCGTATGTATGATGCGTTTGTCTCACCGCTTCGAGCGGTTCTTCGTAAAAACCACGATACAGCCCCATCGAAGCGACGGCAAAAGTGGTTCCCGTCCAGACAGAGGCGGTCTGCGTTTGATAATATCCCGCCTGTTTCGGATAATCGATGCCTACTCCAGGGATAAAGCCGTTAACTATTCCATGGTTTGTCGCCGAATGATTATATTTGAAAATGGCGGCAAGCGTTGCCCGTATCCGCTCCGGGTCGAGCAGGTCGCCGAGCCCGAGCATATCCGCGTACCATTGCCCATTTAAAGCATCCGCAAAGCATATCCGGGAATCTTCCCCTTCGGCCAGCCCGTAATACTGGCCGTTCCAGAGGGTTTCCTCGACCGCCTTTTGGCCGGTTTCGAATAGAGCCCGATATGATTCTGCGCAAGCGGGTTCGTTTCTCACAAGCGCGATTTCCTCGGCGGCTCTGAGTGATGCGAGCCAGAGAACTGAGGTATAGGTTGGTGAATCCCCCATGTTATAATCATCATACGACTGCAATCTCCCCACATTATCCGGAAGGCCGTCGTTATCAGTATCCGACTCGATAACAAGCGCCATAGCTTCCTGCACAGCCGGCCACATCTCTTCGAGAAATTCCGCGTCTCCTGTCCAGAGATAATCGCGGCACACCATCAGGACGAATGACAAATTATTTTGCAGCAGCGGCCGTCCAAACGGCAGCTCGAGCGAAAATCCATAAAATTGTTCCGGTATTTGGCCCGGTTTTTCTCCACCGAACGGCCCCCGATATTTCGCCAGCCGACGAAGTATCTGCTTGTCAAGTTCCGGAAAGAGCAGAGCAAGCGGTATTGACCCATAATAACGGACATGCACACAATCCGGATTTGCGCAGCAATTCGTGGATTCGAGGATGTTAAACAAGCCGGCCTCGGTCCAGAAAGAGGTTTTGAAGAGCGGATACAGTGAGTTGCACAGAAGGCTTTTCAGGAAGGCGTCCAGGTTGCTGTCATAAATGCTGTTGATCCAGAGGAGGGTCTCTTTTTTCAGCCGTTCGATGTTTTTATAGAAGTAGTCATTGATGTTCTTCAAACTGCCGAACTTGTTGTAGCGGCGACCGATGAATTTATTGGCTTCGCTTTTCTGGGTGGTTCCCAACTGCTTGAATTTCTCTTCCATGTGGTAACTGGCTGTAGGCCGTTGCCTTTGGTCGGGAAAGTACCATGAAAGCAGAAAAAGGACATCGCGCGACTGTTTGGGGGCAAGTATTACTTCGGAGCAGAGAGCTATCCGGCCGTTTTTCTCACCCTTATCGCCGGTCAGTTTACCGGTCTTTTCAAAATTGGGAGGCAGAAAGCTTCTGGTCCACCCGGCTGCAAAAGAGATTGTTTCGTCGGGGGATGATAACGCAATTGAATTTCCATCCGATGCAAGGTTCGCGGTGGAAAGGGCTCTGTGAGTTTCAAATTCCGCGACGCCCTCTTTCAAAAACGGTGACGCGCCGACTGCAAAAAGAACCGAGGCGCGAACCTCATCATCAGAAATATTCGTGAGTGTAAAAGTAAAGCAGGCAAGCGGCAAACATGAATCATCGGCATTGTGCGGGATAAACGGTGAAAAGGCGCTGGCTTTTACCGCAATCGGCTGATTTCCGGAGCCATAGTCAAGAAATGCAAAAGGGAAGCGGCCCTCGTATTTTATATCTTCTGTTCCCCGGCGGCCAGCCAATGGCGCTTCCTGCAGAATCCTTGTTTTTTGGGATATTCCCTTTTCCGTTCTTATCGCAAAACAGGAAAATTCCGGCTCTTGGGCGAGGTCCCAATTTCCGGAAATTCTCCAATCACGCAGTTTTCCGTCCGGCCACAACTCGATCGTTCCCGCGCCCATTCCGCCAAGCGGGACCCCCGATTTGTTCTTCAATCCTTTGATGTATTCGTCACGGCATTCAATGAGGAGCGAACGCATCTTTTCGGGGTTGGTGGCGCTGCGTTTTCCCAACAGCATCTTCAATTTACTCACATCATGCCCCAGAACTTCTTCGATTTGCATATTCTGCTCTAGCCGGTCGAGTTCATCGTTCGCCCGCCTTTCGCTGTACGTATATTCCGGTCGGTTCTCTTTTCCGGAGTCGCATGCCGCGGCAAACAGGGAAAAGGAGAAAAAGCATATGACAATCGCAATATTTTTCATGAGCTCCTTACTTATGAAATACAACCGAACAATGAAAGGATTCTTTCTCCTGCATTCGGCGGCAAAAAAACAGCGCCAAGCGGCGACAGGCGGGCGGACGCGCTTACGAATCCTGTTTGAATGACGGCTTTCGTTTCTCGATGAACGCTTTCGCGCCTTCCTCGATGTCGAAACTTTCGAGCGCCGTCTGGCCGACCTCGGCCTCGATCCGCAGCCCGTCGTCGAGGGGTCGGCCATATCCCATCAGCGCCGCCTGTTTGTCCGTCCTCATCGCCCCTTGCGGAAGCGTGCACAGGTGGGCCGCCAGTTCCTTGGCGCGTTCGAGCGATTTCCCCCTCGGGACCACTTCGTTCGCCAAGCCGATACGGTACGCTTCCTGCGCTGTTATGAACCTGCCGGTGATTATCATCTCCATCGCCCAGCCCATGCCGACAATGCGGGGAAGCCGCTGGGTGCCTCCATCCAGAAGCGGCACGTTCCACCTGCGGCATGCCACACCCATCTCGGCGTGCTCTTCCACGATCCGAATATCGGCCAGGCACGACAGCTCCAGACCGCCTGCCAGGGCGTATCCATTCACCGCTGCGAGAATCGGCTTGTAGATGTCCACCTGCCGGGTGTAGCCCATGTAGCCGGGGCCATGCGTGATGAAGCGCCGCCGCTCATGGCGGGTCGCGTTCAGTCCCGGTCCGAGTGTGTGAAGGTTCGCCAAGTCCGCCCCGGCGCAGAACGCCTTGTCGCCTGCGCCGGTGAGGATGGCGACATACAGGTTCTCGTCATCCCTGAACCGTTTCCAGGCTTGCTCGAGCAGGGAAGCCGTCTCGCCATCGACGCAGTTTCTCACCTCCGGGCGGTTGATTGTTATGATGAACGTTTTGTCTTCGACTTCCGTCAACACCTTGGTCATCGCTCTCCTCCGTCGGGATTCTTTGCGGTTGCTTTGAATAGCGCCATCACAAGGTCGTATTTTACAGGAAGACACCGACCGCCTGCAAAGACACCGCGCAAAACGGGTCGCTTCAACCACTCCACATCCGCTTATTGGGCCGAAACCGGCTTGCGCGCGGCGCCGTGAATTTCTCCGACGATTGTGACGAAACGGAAAGGCAGGCGCAAAGAGGACCATGAATGCGTTCAACAATATGTGCGGAATCCGCGTCTGCAGGGAGAATCGAAACTCTCGTTGTAGGCGCGAATTCATTCGCACATTTCCAATTTCAGGTTTGCCCGATTGACCGTTCAGAACGACATGATGGGGAGCGGCTCGACCGTTTGGCGCAGCGCATCGACTTGTTTTGACCCCCGTAACCGCGGAATGCTAGAATACCTTGTTGTCATTCCCGATAATCTTTATTAAGGAGAGGAGTTTGCCCCCATGAGCTACACCGTGCTGATCAAGAACGGAATGGTAATCGACGGAACAGGCAAACCGGCTTTCAGGGCCGATGTTGTCATACGCGACGGGCGCATCGAGGATGTCGGCCTTTTCCCCGATGCGCGAGCCGACAAGGTCATCGACGCCTCGGGCCTGGCGGTCGCCCCGGGATTCATCGACGTGCACACGCACCTGGATTTCTTTCTCCCATCGAAGCGCCACGCCGAGGTGCTCGAGAGCTGGGCGCACCAGGGGGTGACGACCGTTGTCGCCGGCAATTGCGGATTGAGTCCCGCCCCCATCAATCACGAATATGAAGACACCGTCAGCACGTACTGGAATTTCTCTCTTCCCCGCGACGGTCTCGAATACGAGTGGACCTCGATGGGGGAGTTCCTCGATTTCCTCGAACGGAACGGACAGGCATTCAATGCCGCGATTTTGACCGGCCACGGGATGCTGCGCACGAACGTCATGGGATTCCAGGCGCGCTTTGCCAATCCCAAAGAGATTGAGGCGATGCAGAAGATGCTGCGCGAATCGCTCGAGGCAGGCTCGATCGGCCTGTCACTCGGGTTATATTATGTCCCTGGCGTTTACTCGAACACCGATGAGGTTATGCGGGTCGCGTCGGTCCTCTCCGAGTTCAATGCGCCCCTCGTGCCGCACACACGCGGCATGAGCGAGACATACGTCGAGGCGCTGAACGAGGTCATTACGGTTGCCGAGAAGCTTCGAATCCCGCTCCACATCTCGCATCTTGGGTGTTTTGTGCGCGATGACCCGAACCTGGCCGAACGCGGCGCGCAAACCGTCAAAAAAGCCATCGATCGCGGCGTCGAGATAGGCCACGATTTCATTCCCTACTCGACCGGCTCGACCACCCTGATCTCGCTCTATCCGCCCGAGGTCTTCGATGGAGGCCTCGACAAATTCTTTGAGCGGCTGGAAGACTCCGTCGTCCGCAGGCGTATCGTGAACGGCTGGGAGACGGTCGTTCCCACATGGCCCAACTGGGAGCATAGCTGGTGGACGGACAACCATTACCACAACGCGTTCAGCTCGTGGTCGCTCGTGTGTCTCAGCGGTTTCAGGCAAGAAAAGAATCGCCGGTTCGAGAACTGGAGCGTCGAACGAATCGCCGGGGAGTTGAACAAAGATCCGTTCGAGACCGTCTTCGACCTGACGCTCGAGGAACGCGGCAAAATCATCGTGACCGGTGGCACGTTCGACAATCCCCTCGAGGAGGATTCGACTGCGAAGGCGTTATGTGACCCAAACTGCTCGGTCGCAACCGATATCGTCGGCGCCGATCACGGCAGCATCAACCCGGTCGCATACGGGGCGTTCACCAAAGTGCTCGGGCGCATCGCCCGCGACGAGGGCGTCATGACGCAGGAAGAAGCCGTTCGGAAGATGACCTCGCTGCCGGCGCGACAGATGGGCCTGAAAGATTGCGGCGTCATTCGGAAAGGGGCCTATGCCGACATCACCGTGTTCAATCGCGATGCGGTGGTAGACCGCGCCAGCTTCGGCAACCCTCACCAGTTGTCCGAGGGCATCGAATACGTGCTCATAAACGGAAGGCTTGTCCTCGAGAAGGGAAAATATGACGCAGGCGCTTTTGCGGGCAGGGTGATCAGAAGGGCATGAGCGCGCGCGTCCCCCCCTCGGTCGATTCGGCATGGATGAGTCGACCTGCGGAGACGGCCAGTCACGCGATTTCCAGCATCGGGGAAAGCTCGCAATGATACTGTTTTGACGCGGCCCGAATTCTTCTGCCGACCGCTTCCGCAATCGGTGCGATCTGTCTCATCAGCCGGCCGAACATATCCAGCGTGAGGCTCTGCCCGCCGTCACACAACGCGGTGTCCGGATTCGGGTGCACCTCGACAAGCAGCCCGTCAGCGCCTGCCGCAATGGCCGCCCTCGCCATCGGAATTACCAGCTCCCGCTCGCCGGTCCCATGACTCGGGTCCACTATGACCGGAAGATGTGTTTCCCGTTTGGCTATCGCGACCGCGCTGAGATCGAGCGTGTTGCGAGTCATCGTCTCGAACGAGCGAATCCCACGCTCACACAAGATTACGTTCGAGTTGCCCTGCACGAGAACATACTCGGCCGACATCAGCCACTCTTCTATCGTGCAGCCCATGCCGCGTTTCAGCAGAATCGGTTTGCCGCTTGCCGCGGCATCGCAAAGGAGCGCCGTATTCTGGGCGTTCCGGGCGCCGATCTGCACCACATCTGCATGCGACACAACGGATTCCAGATGCGTTTGAGACATGAGTTCGGTGACTATCGGCAAACCTGTCAACTCTTTCGCGCGCACGAGGCATTCGAGCCCTTCGGCGCCCATGCCCTGGAAGCTATACGGCGAAGTCCTCGGCTTGAAAGCGCCACCGCGCAGCATGTCCGCCCCGAGCCGCTTCACTTCCCGCGCCGCCTCGACGATTCCCTCTCCGCTCTCGACGCTGCACGGGCCTGCAATCACGACTATCGCCTCTCCGCCTACGGGAATCCCGGCGACATCGACGACGGTGGATTCCGGATGCGCCTCGCGGCTCACCAGTTTGTAAGGCTTCGACAGAGAGGACACCGACTCCACCGCTTCAAGCACGCCGAGGCTTTCCATGGAATCATGGACAGACATCGTCTTTGCTCCGTTGGCGAGTGCAACAATCACTGTTCGTTCCGTACCCCGTATCACGTGAGGACAACACCCGATAGATGTCATCCGCCGAGACACGGTTTCCACTTCGCTCTCCGTTGCTCCCTTTTTCAGTACGACTATCATGGCACATCACCCCTTTTCTTCTGCCTCTGATCGATATCATTTCCCACCGGCTTCACAAATAAAAAAAGCCACGGGCTTTTCTCGGCCCGTGGCCTTAATTTCTTCCTTAATCTATCCGAGGAATCTACGTCAGGCGTCCGGGCACAGGAATCCCCCAGCTAAAGTAATAAAACCAAAAATACCTGTTTGCCGGACTCATCCTCATGCCTGCCTGTATAATCCTCTTATGTCAAGGTCAATAAAATTATATCAGCCATTTCCAAAAAGTCAAGTATTTTCTTCAAAGATGCATGGACAGGACGGGAGTTGTTCCGTTTTCGAGGGAGCTCCGCTTCATTCTTCAGCCTCCGGATGGACCGTGACCGGCTCCTCAGTCTCCGACTCGCGTTGACCTTTCTTCTTCAACAGGTCGACCATTGCCAGGTCGATTTTGGGGTTGTCTATAGGACCCCGCGCAATGAAATCCATGGAAACGGTTGATTCCTGTGCTCGCTGCAATCCTTCGCCCGCTATCGGCACGGCCCCGAGAACTGAGCCGATGGAGCCAAGCGGCACGGCGGTAATTTTCAGGTCGACCGTGCGCTCCGCAAGGTTAAAGTCGCCTTTGCAAATCAAGTTAGCAACGCCGCTTTCAAGCCGCAGGTCTTCGGTGTGTGCGACCCCTTCCTTAAGGTCGAAGTTGCCTTCTATCTTCGTGTACGTATTAGTCGTCGGGTCCAGTGACCGCCCGCCGGTCCGTGCGGCATCGATGAGAGTGTTCAAAAGCGCAAGCTCGCGAAGCCCCGGCACAAACATCGTAAGCGCCGGCGCCTGCATGGCCATATAGACCGTCTTTATGATGGGCGCTTCGCCGACTTTTCCGTCCCTGGCTGTCAGCTTCAACTTTCCGTTGACCGAGCGCAGCACATCCTCGAAGTTTCCGCCCGCTTCGCCATTCAGGGCGCCCTCCGCAATGAGGGCGCCGGTCATATTTCTTGTTTTCGCATTCAGTTGTTCCAGCAGGTTTTCAAGGCTCCAGTTTTCTCCCGTGAACGTGAGGCTCCAGAGCGTTGGTTTCTCCGAGGCGTCGAGCTTGAGCGACCCTCGAAAATCACCCTCGAAAACCTTCGCCTCCACCGGCTCAAAGCGATAGGAATCGCCGGAAATTTCTATCGTGGCCTTGGTAAACTCGGTCCGTATGCCGCCCGCGTAAATGGAATCCGCGACAACAAGCAGTTTTAATTCAAACTCACTCTTGCCTCGCGGCTTGCCGTCACTGCGCTGCCTGAGCTTCCCTGCGACCCCTTGCACCGACGCGATTACCTGGTCCACGTTCACCATCTCGCTGCGGAGCGTTCCCGTGAGCCGCGGTTTGTCAAAACCCCTCATCTGTCCCTTGAACTCGTGTCTCGAGCCCTCGAACCAGAAGGACGAAGAGGTTACCGTTACGCCCTCATGGTCGGCCTTTATCTTTGCGTACAACTCTTGGATGGGATCCGTCAGGCCTTCAACCTCGGCAAACGCTCTCTCGAGCGAGCCGTCAACCGCGAATCCGGTCTCCTCGGCATCGCGCGAAGCCTGCCACAGCTCGGCGTGCAGGGCAACGGTTCCTTCGTCGAACCTCACCAGCGGTATTTTGTCCATCCTCCTCAATGCGATCTTGTTGGTTTTCACCGACACGCGCGCCCATGGTTCCGCAGTCTTTTTCAGCCGGCCGGCCCCTGTGAATATTGCATTTGCCACATCCAACTCGTACCGCTCGAGCACGACCTCGTCCGGAAACTCGAGACGGGCGGTGAATTGCAGCGAACCGCCCGTGCGCGGTTCCTTGCGTGCGACTCGCGGAATAGAGAGCGTCGTCGGCGTGAGGTCAAGGTTCGCAGTGAGCTCGACCGCGCTGCGAGAGCCCGTGATATCGACGGAAGCATCGAGCGGACCCTGCGGCTCGATGGCCGAGACGATTTCACTGCTCGTGAGGGTTGTGACCTCCTCCAGCAGCGCCCTGCTTGTTCCCTCCAGGTTCATTGCCAATTTCTCAGTCCACATTTTATCAACGGACCCCGTAAACGACGCGGCGCTTCCTCCGAGGTTTAGTTGCAGGTCCGCCACCTTCATATGCCCCTCATATGAGTCGAGGCCGGCCGTCAGGCTGCCGCCCGCCTCGAGGTTTTTTGTTAGCCGACCATTTACCGAAATGCTCGCCTGTATTCCAAGATTTCGGAGGAGTCCCTTTGCTTCGGCCGTCGCTTCGGCCAGCCATTCCCCTTCGGGCAGGTCGCCCGTCTTCAGGCCTGCGAGGGGACCCGTTCTATATATTTTCATATTTGCCGTGGCAGTGAGCGAACGGTCTGCGGTTGTCATTTGGTCGAGCCTCCCGGATATCGTTCCTTTCAGCGGCGAAGCGGTGAACGTCGCCGAACCGAGCTCGGCAAAATCGTTCTCTATGTCAATCGTTCCTTTCACGTTCTCCGCCGTCACAACGTTGTCGGTCGGTCGATCGTCGAGCCGAATGCTGCCGTTCCGGATTTCAATTTGTCTGGTCATCAACCGCCCGTCGCGCTCTCTCGCGTCGTCCGGTCTCCGACGAATATTGGACCACAGCTCTTCGACATTCCATTTGCCGTCATCATTTCGAACAAGGTCGGCCCTCGGCCCGTGAACGACGATTTTTTCAACCACCACGTTACCCTTGAAAAGCGGGAGAAGGGTCGGGTCCAGCCATATCTCTCGCGCCGACCCAATCTCTTGGGAGGTTTCGTCATCCAGCAAACGGACATCATGAGCGGTAACCTGAACATCGGGAAGGAAACGGACCGTAACAAGTGATATTCGCACTTCCTCTCCCAGTTCTGCGGATAGACGCTCTTCCACCATGCGAGTCACCCGCTCGATGGGGCGAATCAGCAGAGCCAGGATAATCACGGCTGATAAAATCAGCAAAACAAGGAGGATCATCCCGCCCAGAATCCTCAGCGGACCTCGCTTTCGGGAGCGCGTCGTGTCGCCCCTCTCTCTCGCATCATTCATTCGCTCACACTCCGCTTACTGTTCCTGTCATCCCGTTCTTGGCTCTTACCTCCCGTGCGAAGTTTCCTTGTCGCATCAAAAGAATCCTCGCGGAAACCACGGTTCAGCCTGGTTTCATGCAGCCGGGAGATTTGTGCAATTGAGTAATGGTATAAGCCTACAACAATATCCGAGAAACGGCAAGCCGGGAGCGAAGTATGCTTGTGAAGGCGCACGCACCGGATTTGTCCCCGCACCCTGCGTCCGACACCTGAAACCAGAGGCCGGAATCGGGAGCTGAGTGTGTCCGATAATTCGCCGAGGTGTGCTTCGGGAGCAGTCCGCCAAACTCCGAATCCCTTGTTTTTGGGTTATCGGGGGGACACCATGCCGCATGGTGTCCCCCATAACCCGCATCACCAACCGTGGGGCGGATTCACAGTTGCCTGCGCAGAGTTTTCGGCGCATGTGCAATCGCGGGGCGGATAGAAATTCCTTCTTACGCCCTATTGACAGGCTGGCGGTGATACCAATATAATTTGGTTTTGGAAATATCCGATGCTGGGAGGCAGAAAATAATGTATGAAAAAGGGGAAACCATCAGGGTCACGGTGGACATCAGCGAACAGGGAGTCACCGAACTGCAGTTTATCGGAAAGGTTCTGATCGACGCCAGCGATTTCATGGCAATCCAATTCGATACCATCATCATCCCGAAAGTGGAAATCAAATCTGCCGAACCAGTGCCGGAGGAACCGTTGGAAGAGGTTCTTGGAACGACGATATCGCACGCGGACGACGTGAAGCGGCCGAAACCGCCAAAAGTGGAAAACGTGCGGTTTTTGCCCCTGACGCCCGAAGGTCCCAAGCAAAAACCGCACAAATGACAGTTGTATGAGGAGGGGGCCGGCTTCCCCGGCGTGGTATTAGCTCTTTTTCGAGGTGGCGGCAAAGAATCCCGTGATCAGCTTCTCCGTCTTTTTGCTCTTGCACTTCGGGCATTTCGGCTTGCCCTTTTCAAGCTCGCTCACCGACATCTTCACCGAAAATCTTTTCTTGCAGGCCGTACATCTGTATTCGTAAACAGGCATACACTCCTCCTCTCTGTTCTCGTCCACTGCACATGTTCACGGGTGCAATCCCACGCTTTTTCCCCTCTCCTTCATCAGAACGTCCTCGTTCAACCCCGGTCGCTTTTAGAAGGGTGTATTCGCTGCGGCGGTGACCTGCCGGCCACGCACAAGCAAAACTCGCGATCCCACCCTTGCGCGGGGAAAACGGATGTACTAATATTTATTATATTCGAAAGCTTTATTTTTGCAAGAGGTTCGGGGCGGGGTTGCGAACGGGGAAAACGAATTATATAATCATGCCGCCCGAAAAAGCCGGAGATAATGGGTGTTCCAATGGAATTGATTTCAAAAGTTGCGGTCAAGAAAATTACGCGAAGCCTCGCCTCGCAATCCACCCGCGAGATGTCGCTCGAGGCCGAGCGGTTCAACCGCGAGCAACCCCTTCTGGCTTCCTTCCTTTCTGCGTTCACGTCGGAACTCCCCCGGGAGGCGCAGGACCTCACCCTCTATCTCGCATATCTGGTCTGGCGCATATTCGAGGAGGGCGGAAAGCGGGTGCATCGTGTCTCGGCAACTGTCATTCTGCACGAGATACAGGAGAACTGGCGGTTCGTCGAGCGATTTGTGCAGCTGAGTCGCAGCGAGATCGGCGGCTATTTGAGCGAACTCGATTTTCTTGCCCAGCCGCATATACTTGATTACGTGGCAAGCTCGATTCTGGAAGAAGGCCGGCAGAGCAAGATAGCGGAACACCACCTGGGTTACATGATTTTTGTCTTGAAGACGGTCCTCGATTCCCTCGATGCGGCAGCCAGCGAAAAGGACCATTGAAGCCTCCATCGTTCCGTACCTCGGCAATGGTTTCCGGCAAAGAATCGACGCTCCTTTTGGTTATTCGCAGGCCACCCCTGGAGTTCGACAGTGATTTGTCCGGCAATGGGTCGAGCGCAACCAGAACGGGAATCAAATGAGTAAAACGAAGCAAGCCGGCTTATTCCTTATTCTTGCGATCTTGACAATTATTGTGGCTATTGTCGCCTTCAACCCCGCGAAGCGGGTTGAGACGCTGCTGATGGCCCTTGCGGAAACGAACGCCCCGAAAGGAACTGCCATCGGCACAATCAAGTACCGCTTTCCCTCGCGGATTGCAGTCGCCGATGTCTCCATACCGGTTCGGGTAAGAGATGGGGAACGGCGCCTCCTTCTTGAAAACCTGGACGGCAGGGTCTCGCTGCTGCCGTTGCTGCGTCGAAACCTGCATGCGACCGTTGAGACCGACTTCTTTGGAGGAACCCTGTGGGTGCAAATCCGGCCGGAAGGGTCGCTGTTGATTTCCGCCAACGGTTCACAGTCTGTCGCCATTGATGCCAGAGCCAGAAACATGGACGTCTCCGAAGTCTGCGCGTTTTTCCGAACCCCGACACTTGTCACGGGACTGTGTGGTATCGACGTGGAAGGCGAGATTGACGGTCCGGGTACGGAAAATTTCACCGGAACGGCGCTGGCCGTCGGCGAGAACATAGACGTGCCTCCCATTGCCATGGAAAAGGTCGTTCTTCCAGAGAACCACCGGGCAACTATAAGGGCACAGGCCTCCGCGGAACGGGGGAAAATTATTATCAGCGACTTTCATCTCGAGGGAACCGGCTACGACCTCGCCGGAACCGGAGAAGTCTTGCTCGAAAAGCCCGTTGCGAGCAGTCCCGTCAAAGGCGCTGTCTCGGTGATCCTTAAGGAACGGCTCATTATCAAGGACGAAGAACTGCGCCGCAGCGGGGCGGAGAGCTTCGCGGACGTCTTGATCGACACCCGCAGCAAGGTTTTTTTCACCGTCAAAGGCACTGTTGAAGAGCCGGTCATCAAGCTCGACTCCGCATCCTCCCTTGGCACGTTGCTGCAGCATTTCAACCGCTGACTCGCTCACCCTGTTGTCTTCCATGCCTCCACTTGAGACACGCAATTTTTGGCGTTGAGCGTCAATCTGAGACACGGGAAAGGCGCCTGGGAGACCTTGTCAACTCGTAACCCTTTGCTTGACAAGGGCTTTTAGAGTGAAGGCGGCTTTGGCACAGCAATTGCTCGTCTATTTCATCAAATAGACGATTGGAGGTGCCTGCACGTATGAAAAAGTTTTATTACATTGCTCTTAAGGATGGCAGGACTTCCGAGGGTATCATTCGGTCGAAATCAATGGATTCAGCACGCAGAGAGTTGATGGAGCAGGGGATGGAGGAAATCAATCTCGCAATACTTCGCTCTGACAACGTCGAATTTCTCGATCTGAACAGTGACCAACTCGGAGGGAGTGTGCGTCCCTAAAGAAAACGAGAGCGCATGCGGGACACGCGCTATGGCGGCAGGGTGCGGAACACTTGCGTTGGTGATGGACCGGAGCACTGAGTTGCTTCGGTCCATCTCTCTTTTTATCAGACAGCGGTAAAAGAACGCGGTTACTTCAGGTATTGGTAGACCCCGCCCGAAGTGCTCATGATGAGTTGGTCCGTCGGAGTGGTAGATTGTCTGATTGCTTCGAGCGACTGCAGAAATTTGTAAAATTCCTCGTGGGCGGCGTAGGTGTCGGCATAAATTGCGGCGGCCCGTCCATCACCCCGCCCCTTGATGATTTCGGCTTCCTTGTATGCTTCAGCAAGGATAATTTTCACGTCACGGTCGGTCTCGGCCCGGATTTTCGCCGCTTCTTCTTCGCCTTCGGAGCGATAGCGTTTTGAGATTCGCTCGCGCTCGGCTTTCATTCGATTGAAAACGGCATTGAGGTTTTCCTGCGGAAGGTCGGCCCGTTTGATTCGCACATCGAGAATCTGAATGCCATACTGCCTGGCCGTCCTGTCCGCTTTCTGAGTGACCGCGTTCATTATGGTCTCTCGCCCTGTCCGGATCTTTTCTTCGAGAGACGGAATATTCTCGCTCCGCACAATCTCAACCAAATCGCTTTTTGCGAGTTCCTCCCGAAGGACGGAATAGATGATATCATCGAGGCGGGATTGGGCTCCATTCTCTGTCCTCACGGTCTGGATGAACAGCAGCGGGTTGACGATTCGCCAGCGTGCGAAATTGTCCACGAGCAGGTGTTTCTTGTCCCTCGTGACGATATCGGTCGGCTCCGCATCGTACTCGATCAGCCTGTCTTCCAGCACGATGACCTTCTCCAGGAAAGGAATCTTCATGTAAAGCCCGGCCCCTTCCTTGATGGCCACGCTCGTGTCTTTTGCCTGCTCGTATTCGTTTATGGCGGCGTTGAGGTCGCTCTTTAAATCATCCGGGATCGAGCCCAGGACAATTCGCACGGGCTCCCCGAAAAATGTGACGACAACCTGTTGTGTTTCATCAACAATGAAAAACGAGCCAAAAAGCAATATGACAAGCACCGCGGCGATTCCGACAGCCGCTGCCGCTCCGGCGCTCTTCATCGCTCTTCTCCCTTGCCGGGACTTGTCAGTTGGTTCAGATTCACAATGCTGGCTTCTTCGTCAACGATGACCTTTTTGAATCGGGGCAACACGGCTTTCATGGTTTCGAGATAGAGGCGTTCCCTCGTGATTGACCGCGCCTTCTCATATTCCTTTGCAAGCGCCAGGAAGCGGCTGACATCTCCCTCGGCCCTGGCAACGCGCTCGCGTTCGTATCCCTCAGCTTCGCGCAAAAGCTTCGCCGCCTCGCCGCGCGCCTGCGGAATCTTCTCGTTCTGGTATCCGCGCGCCGTATTGATTATCCGATTGCGGTCCTCCTTTGCGGTCGCGACGTCTTTGAACGCATTGGCTACCTCGCGCGGCGGCTGAACATCCTGAAGTTGAACTGCAATGATTTGAACTCCGATATCGTACAGGTCCGCAAGCGATTGAATTTTTTCCTGTATCTCTATCTGGATCTCGGTCTTGCCGACCGTCAGGGTATCATCAATCGGCCGGTTCCCGACGACCTGGCGCTCCGCCGCCTCGGCGAGGTGGTGAAGCGTTTGCGTCGGGTCGCGAACATTGAAGAGATAGGCGACAGGATTACGTATCCGGTACTGAACGATCATGCTGCTGTTGACGACGTTCTCGTCGCCCGTCAACATCTGCGCTTCCTTCAGCATGCGCGGGTCGTTGCCGGCGTCGCGGTAGACGGCGGGCGGCCCCTGCGAAACGGTTCGGAACCCGACCTCGATGCGCTTTACCTGCGTCACTTTCGGAAGCTTCACGGTCTGTATCGGCCAGGGAAATTTGAAATGCAGGCCGGGCGAAGTTGACGAGGTGTATCTGCCGAAGGTTTGAATGATACCTTCTTCGTCGGCGTCGACGATGTAGAAGGGACCACCAAAAATGAACCAGACAAGGATTAAAAGCAGAAGGAGAGCCATTCCGAGCTTGGGGGGAGAAATGTTAATGTTGATTTCGCGGCGAAACCGGTCCATGTCGAACACGTCCCCGCCATCCTGTCGTCGGTAGCCCATCGCGAAGCATCTTAACACACATGTTCGGCATATTCAAATTTGGCCGGTTTCGATATGCCGAATCGCGCGGTGCAAGCGACGGAGACTTTCTTCTTTCCCGAGCAGTTCGACGGTTTCAAAGAAGCCCGGACCGACGGTTTTGCCCGTCAGCGCGAGACGCGCAGGATGAATCAATTCGCCGAGTTTCATTCCCTTCCGATCGACGTAGTCGCGGCAGCATGACTCGATTTTCCGGAGATCGAAGGGAGCGCAATCGTGCAGCAGTTCCGCCAGATCGGCCAACGTCGATGCGACATTCGGTCCGGACCAGTGCTTTTTTACGCCCTTTTCATCGTATTGCCGCACATCTCGAAACAGGAATTCCGACTGCGGAACAATGTCGGTCAGCAGGTGGAGCCGCTCCTTTGTCGCATGGGCGAGCTTTATGAGCCATTGACGCCTTGATTCACGGTCTTCTTCTCCGAGCAAGCCGGCTCGAATTAAGAAGGGCGTGAACCGTTCGGCGAGTTCTTCGTCGCTCAGCCCCCGAACATATTGTCCGTTCAACCACAACAGCTTTTTCGGATTGAAGATAGCAGCGGTTTTTACGACGTCCGTGATCTCAAAAGCGCTGATTATCTCGGCCCGGTCCATGATTTCCCGGTCATCCTTCGGAGACCAGCCGAGCAGCGCAAGGTAATTCATCATCGCCTCCGGCAGGAACCCCATTTCCTCGTACGCCGATACGGCGGTGGCTCCGTGCCGTTTGCTCAGGCGAGAACCGTCTTCGCCCATGATAAGCGACACATGCCCATACGCCGGCAAATCCGCGCCCATCGCGCGAAGCAGGAGTATCTGTTTCGGCGTGTTCGAGATATGGTCTTCGCCACGAATCACATGCGTGATCCGCATTGTCACGTCGTCGACAGAAACGGAGAAGTTGTACGTAGGCGTTCCGTCGGAGCGCAGGATAATGAAGTCGGCTATTTCGGAGTTGTCAAACGAGATGCGCCCGCGCACCATATCATCGAACGCCGTAATTCCGGTAGGAACGCGAAACCGCAGAACGAAGGGCAGCCCCTTTCGTTCGCGGTCCGCCACCGCCGCCGCATCGAGGTCTCTGCATCTGCCATCGTAGTGGAGAGGTTTCTTCTGCCTGCGCGCCTCCTCTCGCGCTCGTTCGAGTTCGGCGGACGTGCAGAAGCACTTGTACGCCGCTCCTTTTTGCAGCAGACGGTTGGCTTCGGCGCGATAGATTTCCAGGCGCGCCATCTGGTTGTACGGCCCGTATTCGCCGCCAACGTCCGGTCCCTCATCCCAGTCGATTCCCAGCCATTTCAAGCCGTCGACAATAGCCGCAAACGCCTCGGAGGTGGAGCGCTGCCGGTCGGTGTCCTCGATTCTGAGAATAAATGTTCCGCGGTTGTGTCGGGCGAAGAGCCAGTTGAAAAGCGCCGTGCGTGCGCCGCCGATATGCAGATAGCCGGTCGGGCTCGGCGCGAAGCGCACCCTTACCGTCGGCGGCATCAGCGAACCTCCAGCATTCTATCGAGCGATTTTTTCGCTCTCCGCCGGATGTCCTCTGGCACCGTCACCTCGTATCGCATGTGACGGAGCGACTGTGCCACCCAATCGAGCGTGGTCATCTTCATGTTCGGGCAGAGGACGTGCCTGGCGGGCAGGAAGAACTTTTTGTCCGGGTTCTCCTTTCTGAGTCTGTACAGAATACCCATCTCGGTTCCGATGATGAACTCCTTCGCGCCTGACTCCTTTACGAACCGGTACATGCCCGACGTGCTGCACACGTGGTCGGCCAAATCGACAACTTCCGGCAGACATTCCGGATGGGCGACGAAGAGAGCGTTCGGGCGCTCCTCCTTTGCGCGCTTGACCGCGTCGGGATTGATAAGAATATGGGTCGGACAGAATCCCTCGTAGGGGATTATCCTCTTGTCCGTGAAACGCGAGACATAGTGAGCCAGGTTCTTGTCGGGCGTGAAAATGATTGTATCCGCATCGACGGATTTGACGACGGCAACCGCGTTGGCCGATGTGCAGCAGATATCGCTCTGCGCCTTGATGTCGGCGCTGGAATTGACGTACGTGACGACAACCGCGCCGGGATGCTTCTCTTTCAAAAGCTGAAGCCTCGGCACATCGATCATGTCGGCCATCGGACAACCGGCTTCCTCGACCGGCAGGAGCACGGTTTTCTGTGGCGAGAGAATTGCCGCGCTCTCGGCCATGAAATGCACGCCGCAAAACACGATGACATCCGCCTTTGTCTCCGCCGCCTTTCTGCTGAGTTCCAGCGAATCGCCGCAGATGTCGGCGAGTTCCTGTATCTCATCGCGCTGGTAGTTGTGCGCGAGGATGACGGCGTTTCGCTCTTTCCTCAGAAAGGCGATTTCCTGTTTCAGTTCCTCAACGTATTTCTGATAGTCGGCATGTCTTTCCATGGCTATCACATTTTCCGGGATGATATCCTTTTTTCATTCCGTTGTCGAAAACAGGCTTTCCCTCTCGAGACATCGAAGAAGCGGATTCGCTTTCCGAGTTTCTTGTCTGCGAATGTTTACAGCGAGAGCACATCCACCATCTTCTTGGAGTAGCTCCCGTTATGCGGCCCGGATACGGCCCTGTTGTTTTTATCGACGAGAACTTTCCTGGGTTCCCATTCGCGGGCCTGCGCTTCGTCCATCATGGCGTAGGAAATGATGATAACGGTATCGCCCTTCGCTCCCAGCCGCGCCGCGGCTCCGTTCAGGCACACCTCTCCACTGCCCCGCCTGCCTTCGATCACATATGTCTCCAGCCGGACGCCGTTGTTCACATTTACGATTTGAACCCGCTCATACGGAACGATATCGGCCGCATCAAGCAGGTCCGAATCGATTGTGACGCTGCCCTCATAGTGAAGGTTGGCGTCGGTCAGCGTTGCCCGATGAATCTTTGATTTGCACATAGTACGATGCATTGTTACCTCCGTTGCGGGTGGGCGTTCTATCGAATCGCCTCCCTTTGGTTTGTCAACGAACTTTCAGAATTTCATTATCTATGAGGCGCGCCTTGCCAAAGAATACGGCAAGCAGCGCGACGGCCTCCTTGTCCAGAATTTCCACCTCTTCCAGGGTATCCGGATTCACAATCGAAACATAGTCTATCCGCGCGGCGGGTCTCGCCCCGATGTGGGCCCGTATCGCGGAAACGAGCCGTCGGGCGTCTCGTTCGCCGGCTCCCGCCATCTTCCTGGCCAATTGCAGCGATTCGTGCAAGCAAACCGCCTGTTTCCTTTCCCCGGGTTCAAGGTAGGCGTTGCGGGAACTCATCGCCAATCCGTCGGCCTCGCGAACCGTGGGCAGCACCCGTATCTCCATGTTCATGTTCAAGTCCCTTGCCATTGTTCGGATTACGACGCATTGCTGATAATCCTTCTGCCCGAAATAGGCCCGATGCGGCAATACAATGTTGAAGAGTTTTGTGCATACGGTCGCAACTCCCCTGAAATGAACCGGCCTCGAGACGCCGCAGTGAGACCGGGTCACTCTTTCGACGGTCACATACGTCTGGAAGTCGGGTGAGTACATGGTTTCGGGCGCCGGATAGAAGAGGTAATCGACCCCCTCTTCCTTCGCCATGCTCTCATCCCTTTCGATGTCTCGGGGATATTTATCCAGGTCCTCATCCGGACCGAACTGGGTCGGATTGACGAAGATGCTCAGGACAGTTATGTCCGATTCCTCTCGAGCCCCGCGAATCAGGCTGAGGTGCCCCTCGTGCAGGTATCCCATCGTGGGAACGAAACCTATTGTCATCCCGGCGTCCCTGAGCCTGTTGGCAATGGCCTGCATCTCGACGGGGTCGCGCACGATTTGCATTTCGCTCGGCTTCACATGGCCGCTCTTTCCCGTCTTTTGCCCGACACCGCTCATTTGTAAGTATGCTCCTCTGAGGGGAACGCGCCGGACTTGACCTCTTCGATGTATGTCTTGACGGCTTCTTCGATAAGGGGAGCGAGATGCGCATACCGTTTCACAAATTTCGGCACAAATCGGTCGAACATTCCGAGCAAATCGGGTGTCACGAGGACCTGCCCGTCGCAATCGGGCCCTGCGCCGATTCCGATAGTGGGGACATTGAGAGATTCGCTCACCCTTTTCGCCAGCTCTGCGGGAACGCATTCGAGAACGATGGAAAAAACCCCTGCGTCCTGGAGCGCGAGGGCGTCGTCCATTACTTTCCTGGCGGCGGCTTCATCGCGTCCCTGAACCCTGAATCCGCCGAATTTGTGCACAGATTGCGGAGTCAGCCCGAGATGTCCCATAACCGGAATTCCGCATCGCAGTATTGCTTCAACCTCTTTTGCAAATTCCGCCCCACCCTCGAGCTTGACCGCTTCTGCTTTCCCTTCCGACACGAACCGGCCCGCGTTCTCGGCCGCCTGCTGGACCGACAATTGATAGCTCATAAAAGGCATGTCGCCCACCACGAGCGAAGCAGGCTGCGCATTGGCGACGATGCGCGTGTGATAGAGCATTTGTTCCATGGTTGCCGAGAGCGAGTTCGGGTCGCCGGCCACCACCATGGCGGCGGAATCACCCACAAGGAGCATATCGATACCGATTCTGCCGAGGAGCGAGGCCATCGGATAGTCGTAGGCGGTGAGCATGGTGATTTTCTCACCGCGTTGTTTCTTTTGGATAATGTCGGGAACGCTGATTTTCTTCTCAGGCATCAAAAAACCCTCCCGAACCAAGCCCGGAAGGGGGAAAAAACCGCTTTGCCTTCCGTCTCGGTCCTCTGTTCAGGATCCAAGCGGATATTCGTTTGTTTATCCCTGATATTTGCGTACGCCCTGACTCCCGATTCGGTCGCTGAGCTGCTTCGCGGTCAGACCGAGCGTCGGATGTTTCACCGACGGCGCAATTTCCGCGAGAGGTGTCAGGACAAACGCGCGCTCATGCATGGCGGGGTGCGGAATCTTCAGATTTTCTTCCGACAGCTTTTTATCGCCGTACAGTAAAATATCTATGTCGATTACTCGCGGTCCCCACTGAAAAGTCTCTTTTCGCCCTGCGCTGCGCTCAACCTCCTTTATGGCGGCCCATAATTCCGCCGCTGTATGTTCTGTCTCGATCCGAGCGACAATATTAAGAAAATCCGGCTGGGCTTCAAATCCTACGGGTTCCGTTTCATACAGTGACGATACCCGCTCCACCCTCACATGTCTGCGCCGGGCAAGGCTATCAAGCGCTTTATTTATATTCGCTTTGCGGTCACCCAGATTGCTTCCGAGACCCAGATAAACCGTAACCACTTATTGCCGCTCAGTTCCAAACCGGATGAGTTCAACCTGCGCATAATCGCATATGCCGCTCACCGGCGGATGCGGTTTGCGCACTTTCACCACAACCCTCTCGCATTCATACATATCGATTATACCATCGGCAACATCCCGCGCCACTGTTTCGAGAAGATTATGATGCCTCGCGGCAACGATTTCGCCGACGCGCTCATAGATTTTACTGTAATTAATTGTATCATTGACATCGTCGGACTTGCAAGCCTTTTCCAAATCGGCGTGAATTTCCACGTCCACTTCCAGCCGGGTGAGTGTCTCGCGCTCCCACTGAGCGACTCCGACGGCGCCGAAGAACACCATATTCTTGAGCGTGATTTTTCCCAAGCTATTCATTATGAAAGCAGTTAGAATCGAATGTTCTTGATTCGCTCGACCGCTTCGGCAAGGCGCGCTTTCCTGACGGTAAGGGCCATTCGGACAAATCCCTCGCCGTTGATTCCGAAGCCGATGCCGGGCGTGGTGACGATTCCGGCTTCTTTCAGCAGGGTTGCGGTCAATTCTGATGACGAATACCCGGGAGGCGCCGGCACCCAGAGGTAAAAGGTGGCTTTGGGCTTCGGAACCTTCCACCCCGCCGCGGCAAGACCGTGGACTATAGTGTCGCGGCGTTCCGCATAAATGGAGCGGATGTCTGCTACGATGTTGGCAGGACACTTGAGAGCTGCTATGGCCGCATACTGCACGGCCTGAAAGACTCCGGAGTCCACATTCGTTTTCACGGCTCTCAGAGCGGAGAGGGCTTCTTGGTTCCCGACAGCGAAACCGATACGCCAGCCGGTCATGTTATATGTCTTCGAGAGTGAGTGAAACTCGATGGCGACGTCTTTTCCGCCTTCGACCTCGAGGATACTGACCGGCCTGGAATCATCATACGTCATTTCGCAATACGCGGCGTCCTGGCAGATGATGACGTTATACCGTTTCGCAAAATCGACCGCCCTCTCGAAAAGTTCCCTGTTCGCCACAGCCGCGGTCGGGTTGTTCGGATAATTGAGGAACATAAGCTTTGCGCGCCTGGCCAATTGGGGGTCGATGCCCCCGAAATCAGGCAGAAAATCATTGCTGGCAAGCAACGGAAACGCGTACGGGATGCCGCCCGCGAGCACGGTGCTTGCGTTGTATACCGGGTATCCGGGGTCGGGGAGCAGGACGATATCGCCCGGGTTCACAAACGCCAACGGTGTGTGAGCGATCCCTTCCTTGGACCCGATGAGCGTGAGCGCCTCGGTTGCGGGGTCGATCTCGACGTCGAACCGGCGTTTCATGTAAAGGCTGAATTCGTGCCTGGCTTCCAGCAATCCCTCATATGAAGGATACCGGTGGTTTTCGGGATTTCGGGCCGCTTCGCAAAGGGCCTCGATGATGCCCTCAGGCGTGGGTAAATCGGGGTCGCCCACCCCGAGATTGATAATATCGACGCCCTCCTCGATTGCCTTGCGCTTTGCCCTGTCAATTTCGGAGAACAAATAAGGCGGAAGTTGAGCAAGTCGTTGAGCCCGGTCAATTCGAAATTCTTCCATGCCCAATCCTCCCGCAGTTTAACGGGTTTCTTTTTCCACCGTGTTAATGAGCGAACCGATCTTCTCAATTCTGACTTCAATCGTGTCTCCCGGCTCCATGGGACCGATGCCGGAAGGAGTGCCCGTTGCGATCACGTCGCCCGGCAACAGCGTCATGACGCCGGAAACGAAGCTGACCAGTTCGTTTACTTTGAAAATGAGCAAATCGGTGGTGGACGACTGCTTCACTTCCCCATTCAGAAGAGCTTCCACTCTAAGACCAATCGGGTCGATGTCGGTTACGATATACGGTCCGAGCGGGCAAAATGTGTCAAATGATTTCGACCTGGTCCACTGGCCGTCCATACCTTGCATCAGGCGTTCCGTGACGTCGTTCAAGCATGTGTAACCAAGGATAACGGAAGAGACTTCCTCGAGAGAGACATGGCTGCACTTCCGCCCGATGACAACCCCCAGCTCGGCCTCGTAATCGACTCGCACTCCCGACAGGGGATATATGATGGGCCGGCCCGGCCCGATCACGGAAGTCGAAGGCTTGATGAAAAGAACGGGCGCATCAGGCCGCTGCATGCCGGATTCCTCGATATGTTCCTGGTAATTCAAACCAACGGCTACGACCTTCGAAGGAGTCGTCGGGGCAAGCAGGTCGACTTCCGCCAGAGCCCTTTTCTTCCCCGTCTTTTCGATGCCGGAAAAAGGGCGCCCCCCGAGCGTCAAAATGTCATCGCCCTCGAGAAGTCCGTACTCTTCGGTTTGCCCACATCTGTAACGACAAATCCTCAAGAAAATACCTCCTGCGAGACTGTCCCGTGATTCATGGCGAAGGTTGTTTGCTTTGGGGACAGTGAGAGTGTCTGACGGTTCCACATTTTGCCGAACAACAAGCTTTGGTGGCTGTACCCAATTACGGAATCCCCTGTCTTTTGCGCTGAGCGGAGCGAAGTCCCGCGCGTTCGCGGGATAGATTGGCGGACTGCCCCCAAAGCAGGGTATCCCGAATCGTGAGACCCATTCACAGTTCTTTTCGCCGAGCAATCATGGGGCATATTCCTGCGCTGGCTGAATATCCGACATCAGAGCGAGAATGAAACAGAAAAAGCCGGAACGTTTCCGGCCCGATTCGGCCAGAATTTCCGCGTATTGTAGCACCCGACTATTTTTCTGTCAACAAGCAGGACACCAACAGAACTGAGGAAACAGGCGGAGAGCAAGGGAACGGGGAGAAACATGGTCCGCGCCCCAAGAGGAGGTTTACAAAAGAATGCGTTTCTGGTAACATTCTCCATGATGGCGAATTTGTCGGACAAGCGGACCAAAAAGTTGCGGGAGCGGTTTCTGGGTTCCATCGTCGGTTGCGCGGTGGGCGATGCGCTTGGAGCGCCCTTCCAAGGAACGTTGCCCTCGTCGTTTCGTGTTCGGAAGGGTGAACCGGTGCATTTTCGCAAGATTCCGATCTATTCTCTCGGACAATATACCGATGACACGCAACTGACCCTTGCGATTCTCAGCGCGATATGCCGCGCCCGCTCGGTTGACGGGGCCGAGATTGCCAGGGAATTCGTCAGGCTTTGGGATATGGGCGAGATTGTCGGGCCGGGCGCCAGCACGAACGAAGCGATATTCAACATCATGATTCGCGGCATGAGCTGGGAAGAGTCGGGAACGGAGGAGGGACGAGCGGGGAACGGGACCGCGATGCGAGCCGCTCCGATCGGCCTCTGGAACTACGCCAATCCCGATGACATCGAGCGCGACGCCCGCGTCTCCAGCATTATCACCCATAAGGACGCTCGTTCGGTAGCGGGAACAATCGCCGTGGCGAAAGCGGTCCAAATATGTGTCAACAGCGACGACATAAAACCGGTCGAGTTTCTCACCGAGATATCTCGCAGCATAAGGGGAACCAGCGAACTCTTTGCGGATAATATAGACCGGCTCATCGAGTGGCATGCCCTGGAGCCGGACCGGGCGCTTCCCCTTATCTATGCTGCGGGCAACCCGGACACCGGGCCTCGACAGCCCGGGATGGTTTCAGGGTACGTCATCCCGACGGTTCTCTGCTCCCTGTATTTCTTTCTGCAGTCCCCGCGGAGCTATATTGACAGCGTTGTCGGTTCAATCAACGCCGGGGGTGATGCCGACACGGTGGCCGCAATAACGGGCGCTATCAGCGGAGCCTTGAACGGAATATCCTCAATCCCGGTCACCCTTGTCGAAACCCTCAAGGATTCGAAAATCATCCAGGAGCTTGCCGAGCAGCTCTGCGTCGTCGCTATGTCGCGGAATTGATTTTTTCCCGGCGCAATCCGCAGAGACGCGAAGGGACGTACGACCGCTCAGAGGGACTCCGATTTGGAACATCAGAATGTAATATCCCTCGAAGGAGCCGATTGGCGCGTCGGCTACAAGAAAATATATGACGGAACCGCCTCGGCGACAATTGCCGAGGTCGAAAAGATGACCGAATGGTTCAACGCCACGGTTCCCGGCAACGTTCGGGCCGACCTGATGGCTGCGAACAGGCTTCCCAACCTCTACGCCGGCACGAACAACGAGCGCGCCAATTGGGTCAATGAGTGCGTGTGGTGGTACGAGAAACGATTCCCCCGACCCCGCAGGAAGTTCAAACGGTTCTTCCTCGAGCTTCGCGGCATCGATTACCTGAGCCAGGTATATTTCAATCGCCGAAAGCTCGGAGAAAATGAGGGAATGTTCACCCGCCATCTGTACGATGTCTCTTCCCTCATGAAAGAGGAAAACACCCTGAATGTTCGCATTATGGGGTCCGCTTTCCTGGCGAAACCATCTCTCGCGCCGTGGCAGCGGATATGGGCGAAGATGGCCCGGCCCCTTCAGGGAAACGGCGAAGTGTTTCCGGAGCGGACCGCTACGCTCAAGTGTCAAATGAGCTTCGGCTGGGATTTCGCTCCCGATATGCGAACCATGGGAATCTGGGACGAGGTTAAACTTATCGGAAGCGGCAACGTCTTCGTCAGCGATGTCCAGATCATCACCAGCGTGTTTCGCGAGCTCAACAGCGCGAAACTGCAATTGAAATTGTCTCTGAACTCTACCGTGGCCGCTGCGCTGAAGATTGTCATCCAACTGCGTCCGGCCAACTTTGACGGAGCCGCGCAGACCTTCAACTTCAACGCATATGCGAAAAAGGGAACGGAAATAATAGAGCGGAACATCATTGTCGAAAAACCGCATCTGTGGAATCCGTGGGACAGGGGAGAACCCAACCTCTACGAGTTCTCCCTCAGGGTGTATTGCGAGGACAAGTTGAGCGACCACATGAGCGGCCTGATAGGTCTGCGCGACATACAAATGAAGCGAAACCCGGGCACCCCCGACGGAAAAACGGACTGGACGTTCGTCGTGAACGGCGAGCCGGAATTCATCAGGGGCGCAAACTGGGTGCCCGCCGATTCACTGATGGGACGCGTGCGCAAGGAAGACTACGCCGAACTGCTCGGGCTCGCGAAAGACGCCAGCGTCAACATGCTCCGGGTGTGGGGTGGCGGACTCCGCGAAAAACGATATTTCTACGAGATGTGTTCGCGAAAGGGAATCATGGTGTGGCAGGAATTTCCGTTCGCGTGCGTTTTTCTTGGACGACTGCCCTCGAACGAATCATTTTTCAGGCTCGCCGAAAAAGAAGTGATATCGGTGGTGAAGTCGGTGGCGAATCACCCATGCGTCGTGGCATATTGCGGCGGGAACGAATTCAGTCCGACTCGGAATTCCAAACTGTTGACTAGGGTCGCCCAGGCCGTGCGAAAGGTCGATACCAGCCGACCTTTCTTCCCCGTTTCTCCGGCGAAGGGAGATAATCACAACTGGCTCATCTGGCATGGCCTGGAAAATATCGAAGAATACCGCAACGACAGAAGCCTGTTCGTGAGCGAGTTCGGACTGCAAGCGGTTCCCTGCGTCGAATCGTTGAAACGGTTCCTGACTCCTCGCGCCCTGTGGCCGCCGACTCCTGAATGGGAATATCATCACGCGGATTTGAAAAAACTCCAGCGCTATGCGGGTACCATCGAGAACTATGAAAAAGTTGAGGACTTCTCGCTGGCGAGTCAGAAAATGCAGGCCTTCGCGCTGCAGACCGCAATCGAACATTACAGGCGACGAAAATATGAATGCAGCGGCGCCGTGCTGTGGCAGTTCAACGACAGCTGGCCGGCTATTTCGTGGAGCGTGATCGATTACTATCGAAATCCCAAGCTGGCTTACCACAAGTTGAAGGAAGTGTACAAGCCCGTACTCGTGAGCCTGGTCTTCGACTTCAAGGACCACACCCCCGGCGAAGTCGTCCCGCTCGAAGTCTGGATAGTGAACGACCTGAATCGGCCTCTCGAAGACTGCAAACTCGATGTCTGCATGGACGCCGATGGCGAACGATTCATGAACCTTAGCTTCAACGTGGAAACAATTCCCGCTGATTCGTCGAAACCCTATTTTCAATTCGGACTGAAGCTGCCCAACCGCGAAAACTGGATTCTGCGAACCGTGCTCAGATGCGGCAGCGAAATCATCGGGACGAACAGTTACGACCTGTATTTCAGAGACAAGGGACAAGCCACAACGTGGGACCGCCTTTACCACCGTTTGGGCAAACTCACGATGACATACTGAATTGACTCCGCCCAAAAATTGCATCTTTTGCTCACGTGGGTTATTGGGGGACACCATGCGGCATGGTGTCCCCCAATAACCCGGGCCGAAGCTCACGCTCCGCGTGATCCCGTGTCCCCGGAATTAACACGGAGAAGGTGATACCGGAAACATCCCGAAAATGAATCTCCATCCTGCCACTGCCGTCGGGGAGAACAACCGACGCCGCACTGACCGGCTCCCGTATCTTCAAATTTTGCTGCTTTCGGCTCTGTGTCTGCTCTTGTTCGGGCACGCCATCTTTGCGAGCGCCGAGAAAATTATCGCGGGATACGATATTCTTGTCTACCACTATTACGCGCGCGCTTTCACATGCGAGTCGATTCTCAATGGCGCGCTGCCTGCCTGGAATCCCTATGAATATGCGGGGATGCCATTTGCGGCAGACCCCCGCAACTGCGTGTTCTACCCCCTGAATAAATTCTTCCTCTTCGTTCCAATATCGAAGGCCATCACCCTGAATCTCGCCCTCCACGCGTTGCTCGCCGGAGCCGGAACACTGCTGCTTGCGAGAGCGCTCGGCCTCGGAAACAGCGCCGCCTTTCTCTCTGCCGTCTCGTTCATGTTCAGCGGATATTTCATTGACCGAATCGCAGTCGGCCACGAAATTTTAATCATGGGTTCGGCGTACCTGCCCTGGATTTTCCTCTGCTATGAAAAGATTACGCAGAAAAGAAGGCCGGGATGGGTCGTGGCGGGGGGACTCTTCGTCGCGCTCCAGATACTGACCGGGGCGTTGCAGCCGGCTCTCTACACCTCCCTGTTCTTACTCGTCTATGCCATTGCGAGAAATATTCAGTTGACGCGGGGTTTTCGATTAAAGACGCTCGCCTGCGACCTCTGCCTCGTTGTCACAATGTTCGCCCTCGGTCTTGGCCTCTCGGCGGTCCAGACCATTCCCGCTATCGAATTCTTTCGTCACAGCGTGAGGGTCCAGCCGACAGATTCGTTCCCTTTCCCGCCGAAAAATATCATTCATTTCCTGCTGCCATACTTGAACGTCGGAAGCGCATCCGGCAATTGGGAATACTCCTGCTACATGGGCATCCTGCCGCTTGCCCTGGCTGTCGCCGCCGTCTGGGCCGCCAGAAAAGACGTCTCTACTCGCTCGTTTGCTCTCGTGGGTTTGCTTGCCGCCTTGGTCATGCTCGGCAGATACACCCCCTTCTTTCCGGTTATCCTGCACGTCGCGCCGGGTCTCCGGCTCTTTCGCGTTCATGCAAGAGCGATAGTGGGACTCATTCTGGCGCTCTCGATTCTTGCGGGAATCGGATGGGAGAGAATCTTCGAAGGCTTGGACAAACACCGCGAGAGGTGGCTCCCGGCGATAGTCGCCGCCGTGTTTGCGGGCGCCATATCGCTGGTAGCCGTTCTTTTCGCTTTCGACAAGCTCAGCCTTTCCTTCGACGTGCCGTCGCCCGGCAAGATGTTCGGATTCCTCATCAATGAGGGCGGCCCTGTTCTTTCCCTGTGGCGCCCGAGAATATTCCTCCCTCTCGCCGCAGCGTGGCTTACGTGCATTGCCGCAGCGCTCGCAGCGCAAAAGTGCGACCTCGGAATGAAGTGTTTGCTCGCCGGATTGGTCGTTGCCGACATATTTGTCATGAGCCTGGGAAGGATACGCCTGATCGACCTGAATTACGTCACTGGCGGAAACACTCTTGTTGAATCGGTCCGCGCTGATGAGACCAATAAACGTTTCCGTGTCTGGTTCCCGATGGATGTGTTCTTCGGAAGCCGTTCCAAGTATTTCCACATGTTCAACGTCAACGGATATAACGCGTCAGGACTCAAAATCTTCCAAGAGTATCTGGAAGAATTGTCCGACACACGACCGGTCAGGACGTGGCCGTACTACGAGATGAATTCTCGAATATTCCGCGAGGCGGACTTGTTCGTGAATAATGTGCTGAATGTAAAGTACTTTTCCACTCAGACCGATGAAGGTCCCGTATTTTATCGCGCCGACAGCTTTTTCCCGCGCGCCGTGTTCGCATCCGATTACGTGATGGGCGAACCCGCCGATTTTCTGGTTGCGGGCATCAATCCGGAGCTAACCGTTCTTTTGCACGAACCGCCGCCCCCTGATTTCCCGACTCGCTCGCCCACCACAATAACGGACCGCGCCCGGGCGCGCGTGGTGATCGAGGACTATAAGAATAACGAAATCACCGTTTCCGTCGAGGCGCCCGTGGACGGATTCATCGTGTTGAGCGAGGTGTATTACCCGGGCTGGAAAGCCGAAGTGGACGGAGAAACCGTGGACGTTTTGAGGGGCGATTTTCTGCTTCGGGTTGTTCCGGTCCCGAAGGGCAAGCACGAAATAAGGTTCTACTTCGCTCCCCGGTCGCTTTCAGTCGGGATTGCCGTCAGCGCCATGACCGCGATTCTCACGATTGGATTACTGGTCCTTTACAGTATGCGCTCGGGCCGGTTCCCCGCTATGAAACCGCCTTCGAACCAGGGCGATAACGACGGCCCCGAAACAGAAAAATAATGCTGCGAAACTTACGGAAACCCCGCGCCGAAACGAAGACCGGTCATAAACAAAACTGATCCGGTTGGCGCCCTCGGAGACGGGCACTGCGCGCACCGTGCAGTTTGCTCGCAACACATTCACGTTGCTGCCGTTTACACTCGCTTTCCACTTCGGATAATAGGAATCGCAAAGCACGACGTAGCCGTCCGAAGGCGCATCCACCGTCAACTCGACCGTATCGAACGAATACAGCGCAACCTCCGCGCGAACCGGAGCCTCATGCTGTTTGATATCGGGAGTCGAAAACGGGCTCGGATCGTTCACATTCATATCGGTAAATCGGAAGTCGGCGGGCATTTCGACCTCAAATCCGCCGAACCCCGCAACCGGATTGAGGGAGCCCGGCCCCCCTGTTTCGACAAGCACGACCGCTCGCGCGGGCTCAAAGGCGGCAGACCCCAAAAAGTTGAGAGCAACCTCCTCGCTCGAGGCCACCACCGCCGTCGGCACGAAATAGGCCCGCGGCAAACACTTCATATTTTCATAGACAAAAACGTTGTCGGCGGGGTTGCCCTTCAGACTCAGGAAGGGATGAGAAACGGGATGAGATGAGAAGACATACCGTACGTTCACAAGACCCAGCAGCTTCGGCCTCAGGAGCGGCGGGGAACTCTCGACAAATCTGACGAAAAGATTATGCCAGAGCAGGTTTGCGCTCTCATAGCCGTCAGTGTATGAGTAACCGAAAAGAGTGCCGAAGTTCGGTGATAAAAGTTCCCTGTTCCACAAGTAGTATTCCACAGGCGTCTCAATTTCGACTCCTTGAATTCGCTGCTCGACATCCAGAGGAGTCCGGTAGAGCCGAAAAAGCCCGGAATCGGGCGGCGCTTCCGACACGATTTGCGGGGGCGTATAGAAATCCTCCGCGATGGTGGCCATCGCCCGGTAATTGATCGGAATCAGATCGAGCGCGATAAAACCGACCACGAGAACGCGGAACAGATTCGTCGAGAGCATCCCCCTGCGCCATACCCACAAACCCGCGCCCACTGCTGCGAACATAAGGCTCGCCTGCAGTATCTCCTTCTTCATATGCGGAATGAACCGCGCGGTCAGGGCCGGGTCGGCTGATGACAGGCTGATAAATATGTTGTCGCTCAAATCGAAAAAGAAGTTGTCGCACGCGGCAAGGACAACCCACAGAAGCGTCGCCGCGAGAACCGCAACCGAAAAGAAACGGGTGAATCTGGCGGATATCGGCCGCACGCAAAAGTCCTCCTCGCTCCTGTCCGAGAGCAGGTATTGACTCCCGAATCCGGCAAGCACGGCGCCGGCAAACGTGACGAGGAAGAATGCCTTCGTCGGATATCGAAACCGGTCGAACATGGGGAGGAATTTATAGAGGATTCCATATATGGGCGTGTACTTTCCGAGCGACAACAACAAGCTCACGAAGAGCACCCCGGTAAAAAAATGAACCCGTTTCTCTTTGAAAACAACAATCGCAATCGGTATGAGAAGCAACGACAACGCGCCGATGTACAAGCTTCGGACGAGCGGAAAGTGCGGCGCGAATATCCGCCCCCAATCGTAGATATTCTCGAGCGGATTCCCGAATAAGTAGGGGACGAAAAGAGTCAACAGGCGAAGCGGTTCGATTGGATGCACGGTTGCTTTGTCCAAGCTCATAGCCGCTGTTCGCGTCGAGTAGCGGGTCAATTCCTGAGAGGGACCTATCTGGACGTAGCACAGACAGAAAACGACTACGGCTATCGCAGGCAAAACGAAAATTCTGGAAAGCGTTTCCCGTCGCGGCCCCCTCCTCACGGCCGTTGTGACAATTGTTACCATCCAGTATGCGACACAGAGAAGGAGCGTGTAATACCCGCTCACGGGGTCGCCCGCAAGTGTCTGGGCGGATAGCGCCAGCGCCGCAATTACCACCGGCGCGACAGCGGGCTTCTCAATCGCTCGTTCAAACAGAAGAAACACGACGGGCGCCCAGGCGATCGAAGAGAAGATGTTCAGCCCGTCAATAAACGAAATCATGTACCCGCTGAAGGCGTAGACGATGCCGGCGAGCGCAGCGGGAACAGCGTCGAGCCGCCACCGACGCATCAGGAAATACGTTCCGACGGCTGCCAGGAACACATGCAGGGCCACATAGCATTTAAAGGCGAAATCGAAGGGGAGGACGTAGAAGAGAACAGAAAAAGGATAAAACACGGCAGCCTGAATCGCCGCATGAAGCGGCATCCCGCTGTGGACCAGGGGGTTCCATACCGGAGCTTTCCCCGCCCGCACAAGGTCTGCGGCCATTTTCTTTAAAGGATAAAAAAACCGGTATGTATCGCCCGCGAAAAATTGTTCTCCACCGAGAAGCGCGCTGTGGAAGAAAATGATGACGAGAAGCGCCAACGCCGAGATTGCGACGGCATCGCGGCGGCCGCGCCGCGAGAGGTTCAAAGCCAACACTCACCCCCTTCGTCCGAATACGTGTTGCCGGACGCACGGATTATAGCACCTTGACTCGGGTCTTTCAAAAAGGGTTCTCCAATTCACGATTGCGCTTGGATTCCATCGACAACGGACGAATCGTTTCGTCACACGATTGTCAAGCGAAGGAAGCTGCGAGGCTGTCCCTCGATTGGAGTGACAAAAAAGACTCAAAAGACGTTTTCACAAATCTCCCCGACCGGCGCTCTCGGCCCGGGTTATTGGAAAACGCCAGAGCGCATGGCGCCCCCCAATGGCCCGCATCACGGATCGTGAGACAGATAGACTATCTCCGGAGCGGGCGCCATCGAACCGTGGGACATTTTTCACGAATCCCCGAATCATCTTCGCAAGAAAAAATCATAGAAAACGCTTCCATGCGCTTGCTCACCGGAACAAGATATGATATATTTCAGGTATGTTACGGCGCGACGCCGTAACGATGCCTCTCCTCATTGGGCTGAGTGTTTGGGGTGACACTCAGCCTTCTCTCCTTTTGGGCGCAAGCATGAAAAAAACGCGTTATTTGGAAATTGAAGGCGGGAATGAAAGCGTCGAAAAGAACATGAATCGGAGAACTCGACCGTGGCGTTATCTTTGATAGTATTTTTCAAAAAACTCGTCACACCAAAGGCAACAACTGTCGAGATGCTGGATGCGTGTTTTCGCAAACTCCACCGATAGTCCCTGGCTGATTCCCATACATTCGGGTGCGCCGCGGTTGAGGGCTTCGAAGACGGGGTCTCCGCGGTAACGGTCGAGGATATCCAGCAATGGCTCTTCTGTCACATCCCCGAGAGAGACCAGCGTGGCGGGGCAACAGGGAAACACCTGGTTCAGCCGAATGTTAACCTCCTGCTGTGGTGTCCCGTTATCCAGGAATCCTGCAGCTCCCGACCAGATGCCGCAGAAGTTGTGAGCGGGGTCTTTTGTCCAAACGTTGTTCGCCAAAGCCCTCCCGCGCGGCCAGATTCCGCCCAGCCACAGGTCCGGCGTTGAACCCCAAAAGGAATAAGCCGCATGCGGAATATTGCCCTCTTCGTCGGTAAAGTTCGGGAACTCAAGAAATTGAACACCGTTGCTCTCGAAAACGCGCGCGAGTTCATCCCGGGTTCGTCGGTTCCGATGAAAATCGTCCATGCTGGAAACATCAAACCTGCAGATTCGGCGGGCCAGCAGTTCGTCGACGGTTCGTTCGTTCAATAGGTCGCCGTTGGTCTGAATCATAAGCTTCGCGCCGTCACCGAATTTCTCGCACAGCATGCCCAAAGCTTTATACAGGAGCGACTCAACGACGAGCGTCTCGCCACCGCCGAGAATCACCCGGTTCACGGTTTCGGGAAGATTCCCCACGATGAGTTCGATGTCTCGTTCCGAGAGCGATTGCTCACCGGGGCCGGAACTGATGTAGCAATGAGCGCATTGCTGCGTGCAGTCGCGAGTTATGACCCAGTACACAGACTCCATTTCGGTTCCTCTTCAAGCCGGCTTATATTTCACAATAGCACTTTCTCGCCGGGATCGCTAGGAGCGGACCTGCAAACGCAAGTTTACACATAACGAAAGGATCCTGTGGGAGAATCCCGGATATCACGCGTCCTGTCACATGCCTCGTGATTTGCAGGATAGCTTGGCGGACTGCACCCAAAGCGCGCACACATGAATTATCAAACACTCGCACGTTCCGGATTCCCAGACGGATCGGAAAATCGTCGGACAGGCTCGCTGTTCCGACCGCCGAAGCGTGCGCTCAGCCTTCGAGCATTGTCTCAACGTCGAGCTGCCAGCCAGCGCTCATCCCTCCGTCCACCACTAGCGCGTGACCGTTGATGTAGGAGGACTCTTCCGATGCAAGAAAAACGGCAGCGCATGCGACTTCCTCCGGTTTCCCGAATCTTCCCGCGGGATTCAGCCTGAAAAGGTAGTCCTTGACCTTCTCGGCGCCTGGCAGCGCCATGACCGCCTGCACCATAGGTGTATCGATAAAGCCCGGACAGATGCAGTTCGCTCGTATGTTCTTACTGCCGTAGTCCATGGCCGTGTTCTTCGTCAGCAGCACCACCCCTCCCTTAGCCGCGTTATACGCTCCCAAACCACCGACGCCCATTATGCCTGCCACGGATGAGATGTTGACTATCACGCCTCCGCCATTGCCCAGCATTTTCGGAACCGAATGCTTGGTCCCCAGAAAAACGCCTCGCAGATTTATTGCAAGCAGCCGGTCCCATACCTGTTCGTCGGTGTCCGCCAGACGCCGAACAATTTCGATGCCTGCATTGTTTACCATGATATTCAGATTGCCGTACCGTTCGACCGTCTTTCCGACAAGGTCAGATACCGAGGCCGACTCCGAGACGTCGGCGTCGACAAAGAATGCCTCACCCCTGCTATTGGTAATCTGCGCGACTGTCTCTTCTCCTCCGCTCTGATTGATATCGGACACCACAACCTTGGCGCCCTCCCGAGCGAATGCAACCGCAATCGCTTTCCCGATGCCCGATGCCGCACCCGTAATAACTGCCACCTTGTCCGCCAATCTCATAACAGACTCCTTCCGTGAGAAGATAGACCTTTTTAAAACTGTCGTCGCAGCAATGCCGTCGAATTTTCATCATCAATGATTTCCTGCACACGATTGTACACGTCATCAAACAACTCGCCTGAATTGACGAAGTAGTGCACGAACCCTTCAACGTGTGACCGGCGGATACCGCCCGCTAATTGCAGGAGTTCAACATGGACGAATGCCTCCTCCCCTGCCAGCGGGTTGAATTTTTTCGAATCTACCGCCACATCGAAGTATCGAGGCATCGTTGCAATCTGCCAAATACTTTTCGGACGGTTACACGCTTCGCCCCTTGTCTTTCCAGTATTTCTCGCGCAGCGCGCGCTTCAGGACTTTCCCGCTTGGGTTGCGGGGCAGCGACTCGACGAACTCGATGCTTTTCGGCTTCTTGTAACTTGCGAGATAGGCTTTGCAGTGCTCGATCAGTTCGCTCTCCGTGCAATCGGCTCCGGGTTTCAGCGCCACGAGCGCCCTCACGCTTTCGCCCCATTGCTCGTCGGGCACACCGATGACCGCCGCCTCCAGCACGGCAGGGTGCGCGAACAAAACGTCTTCAATCTCGCGGGGGTAAATGTTCAGGCCCCCGCTGATTATCATGTCTTTCTTACGGTCGACGATGTATATGAAGCCTTCTTCATCCACGGTCGCAAGGTCTCCCGTGTAGAGGCGACCGTTTCTTAAAACCTTCGCCGTTTCCTCCGGCATGTTCCAATAGCCTGTCATCACGGTATCGCCCTTGACCGTTAATTCGCCGACCTCTTTCGGTTTGATGTCGTTGCCGTTCTCATCAAGAACACGCACCTCGAGCTCGGGAAGCCCCTTCCCGCACGAAGCCAGGCGACGCGTCTCCTGTTCGGACCCCTCGACGACATGTTCCGATTCCGGCAGCAGCGTCACGAGCCCTCCCTCGGCGCAGCCGAAATCTTGCGTGAAAATCGGTCCCATCTTCTGCATCGCCTTCTTCATCAATTCGGGCGGCATCGGCGATGCGCCGTACGTAATGCGCTTGAGGCTCGAGAGGTCGAACGCGTCGAAATCGGGACAGTTCACAATGAAGTTTATCATCACGGGAACGAGATGCACATCCGTGATTCGGTCGGATTGAATCGTCTCCAACACCTCGACCGGGTTGAAATGGCGCAAAATGACCGTCGTGCTTCCCATGCACGAACAAATGGTGTCCCATCCGCCCCCGCTCAGCGCATAGAACGGAGTCACCACGAGCGACCGCGTTTCCTCATCAATCTCGAAGTTGCTGACCGCCAGGTCCACAAGCGCTGTAACGCTCCGATGCGTATGCATCGCCCCTTTCGGCAGGCCCGTCGTGCCGCTGGTGTACAGCAGCCACAGCAGGTCGTCGGCCGACGGAAGAGGTTCCTTGCGCTCGGGGTCGCTCGCTTGCAGAAGCCGTTCATAATCGTGAAAACCTTCCGCATCCGTGTCTGTGCCGACAAAATGTCTGATGGTTTTCAGTTCATCGCGTATTGAACCGATCAGCAGCGAGTATTCGTCGGAAGCCACCAACGCCGTTGAGTCGGAATCGTTCAGGATGTAAGCGATTTCCCGGGGGGCAAGCCGATAGTTCACGGGAACGAGCATATACCCGCCGAGCGCCGCCGCCCAGAAGACCTCCCGATATTGATGGCAGTTCATCGAAAGCATTGCAACCCGCTCGCCCTTTTGGATTCCGAGACTATCGAGCGCATTGACGAGCCGGCAAACCCTCTCGAAAAGTTCCCGAAACGTAAACGTGTGTTGTTCGAACTTGACAGCGAGCTTGTCCGGGTGGGCCTCAACCACATCAATCAATCTTTGGGCTACAAGCGTTCTGTTTCTGTTCATCCAGGCACAACCTCCTTACGGCGAACCCGTTACCACGAACCGACACCCATTCTCCGGAGAACCGATTCCGCTTCGTCCATGACCTCGTTCACGATGTCGGCGGCGCTTTTCACCTCATGAATCAACGCCGATGACTGGCCGGCGGCGCATGAGCCAACTTCGATTCTTCCGTGTAACCGTGACGCCTCGTACACATTCTCTCCAATGTACTCGCTGATTTTCTGAATCTGTATCGGAAAAGGCTCTATCTCCGTTTCGCGCTTCTCCCATTCCGAAGTCGTTTTGTTCTTGATCACCCTGCATGGTTTTCCCGTAAAACAGCGCGTGCGTATGGTCCCCTCGTCGTCGATCTCGGCGATCTTATTCTTGTAGCTTGCGTGCGCAAAGGCTTCCTTGCTCGCGACAAAGCGGGTCCCAAGCCAGATTCCGACCGCCCCCAAAGCAAGCGCCGCCACCAGACCTCTTCCGTCCGCGATGCCGCCCGCGGCCATCACGGGCTGCTCGACGCAATCGACAACCGCAGGGACAAGCGTGAGCGTGCCCACCCGCCCGGTGTGACCGCCTCCGTCATAGCCCTGGGCCACGACCACGTCCACACTCCCTTGCGCCACGCGTTTGGCGTTTTTCGTGTTCCCGACGAGTGCGATAACCTTCATCCCACGTTCATGCGCCTCAGGAACGACCGGCGCAGGATTGCCTAATCCGGAGGCGAGTATCGGAACCTGTTCTTCAAACACGATGTCAATCTGCTTTCGAACCTCGTCCGTAAACTCCTCGATTCTTGGGTCGGCGGATGGTCTTCCGTATGTGGCGAAAAGTATATCCACCCCGAACGGCTTGTCGGTCGCGTCCTTGACTTTGCGTATCTCCTCGCGAAGCTGCTCAAGCGTGAGGAATGCGGCGCCGATGACTCCCAGTCCGCCCGCCTTCGACACTGCGGCCGCCAGCTCGGACCTGGCCACGAATCCCATGCCCGCCTGGACTATCGGTTTTTCTATTCCCAAAAGCTCGCAAAGCGGCGTTTTCAGCGCTGGATGCATCTTCAACCTCCCTCACGAAAAGTCGGACCTCGCGGCCCCTGTTCACGCTTCATTTTCCCTTGAACACCGGTTTTCGCCTCTGCACGAACGCCGTCAGGCCCTCCACCACGTCCTCGCTTGCAAGGCATTTCCCCATGTGTTCGCGCAGGTCATCGTATGAAATGTTTCGCTCATACTCGAAGCAGCGGCTGAGCGTCTTTTTCATACCCTCGAGCGACAGCGGCGCGTTTCCCGCTATCTCCTCGGCAATCGCCCCGACCCTGCTTTCCAGTTCCGCCAAGGGAACCACTTCGTTCACCATGCCTGTTGCCTTCGCCTCCGCCGCGCTTATGAGTCTGCCCGTGTAAAGCAGGTCGCGCGCATTGGTCACGCCCGCCGCGTTTACCAGTCGTTGAGCCAGCCGGAACGGAACCATGAGACCGATTTTTGCAAGCGGCATTCCGAAACGAGCGGTGTCCGCCGCGATAATCATGTCGCAGTGAAGCGCCAGCTCACAGCCACCCGCGATCGCATATCCGTTCACCATCGCAATCACCGGATAACGAAATTCGGTAATGCTGTGCATGGCTTCCTCGATGCCGACCTGTTCCCACGCTTCCGGGTCTGTAATCGACCTGCCCGACGACACCAGTTCGGCCAGGTCTATGCCCGAGGAAAAAGCCCTTTCGCCCGCTCCTTTGATAATCACGACACGAATGTGGTCCTTATTGTTTAGCTCGCGCATGACCCCCGTGAACTCCTTCCACATGTCAAGTGTGAACGAGTTCCGCTTGTCCGGTCGATTGATGGTTATCTTGCAGCGGCAATCCTGCTCCTCGATCAGGAAATTCTCACTCGCCATAGAACTCTCCCCCGTAAATCCCCAACGTGGTAAATGATTCCAGCGTGACGGCGATTACTTTATCATAGCGCCCAGCGGCAAACAAGCAGCCGGAACCCACCTGTCCGACAAAAATTTCCCGCGTCGCAGCAACGAACCATTTCGTTCACTGTGAATGTGTCCCGCGGCTGCCTGTTCCGCCGAAAAGCCGAAGCCCTGATTCCAGGGACATGGATTTATGGGCACACGGCCATGCTCCGAGTGATTCCGTGTCCCCGGAATTAGCCCTGGTGAATTGCGAGGCCCCCCTGATGCTGAAAATGTCCCTTGGGATATGGTAAAATTCAATGCGCGCGACAGGAGCGACCGGTATGCCTGCAAACCTTACTCCGGAATATATCGAAGCCGAAAGAGCGTACAAACAGGCAAAAGAGCCCGCTCAGAAGATGGCCTGCCTCGAACGCATGCTGAGCACCATTCCCAAACACAAGGGCACCGAAAAGATGCAGGCCGACATCAAGCGCCGAATCGCTCAACTCAAGAACCGGATGGAAGAGGAGCGCGCGCGGAAGCGGGGCGGCCCATCGCTTGTCGTGAAACGCGAAGGCGCGGGCAAGGTCGTGCTGGTCGGTCCGCCCAACACCGGCAAATCGCAGCTCATTTGTTCACTCACGAACGCGACCCCGGAGGTGGCGCCGTATCCGTTCTCCACCCGCTTGCCGGTCCCCGCAATGATGCCGCACGAGGACATCTTGATCCAACTGGTTGAACTCCCCGCCGTATCGAGGGAGCATTTTGACCCCGTAACGGGTGACAATGTGCGCAATGCCGACTTGGTTGTCCTTGTCGTCGACCTTTCCTCGCATGACCCTCTCGAACAGGTCGCCACAACTCTGGAACTGTTCGAACGGATAAAAATAAAGCTCTCGAGCGCCGCCGCCACCGACCTCGAATTCGGCTGGACCGCAAAAAAGGCGATAATACTCGCAAACAAGAGCGACACCGATGAGGATGGCGTTATCCTTTCCCTCATGCGGGAACTATGGGACGGAGACATCCCGATTTTCGCCGCTTCCGCTCTCAAAGGGCAAAATTTGGAAGACTTGCGCAAGGAGATTTTTCGACGCCTGGACATTATTCGGGTCTACTCCAAGGCGCCGGGCAAGTCCATTTCGAAGGACACGCCGTTCACTCTGAAAAGAGGGAGCACGCTGATGGATTTCGCGGCAACCGTTCACAAGGATTTTGCCGAAAAATTGAAGCAGGGGAAGGTGTGGGGGAGCAGCGCCTTCGACGGGCAAAGCGTGTCGGCTGATTACGTGTTGTCAGACGGTGATGTGGTGGAGTTACATCTCTGAACCGGATGACCGCTCTTATGCGCTCAGGCGGACGCCTTCGATGAGGGCGGTGGCGGTGTCGCCCTCAGCGGAAGCTCGATCACGAATTTTGCGCCCGTTTGATAGCTCTGATCGAGGTATATTCTCCCGCCATGCTCCCTGACGATACCATAGCTGAGGCTCATCCCGAGTCCCGTTCCTTTACCAACTTCTTTCGTGGTGAAAAAAGGATCGAATATCTTCTCTTGAATCGATGCGGGAACCCCGGGGCCGTCGTCCAAAAACTCGATTACGACCCGATTTCTCCTCTTATAGGTCCTGACCACCAGTGTGCCCCCGCCATGCGCCTCATACATTGCGTCATAGGCATTATTGATAACGTTCAGAAACACCTGCTGGAGTTGGTGGCCGTCGGCGTATATCGGAGGAAGCCCCTCCCCGTAGTCGCGCACTATCCGCATGTTGTGCACCAGCAGGTGGTGCTCTCGCAGCGCCAGCGTTTTTTCCAGCACTTCATTGAGAGGCACCTCATGCTTTTCCGGCTTTTTCTTCCGTGCAAATGCAAGAAGATTTTCCACGATTCGCTTGCTCCGGGTCGCCGACTCGAATATCTTTTGCGCCATCTGCCGGTGTTTCTCCGAGAGCGCCTTTTCCGTGCTTAACAATTGCGAATATCCCATGACGGCAGTAAGCGGATTGTTCAACTCATGCGCAACACCGGAAACCAGTTCCCCCACCGACGCAAGTTTTTTCGACTGAACCAACTCCTCATGCATTCGTTTCTGCTCCGTCACGTCCTGGCCAACCACAATAATCATCGAGTTTCCCGACGCGAGTCCCGCGGCCGCGGCGCTCCAGTTTACGGTCAGCAACCTGCCGTCCTTCGTCCGTATCGGCGCCTCGATGTCGTGGACGGGGCGCTCCTCGGTCACATTCTTGATTTGTTGAGACGCCGCCTCGCGGTGTTCCTCCGGCACCAACAGTTCGAGCGGGTCCTTCCCCAGCGCCTCCTGCTTGCTGAAACCGCTCACCTCCTCAAAACATCGATTGAAGATGACGAGCTTCCCCTTCTCGTTCGCAGCGCCTATGAGCGCGTTTGCATGTTCTATAAGCCGGTCAATGAACTGCTTTTCGCGCTTCAGTTCGTTCTCGAGATGTCTTCGTGCCGTGACATCCTTCGCAAAACAGGAAACTCCGACAACCGCCCCCGCAGCATTTCTGATGGGCGAATATGTGAGGAGAGCGGCGACCCACGCGCCATCCGACAGGTGATGCTCTATCTCGCGGTCCCGAATTGTCTCCCCGCTCGCCACCCGCTGCAACAAGGCCGGAAACTCCTGTTCGCACGAGCGCAGTATGAAGTCGAAGGGCTTCCCCGTCGCTTCCATTTCCGCAAGGTGAAACATCGATTCGGCGGCCTTATTCCACGAGACTATGCGCCCCTCCATGTCGAGTGTGATAATCGAGTCGCCTGCGTTTTCAATGATGTTTGACAGGTGGTCTCGCGCCTCTCGCAGCTTCCGCTCGAGCCGCACCTGCTCCGTTATGTCCTGTGCTATCACGAGAGAGCCCGCATACTCTCCGTCTTCCCGAAGGCTCTTTGCTTTAATATGAACCTGGCGCAATTCTCCGTCCGCGTTCTTCACTCGCAGGTCAAACTCGTGCCTTTTCACGCCCCTCTTGCCTTCATCGATTTTGCTCAACACGACCGACACGTCCTCCGGGTGAACCAACGGAGCAAATGACTTCATAACCCATTCGTCCGCCCTGTAACCCGTTGTCCGCAAAGTCTCATTGTTCGCATAAACAAATTGGCCGTTCCGGTCCAACTGGAATATCATTACCGGAGCGGTGTCCAAAAAATACTGGAGACGCTCCCTGGTCAAGCTCAGTTCCCGCTCCATATCTTTCATGCGGGTAATGTCAACGACGACCGTCTCAATCGCCGGCTTGCTCTCATAGCGAATCAGGGACGAAAATGTAAGGCCCGTGATAATCTCGCCCGATTTTCTTACAAATTTCAGTTCCCGGGGGCCCTCCACGCGTTTACCTTCCAACAGGGTCTTTATGTTTTCGGCAACCGACTCTCTGTCATCCTCGTGGATAAGGTTGATGAGATCGAAGTCCTCCTGCTCGGCCTCCTCGCGAGTGTACCCGGAAATCGAGTAAAAGCAGGCGTTTGCGAATTTCAGGCGTAAATCCTGAAAAATCACCACCGGACTCAGGAGGTTTTCAACCAGCGTTCTGTATCGCTCCTCCGACTCCTCCAGCCGCCGAATGAGCTTTTCTTCTTTTTCCGGCACGAATCGTTACCCCCTCGATTTTTCACCCCCGGCTCTCGCGGGCACACACATTCCGAAATTCTCTTGGCAAATAGTATGCCAGCGGTTAAATTTTCGTGAGCCACGGCGCGAAAAAGCCCATATGAAGAGATGTCGTCTGTGGCGTTCGTCTCCGCAAATCCGTCCAGTCCGGGCGTGGTCCGATTGCGGGGACGTTGGTTTCTGCGCGAAAGGTCCGGCGGGACACGATTCCGTGTCCCCGGAATTGAGAAAGCGAGAAATCTGTTTCGCGAGCAGCCGGACAGGCTCACGACCCCTGTTCGGTCGCCGAAACTTGGCCAAAAAAGGGCTGATATGCCCAATTTTGTGCCACCAATTTTGTGCTTGACATGCCTCCTGCCGATTCCTTATGATTCAGTCCGACCCGTTGACAAAAGTGCAATGGTTGCTTTTTTGCAGGTCCGGAAAGGAAAAACTGAACAAGGAGAAAATCTCATGTACAAGGTACCTTTTGCCCTTCATGACCAGGTGGCCATTGTTACGGGAGGCGGCACCGGCATCGGAAAAGCCATTTCCGAGACGCTCGCGCAGGTGGGCGCTCACATTGTCATCTGCAGCCGGAAAATGGAGCATCTGGAACCCACGGCGGAAAAAATCGAGCAGATGGGCCGGAAAGCGCTGGCGATATCGTGCGATGTGCGAAAGGAGGACGAAGTCAAGAGCGTCGTGGACCAGACGGCAAAGAAATTCGGAAGGCTCGACATTCTCGTGAACAATGCGGGCGCCAGCTTTGTGTGTCCCATCGAAGATGTCAGCCTGAACGGATGGAACGCCATCTTCGGCATCAACGCGACCGGCGTGTTCCTGTTCTCGAAGGCGGCATGCGCGGAAATGAAAAAACAGAACAAGGGAGCAATAATCAATATCGCGTCAATCGCCGGAAGAGACGGGGCTCCGATGATGGCCCCCTACGGAGCCGCAAAAGCCGCCGTCATAAACTTCACGAAAGCGCTTGCGGTCGAATTCGCCCAATACAATATCCGCGTGAACTGCATCGCGCCCGGCATGATTGTCACCGAGGCAGTCCAACAGCAGATGGGGGTCACGCCCGAGTCAACCAAAGAACGATTCGCCGGCCTGCCGCTGGGTCGATGGGGCAACCCCGAAGAAATCGCATGGCCGGTCGTCTTCCTTGCGTCCGACGCCTCGTCCTACATGACGGGCGAAACCATCTGCATCGATGGCGGTCCCAGGGCGTTCGAGGCATAGCCGATACGCCTTTCCGCTCGGGAAAAGCAAAGAAAAGAAAGTTCCTGGTCGACGTACTTGGGGTCACCCTTAAAGGTTCCCTGCCAAGGAGGCGCGGTAATTTCATTCGCAATAATGTCCTTCGCGTCCTTCGCATCTTGGCATGAGCGCTGGCGCCGTGATGTCCCTATCTCTTAACCCGTGTATAGCCGAGCGCATCCGCGATTAAGCCCGGCCTTTCATCAGTTCATTCGCCCCATTGCATCCAATTCGCGCCATTCGTGTTTCCAAATCGGGGAACAGGTGAGGTGTTGCTTGACTTTTGTTTTCATAGATGGTCCCCGTGGTCAAGGAAAATCAGTGGAAACCGCGAATTGCGCGAATGGAACAGAGAGATTCTTCTCTACGCTCAGAATGATATGGGCGGAAGCTCAGGAGAACACGAGGGGGCGGGCGACGGGCGCACGGCGCGCTCCTACAGGAGAGGAATATCCCGGATTCGGTCCTCAGGGCCTTAATAATTGCAGTGTTCGCGGAACGACTCCCACATGGCGCGGATGTTCTCGGGGGGGACGTCGGGCTGGATGTTGTGGACCGCGGTGAAGACGAACCCGCCGCCGGGCGCGAGGTCGTCGATTCTCCGCTTGACTTCGTCCTTCACCTCGGATACCGAACCGTGCGGAAGAACCTCCTGCGTGTCGACGCCACCGCCCCAGAAGCAGAGGTCGGCCCCGAACTCCCTCTTGAGCTCCTTTGTGTCCATGCCGGCTGCACGCACCTGAATCGGGTTCAGCGCGTCGACGCCGGTCCCTATCAGGTCGGGAATGAGCGCGCGAATGCTGCCGCAGGAATGGAGCAGAACTTTGACATCGTTCTTTGCCGAACTCTTGATGTGGCCGAAGAGTTTCGCGTGGCGCCGCTTCAGAAGTTTCCGGTACAGGTCGGGCGAGATGATGGGGCTGTTCTGCGTGCCGAGGTCTTCGCTGTGCAGACAGATATCCACGTTGTCGCCGAGGATTCCCAGTGTTTTTTCCCACAATTGCATTTGAAATTCCAGAGCGTTATCGAGCAATCGCTCGATGAGCGCGGGTTTGAGCATCATGTCAACGAGCGTGTCTTCGATGCCGTGAAGCAGCCAGGCCATCTCCCACAGTCCGAGTCCGTAGAGGCTGAACATAACCGCGCAGCCGGTATCGCGAAGTCTCTGCGCCTCTTCACGCAGGCCGGTGAATCTGCCTTCCTGCGCCGGGTCGGGCCACTGATACGAGTCGAGCCGCTCCGGGGTGAGTTCCCCCTTCAGCGGGTGGTCGACGGGGTCCATGTAGAGGCTCGATTCGGGTTTAGCCCATGTGATTCCCCACTCGTCGCGGAGGAGCATGGTGGTTCCCTCGAATTTGACGTCGGCTTCGAGCTCGGACGGCAACTGGACGAGCGCTCCGCGGACATCGACTCCCAGATGCCGGAGGATATTTTCCGGTATCTGTTTGAAGCCGCCGGCCTGGACGAAAAAATTGAATAATGTGTCGTCGGGCTCCTCGGTCAGCCCCATCAATTGCATGAACCCGTCATACGCCTGTGTCGTGATACCGGTCTCGATGGAGCTCCCGAAATCGAAGGGAATCCGGTCGGGCTCTTTGTGACTGAGGGTTTCGAGCACTCGCTGTCTCGATGTCATCATCCGAGCATTCATCTTTTTCCTGCTTTCTTGACTCGCACTATCCTAAAGATGCGTTTGCGCTTACAAACGTTTCCGAACTTATTCGAGAGGCAGATAGAATTTGTGGCCGCACTGCTTGCATCTGACTTTTCTGCCCGCGAACGAAGACGGGACCGCGTATCCCTTGCCGCACTGCTCGCACTCGAACTCGATCTTTTCCGGAGAGTCGGAGCGCTCCTGCCGGGCGTGCCGCATGCCCTCTTCCTCGTCGCGGCGCCCGCCGACAGCCTGCGCCGACACATCGCCGAGAGGCTGCATGCCCACTGTTCCCGCAGGCGCCGCGGCGGGCCTCGCTCTCGGCCGGAGGCGGCCGACGGCCCACACGCCGAACAGCACCGCCGCGACGGTGACCGCCAACAACAAGATGTTGTGCGCGATCGCCGAGACGACCATCGTGAGAAGGGACAGAGCAAGCGCCACAAAGAACATCGCCAGGCCTATCACGAAGCGGCTGATGTCCCCGAGGAGCGGGATCACATCCAGAATGGCGTTGATCGGGCTGAACAGGAGCGAGAGACCGAGCCACATCGCGAGAAATCCGGCTCCACGAAAAAGCCATGTGGTGACCGTGAATTCGGTCGCCATTTTATCAATTGCCGTTTCGCGGGAACCTGCGATTGCGCGATAGAGCCGGCCTTTCCCTTTATACAGGTAGGGTTCGACCCTGTTCCCAACCAGTTTCCCGAACAGCGTGGCCTCGGCGCCGGACTTGACCGCGCTGAATCGTATGCGGATATCGCCTATGGTGGGAGACTGCAGGTTGCCGGCGCCGATATATGCATATGAGCCCTCTCTGCGCGCACTCATTGAGGCAATGAAATTTTCCGCGGTTAGCGGTATGGGTGACGGGTGAGGGAGCCGCGCGGCGCGCGGATCGAATCGGTACGCGCCCACGGTGGCGCTGTTCACCGTAAAACTCTGGTCGTAAACCGGTGGTCGGGGGTTTTGATGGCCGGCCGACTCCCGGAACGACGACGAATCGGGGGGACTTTCGGTCCACTGCTTTTCATACGAATATGTGGTTTCTCTGACCCTCCCCCCGCCGAGTTTCTTTCTGCTTTTGGATGATTTTTTTTCGACCCAGACATACATTTCGACATTCCGGTTCAGTCCGATGTACGGTCCTTCCCGCAGGAATTGAGAGTCGCCCAGGGTCTCCAACGATTCCAGATGACCGGTAACCGAAACCAATTGGCCGTCGGCCCGCTCATCGATTGTTTCCGAGCTCACGGGAATGCTCGTTTTGGCGAGCTTCGACATGTCTGTCCGGCCCTCGTTCCACCAGAGCACGGCGAAAGAGGTCACAAGCAGCGCCAGTCCGACGAGAATTCCCTTGATCGAGTTGAGGATGTTCTGAAGAAATCCGGTTTCGCTAATCTCCGTGAATCGGTCGCCCATTTGATCGCGCCTCCCGGAATTAGTCTTGATTGTATGAGGATAAAGAATGAAATTCCTGTATCAGCCGTGATCTCCTCTGCGACCCGCATGCTTCAGAGGTTACCTGTATTGAGCGCCGCGGGACTGCAGAAAGGAATCGCCTGTCAGGAGGAATTCTAACAAAAGAGTGAGATGATTTCAAAGG
>CAYVQZ010000036.1:0-54736 GCA_964453435.1 uncultured bacterium
TGAGGTGGCACGGGCACTCGGAGATGTCGCCGTTTGGTCCTCTCGCCGTCGGGCGGATATCGGGTCCCTCCCAAAACGTACATTCGGGGCCCCAAAATGCTCCTTCGACCGGCAGCGGGAGGCAGGCGAGGAGAAGCAAAACAGCCATTGGCAGAATCGTACTGCGGCACATATTGTGTGGCACTTGCTATTCCCCTCAAGATATCCGATTGTGTCCCGAACGGGACCGATTCGCGCTACACATTGATATGCTTGATGTGCAACTTGAATGCCAATCGTATCGACAATTGCTCACGTGGCTTCAAGAATTCGGCGACAATGAAGAGAACATGGCGCCACGCCGAGCCAGGCATCTCATGAATTCCGGAGAGCGGTTATTGGCTTTTTGAAAAATTCCATTATGGGAAACAACCGTTCGGGCGACCATGCATCGGCGCAACAAATGCGGTCAGTTGTCAAACAAACGCTATCTTCTGCGTACGATTTCTCCGGAAGGAGCGTCAGCGTGGAAACGCCGCTCATGCCACACCGGAACGCCGTTAATGAGCACCGTTTGAATTCCCTCGGGGTATTGAAACGGCCTCGAAAACGATCCCACGTCACGTATTTTGACGGGGTCAAAGATGACTATGTCCGCCCGTGCGCCCTCACGAATGACGCCGCGACCGGGAAGACCGAGTTGTGCGGCGGGCAGGGAGGTGCATTTTCTGACTGCTTCTTCGAGTGAAAACGTTTCCCAATCGCGCACGTGTCTTCCCATAAACCGGGGGAATGCGCCGTAATGTGAAGGATGAGAAGAACGGTGACCGATGCCGACAGCGTCGGTCATGAACGACATGTGAGGGAGTTTGAGGCAAACGCCGAGCATCATGTCGGTTTCTTCGTCGTCGTGAAAACCGGAGGTGTAATAGAGCCGTCCCTGTTCTTCAAGAGTGATATCGAAGAGAGCCTCGAACGGGTCCTTTCCCATATCCTCGGCAATCGCTTCAAGGTTGACGCCCTCATAGCGCCGGTATTCCGGCCTTCTGAAGCCGTGCAGCCGGTGGCGGCTCCAGCCAATCTCCTTGTCGTATTCGCGGCCGGGTGACGGCCATGCCGGCTCTTTCCCGAAATCCTCGACGATTCGCTTTCGAGCCGCAGGATCTTTCAGCCACTCGAAGAATTTGACAAGTCCCCCTTCGAACAGACGCGTCGGGTACAGGAAAAGCACGTTGGTTGAGGAAACCGCATACGGCAACAGGTCATAGCCGATTTGGGTTCCGCGAGCGCGAGCGGCCTCCGTAGCTTCATAGCTCTTGAAGAATTCGTCCATATAGGCCACATCAAAGGGGACATAGTGAGATAGTTGGAGGGGCGCGCCGACGGCCTCGGCCACGCTGATCATCTCGTCCACGGCGGGTTTGATGAAACGGCTCTGGTCACGCAAATGTACAGTTATCCGGCCATCGTACTTTGGCAAGTCGCGGGCCACCTCGATAAGTTCGTCGGTTTGCGCCCATGTCCCCGGAATGTATCCCAGCCCGAAGGAAAGCCCGAGCGCCCCCTCTTCCATGGATTGGCGCACCGCAGCCCGCATCGTTGCCATCTCGCCGGGTGAGGGAGAGCGTGAATCGTAACCCATCGTGTTTATTCGAATCGTCCCGTGGCCGACCAACTGCGCAACGTTCAGGATGGGACGAACGCTCGCAAGGCGCTCGAGGAACTCTTCCATCGTGGTCCAGTTCCATGGAAGGCCTTGTCGAGGCACAATACAATCCCAATATGTATCGAAGTGGTCGAGACAACTCGGGTTCAACGGAGCGGGAGACACTCCGCAGTTACCCGTCACCATTGTCGTTATTCCCTGACGGATAAAGGGTTCCATCATGCCGTGATGTGCCGGATGCGCCAGCATGAAGCCCGCATGCGTGTGAACATCGATAAAACCCGGCGCTACTATCATCCCGCTTGCATCGATTTCGGTGGCGGCTGCTGTATCGGCGGGCAACGTTCCGGCCACGAAAATTGCGCCATCCTTAATCGCAACGCTGCCGGTGAAGCCGGGAGATCCGGCGCCATCGATTATCGTTCCGTTTTGAATGAGAACATCGCATTCCATTGATTATCCTCCGCTTTAGGGAGATCTGATTGTGTGCGGATAACGCGCCGATATCTTACCACAAACTCCATGATTCTCGCTTCCAACCGATGTTTCCCGGGTGTGACCCGCCCCACGATTTGGCAGTGGCGGTCACCCATGTTAGCGGGAAAGACAAATGTGAGTACGTTTCTTGATTCTATGACGCGTGTTTGGGTGGAGCAGTCCACGGCTACCCCCTTGACATGTCTGCATAGCAGATTCACAGTCTGCTTAGCTGAGAGTTTTCGGCGGCATGGGCGAGCCTGCGAGAAAACAAATGTCGGCGGTTTGCTAGCAGGAAGGAATGAACGCGGATATATTTTATAAAATGGCTCCCAAACCTGAAGCTAATCCCAAGTAAACATCCGGGGGGGATAATACATGGCTGAGAAGCGTTATATTACACAGGTAGGCATGGGCGTGGACCTGCATGGCCAGGATGTTACACAAGCGGCATGCCGCGCCGTGCGGAATGCTATAGCAAACAACTGTCTGTGCGGCATTTCACAGGTGCTCGATACCGACCGTCCCGAGGAAAAGATGCACGTCCGCGTAGAGGTCGCGTGTCCCAGGCCAAACGATCTCCTAAAAGATTCGGTCTTGGCAGTTATTCCGTTCGGGAAAAAGACCATAGAGGTGAAGGAGGGCGGCATGGTTTCGAACGGAATCCTTTCTCCGAGGCTTGGCGACAAGACCGCTGAGATAATCATAGCGAATGCGGCTGTCACCGTATCCGTCGACAGTGTATAGCCGCTGCTCGAAACGAGGGGCCACGGCAAATAGGGTTCGGAACGCGAGTGTTTGACCTCGAAGGGGACCAAACTTTCCGGATAAAAAAGCTCTTTTTTTGCTTTTTTTTAATTTTTAGGGAGTTTGGGGCTTGACAAATGATAACTTATAGGATATACTTTAATCCGAGCACGCGGGGTCAGCCTGTCTTAGCAAATCCGATAAGGCGAGAACGTCCCGGTAAGAGGAAGAGGGGGCGTTTAATTCTTGCTACCGAGAAGGCCTTCCGCAGTTCATTTTTTTACCCGGGGAGAGAAGGACTTTGCGCGGTAGTCGGGTTTAAATAATAATTGTTTTTACGGAAGCTCTTAGCCTCATGATTATGTCGGGTAAAGCAAAAATTCGTGGCCGATGTCTTTGATGGGGCGGGGAAAAATGGATCTTTATCCCAAAAGTGGCGGCAGAATATTTTTCATATGCTCGCCTCGGGAGTAAGCTCTGAGGTGATACGTTTTTTTTCATTGACACAAGATATTATTTAGGAATACCATTAGAGGCCTCAGGATCGACGGATTAGAAAACGTTTGATTCGGAAAGAAAGAAGTTATGAAAGAAGCCCAAACTCTTGCCAGCATGAAAGTGGTTGTTGCTGCGGGAGGATTGAGAAGCCGCAAAATTCATCCCGTAAATGTCTCCAAAGCATTCTATCCCATTATCAACAAACCTGCCGTTCATTATACGTTGAATACTCTCTGCAACATGGGAATCTCCGACGTCTTTCTGGCGTTTGGCAACGAAGACGTTGATGCTTCCCGGTGGGTTGGGTCCTTCAACGGATTGCAGGTTCATTCTTTTTTCGAGGATTACCCCCTCGGAACCGCCGGAGCCCTTAAGCAGTTTGAGAATCATCTCAACGGCCACACGGTAATCCTCATTTCTGCAAGCCTCCTGTTCTTCGCCAGGGAGGACCTTGAGGAGATTGTTCGGTATCATCTCGAGCAGCGGGCCGATCTCACCGTGGGCATGATGCCGGTTTCGGACGCTCATGCAGACACGGAGAGAATTGTTCTCGGGCCCGGCAAAGAAATTGACAGCATTGTTCAGATTCATGCGTCCGTCGACCGGCGCTCCAAGCTGAAGACGTCCGGGGTTTATGTGCTGGAGTCTCACGTTCTCGAGCATGTCAGACCCGGCGGTTTCGTCGATATGAAGGAGCAACTGATTCCAAAACTCCGCGAGCAGGGAATGAAGGTAATCGGCTGGACTCACAGGAGAAATAGCTGGGATGTGCGGAATATGGGAGATTATCTGAGAATCAATTTTGAATTGCTCCGTGATTCCCGGTGGGTCAGCGAGCACCTCAAGGATTATCGCCAGGTGAAACCGCAGGTATGGGTTGGCAAAAACGTCGACATCAGTCCGTCGGCAAAGCTGATTCGTCCGCTCGTTATCGGCAACGACTCGCGGATCGAGGACGACGTTGACGTGGTTGGGCCCTCCGTGATTGGCGAACGATGCCTGCTGGGGAGAAACAGCCTTGTCCGCGAGAGCGTCTTGTGGCCCGGCAGCACGGTCGGGGCCGGAATGGAAATCGAGAGATGCCTGGTAAGCGGACGGGCGCACAGCGAGCAGAACAGTCATTGTCACGAACGAATCGTTCTTGACGGGGAATCGCATATCGACGGAATAAGCGCAGGAATCGGAAGGCCCAGAATTCGAGGTGTTGTGGAAAAGCCTGTTCGCGGATTAGCGAAGGCAAAGAGAATATATTCTCCTTTCAAGAGACTCTATGAGATTGTGATATCAGCCCTCTCCCTGGCTCTTTTGGCGCCGCTTTTCGCGCTTATCGCTATTGCCATCAAAATCGATTCGAAAGGGCCTGTCTTTTTCGTTCAAACCAGATGCGGCAAGAATGGCAAACCATTCCACATGCTGAAATTTCGGACGATGGTGGCCAATGCCGAGCAGATAAAAGAGAAAATCCGGCATCTGAACCAGGCCGATGGACCCATGTTCAAGATTGTCGGTGACCCTCGGGTCACGCGCGTCGGACGATTTCTCAGGGCAACCAACCTCGACGAGTTGCCTCAGTTGGTGAACGTGCTCCGCGGAGAAATGAGCTTCGTCGGACCGCGGCCGCTCTCGATGGAGGAAATGAAATACAATCCCCATTGGAGAGACGCCCGCCTTAACATACGGCCGGGGGTCACGGGGTTTTGGCAGCTCTATGGCAAACCGACCAACTCATTCCATGACTGGATTCGGTATGACCTGAAATATGTGGATGAACGCTCGTTCTGGCTCGATATGAAGCTCATCTTTGCAACGGTGCTCAAAGCCGTCAAATCGCGGTGATCCAGTAGCTTCGGAGTTCAATAAAATCTCGGGTCCGGATAGCGCAATTATATAGTATCCGGACCCCTTACCTTTAGCCCTCCCATTTCAAAAGTGTCGGAAATTGCCCTTCCCTTGCTGTTCCATTTTGAAACGGATTCGAAGGAATTCCTTCCAACCCGAATATTGTTATTGCGTAAGTCATTGCAAAATATGCACTTACATTTTTATAAGAGATTGGCATTGATATTGCCTGAAAAATAGAAAACCAGATACTGATTTCATATTTGGGAGGCAGGTAATATGAGATTTGACAAATTCACGATAAAAGCGCAAGAAGCTGTTCAGGACGCGCAGCGTATCGCGCAAGAGCAAAATCATCAGGCCATTGAACCCGAGCATCTCCTGATGGCGTTGCTCCGGCAACCCGAGGGAGTTATAGTGCCGATCTTGCGCCAACTCGAAGTGGACCCGGCGATGCTGGAAAGCCGCATGGGCGATATCATTCAGAAAATGCCCAAGGTTTACGGAGAGGGAGGCGGGGAGGTGTATCTGTCGAACACGCTCTCTCGCGTGTTCAATCGAGCGCTGTCCGAAGCGCAACAGTTGAAAGACGAATATGTGAGTACGGAGCATTTACTCATTGCGGTTGCCGAGGGTGAGAAAGCGATCGAGGCCGCGCGGTTGCTTCGAGAGCACGGGGTGACCCGCGACAACATTTATAAGGTGCTTGTCGAGATACGGGGAAGCCAGCGAGTAACCGACCAGTCGCCGGAAGAGAAATACCAGGCGCTGAAGCGTTACAGCCGTAACCTGACAGACTTGGCGCAGAAGGACACGCTCGACCCTGTGATCGGCCGTGACGATGAAATCCGCCGATTGATGCAAGTGCTTTCGCGCCGAACCAAGAATAACCCCGTTCTGATCGGCGATCCGGGAGTCGGCAAAACCGCGATAGTCGAAGGCCTCGCGCAACGGATGGTTGCGGGCGACGTGCCGGAAGGGTTGAAGGAAAAGCAGTTGGTCGCATTGGACCTTGGCGCCATGGTGGCGGGGTCAAAATTCAGGGGTGAGTTTGAGGAACGCCTGAAAGCGGTCCTCCGGGAAATCGAAGAGTCGGAGGGAAACATCGTTTTGTTTATCGATGAGCTGCACACTCTTGTTGGCGCCGGAGCCGCGCAAGGGGCCGTCGACGCGTCGAACATGCTGAAACCGGCGCTTGCCCGCGGCGAACTCCGCTGTATCGGCGCCACGACCCTTGACGAATACCGTAAACATATCGAGAAAGACGCCGCGCTTGAACGACGTTTCCAGCCGGTGCTGGTGGAAGAGCCGACGGTCGAGGACACGATTGCTATTTTGCGGGGACTGAAAGAACGGTACGAGGTTCACCACGGGGTTCGCATCCAGGACGCGGCGCTCGTGGCGGCGGCGGTTCTTTCGCACCGCTACATATCGGACCGTTTTTTGCCTGACAAGGCGATCGACCTGATCGATGAGGCGGCGTCGCGACTTCGCATCGAGATCGATAGCATGCCGACGGAAATAGATGAAGTCGAACGCAGAATCATGCAACTCGAGATCGAGAAGCAGGCTCTGAAAAAAGAGCGTGACAAGGCTTCCAAGGAGCGGCTCGGCAAGCTTGAAAAGGAGCTGGCCGAACTGAAAGAGCGAAGTTCCGAGATGAAAGCGCAATGGAAGCTCGAGAAGGACTGCATCCAGCGCGTGCGCGAGGCGAAGGAACTCATTGATCAGGCCAGGACCGAGGAACAGCGAGCGGAGCGCGCGGGCGACCTGAACCGAGTGGCCGAAATACGATATGGGCGTCTGATCGAATTACAGAAACAGTTGGAGGAAGCGAATCGGAAACTCGAAGAGATTCAGAAAACCCGAAGCTTCCTGAAGGAAGAAGTCGATGACGAGGACGTGGCGGAGATTATCTCCAAGTGGACGGGCATTCCGGTCTCGAAACTGCTGGAAGGCGAGATGGAGAAGCTCGTAAAGATGGACGACCGTCTGCGTGTCAGGGTTGTGGGCCAGGATCACGCGATTCGCTCGATTTCCGACGCCGTCCGCAGGGCGCGGGCCGGTTTGCAGGACCCGAACCGTCCGATCGGCTCGTTCATTTTCCTCGGCCCAACGGGGGTAGGCAAAACGGAGCTGGCGCGGGCGCTTGCCGAATTCCTGTTCGACGACGAGGCGGCAATGGTTCGGATCGACATGAGCGAATACCAGGAGCGGCACACGGTCGCCCGCCTGATCGGGGCTCCTCCGGGCTACGTCGGGTTCGAGGAGGGCGGCCAGTTGACCGAAAGCGTGCGCCGCCGACCTTACAGTGTCGTTCTGTTCGATGAAATCGAGAAGGCTCATTCCGACGTGTTCAACGTGTTGCTGCAGATACTCGACGATGGCCGCCTGACGGATGGGCAGGGCCATACGGTCGACTTCAAGAACACCGTGATCATCATGACTTCGAACGTGGGCAGTCAGTATCTCTCCGACCTGAACGGAGACCCGGAAAAGTCGCGAGCCCTGATGATGGAGGCGTTGAGACATCAATTCCGGCCGGAATTCCTCAACCGTGTCGACGACATAATAGTGTTCAACAGCCTCGGGAAAGAACAGATCAAGCAGATTGTGGAAATACAACTTGGCCATGTGAAAGAGCGTCTTGCGGAGAAGAAGATTAACCTTGTGCTGACAGAGGACGCAAGGAATCTGCTCGCGGAAGCAGGCTTCGACCCGGCGTACGGCGCCCGTCCTTTGAAGCGGGCCATTCAGCGCATGGTTCTTGACCCGCTCGCGATGAGCATGTTGAAAGGAGAATTTCACGAGGGTGAGACGATAGAGGTCGGCAGCAGGAATGGCGAGATTACGTTCGAGCGGGCAAAAGCGGTCGCAACATAAGGTATTCGGGAAAAAGAATCAGGGGGCGATGGCAGGTCCATCGCCCCCCGCTTTCTTTCACACTCGTATGATGGTCTTAGAGCATCTCCTTTTCCATCTGGGCAATCGCGGAATCCAGCACATCCACCATCTTGTCGATTTCTTCTTTCTTCACGCTGAGCGGGGGAGCAATGGCGACGTTTTCGAGCATTGCCCGCGCATACACTCCCTTGTCCCAGGTTATTTCTTCGAGACGGTGAGTGCTCGTCATCGGCAGGTCGCCGATTTGCTCTTTGGTTTCCCGGTCCCGGACAATCTCGATCGCCGCCATCAGGCCTATCGTGCGAATGTCGCCGACGGATTTGTGGTCGTAGAAACTCTTCAGGCGGTCGGCCAGGTATGTGCCCATCTCAATGCAGTTCTCGACCAGCTTCTGGTCCTCGATGACTTTCAAATTCGCCAATCCTGCGGCGCAGCCGACGGGATGATTGTTGTAGGTGAACCCGTGCAGGAACGGCAGAAACTCGGGGATACCATTCAGGATCGTCTCGAAAATCTCGTTGTTCACGATGGCTCCGCCGAGCGGGAAATACCCACTGGTGATTCCTTTCGCGATTGAGACCATGTCGGGCCGCAAATCCCAGTTCATGCAGCCGAACATCTTTCCGGTTCTTCCAAAGCCCGTGATGACCTCGTCAGCGATGAAGAGAACGTCGTACTTGTCGCAGATTTGCCGGATCATCGGCCAGTACTCATCCGGTGGAACAATGACGCCGCCCGTGCCCAAGACGGGTTCAGCGATGAACGCGGCGATGGTGTCTGCTCCTTCTCGCTCGATGACTTCCTCGAGCTGCTTTGCGCATGCGATACCGCAGTCCGGATAGGTGAGTCCAAGCTCGCATCGATAACAATAGGGCGCCATGATATGCGTGAAATTGGGAGGCATGGGGCCGAATCCCTGATGGAAGAACCCTATCCCCGTGGCATACATTGAGCCGAGGGTGATGCCGTGGTACGCGAACGACCGTGAAACAATTGTCTTTTTTTCTTCCTTTCCCTTGATGTCCCAATAGAGACGGGCGAGTTTCATGTTCGTGTCATTCGTCTCCGAGCCGCCACAGGTGAACATTACACGCCCCATGTTCCAATCCTTCGGCATAAGCTCGACCACTTTGGCCGCGAGCTCGATAGCCGCGGGATTCGAGAATCCGAAGAACGGAGAGAAATATTCGAGTTCGTTCACTTGTTTTGTTATGGCGTCGGCGACGGTTTTCTGTCCGTGACCGATCACCACGTTCCACAGGCCGGAGAACGCGTCGAGATACTCCCTCCCGTCGATATCCTTGATGAAGGAGCCCTGCGATTCGACGATAATGCGCGGCCCATTCTCGTAAACGTCTTTGAGCTGGCAGGTCGGATGAAAAAGGTATTTCTTGTCGAGTTCGCTCAGTTCGTCTTTTGACTTCATTTCCTCAGTCCTCCTTTTGAAGCATGATTCGAAAGAAATTTTCGGTTAGCCCGCCATGAAAGTAGACCCGATTATAACACCCCCTCGCATAAAATTTCATGTTCACTCTCTTCTCGTACCAACAAGTCCTCCGTCAACCTCATGAACCCTTCAACATGTGCGTCTCTATCGCCTCGCGCAGGACTTTGAACACGCTGTCCCGATTGAGCGAACGCGGCTCGATCACCCATTGAAGCGCCATTCCCTCAATCATGGCCACGATGAGCGACGCCGCCTCTTCCGCGTCGCCACCGGAAAATTCCCCGTTCCGGATGCCCTCCGCGATGGCATCGGCCACGAGCCCCCGATATACGCGAAGCTGTTTTCTCAATGCCGCCCGAACGGTCTTATGCTCGAAGGCCATCTGCACGAAGTTGTAAAATACGCGATTCAGACGACGGTTAAAGATAAATTCATCAACAAGGAATTCAAGCGCCAGCCGGATTTTTTCGGAGGGTGTGTCCGCCTCGCTGACTCGCTCCGTGAGGAGTCGCTCGTATTTGGCAATGATTGCATCGGCCAGCGCCGAGACGATGTCGTCTTTGCTTTTGAAGTAATAGTGGATGACGCCGTAATGCAGGTTGGCTCGACGGGCGATGTCTTTCACCGTCACCGTTTCGTGTCCGTTCTCGGCGAGGCAGTCGAACAATGCGCGCACGATCTGTTCGCGTCGTTGTGGCGCCACGATTTTTCTGCCCATCGTCTCCCCGTCCTAAGTCAGTCAACCGACTTAATTATACCATGGCGCGCACACCCCGTCAAATCCACACGCCTACTCCGCATATCGCGGCTCGCTGACCCAGAAACGCATGATTGCGAAAGCAGCTATCGTACACAGGGCCGACAGCGAAAACACCGAGTGGTACGAGACATGGTCGGCCAAAAGGCCGGCGGTCACGGGACCGATCGCAGTCGCGAATTCTCCGATGGAATTCACGACGCCGAGCCGCATGGGAAGCTCGGCGGTTTTTCCGAATTCCAACACCATGTTGGCCATCGACATCCGGAATCCCCCGATGCCCGCGCCGAGGGCAAGAAAAACCACAACAGCAAGCGGGTAGGACGCGGTTGCCAACAAGAGCGCGAGCATCGCGAGGGTCCACACGCTCATGGAAATAAGGAAAACCAGGCGGAATCCTCTTTGGTCGGCAATTCGGCCAAGCAACAAGTTGACCGAGGTCTGGGCAATGTAGAAGCAGAAAGTGAGCTGGCCGAGTTCGGTGCCCGAAATCGGCATTTCATTGCCAACATAGAGGATAAAGAACGGGTTCGACATAAGAGCGAGCGAGCCCACCGCACGGCAGACGCAGTAACAGGAGAAATTTCGGTCCTGCCTGACAAATGCGGGGAGCGACCTGAGGCGCTCGGAAACGGTGTTCTTTTTCAGAACAGTCGGAGTGGCGGGTTCTCTTGACATCGCGAAGAATCCGAGGCCGACGGAGGTGAACACGAACGCCATCAGATACGTCGCCGCGTAGCTGTGAGGAAATTCGAGGTTCTCGATAAGCGAGCCCGCGACGAGCGCCACAAGAGACGCGGTAACCCCTCCCAGGAATTCCCGCCAACCGATAAAGCGACCCCGGCTTTCGACAGGGATCACTTTCGCCATCACGGTGTTATACACCACGTTCTGCATCCCGATAAAGAGATGGAACAGAGTGAAGAAGACGAAAAACGAAATCAGATTCCGGCGGGCGCCCAGGAAAAATCCGCCCAGCGCCATGAGCAGAACCTGACTGCGCAGGAGCGAACCGATAATGATGGCTTTTCTCTTGATGAACGGAAAGTGCTCGACCAGCGGCGCGATAAGAAGCGGGGTAACGAAACGAGCCGCGCCGCCGCAGGAAAGAAGCAGTCCCACGATGAAATTCGACCCGCCCAGCTTGTACATATAATCGGGCACGAACGTCGGCGCCATGATAAGCCGCCAGCCCGTGGTCCCAAACAGGCCGTAGAGGAGGTTGACCGTGATGTTCCAGCGACGGTTCTGACGAACAAACTCATCAAAAGCCGACGTTTCGGAAGACTCATTCGAGTAGATTGTCGCCATCGCAATAACGCCGGTTTGCATTCAATTGGGCGGATTCAACGCACTACTATATCAGAGGAGACCGGAAGAGTCTCCCCCTGCCAAGTCATCCGTGCTTCAGGGACAGCCCATCAATCTATGAATCTCCAAAATACGGGGGGTTCCCTGATTGGGGACAGTGAATGTGTCCGATAATTCACTGATGCTCGCTTCGGGGACAGTCCCTATTCTACGAATCCCCAAAAAAACCGGGGATTCCGTAAATAGTGACAGTCCCCTACGCTCGTTTTTTGGCAACATGAGGAACCGTGAGACAGTTTCACAGCGCATGTGCTCCACGATTTTGTGATGATGGTCGCTCGCTTCGGAAGCGGCGAGCCTGTCTGGCGGCTCGGTAACCCCTCCATCGGGCGCCCTCAAACCGTGGGCGAGAGACTTTTTCCTCGATTTCACGTTGCCGCTTCGATTGTGACCCGCTCGATGCATCTGTTTCCCCTCAAGCCTGGTCGTGCGGCCTCTATTTTGAAAACGGAGGAAAAAACTCGTATAATGATTCCATACGAAAAACAAGGAGGCGATTTCACCGCTTTTCCGTGACGCGATGATGAGACCTGACCGGCGCAGATTTACGCGTTACATTCCACCGAGTTCTCTCGTAGCGACGGCCGTATTTCCGCACAAGCCGGAGCAGCGGCTACAGCTTCGCAATATTAGCATTGACGGCTTTTCATTCACCACTTCTGCGGATATCCTTCACGAGAGCTTCTTTACCGTCGCGTTGGAAATCACGGACGCCAGCGGTGTTCGCCGAATCGAGACTCCCGCAAAAATCCTCTGGGCCGCCTTCGACAAAGGCTCTTCTATTTACAGCGCCGGAGCCCAATTTCTGAAGCTGAATGAACGGGACAGCGCGCTTCTGGAGGAAACACTCGCCGCGTTGGAGCCGGAGAGAAGCCCGGCGGATAATCGTGAAAGGTCCTGAAGACGCACCTATGGCGAGCAAACGCTGCTTCGGCGCTCACGGCGCGGGCGACGCGTGTGCTACTATCTATCAGAATTGTGAATTTCTGTCGTGATTTTCACGCAGCGAATTTCATATTGTCAAGGGTGACGATGTGATACAGAGCGAAAGGGACTGTGAGTCTGTCCCACGGTTGGGAATCCGTGCTTCGGGGGCAGTCCGCCAATCTATCCCGCGTCTCGCGGGATTTCGCTGCGCTCAACGCAAAAGACGGGGGGATTCCGTAATTGGGTTCAGCCCCCTGCGCTGGCTTCTCGGCAACATGACAATCGCGAGACCCATTCACTGTCCCTGAAGCGAAATTTGGTTGCGGCTACGCCGCGCTGTGCTGCTCTGCGAAAATGACAACAGTTTCATCACTCTCACAGATAGCAGTGCAGGCGCCTGCGACATTTTTGCAGCCATCAACGGAAGTCTGTCTTGGAGAGCGGCTGATTCGATAAGCGCGCGTACTTACCGGAGCGGAGGCGATTGAAATGCCGAAAAAAGAAACCAATCACCGGAATGATGACGTCAATCAAGTGTTCGAGAGGCAGCAACGCGCGCTCAACCGCCGCCGGTTTGTGAACGTCTTCGGCGCGATTTTTCTGCTCATAGTCATTCTCGTGATTTTACGCTTCACCCCGTACAGGAACGTGCACTTGGAACTCATCGACGCAGCGAAAGCCTTCCTGAAAAATCTTACCTCGGAGACCGCGCCGGCGGAGAGAGACCCGAAATATTGGTGAACGCCTCCACAGGCGAAAGAGCGGAAGGAGTGAAAGAAGGAAGTCTCTGGCCGATGGGGCCGGCATAGCGCGGGCTACGCTATGCTCGCCAGCCTGCTGGAGACAAAACGCTTGTCGATTCGGATTTTCCTGCCTCTGTGACTTGGCGCGTCGAACATGACGTCGTGCATCACTTCTTCCATTATCGAGCGAAGCCCCCTGGCGCCCAAATCCTTCTTCATGGAATGCTCGATCACCAGCCTGAGGGCGCTGTCGGTAAAACTCAATTCGATATCATCGAGACTCAGCAGATGGATGTATTCTTTCAGGATGGAGTCGGGTGGCTCTTTCAGTATGCGCATCATCTCATTCGCGGACAGCGGTTCGAGTTCAGTGACTATCGGTATCCTGCCGAGGAACTCGGCCAGCATGCCGTACTCCAGCAAATCTTTTGTCGTTATGCTTCGCCGCGTTTTCGCTCCGAACTCCCGCTTGCTCCTGAATCCGACGGTTTTGTTCTCTCGCTGAATTATCGGCATATCCGAGAATGTGCCGGCGCAGATGAAGAGAATTTCGGAAGTGTCCACGAGCACGAAATCATGCTTGCTCCAGTGCTGGGTCACATTCAGCGGAACAAAAACCTCTGAGCCTTCGAGCAGTTTGAGCAACGCCTGCTGAACGCCCTCTCCGCCGATATCGCGCGACCCCGCTCCCGTTCGCGCCCCGTGGCTGCGTCGGGCGATCTTGTCTATTTCGTCGATGAAAATAATTCCGCGTTGAGTTTCGTCGGTGCGGCCGCCCGTCTTAAAAAGCAGCTCCGCCACCATGACCTCGACATCTTTGCCGTAATACCCCGATTCCGTGTACTCAGTGGCATCCACGATGGTAAACGGCAAATCGAGGAGATTGGCGAGGTTCCGCGCGATGTGTGTCTTGCCGCATCCCGTCGGACCGATGAGCAGGATATTTGATTTCTTGATGAGATTCTGCTGGCTTCTTTCCTTGTTCAGAATTCGCTTGTGATGGTTGTATGCCGCTATTGCGACAAATCGTTTCGCTCGTTCCTGACCTATCACGTATTTGTCGAGATATCCATAAATCTTGGCAGGAGTCAGGTGCTCGGGAAAATCGCGGCGGGCAGTCTTCATACAGCGTTACCCCCTGTGCTTCTTCGTGCTCCGGGATGCTTGCGCATCCATAAAAAGACTATCATGTCAACCGGGCTTTGTCAAACCGAGTCTCCTGCCAAAATCGGGTTTCAATTGGGAACAGACGACGGCTCCGGGTTGCGTCGCTACCGTGGAGATTTTGTGGTCGTTTTTTTGCGGATGGTTCCGAACTCGAAGAAGAAGGTGGCGCAATTTGAAGTGTCAAAAGGTATCTTTGAATCGGCCGCGCGGGGGAGAATCATGTGGCCAACGGGAGAAGCACGTTGAACTTGCAGCCGCAGCCCTCCCGGCTCTCGACCCATATCTTGCCGCCATGGAGATGGACGAGCTCTTTTGTGATGGCGAGGCCAAGGCCGGTTCCGCCCTTCGCTCGCGTCACGGAATTGTCCACTTGGTGGAACTTCTCGAACACCTTGTCCAGCTGGTCGACCGGTATCCCCATGCCGTCATCTGCCACGGTGAGTTTCAACTCGCCGTTATTCGACAAGAGCGTAATCTTTACGTGGCCGCCACTATTACTGTATTTAAGAGCGTTAGAAAGAAGGTTGGAGAGGATTTGCATCAGTCGTCCGCGATCGCCGAGGACTTCGGTCATTTCGTCCGGCACGAGGAATTCCCGAATCAACTCGATCCGGTTCCGAAGCGCCACGCTCTCGAACAAATCGGCGGCCTGCCGGACAAGAGCGGCGAGCACGAGCGGCTCCAGGTTCACTTCCAGGCGTCCCGCGTTCAGTTTCTGGAGATCGAGCAAGCTTGTAATCAATGCGGAAAGGCGGTCGCATTCTTCGTTTATCAGGTTCAGATACCGCTTTACGGTGTCTTCCGAAAGGGATGTCATATCGTGAAGCAGAATTTCCGTAAAACTCTTGATCGAGGTAAGCGGGGTGCGCAGTTCGTGCGAAACGGTGGAAACGAAGTTTGTCTTCGCTTCGTTCAGCCTCCGCAGCTCTTCTTCCACCTCTTTTCGTTCGGTGATATCCTTTGCTATGCCGGACACCCCTATGACCTGCCCTTTTGCCCCGCGAATCGGGGACAGCGTAAGGGCAATCTGAATCCAGGAACCGGCCTTGGCCACGGCTTCCGTCTCGATAGTGACAATGGTCTCCGAATTCAAGACACTCTCAATGTGGTTCCGCAACGAAGAGACCGATTCCTCTTGGACAAATTCGTAGAATGTCGATCCCACAACCTCTGCCTTGGAGCGGTGAAAAATCCTCTCCGCGCCCCTGTTCCATGACACGATAGCATGAGAACGGTCGAGCGTGAAAATTGCGTCACCAGCCCTTTCGACAAGGTTTTCCAGATATTCTTTCGTTTTTCTGATTTCACCGTACAGGTGGGCGTTCTTTACGGCAATGGCTATTTGTCCGGCAATGATGTGGAGGATACGCTCTGTTTCCGGAGAAAAGGAGCCAGTTTGCCGACTGCTCACGTTTAAAACGCCGATGGTTTCTTCCTCAACGACCAGCGGAAACGACAGCAGCGAGGCGATTTCAGAATCGCAGCCATCGAGCGAAAACAGGGAGGCGCGGCGAGTGTTTTCAATCGAAACCGGCTCGCCCGATGACATTACCCTGTCAACAATTTGCCGCGCCATGCGCAGCAACGCTTCCCGGATTTCGTCGCTTTTCTCTCCACTCGTCGCGCGCACCTCGAAGTCGCCGGTATCGGGATTTCGCAAGAACAGGGACCCGTGGTCTCCGCCGACAATCGCGGTAACCTCCTCGAGGATCGGCGTAAAAGGGTCTTGCGAGAGTATGGCTCGACTTGTGGTATCGGTTATAAGCCGCAGAAGAGATATCTCCTCAATCTTTTTTTCGAGAAGGAGGTTTGTCTCTGCATTAACATCTCTGAAGACGGCCAGTTCCTTTTGACAGCGCTCGAGCGAGTGATTCTTATCGCGATAATCCTCAAGCAGGCGGCTCAACAGTTCCAGCAGCTTTTGTTCCCGGCCAGCTTCTTCCGATAAGCAAACGCCATCCTTCACTCTCGTTGGAGGCAATGCCCCTTCCAGAAGAGTCAGGGCCTGCTCGACGCAATCGGTTTCATGTTTGTTGCCGGTAATGTCCACCTCGTGACTCCGCGTTTCTCCGTTCAGATGAAAATGTGAGCGGAATGTGGATTTCGTGAACGTCGTTCTAATTCATGCAGCAGTGACAGCTTCTTGTCCGGCGCGAGGTTCCCGCTTTCCTCATTCCCCAAAACCGCCGACAGTGTCTGGCCTGTCATCCGGATTTTCTCGTAATCGTTCACGAGCTCATCGGCTGCTTGAACCAGTTCTGTAATTTTTGAAAGGTCCACGCCGCCCTGTGTTCGATGATGATAACGAATCGCCTCGCTGAGCGTCGCTGGAAGATTCCATCGGTCGGACAACCAGAAACCGATGTCGGCATGGTCGAAACCGAACAGTATTCGCTCCGCCTCATGGGCCCGGACGGAACGTTGCTCCATGTATTCCTGAACCGCAGTAAACATAGAGGGAAAATATTGGTCAAGCACCGTCTTCCCGATATCGTGGAGCAAACCGGCGGTGAAGGCTCCTTTCTCCTGTACCCCCCATTCCTTCGCGAGGATATCGCACATCGCCGCGCAGGCCAGCGAGTGGTTCCAGAGGCGGAGGCGATGCTCCGCCCGCTCGGTTCCTCCGAACATGTCAAAGACCGATATGGCAAGTGAAAGCCGCCGTATTTCGTTAAAACCGAGCACTACCACCGCATCGGGAATTTTGACGATTTCCCGGTAAAATCCATAATAAGCCGAATTTACTATCTTCAGAATCTTCGCGGTGAGCGACTTGTCCTTGGCTATCTCTTCGGCGAGGTCGCTGGCGCAAGACTTCTCATCGGTAATGATCTGCATTATCCTCGACATTATTTGCGGAAGCGTGGAAATTTCCTTAATGTCGAGAAGCTTCTTCTTGAAATCTTTCACTGAATCAGACACGACCGAGCAACTCGCCCCTTCAGACCTTTGTGGTCAGCTTTTGCCGGAAAGAAACCCTTCCGTGTCCCCGAATAGAAAATTTCATGCCAAAGCGCCGGTAAAAATCTCATTGCATGGAGACCTTGCTCCGCATATTTTGGCAGGCTTGTGCAATCGAAGTTTCGGATACGACCGTCGCGATGCTATAATGGGTTTGCCAGAACAGTTCACAGAGGGGTGTGAATCCGCGCAAGTCCAGCGATTTCAACAGGTTGAAATCAATCGGCGGCACGTGCCAAAAAGGCCCCCCTTTTTTGAGAGAAAATGACGCCATGCACGGCTCGTCGGACCGTTGGAGCGGCATTGGCCCGATGCGCCGAAACCAACGGGGATTTTTCGACTACCTGAACGATGAGCGGTTTTCGGAAAGTCACGGACCGCCGTACAATCTCGTTCGAGAGTCGTCATTTTTGGAGGAGGTTCGACAGATGAGTAGATCGAAGCGAAACCGCGAGGAGAAGGCGCGCGTGTCCATAACGCGTTGCGGCGGATATGACCCCTCGCGGACCCTTCACGCGGTGGAGAAAGCGGTGGACGAACTTGGAGGGATTGACCGGTTCGTGAGAAGAAGCGACCGCGTGCTGATCAAACCAAACCTCCTTGTCGGACGAGCGGTGGAACGACACGTGACCACTCACCCCGATGTCGTCGGTGCGGTCGTTCGGCTTGTGAAAAAAGCCGGCGGCAAACCGTTCATAGGGGACAGCCCAGCAATAGGAAGCGCGGAGAGGGTTGCGGCAAAATGCGGCATTATGGATGTGGCGAAGAAAGAAAACGTTGGGGTGGTGAATTTCACTCAACCGAAGGAGATTGAAAACCCCGCGGACTTCAGATTCAAGAGATTCAAGGTCGATCAGGCTGTTCTCGAGCCTGACGTTGTCATCAATGTGCCCAAACTCAAGACGCACGGCCAGATGACCGTAACTCTCGGTGTAAAGAATATGTTCGGTACTGTTCCCGGCGCCCGGAAGTCCCAGTGGCATCTGGCGGCGGGCGCCGACCGCATGCATTTTGCGCGGATGCTCGTCGACCTGTATCGGACGGTTTCGCCGGCGCTCACCGTTCTGGACGGTATCATCGGCATGCACGGCAACGGCCCGCAGAACGGCGACCCGAAGGAAATCGGATTGATCGCGGCCTCGGAAGACGCCGTTGCGCTCGACGCGGTCATCAGCGAAATAATCGGCCTCAAAAGAGAGCGCATGCCCACGACTCTGGCGGCGGAGGAACTGGGGGTCGGCCAGCCACGGCTCCGCTTCATCACGGTTGCCGGAGAGAGCCTCGAGAACTGCAGGACGGACGGTTTCGTATTCCCCGAGACGAGCAATCTCATGGGAATGTTTCCCGCATTTTTGAGAGACTATTTGCGCGGCTGGCTGACAACACGTCCCGTCCTGGACAGGGGAACATGCCAGATGTGCATGGTTTGCGAGAATAACTGCCCGGCGCAGGTTATCGCCCGGCACGACGACACACTCCGGTTCGACCTGAAACGATGCATCCGTTGCTTTTGCTGTCAGGAGTTGTGTCCCCATGGCGCGATACGCGTGGAAAGCGGTCCCCTGGCCAGATTGCTGCGGCTCTGACCTTTTTCTGAAAACGGCGGCCTCACCATGCTGAATTAGAAATAGCGACAATCTCGGTTACAGCGAAGCTTGCCGATTCCTCTCCCACCCGACGTTGCAGAACACGTTTCTCCGCATCCGAAAGCATCCGTTACCGAAGACTGGTGAACTTGCGAACTGCTTGTTTGCCATTTATTTTTCGGGTGTGCTATTATTTGCGCGATGTGGCAGAGCGATTGTTCATTCCGGGCGGTGTGAGGGGTGGAGTGAAGGGAGAAGCAAATGGCGAAGCCTCGAGAGCGCTGGAAAAGTCGTGCGGGATTTCTGATGGCTGCAATCGGGTCGGCGATCGGGCTCGGAAATGTCTGGCGCTTCAGCTACATGTGTTACGAAAACGGTGGGGGCGCATTTCTCGTCCCTTATTTTATTGCCCTTGCCACGGCGGGCATACCCCTTCTCATTCTCGAGTACGGAATGGGCCACAAGATGGAGGGGTCGGCGCCGGTCTCTTTCCGAAAGGTCGGCCGCCGGTGGGAATTGCTCGGCTGGTGGCCCGTCGTCTTCGTGATGTTCGGCATCGAGCTTTATTACTGCGTGATCATCAGTTGGTGCGTAAATTATTTCAGATATTCGTTCAACCTCTCGTGGGGGTCGGACACAAACGCCTTTTTCTTCGAGAAATTTCTCGGCCTCTCTTCGTCGGCGTGGCCGCCCGGCTCGCCGCAACTGGCCATTGTCGGTGGACTCGCGGTTGTCTGGATTCTGAACTGGTTTATCTGCCACCGGGGAATCCAGAGCGGTATCGAGCGAGCCTGTTCGATGTTTATCCCCTTCCTCTTCGTTCTGGTTGCAGTCTTAGTGGTCAGGGGATTAATGCTGCCCGGCGCCGAAATGGGAATCAGATGGTACCTCCGACCCGATTTTTCCGTTTTGCTTCAACCCAAGGTTTGGATGGCGGCGTATTCACAAATATTTTTCGACCTCAGCCTCGGATTCGGAATAATGATTGCCTACGCGAGTTATCTTCCCCGCGATTCGGACATTTCGACGAACGCCACCATCGCCGGCATTACCAATTGCACGTTTTCCTTCATTGCCGGTTTCGCCGTCTTCTCGACGCTGGGCTATATGGCCCATACCACCGGGAAACCATTCGAAGAGGTTGTCAGAAGCGGTATCGGGCTGGCCTTCGTGGCGTATCCCGAGGCGATCACAAACATGCCGGTCATGCAAAACGTTATAGGAATTGTGTTTTTCCTGTTGCTCATTCTGGCGGGACTCTCCTCTTCGATTTCCATCCTCGAAGCGTTTGCCTCATCCGTCATGGATAAGTACTCGTTCGAACGGCGAAAGACAATCACGCTGCTATGCGTCATCGGATTCCTCGGAAGCGCGATATTCAGCACGCGTTCCGGTCTCATCTGGCTGGACATAGTGGACCATTTTCTCTCTCAATACGGCCTCGTTGTGGTGGTGTTGCTGGAGTGTATCGCAATCGGCTGGATTTATGGCTCACGCAGTCTCCGCCTCCATGTGAATCGAACCTCGAAGCTGCGCGTGGGGCGCGGGTGGGAGTTTTGCGTTAAGATACTCACTCCCCTGATCCTGTCCGTGATCCTGGTCTCCTCGATTTACAGCGACGTCGTAAGTTCGTATGGAGGTTATGACAGGAAAGCGGTGCTCCTCATCGGAACCGGCTGGCTCGCAATGACTGTGGCCGTTGCGTTCCTGTTCAAGAGGTCTGGATGGGAAAACCCGGAAACCTTGAAAATACCGGCGGACGATACGATATCGGAATAGAACAAAGCTATGCGCTGCGGCTGGAGGTCGCTCCATGAGTGAGAAGGACGCACGGGCAAAGAGACAGGCGATCCGTCAGGAAATCAAAGAACGGATGCAAAACGAACTCGACGAGCGCAAGCAGGAGATCAAGAGGCGCATCCGGCGAGAAAATATCTCGGTGGCCGACAAACGCGAGAAGTATCGGCGAGAAGTGCGGGAAGAGAAACTCCGCCTGATGCAGCGCGCCAAGGAGGAGTTTAAAGCGCGAAAACGGATGCTCAGCGTCGGGGCGGACGAGGAGCATGCCGAGGACCTGTTCGAGGAGCCTCCTCCGATTCCCGACGACCTCGTCCAAGAAACCGCGCGAAAGGATGAAGAAGCCGAATATTTCCGGCGCACACCTGACGCATCCTCCGGAAAAGCATTCATATATGATGAAGAAGAAGACGAGGAAGAGGCTCTGAGGGAACTATCCTCGCCGATCGGCGAAGCGGATGCCATGCCCCCCGACGCCCGGCGCGCAGGTTCACCCCCTGAGGCGGAATACGACGACGAGTACGAAGAAGCATACTCGACGCCGAGCATCTTCCACTACATCGTGAATCTGGTCATCCACCCCTTACAGACCTTGGATGAATTCGATGATTACCTGGCGTCGCCTTCGGGGCTGGTGAAGGTGACACTCTTTTATCTCGCCAGCATCCTGTTGCCGCTGGCGCTGATTGCAATCGCCCCCGAGGGAATCAACCAGTTGCTTCCACGCGGATTGGTGGGATCCGTGGTCAGGGCCGCCATTGCAAGCCAGCCGGACCCGTTGCCACTCATTGGGCGAACCATCCTGAATCTGGTTCTGTACGCCTTTGTCGTGGCGATTGTCAATTTTTTCGTAACGGGCGAAGCCAACTTCCTGACGCTTCTTTCATACTTCGGGTTTGTCGAGGGAGTCACGCGCTGCGTAATTTACACGATGGTCATCGTGATAAGCCTCGCGGCCCTGGTGGCATATGCCGTGCCGCCGCTCATGGTTGCAATCGGCTCCGCCATTCTCCTTCTCTTCCTTGCTTTTCTAATCTGGACGTTTGTGCTCAATATCATCGTGCTCATGAGCGCATACGATTATGATTTCTTCACCGCCCTGGCATTGGCGGTTGGCGCCGGCTTTGTGCAAAATATCATCCTTTCCGTTCTCTGGCGATACGTCGGCGACCTGGGAATGTAAAACCCCGCCGACATTCATCGGCCTCGGGACTGTTTACAACAAGACTCGAAAAAAAAGAATGACGAGCGCCCGAATCGAATAGCCGCGCCACCCCGGTCGCTGCGCGCGACAAGTCGAAGAAGAGGAGGACCATATCGTGCCGAAATTGAAAATCGTCATGGTCGGTGGCGGCAGCTACCAATGGACACCCGTCCTGGGTCGCGACCTGATGCTGCATGAACACCTGCGCGGCAGCGCTTTTGTGCTCTACGACATCGATCCCGAGCCGCTGAGACCGTTGGCAAAAACAATGCGAATGATCGCCCGGGCCGCAGGCACGAATTTCAAAATCAAGGCGACGACCGACCCGCACGAGGCCTTCACGGGAGCTGATTTCGCGATTCTTTCGATAACCACCGGTGGATATGACGCCATGGAACATGACCTCGCCATCCCCGCGAGATACGGCGTCTTTCAAACGGTCGGCGATACGGTCGGCCCGGGCGGACTGGCGCGCGCGCTTCGTAACGTCCCCGTAATCGTGGAGATTGGACGGTTCATGGAGAAATACTGTCCCGACGCCTGGATGCTGAACCTCACAAACCCGATGACCGTGCTGACGAGGACATTTCTGCGCGAGACCTCCGTTAACACGGTCGGCCTGTGTCACGAGCTGTTCGGAACCATGGAGCTGCTGCTGGAGATATTCGGACTCGAAGACCAGAGCAATCTTGCTCCCGAAGGCCTGATGGGAGTTGAACGCATGCTCGACGCCTCCGGTGCCCATCTCTGGGAACGGGAAATGTCCATCGAGGTCGGAGGTATCAATCACTGCATCTGGATGACAAACCTCAATGTTCGCGGGCAGGACGGCTTTGAGCTTCTGCATCGGTTCCTGCGGAATCCGGAAGAGTTCGTGAACAGGATGCCCCCGCCGCCCGGGAAGAACCGTCGGGAACCCGGCAGCCTTGCGCTGATGATGCAGAACCATCGGCTGAAGCTGGAACTGTTCAAGATTTACGACTGCCTTCCCGCGGCGGGCGACCGGCACGTGGCCGAGTTCTATCCGTACCTCCTCCATGATGAGGAGTACGCAGCGGAACGATTCGGCATCACGCCGTACACGATCGAATGGCAGCGCGACACCCGCACAATGTATAAGAACTGGGTGCAATGGTGGAACGCCGGCAAAATGCCTCTCAACATGGAGCGCTCCGAAGAGCTGGCGTCCGACGTTGTCGTGGCGCTATCAGGGGGACGTCGACTCAATGCAATCGTCAACAGGCCGAACCTGCGTCAAATCGCCAATCTTCCCGCGCATGCGGTAGTCGAATCGATGGCCCACGTCGATTCGGCGGGAATCCATCCGCTCGCACTGGGCGATCTTCCCCGCGCAATCCAAACCTTGCTGGCCACCCACGTGAACAACCAGGAAATGATAGTGGACGCGGCCCTGAACGGCGACAGGCAAATGGCGCTTCAGGTTCTGCTGAACGATCCGCTCACCCGCGACCTTGATGAGGCAGGCCGCATGCTCGATGAAATGTTGAAGGCGACAAGGCAATATCTTCCGCGGTTTTTTGGAAAAGCAAAGAAGTGAAGGTGTCGCCGGCCCGGCCTCCCGCGAAGGGGGTTATTCCTGCAAGAGGGCGCGCGCGATGATAAAGCGTTGGATTTCCGAGGTTCCTTCGACGATTCTTAATGCCCGCACCCCTCGGTATGCGCGCTCGATGGGGGCTTCTTTCATGTAGCCCATGCCGCCATGAACCTGCACGGCCACGTCGGCGGCCCGGTTGACCAGTTCCGTGGCGTAGAGCTTGCACATGGCCATTTCTTTCACTGCCATCTCGCCCTGGTCGAGGCGCCACGCCGTCTGATACACCATGTTTCTCGCGGCGTAAAGTTCCGTCGCAATATCGGCAAGCATCCACTGGATCGCCTGCTTCGTGGCGATCGGTTTTCCGAACTGAACTCTCTGCCTGGCATAGTCGACCGAGGCCTTGAGAAGCCTCTCGGTCATTCCGACAGCGCCGGCAGCGATGTTCAAGCGACCGCCGCCCAAAAACGTCATCGCCGTGACAAAGCCCATTCCCACTTCACCAAGCACGTTCTCGTTCGGCACCCGACAGTCTTCGAAGACGAGTTCGCACTGATTGTCGCCGCCACCCATCGTCTCCTGAATTTTCCCGATCGAAAATCCGGGCGTGCCTTTGTCAACCAGGAAGCACGTGATCCCGCCGCGGGCACGTTTCTGCTTGTCGGTCACCGCGTACACGATTGCATAGTCCGCATACGGACCGTTGGTAATGTAATGCTTCAGCCCGTTGAGCACCCACTCGTCCCCTTCTCTGACGGCGGATGTCTCGATCGCGGCGGCGTCGGAGCCCGCGTTCGGCTCGGTCAAAGCAAAGCAGCACGTCTTTTCTGCCTTTACGACGGGCACGAGATACTTCTGAATTTGCTCCTGCGTTCCAGCCAGCAGGATTTTGGAAGGTCCCTCGGGCCCTCCAAAGATGGCCTGGGTCAGAGTGGAAAAATATTTTGCGGATTCTTCGCGAAGGATAACGGTACCGAGTGTGTTCAAACCACCGCCGCCGTATTCTTCGGGGAGTTCGATAGCCCAGAAGCCGAGCTCATACGAGCGGTTACGAACCTTTTGCAGCAGTTCCTGCGGAATACCCTTGTCGGGATCGTACCCGGCTTTCTCCTCCATCGGAATGACTTCTTTCTCGATGAATTTGCGCAGACTCTGTCTCAACATTTCTATTTCTTCGGGGATGGTGAAATCCATGAGTCTTCCTCCCTGCCGGGTTCGGTCTCCCTTTCGACACGAACGTTTCGATGAAAGTTGTTTTCTTAGAACAAGGTGGGAAAAAGAGACGCGCGGCAATTGGCTGCCGCGCGCCGAAACGCTACGTCACGATTACCGAGTGCTGCTTTGAAGACCCCTCAAGCCCTTCGAGGTTGTGCATCAACTGGGCGACGGCCTCCTTGAACTCTTGGAGGGCGTCCTCGTCTCCGTCGGCCAGTTCCGCCGCTTGATCAGCCACTGCCTGGCTCGCCTCGAACACCAGATACGCGGGGTTCATCGCTTTCTTCGTCTTCAGAAAGACTTTCTCTTTGAGGCCTTCGAGTTTCTCGACAACCTCTCCAATCTTTTTTTTCTGGTCCGCGATTTCCGGGTTGTCGATGGAATCGAGAGCGGACAACGCCTCACGGCATCGCTCTATGCTGTCGAGCACGTATTGTTTCGCTTCAGGTTCACTCAAAGTCAAAACCTCCTTTACTATGCTTGTCTTCGCTTCTGCAGAGCGTCTCCAATTATTTTATCACATTAAACCCGGAAAAGAGAATTTCTGCAATAATTCTATGACAGTCGTTTTTGGAGAAGCCCGCTTCAATGACAGATGAAGATGCAGGATTGTTCGCCCTGGCGCTTCAGCCGAGGGCGTCCTCCATTGCGGCCCTCAGCATTGAATGAAAATCGTCGAACGTGGTGTTTTGATATTTCACAATCGCCTGGGATTCGGCGGTGTCATACCAGTCGAGCCAGCCGGGCCGCTCGTAAAATGTCTGTGACTCGAAAGATATCTCGAGCGTCTCGCAATAGCGCCCGGCATATTCTTCGCCACGCACCTGCCACGACTTCCCGCCGGCGAGATTGAAAACTTTGCCAAAAGCGTCCGGGTTGTCGAAGATGTTGACCATCGCGGTTACGAGGTCGTTCAACGCGACAAATTCGACCCGCTGCTCCCTGGTGAACGGCCACGGCTCCGGCGGGTCCAGGAACGCCGGAACCGCGATGCCCGCTATACGAAGGATGACCCAGGGAATTCCCGCTTTTCGGATGAGGTTTTCGGCGGCTATCTTGCTCTCGGGATATATGTTGAGCGCCTGTTGCGGGTGGCCGACGCGGATCGGCGGCTGCTCGTTCGAGGTATCGCCGTACGTCGAGACAGACGAGGAGAAGACGAGGGGCGGCGACCCCGCTTGCTTGCATGCGTCAATCAGTTCACGCGTGCCGTCAACGTTCACCGCCATCGTCAGCGACCTGTCCCTTTCGCTTGCGGGGGGAAGAATCGCCGCAAGATGAAACACCATGGAGCAGCCGTCAACCGATTTCCTCAACAGTTCCGCGTCGCGGATGTCTCCCCTGATGATTTCGAAGCCTTCCTCGTCCTCGAAGGGCGAGAAGTCGGCCGCCTCGATGTCCATGACCCGAACCGTGTGACCCCGCTCTCGCAGGCTGTATGCCGTGTTCGCCCCGAGTCTGCCGGCTCCGCCGGTTACCAAAATCTTCGCCACTTGCTCATCCTCTTTCTGCTGTTCTTTCCATGATTATGCGGACAGCCCGAGTGACGCGCCGGGAAAACCGTTCAGCGGAGTTCCCACGGACGCTCAAAATGAGCCGCCGGAAATGGGAAACAGAATATGGATTTCGTCGTTGGCCGCCAGGGGCGCGTCCTTTTCCTCGATGTCGCCGTTTGAACCGATGGCGGCGATCGGTTTAACAAATTCCTTTTTTTCGGAATTCCAGCATTTCTCCGGGAACCCCCCGCCGTAGCGGGCATCGATCTCTCGCAGCAGGTCTTCGTACCGGGCGCCGTCGGGCAACTCGAGTTCTACGGACTCGGCGCCCGTATATCTCGACAGAGTGCCCATAAAGTTGACCGTAACCTTCATAAGGTATATCCGACATGCGGGGAAGACTTCAAAACCGAAATCTTCCCCGCAATGTGAACTGGTGAAACCCCGAACGCTCAGTACAGGTCTTTAATCGCGTATTCGAGACCGAGTTCGTTCAGCTTCTCTTTCGTTGGTACTCCGTCCTTGTTCCATCCGCGTCCGGCATAGTATTCGGCAAGTTGGCTTTCGAGGTCCGCGGCCTTGCCCGCATGGCCTCCCTCGGTGGTCGGCGTAAGCAGGCGCGCGGGCAGGTTGTCATCCTTCGCCGAGATACCACACTTGATGCTGAATACTCGTTGCAGGTTCGTGATGCGTTCGGCTATGAGCGGGATTTCCTTGGTCTTATATGCGAAGCCGGAGGTCGCGCCGAGCAGGTGAACCACATGGAAGGGAGCGAGAGCCAATCCGCAAAACTGGCAGACCACGAGCGAGTTAATGATCGATGCCTGGTCCTGCGACGCTTTCGCGTTGAGTCCCTTTCCTTTTTTGTCAAAGCGACCCTGTTTGTAGTCGACTCCGAAACCCGGCGCGATCAGGCCCATGTCATAGATGAATGCGGCTCCGTGGAGGTGGCAGGCGCCGCGCGGCGACGTCGCGTAATTGACCGCCATGCTGTGGAAGGCGCGCGGGTCATGCATCGGCACTTCGAGTCCTTTCACGTGGATCGCGTAGTCCGCCGTTCCCTTGCCGAGCTGTTCGGCGGCGCGTTTGACTCCCTGACCCAACACCTTTCCGAGTCCCTTTGCCTGGCCGATCTGATGCGTCATCTCGATGATCGCGTCCACGTTGCCCCACGTAAGCTCGACTCCGCCGGTGTCCTCCTTGGTGATAACCCCGTTTTCGTATGCTTCCATCGCGAACGCGATTGCGCAACCTGCGGATATGGTGTCGACTCCGTAGGCGTTGCACAGTTCGTTGATGTGGCAGATCGACTCGAGGTTATCGTTGAGCAGCATGGAGCCGAAGGTGCCGAGCGTTTCGTATTCGGGTCCCGGCCCTTCCATCTTGAACGGGCCCTCATCAATCTTGACCCAGCGCGAACAACCGATGGGACAGTTGTAGCACGGCTTGTGAGGCCTCAGGATCGTATCGGCCATCCTTTTGCCGCCGATCGCGATACAGCCGTCCTTCCATATGCCCTTGCGCCAGTTCTGCACGGGAATATCGCCCGTGACCCACGCCTGGTCCATGCTCGATGCGGTGCCGTATGACCGCATGTTTTCGAGCAGCGGGTTCGTGGCGAGCTCGTGGCTGAATTTCTTGGCCATTTCGCCAAGGGTATCGGGGTCGGCGAGCGCGACTTTCTTCTTTCCCCGGACGGCGATTGCTTTCAGGTTTTTCGAGCCCATGACGGCGCCCACTCCGGCGCGTCCCGCAGCGCGTCCTTCGTCGTTCATCACAGCCGACATGAGCACCTTGTTTTCGCCGGCCTGTCCGATGCAGGAAACACAGATTTTCTTGTCACCGAGTTCTTCACGTATCGCGTCCTGTGTGGCGTAGCTGTCCTTGCCCCAAAGATGCGAAGCATCCTTCAATTCGGCTTTCCCGTCGCTTATCCACAGGTAGACCGGTTTCGGGGAAGCGCCCTCGACGATAATCGCGTCGAAGCCGGCCTTCTTGAAATCGGTCGCCCAGTAGCCTGCCGAACTGGCGTCGACCCAGATATTGGTCAGGGGCGATTTGGTGCAGACTTCGTATCTTCCGCTTGTGGGAAACTTGGTCGCGCTGACAGGGCCGGTGGCCCAAAGAATCTTGTTTTCCGGGCCGAGCGGGTCGGCGGAACCCGGCACCTCGTCGTAGATAATTTTTGTGCCCAGGCCGGCGCCCCCAATAAAATTGCGGGCGTCGTCCGTGTTGAGGTCTTCTATTTCGATTTTGCCTTCAGACAGTTTTGCCCGAACGACTTTTCCCATGTACCCGAGCGCCATTTCCTCTTACCTCCTCCAAGTCGACTTCATCCATTCTTTTGAAACCGCCTTCCGGCAACACATGCTGCAATCCGTACAAGGGGCGCAGCCTCATTCCCACCGGAATCGGGGTCGGCAGGAACGGCATGACGTTTTCCGGTTGCGGCACGTGAACGAGTTCGTATTCCTTCGTGCCAAGGCCGATCTTTTCCCCCGTATTCGGCTGGATCATCTCGTCAACGCCGACGACAGAGCCGCACGAAGTCAGCTTGCGCATGCCCGGTTCCATAACGCCCTTGTCTTCTGCGATAGAGCCGGGGACTCCCCATGACTGGGTCGCCATGTCCAAACCGGCGACATCAATAGCAACCGGGTCCATCGAACCGAACACACCCATATTCGCGACGAAAGGCCGATCGCTGAAGCTCACGCAGTCGCACCACGGAGACATATCGATGGCAAGGTTGATGCAACCGACTTTGCCGGGCTTAAACGTTTTCATAACGGCCAGCGCGCTGTCAGCCATGGCGGCGGCCTGCGAATCGAAATAATCGTCCTGTATGAAACCGACTCCACAGAGGACGAGTATTCCGAAACATGCCTGACATCCCACGCATTTTTCTTTATCCCACGTGATGCCGTCATCGCTCACGCGAAGAGCGTCCTCCGGACAAATCGTGTTGCAGAGAGTCATGTTCGGGCATTCGGCGCCCTTACAGAGCTGCGGGTAGAAGGGACGCGCATTGAAACCGTATTTCGGGTGGCCGCCCATGTGGAGATTATACTTTCCGCGCTTTGACGCGCAGCCGACACCGATATTCTTGATGGCGCCGCCATATACTCCCATTGGGTGGCCCTTGAAATGTGAGAGCACGATCATGGTGTCGGCCATCGCGATGGCCGAAGCCACATATTGTTCCTTGAGGATGAACCCTTCGGGAAGGTCGATTCGCACATCGTCCGAGCCGAGATATCCGTCGCCGATGATAACGGGACACCCCAGCGTAGCGGGGGTGTAGCCGTTGCGGTACGCCGTATTCAGGTGGTCGAGCGCTGTTATGCGCGCGGCAAACGGCGTATACGGAAGGGTGGTGGTATCGACCACCATGGGGTGTCCGCCAAGGTCTTTGACCTTGTCCGCGAGCGCCCTCGCATAAACCGGCCTCAGATAGGCCGTGTTGTTGTACTCGCCCATGTGGAGCTTGATTGCGACCACATCGTTCGGCGCAATCATGTGTTGCATCTCTGCCGCCTCAAAGACGGTCAGCATTTTCGCGATAAGGCTGTCCTGAATAGCCTTGGCGCGATCATCCATGTAATAGACTTTCGATGCCATAAGCCGGCCTCCGTGAAGTGAGAAAGTTCGCCTCCGTGGTTTTGTAACCTATTCCGAGGGATTTATTTACGGTGGGAGTAATCCCGACGTTCACTATATCAGATTCAGTGAATAATTGCAATTCATTTTGTGCTCCGAAATCCGGGTGGACTCTTTGTTCCATTGTATTGCTCAACCTGCGCCGCCGAAGCTGCGTCAGCGCCCCGTGAAGTCGGGCCTTCTTTTCTCCGTAAAGGCGCGAATGCCTTCCTTCGTGTCTTCGGTGGCGAAAAGCATCGCAAACGCCTGGCGCTCGAGCGCAAGCGCGGCCGGCAGGTCCCTGCCAGCTCCCTCATTCATGACCATCTTGGCGAGGCGCAAAGCGAAAGGAGGCCTGTGAATAAGTTTCCGCGCCCATGTCTCGACCTCTTCCCTCAACGATTCCACCGGCACGACAGCGTTCACGAGCCCGATGCGCCGGGCTTCCTCGGCGTTTATCATTTCGCCGAGCATAACGAGTTCTTTCGCCTTCGTCATACCGACGAGGCGCTGGAGCCTCTGTGTTCCGCCCGCCCCGGGAATCAGCCCGACTCTGATTTCGGGCTGTCCGAACTGCGCGTTTTCCGCGGCTATCCTCAAATCGCAGCACATGGCCAGTTCGCAGCCGCCGCCAAGCGCGTAGCCCGCGATCGCTGCGATCACCGGCTTTCCGATTCGCTCTATATAATCGTAGGGGTTGTTTTTCGCAAACCGCGCTTTGAACGCTTGTATGACATCGGGGGCGGCGGCCAGCATTGCATCCAGGTCGGCGCCTGCGGCGAAGACTTTGTCACCGCCCGTTACGATTATGACGCGCACCGAATCGTTATCGTCCGCATTTTGGAGCGCGTCACAGAGTTCACTCATCATGCGCGGGCTAAACGCGTTTAGCTTCTCGGGCCGGTTGAACGTTATACTTGCGATTTGCTCGGTTTTCTCGTAGAGGATGTCGTTATAGCGCATACTTACAACCTGCGGACAAAATCCCTGAAGGACCGTGCAAAAAAAAAGAGCGTGAGGGGAAACTCTCGGTTTCCCCTCCGCCCAAACGCTGTTAGAGGAACAACGTCTTCAGCTTCATAGCCAAGCTCATGTCGCCCTTGACTTTCAGTTTGCCGCTCATGAAAGCCATCTGGCCGTCGAGCTTGCCGTTGATGATGTCGAGCCAGTCCTTGGCGGCGACCGTGATGGTGATGTTCGGCGATGCATGTTCGCCCTCTTTCACCGTGCACTTCTGATCCGCGATCTCGGCATGCCACTTTCCGCCGCCCTCGCCAGTGATGTCCCACTGGTAGACCGCCTTCATTCCGGCTGCCTTGTCAGACTTGAAGTTTGCCTCCATGTTATCAAAAGTTTCCTTTACGGTGTCGGCCATTCGTATTCACCTCCTTCCGTTTTCTGGTTTTTCCCACGGGCTGCACTATCGCCCACTGCGAGCCATTAAGTCCCGCGGGACCTTGGAGCTCGGGACATCGGGCTCGACCTCACCCACTGGAATGCCCCGTGTCCAAAAACTTTGTTCATTTATAGGGTTCGGCGCTTTCGCTTGCGGAAACAAAGGCGGCAATCTTCGAGCGCGCACGGTTCCTTTCAAATTCAGCGGCGGCCTCGTTTGCCTCAGCTCGCGTCTTCCGGGTGCGGCTCGCGTTGCGCGCAAAGAGCGTTCACGCGAGTCCGCGCATTTTCAACATCGCCTGCAAATTGATCGGGGCGATGTCATCGACGTCTATTGGAGCATCCACTATTGCGAGCCTGCCGCACGACATCGCCTCCTTCAACACTTCTTCGATTCGCTCGGGCGCCTCTATCCTGAATCCGGCGGCCCCGAAGCTCTCGGCCAGCGTAACGAAGTCCGGATTGGTATGCTCGGTTCCATAGATTCTGCCGCCGTAAACCACCTGTTGACCGTATCGAAGCGCCCGATAACTGTTGTCGTTCAAAATCAACACCGTTGCCTCGATCCCCTCTCGGACCCCGGTCTCAATGTCCTGCACCGTCATCATAAAATCGCCATCGCCAATGATGGAGAATGCGGGTCGTTCCGGAAAAACAATTTTCGAGGCAAGCAACGCGGGAAAACCAAAGCCCATCGCTCCGAAGTTGTTCGGCGCCATGAACGACTTTGGTCCCGGAAGGTTCAGGAAAGCCGTCACGTACAGGGTGTTAAGGCCGGCCCCGCAGGTAAATATCGAGTTCTCGGGGGCCAAATCGGACAACGCTCTGACCACTCGCCCGGGCGAGAGCGGCGTCTTGTCGGAGGCGATGGCCGCATTCAACTGTGCCTCCCATTGTTCCCTCACCGGAATAATCGAGTCCAGCCAATCGTCCGACTTCCTGCATGGTTCGTCAGCGAATTTTTGAAGGAGGCCTCTCAGGCAGGCGCCGGCGTCGCCAGTCAGTGAGAGCAAGTCCACCTTGAATGTTTTTGGCGGAATATCACACGCGCCGGGGTCGGCATTTATTATTACGATCTTTCCCTGGTATTCGGCGGTGTATTCCCACGTCACCAGGTCGGAGAGACAGCAACCGAATCCCAGAACCAAGTCGGATTGTTCGATCGCTTTGTCTGCTACCGGGTTCCCGAAAAAACCGACGCGGCCAAGGCAGAGAGCATGTGTCTCGGGAAGGGTTCCTCTCCCGTTGCCGGTCGTCACGACGGGAATGTTTGCGCTCTCGGCCAACTGACGAACGAGACTTGTGGCGTTCGATTCCGGCACGCCTCCCCCCACGAGGAGCACCGGCCGGGACGACTTTTTCAAAAAACCGAACAGGCGCTGCACGTCATCGTCACTGACCGTTTTCGGGGATGGCGGCTCGAGGTCGAGCGAGTCAAGCTCGGCACCACATTCGGCCTCCCAGATATTCTCGGCGATGTCAATCAGAACGGGACCTTTTGCCGGCGTCATCGACAGGCGATACGCTTCCGAAAAGACGGGGGCCAAGGCCGCCGGCTCGTCGACTCTGAATACTCCCCTGCAGAGGGGCTCAAAGATTCTGCAGTGGTCCGCTTCGATTAATCCGTCGCTTCCTCTCAAAGCCGACCTGACAGAACCCGAAATGACGATAAGAGGCGAACAATCCTTGTAAGCGTTTGCAACCCCGATGAGAGCGTTCAACGTACCCGGTCCCGAGTGGACCAGGCATGCTGCGGGTTTACCCGTGAGGCGACCTTCCGCATCCGCCATGCTTGCCGCGACTTGTTCGTGGCGGGTGGAAATATAGCGTATGCTGTCGCGGAAGTCGTAGAGAGCATTGACGAAAGCTATGTTGGAAGTTCCAACGATTCCGTAGATTCTTTGGACGCCCGCTGCTTGAAGGCAGGAGACGAGGGTTTTTGCCCCCGACATCCGGCTTGAATTTCCTGCCGTCTTGGTCATATTGGCCTCCGTTCCGACCCAGGCAGCAAGTACGATAGCAGTCGATACGAGGGGGAAGTTTTTAAATTGGCCAGTCAGTCAAACCGTGCGGGCAAGAATATACCACATACGCCATGGCTTGTCAAGCATTTTCGACAGCGTTCGACATGGTCTATTCGGGATGAACATTCCCGCCTTTTTCGGATTGGGTTTTGGAGAGGGACCGGGCTCAGCCCTCAGGGTTCCTTGGAACGCGCGCGGATTCAACTCAGGTTTCGGGGGATGTTTTGACGGTCGCCAAAACGGGTACGGTGAGCCGGGCGCCTGAGGTCCGGATTATTAGTTCTTCTTCTATCTGCCGTTCAGGTAGCTCGGGAAGGAACTCAACAACGACCTCGTATTTTTTCCGGGGCTCAATTGCTCGGAACGAGGCGCGGAGGCTGGGGTCGGTGAGCCCCAGTTCTTGAATATCGAAGAATACGGTCGAACTGGAAAGCAGGAGTTTTCTTTGCATTATCTCACCCGGCGTTCCGGAGCCGAAATTGATTTTTTGAGGAGCGACGGAGATCGTTCCGGAAACTGCCCCTTTCACGGGAATACGTATTCGAGAGTAGTCCCTGAATATGTTTGTGGTTGTCTCTCTTTGCAGGTTGGAATAGTCTCCATAGTTGGTAAAGACGGTGAGGACTTCCTCGAATTTGCCTTCGGGCATGTCGGAGGCAATTTCCACATTGATGACATATCCCTTTTTGTCTCCTTCCAGTGGGGACACATTGGCGGATATCATCGGCGAGGAACTCTCTATTTGCCGGATGACCAACTCGTCTTTGCCTCCCTGAAACAGGTTAACCTGTGCCATTGCCCCTTGGCGAACATGAATATTTGGAAGGATAACGACCTCCGGCTCCACGATTACCGCATCAATAATGTGGGCGGCAACACTGAGCTGAACAATGGGTTCGTCGGGATCATTGGTCTTGACCCGCAATGTCTTCCAGGGCCTTGTCCCCTCGTATTTGTAAGCTTCGAAGAGAGCGACAATTGCGTTCGTGGCGCCCGGCGGAATTTCCTCCCGCGGGAATATCCCGGTCAAACAGCTACACAGCGACACCACGTCGTAAATCACGAGGGGTTTTTTTCCGGCATTCTCGAACGTGAACCTGAATTCGCGGCGCGCGTCTCGGGTCACCGGGCCGAAATCGATGCTCTTCGTTTCAAACCTGATATCAGGGGCTTTTTCCAGTTCGGAGGATGGGACCAGCACCGTGCGAACGATATTGGCCGAAAGCTCGACCGGCATTCGAGGCTGCTCGGGATCGTTGCTGAAAATGAAGGCCTCGGCTGATATCGGCGCGGAGTATTTGCGGGAATCCAGTGTTATTTTCAACGTAGCACTTTCCCTTGGTTCTATTATCTTCCGCCGGGGTATTAATTCGTAAGTGAATCCGTCGGGAAATTCCATTCCTGTCAGGTGGAGCGGCTGGCTCCCGAGATTCCTCGCAATGAGCGACACGTCATGAAATGCGATCGGGTCCTGGGTCGAAATAGTGCCAAAATCCGCCTTGGCGGGTTCTAAGGAAAGCTTCGGGTGCTCGTACAGAGGCTCTTCTGAGCAGGAGGCCAAAACGAGGCAAAGATTGAGTACACCGAAAGACCAGCCGATCAGACGGAATGTCACGTTTTTCAACTTCATCTCAAGTTAACAGGAGGGAAACTTCGCGTTTCTCAGGGTGAACACTCTCCGAGCGATTTCTGGGTTCCGTTACTCGGGCCGGCCGCTTTTGTCTTCGAGAAAATCTCCGTCGGTTATCCGGTTTAGCGCAACCAGGGATGCTGAACGAACGATGTGGTTTTCATCCTTTAGCGAACGGACCAGTGACGGCACGGCCCGTTCGTCCCCGATTTCGCCAAGGGAATTGGCAGCGGTCCGCCGCGCAACGGAATACGGGTCATATTCGAGGATATCGATAAGAGGCATCACTGCGCTTTTTTGTCCGAGAGTGCCCAGCACCAATGCCGCCTGACATCTCGTGAACCGGTCTTTATCATTTAACACCACGATAATGGCCGGCACCGTGTCGACCGCTCCAAGCTGCCCTAGCGCTGCCAGGGCCGTTCTTCGCACAATCGAGTCCTCATCAATGAGCCTCGCTTCGAGATGCGGTATAACCGACGTATTATTCGAGTGCTGCAGGATATTCGCCGCAAAGGCCCTGACACGCGGGTCGGGGTCCCGGAGCGCGCAAACAACAGGAGGAACGGCAACGAATCCCATGCCGCGAATGTCGTACAAAATCGTCATTCTCTCCGCCAGGTTCGCTGTCTTGGATTTCTCCAACAGCGCTCGAACTTCCGCCCCGACCTCGGGGTCCACGCGTATGTCATCCGGATTCTCAGGAATCGATTTACGCTGAATATTCCATACGCCAATCCATACGATTGCCACTGCGGCGACAGCAATCAAAACCTTTTGGGAGAAGGAAGGCATCCTGGCTCACCTCGAAGACTGTACTCGACCACAAAATCAATTAAAATTCTAACACAGGGCCAACGACCTGTCAATTTGCCTTTTCCCTTTTTCCTTTTTTTGACCCGGCGCACGGAGTCGATTCACAGAATGTGAGTCATGATGTCTCGTGTTCCATTTGACTTTCGCAAACTTCCGCGATACGATTTCAGCAACCCTGATGGGCTCCCGCGAGTAGTTCCATCGCGCATCTGACCCTGTTATCTTCGAGGGAAGAGAAATGAACGGTCCCCGGCCGGGCGTCGGTTCTCCTTCGCGCGTTTTCGGACGCAGGACGATTCGGCGAAGCGCGCTTCTCCTTACGGTGGTGAGTGTCGCGGCTATTGTGGTTTTTGCAAAATACGGCGATTTCCAAACCTTGGAGAACAAAGAAACTCGTTCGCTGAACGCCGCCATCGACGAGAGACCAACCGCGGACTCTTATCGTTACCAAGCCAAACTGAACGAAGCGGTTTTCCCAACCGGCGACTCCGGGGAAAACATGGCGTGTTTCGGTGCGAATCGCACCCACCCGGGTTATTCTGCAGACATCGAATGGCTTCTTCGCGATTCTTTTCACGACAATCCTGAAGACTGCGCATTGAAGTTGTGGCTGGCCGCGGTATTGCTCCGGCAAGGAAAGACTCAATCCGCCCTTCAGCAATACAGTGAAGTCATAGCCACCTGTCCGGAAAATGCCGACGCGCACTTCGGTCGCGGCAACGCTCTCCTTCTGTCTGAAGAATACGATCTGGCTATCGAAGATTTGCGGAAGGCCGTGCTGCTCGATGATGAGAACGCCTATTTCAACTTGTCCCTTGCACGGGCTCTCTTCCAAGTTGGTTTTCGGGCAGAAGCACATCAATTCCTCAATCGGGCAATCGAACTCGATCCCACGTATGCGAGCGTCAGACTCAATGCGGTCTTGAGGGAGACCGCCCTTCGGGAATGAAATCAACCTCGTTGGACAGATTCAGCGCCGACCGGCATTGGTCCGCAAACACAGTGGTGAAGAGCCTTCCGAAGGCGCACGCACATACACCAAAACCTTTCCCATGGCCTTCTCGCAGCACTTTCGCCCCACCTCAAAACGCCGCTTTGAACAGAACTCTAATTTGACTCTGGCCGCATCGCATGGTACGCTAACAATGGAAATGGCGAAGGCGTTGTGCCAATCCGTCCTGCGAGCGCATGAACCCACGCCTTCGCCCTTTTTCTGCGCTCGGGTCGGTCTCGATTGAGCAAAAGTCCGGCCAGGCGATTGGCGCGGGGCGGAGAGCACATGCGGCGCTGCTGCGAAAAAATCCGTCACCGTGACGGTTCGGAATATGCGAACATCTTCTCACTGTTCGAATTGCGAATGGTCTTCACAGACCCGGTGAACCATGAGCAGGATTCTTCTGTTGGCATTCGGCATTGCTTTCTTCCTGGGCGTCGCTCTTGCATTTGTTGGAGCGTGGCGGCTGTGGCGGCGCATAGCAGAAGCGCGGCATAAAGGCGACAAATGGAAGACCGGAAATTGATTGTCGGTGACCTGATCAACCGCATGCGTGCCGGACGAATCTGTCCGAACGGTGCTCACGGTGAAGGTTTGTTCGCTTCGGGGACAGTGAATCCGTCTCACCGTTGGTGATGCGGGGAGGCAGTCCGCCAATCTACGAATCCCCAAAATGCTGGCGCTTTTCAGCGGGTTGTCCCCGCAATATTCATCTTTCAGCCTGTTTTTCCTATCCGTTTCGGTCTTGACGGAACCTTGAGCGTATGCTATATTATGTCGGTTTTTCAGTGGAAGCATTGAGGTTTTTTGCCTGATGAAAACGACCGCATTAAAGGGGTTGGAACTGAAAGTCCAACGAACCGTTACTGCCTTTCTGCCGGTTGACGAGAAACGGAGAGGCGCCTGCCTGCAGTGCGGCCGGTGTTGTCAGTTTGTCTTCAAATGTCCTTTCTATGACGGGAAAGAATGCGTAATCTATTCGTTCCGTCCTCTTCAGTGCCGGAAGTATCCCCGAACGAGCGAAGAGTCCATTGTGCCCGGTTGTGGCTTCACGTTCGGCGATTGACCTCCTCTCGACGGCTCGACGAGCGCGATCGAGTCGGCAAAGCCGCTGTCACCTATGCCCAAACGAACTGATATCCGAAAGATTCTCATAGTCGGTTCCGGTCCCATCATAATCGGACAGGCGTGCGAGTTCGATTATTCCGGAGCGCAGGCATGCAAAGCTTTGAAGGAAGAAGGCTATGAGATTGTTCTGGTGAACAGCAATCCGGCCACAATCATGACCGACCCGGAAATGGCCGACCGGACCTATATCGAACCGCTGGCCCCGGAAGTCGTGGCCAAGATTATCGAACGCGAACGTCCCCAGGCGCTTCTCCCCACGCTGGGCGGCCAAACAGGACTCAACCTGGCGGTCGACCTGGCGAACCTGGGAGTGCTGGACAGTTGCGGTGTCGAACTCATCGGCGCCAAGCTGGACGCGATAAAGAAGGCCGAGGACCGGTCACTGTTCAAGGCTGCCATGACCAGAATAGGGCTTCTGCTGCCCCGAAGCTTCTTTTGTCATTCAATCAAAGAGGCGATGGCGGGGATCGGCGAAATCGGGTTTCCCGTCGTAATCCGGCCGTCATTCACACTTGGCGGAACGGGCGGAAGCGTTGCGTATAACGTGGAGGAGTTCGAGCGCGTCGTGAAATGGGGCCTCGACGCCAGCCCGATCAGCGAGGTCCTTGTCGAGGAATCCGTCATCGGGTGGAAAGAGTACGAACTCGAGGTGATGCGTGACGGCGCCGACAACGTCGTCATTGTCTGCTCGATCGAAAATTTCGACCCGATGGGCATTCACACGGGCGACAGCATAACCGTTGCCCCGGCGCAGACCCTCTCCGACAAGGAATACCAGTTGATGCGCGACGCCGCGATCGCGGTCATCCGCGAGATCGGGGTGGACACCGGCGGTTCGAATATTCAATTCGCGGTCGACCCCTCGAACGGCCGCATGGTAATCATCGAAATGAATCCCCGCGTTTCTCGCAGTTCCGCGCTTGCGTCGAAGGCGACGGGATTCCCGATAGCGAAAATCGCGGCCAAGCTCGCCGTCGGTTACACGCTCGATGAGATTCCGAACGACATTACCAGGAAGACGCCCGCGTCGTTTGAACCAACAATTGATTACTGCGTTGTAAAAATACCTCGCTGGGCCTTCGAAAAATTCCCCGGCGCGGACCCGTCCCTTACCATTCAGATGAAAAGCGTTGGCGAAACGATGAGTATCGGGCGCACCTTCAAGGAGGCGCTCCAAAAAGGGCTACGGTCGCTCGAGATCGACAGGTACGGACTCGGGTGCGACGGCAAGACGATGCGCTTTCCCGCTGGCATCTCCCTTGAAGAACGGGTGAACCAGATCAGGGAAAACCTTCGCACACCCACGAATGAGCGCATTTTCTACCTGCGCGAGGCCATCCTCGCGGGGCTGGACATCGAAGAGATTCATGCGCTCAGCCGAATCGACCCTTGGTTCCTCAATAATATGAAAGATATTATCGAAATGGAGAACCGGTTGCGCGCGGCGGACAACCGGATGAGCGGAGTTCTCAAGGGGGATGCCGACCCGGCGAACGAGCCCGAAATGAGACTCCTCCTGAAAGAAGCAAAGCAATACGGGTTTTCCGACTGCCAGCTTGCGCACCTCTGGCACTCCGACGAACTGACGGTGAGGGCGGCCCGCAAACGAATGGGCGTTGAAGCCACGTTTAAGCTCGTCGACACGTGCGCCGCCGAGTTCGAGGCGTACACTCCGTACTATTACTCGACATATTCCGACGAGGACGAGGTGCGACCGTCGAACAGGAAAAAAATCATGATACTGGGCGGCGGTCCCAACCGTATCGGGCAGGGGATAGAGTTCGATTATTGCTGCGTGCATGCCGCTTTCGCCTTGAAGGAAGAGGGCTGCGAAACAATCATGGTGAACAGCAATCCGGAAACGGTCAGCACCGATTACGATACGTCCGACAAACTGTATTTCGAGCCGCTCACGCTCGAGGACGTGCTCAATATCGCCGACAAGGAAAAGCCAGACGGTGTCATCGTGCAATTCGGTGGACAGACACCCTTGAAGCTCGCTGTTCCACTCCAGAAGGCGGGCGTCCCGATTATCGGCACTCAGCCCGATAGCATCGACGTCGCCGAGGACCGAAAACTATTCCGGCAAATTCTTGACCGGTTCGGGCTGAAGCAGGCCCCGAGCGATACCGCCCTCTCGCCCGAAGAGGCCCTGGAAATCGCTCATCGGATCGGATATCCTGTCCTCGTCCGTCCTTCCTACGTGCTCGGCGGAAGAGCGATGATCGTTGCCTATGACGACGAACACCTGCGGAGCTACATGGCCCTCGCGCGCGAGGCGTCGCCCGACCATCCGATCCTCGTCGACAAGTTTCTCGAAGACGCCATCGAGGTCGATGTCGATGCCGTATCTGACGGGAAAGAGGTCGTCGTGGCCGGAATTATGGAGCACATCGAACTCGCCGGTGTGCACTCGGGTGACAGCGCATGCGTGCTGCCGCCCCACACGTTGCGGGAGCGGGAAGTGGCCGCACTCGAGGAGCAAACGCGCAAACTGGCGCTTGCGCTGGATGTCGTCGGTCTCATCAACATACAGTTCGCGATCAAAGACGGTGAGATTTTCGTGCTGGAAGTCAATCCCCGGGCCTCGCGCACCGTGCCGTTTGTCTCGAAGGCGACCGGCATTCCGTGGGCAAAGATAGCAGCCAAGCTCATGGTCGGCAGGTCGTTGAAAGAGCTCGGCGTTTTTTCACGGCGGAGACTTCGTCATTTCGCCGTCAAAGAGGCGGTCCTGCCTTTCAATAAGTTCCCCGGCATCGACACCGTTCTCGGGCCGGAGATGAAATCGACCGGCGAAGTTATGGGAATCGACAAAACGGTCGGTCTTGCCTTCGCGAAGTCGCAGCTTGCCGTCAATTCGCTCCTTCCGCTAAGAGGACGGGTGCTGATAAGTGTGAATGACCGCGACAAGGACAAAATCGTTCCCCTTGCCGGGAAGCTTCGCAAGATGGGTTTCGATATTATGGCGACGCGCGGAACGGCGGCCCGCCTGGCCGACTGCGGGATGGAAGTCGAAATGGTGTACAAGGTCAACGAGGACCGTCCCAATGTCGTGGACCATATAAAAAATAAGCAGGTCTCCCTGATCATCAACACTCCTCTGGGCAAGGCATCCGCATTCGACGAAGTCGCCATCCGACGGGCGGCGGTCGATTACAGGGTTCCTTACATCACGACGATGGCGGCCGCTCGGGCTACAGTGAGCGCGCTCGAAGCGCTCATATCCGGCGGGCTTTCCGTCAAAAGCCTCCAGGAATATCATGCCGAAAGCCGGCCGTCAGCGGCAGAAGAAGTCAGCTGAGCCGTGAAGGCCCTGACCTCGGCCGGCTATCCCGAACATCTACCCGCCAGCGCGGCGCCGGAGACCTCAAAAAAAGCGCGCGAGGCGTCGCTCGTCGCCTCGCACGCTTCTTGAAACATCTTGCCTCAAAAAATGCTTCCTATTCTTCCGCTTCTGCGGCGGCGCGTTCCGCTATCTTCTGGCGCGTCTCCATCACGAGCTGCATGACTCGCGCCATCCCTGCTTCCTTGCTCGCCTGATCGACTTCTTCTCGTTTTGAGATACGGACATACCGCGGGTCGGTCTCCCACTGGTCCGAATGCTTAATGCGCGGGTCGCCCGTGCCGGGGAACCCCATGAAATGGGTGGGAAGAGCGCGCATCATGTACGTCACAATGAGGTTCTTGTCATACTGCTCCATCAACGATGGGCGGTTGTAATAAACCTCGTTTTCGGCTGGCCCCAGGCATATTCCGATTGCGATTTCGCAGCCGGCAAGATAGCCCAACGCCTGCGATATGGCGCCAACCGACGCCATCGCCCGATTTTCGATGCCGTACTGTGACGCGGCGGCGCATGCCCAGTCCATGGCAGCGCCCGTGTCGATGGCTTTCCACACGCAGACCGGTCCGGGAGTGCCGAACGCGCTCGGCCGCGTAAAATCGGGAGGCTTGGCTCGTTCTTCTTCCACGTACTTATTATGCTCCGCGCAGGTGGCGAACCCGCAGGCGCCGCAATCCCATCCGAGTTCGGAATTGCCGATTCCCTTGCCGCCGAGCAGCATGATGACGGGAAGCGTGCCTTTGTCCTTGCACGCTTGCAGTGTTTTGTTATCGCCGTAGCACACGGTGTTGTCTTCGCCAAGGATACCAAGCACTTCAATGAGCGGATCGAGGTCTTCCCCGGTAAGTATCTCGACCTTTAGTTCGGTGGTTCCTGTCATTTGGGGGGCCTTAAATGCGGCAATGGCGCACAGTTGAGCCGCGGTCAGAAGGCCCTCATTGGCAAACTGTTTTCCTTCGTAATACGCCATGCCTCAGCCCTCCTTTTCCTCTCCGGTGTCCGGGTTGAGCGGGTCCCAAATTCGGTACGGCAGCCAGTTCACCATTCTGGCAATCACGTGTTTGTCGCGCACCGTATTAATCACCCGGGCAAGGTTATGCATCTGGTAGTCGGGCAGGATGTCGACATAGGGGCTCTTTGCCTTCCCGGCAACCGGCACGCCGACCACCAGCGGCGACTTCGGGCAATAGCCGAGTTTTTGCCCTGCGACTCCCACCGACATCAGGGGACGCGCGTCCACAAACAGCCGGTTCGCCATCACGAGGGCCGACCCGACCGCCCATCCCATGCCATACACGTTCATCGTGCACATGGGGCCGTCAACAAGCCAGTCGGGGTGTTGCGGTTCGGATTCATCAATGATTCCGTACCGCGCCCCGCGCCGCTCATACACGAATTGGCAACCGGCGCCACCGCCACAGTAGCCGCATCCCGTATCGAACGGGCGATAGGCAACGAGCGCGCCGATAAACAGAATGGCGTCGGAATCGCGCACCATTGCCGCTTCATATTTGAACATCCTTTTCCAACGATTGTCGTCCGGCCTCTGTCTGGCCAGTTCCTCCATCTTCTTGGCCACCTTGTCCAGTTCCTCCGCGCCGTAGACAATGTGGCATTCGGCCATTTGCACACCGCCCTGGCTGGGGGCCGTTATCACCGCGTTCGCCATCAAGCGCGCGGCGTTGACAACAGTCTCCTGCCTCGCCAAATCATTCGGAGCATAGGGGGGCCATTCTTCAATGTAGATTTCCGGCATCTCCACTCTCCTTTTCAATACTTCCGTTTATGAAGGGGAACGAATCCTCGAACAAGAATTGCTCCGCCCTCCCATCCGATCGGTTTTCAAATTGTTGGACGAACTCCGTGCATAGTCCATCCGAACAGAAACATCACCTCCCTGGTTTTCATGGCGTTCCTTTTTGCCAAAAGACAACAAGACGGAATCCGCAATTCTGCCGAGAGACGGTAGGGGGCTTTTTGTAATCGGTCTTGGGATAAGACCCGTCAGCGACGGCGATTATATCACGTCGCATCCGGAAGGACAAATCTTGTATTTCTCTCCCGATTCGGCAATCAATGCTTCGGGAGCAGTCCCGATTCTCTCCCGCCGGTCACGCGGGGCGCGTGATTCGTTCGGCGGTGAAAAGACAGGAGATAATTGGGTGCAGTGAATCCGTCCCACGGTTGGAATAACAAAAGGGGGTCAAAAAAACGGCTTTTGCAGATGCCCCCGGAGCGACGCTCTCGGCCCCGGTCATTGGAGGACCCCATGCCGCACGGTGTCCCCCAATAACCGGCATCACCAATCGTGGGACGGATGCGCTGTGAGTGTGTCCCCACGGTTGCCCATTCTGCCGAAAGGCCGAAGCCCTAATTCCGGCGACATGGAGCCGAAGGTCACGCTCCGTGTGATTCCGTGTCCCCGGAATTAGCACGCCCCGATCAATCGTGAGACAGATTCACCATCCCCGACGCGCGTCATCGACCGGTGGAACAGGCACACTCTTGCCCTTTACCTCCGACCGGCGAAAATTCGGATATGTCAGCTACCAACTCTGCCGGGATATCCCACCCTTTTGGGGACACAATGCCGCGTGCCCCGAGAGACCTCGGAAAAGCCGTCACCTTTCTCCCGAATTGAAGCGTGGCGCGAATTCTGGTATTATTTAATGAGGAAATTTTCTCATCCGCCCCCGGAGAGACCATGACCGGTCACGAGATCATTACGCGCGCAATCGAGTTCAAGAGCCCGGAACGAATCGGCATCATCTTCGACGAACTCGGAATCAACGACACATACATCCTCTCGTACGGGTTCGGGAAGAACTATCAGCCCGAGAGTTTGGACGAGGATGAATGGGGATGCGTTCGCGAGAAGACGGACATGGCGAATATGGGCCAGGTGAAACGGCATCCGGTCCACACCATGGACGACCTGAAACGGCGGACATTTCCCGACCCGAACGACGATGCCCGCTATGAGCCGATTGAGATGATTCTTCCGTATGCGGGCGACCGCTACGCGCTTGGCTACATCGGGTTCGGCCTGTTCGAACAACTCCATTTTCTGCACGGCTTCGAGCAATCGCTGGCGGACCTTTATCTGAATCCGGAACTCATCGGGACCCTTCTTGACATCATCACGGATTTCAAGCTGGGCCTCCTCGAAAATTTCAAAAAAAGATTCGCCGGCAGGATACACGGCGTAACGATGACCGACGACTGGGGCACACAGCAGAACATATTCATCAGTGTTCCCATGTGGCGTCAATTCTTTCGGCCACGGTACGAGAAGCTGTTCAGCGCCGCGCACGACGGCGGCATGCATTTCTGGCTGCACTCATGCGGCAGAGTGAACGAGTTGATTCCCGAATTCATAGACCTCGGTCTTGACGTCATAAACTTGCAGCAGCCGCGCGCGCTCGGAATCGAGGAAATCGGGGCGCGATTCCGCGGCAAAATATGCTTCGAATCGCTGCTCGACATACAGGCGACGCTGCCGGCGGGCTCGCAAGAAGAAATGGAAGAAGAGGCGCGACTCCTGCTCGAACACTGGGCGACACCGGAGGGCGGCTTCATTCTCAGCGATTACGACGACAGCGCGGCCATCCAGGTGTCATACGAACAGAAAAAGAAAATGCTCGAAGCGTTCACAAAGGTCGGTGAATTCCATGTCGCAGCGGCCTGACGAAGTCGGTTTGGAAGTCGAAGTCAAGCTTGAGGACTTGCTCGGCCCCCTCGGATATTCGAAGCGCGAGGATATCGAGCCGGCTATCCTGGAGCAGATACTGCGGGACTCCGAACAATGCAGGCAGGCGACTCAAGGGAGAGCGATGTTTACGCGCGTGGAGATTCTTCGCCGCGGCAGTTCGAGCGTCATCGAGACGCCGATTGGCACGATCAAAGATGAAACCCTCGCGAACAGCCTGAACGGAGCGCGGTCGCTTGCGGTCGCGGTCTGCACGATTGGAGACGCGATAGACAAGATTGTCGATGAACGATTCGAGCGCGGCGATTTTCTGGGTGGTATGATCGCCGATGTCTATGGCAGCCGCGCCGTCGAGGACGTGGCGGAACGGTGCGGCGTCATGATATGCTCGCAGGCGCGGTCGCGAGGTCTCTCCCCTTCCGACCAGTTGAGTCCGGGATACGGAAGATGGGATGTCCGCGGTCAGCGTGTCGTCTTCTCGCTGCTCGACCCGTCGCCAATCGGAGTCACGTTGAATGAGCATTGCATGATGCGTCCAAAAAAATCCGTTTCATTTGTCTTTCCGCTGGTCGAGGGCGAATCGGTTTGGGAGGGCGAGCGACTGTGCGCGAGATGTGGTTTCAAGAACTGCAGTTATCGCCGCGTATGAACACGAAGGGATTACAAATCGGAGATTTGAAATGACGCTTTTGGAAGCGCTCGATTCGGGAAAAACACTCGTGTTCGACGGAGCGATGGGCACCATGCTGCAGGCGAAAGGGCTCGGCGTGGGGGATTGCCCCGAGGAATGGAACGACTCGCATCCGGAGGTGGTGCAGGAGATTCACCGCGCATACTTCGATGCGGGCTGCGACATAGTCGAAACGAACTCGTTCGGAGGCAGCCGGGTGAAACTCGCGCGGTTCGGTCTTGCCGAGAGGGTGCGCGAGCTGAACAAGAAGGCCGTGGAGAACGCCCGCAGCGTGGAGGGAAAGAATCATTACGTCGCCGGCTCGATGGGGCCGACGGGCGAATTCATCGAGCCGTACGGCGCCCTGAAATACGAGGAACTCGTCGAGATATTCCGCGAACAGGCGAGCGCGCTTGCGGAGGGCGGAGCCGACATCATCTGTGTTGAGACTATGTCCGACCTGAACGAGGCAAGGGCCGCCATCGAGGCGGCGCGCGCGACGGGATGTGTCGTGTTCGCGTCCATGACGTTCAACAAGGACAAACGGGGATATAATACCATCATGGGGGTTGACCCCGTATCCGCGGCCAGGTCGCTCGAGGAACACGGGGCGGACGTCATCGGAGCGAACTGCGGCGCCGGCCCGGAGGACATGGTCGAGATTTTGCGGCAAATGTCGACGGTGACATCGAAGTACCTGTTCGCAAAACCGAACGCCGGCATACCGCAACTGGAGGGCGCAAAGACGGTCTTTCCCGAAAACCCGGCCGGAATGGCAAGAAAAATGCTCCCCCTGCTCGAATTGGGGGTTAATATAGTGGGAGGTTGCTGCGGGACGACACCTGAGCATCTGCGAGAGATTGCAAAAATAGTGCGAACCTGAACGGGGCAATCCTGATGGATGAACGCGAAGTCGTTTCTCCGAGCAGAATCGAGCGCCTGCTCGAACTTGCGTGCGCTTACAATGTCCCGCTTACGGTGACGGTCGAGTCGGGCGACAAATTATACACGTATCGCAGCCGCATGCTCGAACAGCGAGAGAAAGTCGGCGCCAATTCCCTCCTCGTGGATTATCCCATGACTTCCGGTCCGGCAATCGCCTTGAAGCCGGGCATGCCGCTTACGGTCCATTTTTCCCTCGAGAAGCAGCGCTTCCTCTTCCACGCGAGCGTTATTGGAAAAACGCTCTACACGTTTCTGGATCGCAGGAAGGCGACCGTGCTTGAAATCGAGTATCCGACCGTTCTCGTGAGAGGCCAGCGCCGCTCGTACCACCGCGTTCCTCCACCGCCGGACCAGCCGATATCGGTCAATTGCAGAATGACAGGCGATGTGATCGACTGGCTCGACAAAGAGGCGGAATCAGCCGGTTCGGCGCGGCAGCCCACACAGTTCCGCGGGACCATTGTGAATGTGAGTGTCGGCGGAATGCTGATGGCCGTGCGGGAAACCGAACAACCCGACTTGGAGGAAGGCAAGAAAGTCGGGTTGAGATTCTCGGTCGCGAAAAAAGAGAGTCCCATTCTCATCAAGGGAATAATCAGGCGTATCGAGGAAGACGAATCGACGGGAGAGCTCCGGGTCGCAATCGAGTGGATTGACACGGAGGAGATGTACGAGTATCGGTTGGCTATGAACAGAATATACAAGTACGTCGCTGAACGACAGCGTGAGGTGATAGCTCCGAAGGAGTAAGGCGTTTCAGATACAAATCACCTATTCCCCCTCCTAATGTCTTTTTCCGACAATTCCAGGGTCACCCTCTTTCCGCTCTCGGCATCGAACAAATGGAGCTTGTCGGCAAAAACTCCGTAGCCGACCATGCTGCCGGCTTCGACATCGAGGTATCCCAGCGTGCGCGCGAGAAATTGCAAGCCTTCATCTTCCAGGTGAATCAGAGAATCCGCTCCCATCGCCTCCACTTCGCGGACCCGGGCGGTCCCGGCGAGAGCGTGGTTTTCGGCGTTCGCAAGGAACACATCTTCCGGCCGAAAGCCTAACAGGACCCCCGCGGCGAGCGCGTTGGCGGCTCGCGAACGGAGCGCAACCGTTTTCCCGCCAACTGAAACTTCAAGCGCGGTTTCGGCGCCACGGGCCTGCGCCTCGAACATATTCATCGAAGGCGTGCCGAGGAAGCGCGCAACGAATTCGGTGTCGGGCCGCTGGTATAACTCGGCCGGTGTCCCGACCTGTTCGATGCGTCCGCCTCTCATCACGGCTATGCGCTCGCCGATGGTCATTGCCTCGCTCTGGTCATGCGTGACATAGAGCATCGTTGCGCCGAGCGCGCGATGGATATGCTTTATCTCGTTTCGAAGCTGTACCCTGAGCGCGGCGTCCAGATTGCTCAACGGTTCATCGAACAGGAACACCTTCGGATTGCGTGCGAGCGCGCGCCCGAGCGCCACGCGCTGCCGCTGGCCGCCCGAGAGTTCCCTGGGTTTACGGTCGAGAAGCTCGGAGATTCCCAGCAGCCGGGCTACCTCGGTCACCCGTTCTCGAACCCGTTCCCTGGCAACCCCGCGCATCTTCAGCCCGAACCCGAGGTTCTGAGAAACGTTAAGATGCGGGTAGAGCGCGTAGTCCTGGAACACCATGGCGATATCGCGGTCGCGCGGGGCCGCATTGTTGGAATGCTTTCCGCCAATGTAGACCTCTCCTTCTGTGGGTTCCTCCAGGCCCGCGACCAGTCGGAGCGTCGTGGATTTGCCGCTGCCCGAGGGGCCGACAAGCACCATCAATTCGCCTTCCGAGACCTCGATGTCGAGGCTGTGCACGCCGACCGTTCCGTTGGGATACAACTTTGAGAGATTCCGAAGGACAAGCGCCGCCATTTCTAACTCAACAACTCCCGAAGACTTTTCCTGAGCTTCATGTTCCGCCGGAACGACGCGCCCGACATAAGAGTCCATTTGAGCAGGCAATATACGAGGATTCCCGCAACCGCTCCATACAAGGCCGAAGAAATAATATCGGGCGTCGCCGCTACGAGCGTGCCCGTCACTTTGAAGGCTTTGTTCGTGTCTTCAATCCTCTTTGCGGCGTCTACACCGAGAAACAGGCGGAGCGATTCCATCGGGCGCTGCTCCTCTCCTATCAATGGGTAAAGGGCTCTGGCGGCGGCGTATTCCGCGCCGGCAATCATACCGATGAAAGGGGAACTGTACCGGAGGATGAAATCGGTCACGCCGAGGGCGGCGCGGATGGGAATCGAGCGGCGTTTTTGCGGGCCGTATTTCCGGGCGAGCTCGCGGACGTCGTCCCTGTCGACGGTGGCGGGGAGATAGTCGAGTTCCCGGTCGAGCACCCGGTTCCTCGCCACATTCCTTCCTCAGCCGCTTCTCAAAGATCGTCACCCTGCAATCTCCGGTCCATGTTCCTATTTTTAGAAGAGACGTTTCAACAGATTTCCGGTCCTCGTGGGTATGGTATGTGAGCAGCCGTCGTTCTGTCAATACGGTGGTTCCTCATACTGGATGGCGTCTTCAACTTTGACCAGACATCGCTGTGGTATCATGCTATCGGGTGAACAAGAAAAGTCGCATTATGTGCTGATGCGCTTGATTATGGCCTCGATCTCTGGAATAATCGGAAGGCTTTTCGGCGCGAATGAGCCGTTATTCGAATTGCAGAGAAAGGTAACCGTTGTAGCGGGAGGTGACGTTCGAGATGAAGATAACGGATGTGAAAGCGACGGTCCTGAGGACTCATTCGGTATTTGTCCAGGTTTTCACCGACGAGGGCGTCACGGGCATCGGTGAATGCAGCCCGATGAATCTCGAGGTGATTGCCCATTTTATCCACGAGGCGCTGAAGCCGATTATCATCAATGAGGACCCGCTGGAGACCGACAGGCTGTGGAACAAGATGTTTTTTCGCACATACAAGCTCGGTGTTCAGGGTGTCCAGCCGGAGGCGATTGCGGGAATCGACATCGCCCTGTGGGACATCAAGGGCAAAGTGACCGGCCTGCCCATCCATACGCTGCTGGGAGGATGCTACCGTGATAAAGCGCTCATGTATGCCAGCATCGGCGGCGGCGGTATCCTGTCCGTCTCCGACATGGTCAACTATGTGGAGAAATTCCTGAGCCAGGGGTTCAAGGCGTTCAAGATTCGCATGGACCTCGGCAGCCTGGCGCTCGGCGCCACCGACATCGATCCGAAAAAGGATTATGAAATGTTCAAGGCCGTGAAACAAGTGACGGGTGATGATATCCCTCTCAGCTTCGACGCGAACAACGGCTACTCTGTCCCCACGGCCATCGCGCAGGGACGCAGGTTCGAAGACCTCGGGATATACCATTACGAAGAACCTGTCGCGCAATATGACTACAAGGGTCTCGCCGAGGTCGCGAGAGCGCTGGATGCGCCCATATCAGCCGGTGAGCATGAATACACCCGATGGCAATTCCGCGACCTTATCGAACAAGCGGAAGTCGACATCATCCAGCCCGACGTGGTGAAATGCGGCGGAATCAGCGAGACGCAGAAGATAGCGACTCTCGGCTCGGTGTATAACAAGCACTTCGTTCCGCACCAGACACAACCGACCATCGGCGCCGCTGCGAGCCTGCACGTGGTGGCCGCCACCGCAAATGCGACGAGGCCGCAGGAATACACCGGCCGCAATCCATACCTCGACGATATCTTCGAAGAGCCGCTGATTCTCGAGGATGGTTACATCCATATTCCGAAGAAACCCGGTCTCGGTTTGGAAATCGATGAAGAAAAGATGATGAAGCTGGCCATGTGAAGATGAAGCGGCCATAACCAGCGATCAGAAAACAAAAAGAACGAGAGTGTGTCCCACGATTCATGGTGAAGGTTGTTCGCTTCGGGGACAGTCCCGATTCTACGGCACTTCGTGCCCGTAAATCTGGGACAGCCCCCTCCGCTCATTTTTTCGGCAACATGAGCAATTGTGAGACGGGTTCACGGATTCGATTCTTGTGGGAGGTTACAGTTGATAAAGGCGAAATAAGGGAAGCGAGGCAAGCATGGACTGCAAAAACATCGGATGGATTGGCGCCGGAGTCATGGGAAAATCCATGTGTTCTCACCTGATAAAAGCGGGCTTCCGGTTGAACGTGCATACTCGGACGAAGGACAGCGCCGCCGCGCTGCTCGAGAGCGGGGCGGCGTGGTGTGACACACCGCGCGAGGTCGGCGAGCGGAGCGAAGTCGTTTTTGCGATAGTCGGCTATCCGCAGGATGTGGAACAGGTTTTCCTCGGCACGGCCGGCGTCCTCAGCCAATCCCCGCAATGCTCGGTGATTGTCGACATGACAACATCGGAACCGAAGCTGGCGAAGGAAATATACGCCAGAGCAAGGAAAAAGGGAATATCCTCACTGGACGCGCCCGTATCGGGAGGCGACGTCGGCGCGAGGGAAGGCAAGCTCGCAATCATGGTCGGCGGCGACAGGGACGTTTATGAGAGAATACTCCCGCTTTTCGAAATAATGGGGGAAAATATCGCCTACATGGGCGGGCCGGGCGCGGGCCAGCACACCAAGATGAGCAATCAGATTCTGATTGCGTCCACCATGATCGGCGTTGTCGAATCGCTTTTGTATGCCAACAAGGCAGGGCTTGATATAAATGGAGTTATCGACGTGATCGGCAAGGGAGCGGCGAGCTCGTGGTCGATAAACAATCTCGGGCGGCGAATCACGAAGGGAGATTTCGACCCGGGCTTCTTCATCAAACACTTCGTGAAGGACATGGGTATCGCCCTGGAAGAAGCGAAGAGGATGAGGCTCGCGCTGCCCGGCCTGGCGATGGCGCATCAGTTCTACCTTGCGGCGATGTCTCTCGGATACGAGAACCTCGGCACCCAGGGGCTATACAAGGTTTTTCAAACGATGAACAATGTTACGGTCGGCCATTATAAACATATGTGACTGCCTTCACATAGTCCTGGTCCCGCGTAAATTCGGGCGCCAATGTTGCTACGCCCGCAATATCTGCAACACTGGAAAGTATGATTGCCGCAGATTTGAAAACAAAGATTTCACTCTTTCAGCAGGCAATTAACATGTCGCTTCCTGAAGAAAAATGGATTGGTGAGACTCGGTGTGCTTTCTGGACAGGTTTTTTCAGGACTCTGAAAAGCGTGTCAGTCGTATGGCCCAAGGAAGCGTTCGCCGTTGAAATGAATCAAATGTGTTGGTGCTTCGGCAATCCAGACCTCAGTTTCCCATGAAATGTCATCCAAATACTTCATCATAGTCCGTCGGTCCGGAAAAGCTGTCACATAAACAATTCCTGCGCTGGATTCGGCGAAGAGATCCTTTAACTCTCGTCGTCTTTTCGGATTAACGGGACCGTGGCTCGTGACCGCTTCAATCAACACAAGCCAATTTCTCTCAATGTGATGAACAACCACATCCGGCATCTTGCCATGCTCTTCAATTTCGACTCCCAGCTCACGCAATGTGGCCGGATCGAAGTAAGCCCATTTCTTCTGCGTATCGCCGACATAAATGATTTGGCCACCCGGCGTAAAGAGCGGACAGAAATCAGCGAGGATTCTCTTGACGAGTGCATTATGCGCACCCGGAGAAAGCTTGATTTCCTTGCCGTCAAGGAGAGTCGCCGGGATCCGTTGAAGCTCTCTTTCATGAGCATAAAGGCTCTTGAGTGTTTTGACTGAACGTCGGTATTCCAGGAGTCGTTTCTTCCAGCCGCGCTTGCCGAAGCCGCGCACCAGTTTCAATGCGGAAGGTTCAATTTGATAAACGGCTTTGGAGCTGTTTGTCGGTCTGGACGGCTTGTCGGGATTTGGAACAACCAAAGCGGCTTGCACAAACTGATGAACCGTCTGGCGACGAACAGTCTCGCGCGTGTTTGGAGCATATCGCCTGCCGTAATGCTGGGTGAAGGACTCCATCAGTGGCGTAATGCCCATGAGCGGGGCATGGGCATCAGACCATGAGTCTTGGGGCTTGAGGTCAAGCAAGCCGAGCAGAGTCAGCGCAGAGCGCTCATTCAACTGCTGTCGCGGAAAGCCAAGTTCCTTGAGAATTTGGAGAGCTTCTTTTATCTTCTTTTCGACGTTTGCGGAGGCCACATCCTTATTCATCTAAGCCACATTCCTGCTCCAGAATCACGTCTATTTTTTCTTGGTCCGGCATGAAGTTTTTTACGTGTTTTCCGAGTCGAAGCAATTCACCGCGTGAGGGATATCGCATTTTGCGCAGGTCCGTGGCGTTAACTTGCGTATGGCCGCTGAACAGTCGGAAATACCGGTCGAACAGCGTTGAATTGAGGAATATCAAAAGCCCCTTTGCCAACTCTGCCGGCATTCCCTTTCCCCTCGAATGGAAGTAATTCAGGTGATTTTCGAAACCAACCAGATGTGCATCGATACGTTCGGGGTCATATATGGCGGCAACCACCCGCCGATATTCCTCCTTCGCCGAGAAACGCCGGGTAAGCACGTAATGGCCGGCTGTTACTAATACATCTTGGGTTTCGTCGGATGAAACGATGGCGTTTGGCTTCCTTCCGTTCGGGAGAGGCCACTTCACGAAACCCTTCTCGAAATGACATGGATAGATAAGCGGCGCCGTTGCATGCTCGGCATTCTGGCGGAGATACCTTCGACAGCGAAATTCAACGACACGGCCCGTCGAAACCGTCAAGCCCAATTCATCCAAAGTGGTGTTAAACCGACCCATCCGCTGCATGATTTGCTTAGCGTCATCATCCTCAATGACATGGATGAAAACGTCGGGGTCTCCAGGCAAAACGACTCGTTGGAAGGGTACTTCCCTCACACTTGCGCGAGTAAAATCGGTTCCCTTTGAAACCGATATGCATACCTTGCCGCGCTGATATTCTCCTCGCACACCGTAAAAGATGATGTTTTCTTGCAATACCGAGTCGTCGGCAAACGCCTCTTTTCTCGATTCGAAGAGATGGATATGCCGGAGGCCGACCAAATCCAGGAGTGACCTGCGAAATCGTCTGAAGTAGGGTCCATTGCAAAAGCTTCGAGGCGTAATCGCCACGAGTTCGCCGCCGGGTGTTAGGAGCCGGGCAGCCAGCCAAACGAAGGCGGAATAGAGGTTCGAAGTCTCAAATCCTGAGGTGTTCAGGCTTTTCCTGATATTTGCTTGGCGATTGATCTTCTTGTAGGGAGGGTTCAAAATTGCGTGCGTGAATTTCTTCATGCGCTCGCCGAAAAGTCCGTCATCCACTTCCGGAATCGCCGCTGAAATAAAATCCTCGTAAAACAAGGTCGCGTCAAAGCGGATGTTCAGTTCTGCGCATGTTTTTTGGCAATGACTGACCGTCTTATCCAAGTGAGGGGCGAGTTTCTTATCGTTTTCGAACGCGACAATCGCAATCGACGTGGGCGGTTGGGGTCTTGAGCAAAGCTCCGCAACCAGCGCCGCAAAGAGCGTCCCTGTTCCCGCGCCGGCATCGAGAATTCTCGCTTCATCAGGAGAACCCTCGAACAGCGATGCCATGAATCGGGCAATAGGAACCGGCGTAAGAAACTGGCCGACCTGCGAACGTTTTTCACGCGAAGTGGCGCCTCTGAGAATCCTGTGCGTCCTTTCGAGATGCAGCGCAATTTCAGATTTTGATTGCATGATATAGTCTAAGCCGAGTTCGGGGTGCCCCAACGAAATCCAAGGCGATTTCTGCTCCCCCCAGACCTTTTTTTTCAGTATATAGCAGCCGCAAACAGAAATACAAGTGAATGGAAAGCTTGGGTCTGTTTGGCAACTGTGGCCTTACATCGGACAGTGGCACCGATTCTACGTTGCGGGCACTCCCTCAATCACGCTGATTTCCGCGGCGGTGGGGACGACACAGTTAAGTTTGAGCCCCGCCTCCTTGAGGGGAATAGGAGGCGCCGCACAATATGTGCCGCAGAACTGTTTTGCCAGTGATTGTTTTGCTCCTTCTCGCCTGCCTCCCGCTGCCGGCTGAAGGAGCATTTTGGGGCCCCGAATGCACATTTTGGGAAGGGCCCGATATTCGCCCGACGGCGAGAGGACCAAACGGCGACATCTCCGAGTGCCCGTGCCACCTCA